>NZ_BAAAHK010000004.1:473742-588635 GCF_039525325.1 Kribbella koreensis
GTAGGGACTCCTGGCGGGCCGTCGTTGTGGAGTGGGTTAGTTGCGGGTGATGGTGAAGGTTGTGGTGGTGTTGCGGATGTCTACGGCGTTGTTGGAGAGGGTCAGGTTGTTGAAGGTGACGTTGCCTACGGCGGGGCCCTGGCCTGGTTCTGGGAGTTCGTTGGCCCAGATGCCGAAGCCGGACTTGGCGTCGAAGGCGTCGCCGGACTTGCGGGCGCCGGAGATGTTGATGTTGGTGAGGATGGTGTCGGCGACCGGGAACTGTGGTTGCCCGCCGACGTAGTTCGTCTGGAACATGATCCCGCTGTAGGTGGGATCGACGATGTCGACGTCACTGACCCGGATGCCCTGGAACACCTTCGAGGCCGAGAAGATCCAGATCCCCGGGAAGGTCTGCGCTCCCCAGAAATGGCCGCCGGATCTGACCACCGAGATGTTCTGCCACTGCGTCGGCGGAGTGGCGCCGAAGCCGTTCATCGGGATGCCGAAGTCGAGCGAGCTGATCGTGATCCCGGAGTACACCAGCATGTCCGCGACGTACAGGTTGCGGAAGATGTTGTTGGTGCCGCCGTAGACCGCGAAGCCGGCCGCCCGCCAGGTCAGCGTCGCCGAGAGGTTCTCGAAGACGTTGTCCCGGACCTCGCCCCCGCCGCCGTCGACGGCGTTGAAGAGCGCGAAGCTGTCGTCACCGGTGCTGCGGGCGTCGTTGTTGCTGACCAGGTTGCCGGCCGAGCCGTTGGTCATGTTGATGCCGTCGGCGAAGGTGTCGCGGATCCGCGAGTTCCTGATCGTGGAGTTGTCGGTGTTCGCACCCCAGTACAGGCACATCTGGTGCTCGATCCAGATGTTGTCGATGGTCATGTTCGAGGTGCCGTTGAAGTTGAACACCTTGCCCGGACCGTCGTTGCGGCTGTCGTAGTTGCCGAAGTACGAGAACCCGCTGAACGTCGACCCGTTCGCCGACGAGGCGGCGTCGAACCCGACGTCGGTGTTGGTCTGGCTGGTCGGAGCGATGAACCGGGTGTACCAGGGACCGGCGCCGACGACCTTGATCGCCCGGCTGTTCACGTTGAACTTGCCCGTGGTCTGGTAGTCGCCGGCCGGCAGGTAGACGCCCAGCGACGTCGAGCTCTGCTGTGCCGTGTTGAGCGCGTTCTGTACGTCCTGCTGGCTGAAGCCGGCCGGTACGACGTACCCCGAACCCGGGTTGGCGATCGGCGAGACCTGCTCGGTGTCGATGAAGTCGATCGCGTAGTTGGTGGTGTTGGCCGCGTCCTTCTGCAGCTTGATCTTGGTACCGGCCGGGAAGGTCCCGTCCAGCATGATGTTCGCCTCGTCGTAGATGTGCCGGGCCGGTCCTGCGCCAGGCGAGTTGCCCGGGCCGGCCTCCGCGCCGTACAGCCACGCGTACTTCGAGGTCAGCGGGAGCGCCTTGTGGAAGGTGCCGTTGACGTAGACGTTGATGGTCGAGTTGATCCCGCCACCGCCGGCCGAGTCCGGGATGGAGAACCGGGTGACGAGCGTGTTCGTGCTCGCCTTGGTGGTGAACTCGACGAACGCGCCGTTCGAGTTCAGGGTGACCGCCTTGCGGCCGGACGCCTCACCGGCGAGGTCGCCGATGGTCCGGTTCGGGCCGACCACGACCGCGCCGCCACCGGTCGAGGCGTCCTCGGCCTCCAGGTGGTCGTACGGCATGTTCGCGCCGCGGCCCACGAAGAACGGCCGCTCGCTGGTGTTGTTGGTGCGCTTGACGGGCAGCTCGTTCGCATCGTCGGCGAGCACGACGCGGACGGAGTACCGGCCGTTGGCCGCGGTCCAGTTGCCGAGGTTGATCGCCGGGGTGGTGGCGCCGGCGGCGATCGCACCGGAGTACGAGCCGGTGAAGGTCTGTACGACGGTACTGCCGTTCAGCAGCGTCAAGGTGATGCCGTGGGCGCCGGCCGCCGAGGCGATGGTGCCCTGGTTCTTGATCGCGACCGAGAACGTCACCGTGTTGCCGGCGGCCGGGTTGCCCGGGCTCCAGCTCACTGACGAGGCGATCAGGTCGGAGCTCGCGACCGGGGTGACGACCAGCGGGCTCGAGCTGTTGCCGGTGTTGTTGGCGTCGTTCTGCTCGATGATCGTGTTCGACTCGTCCACCTTGGCGCTCAGCGGGTAGCTGCCGGCGTCACGGGCGCCGATCGATGCTGTGACGGTGGCGGATGCTCCGGCGGCGATGGCGCCGACAGCGACGGTGCCGACCTTCGTCGTACCGAGGTAGAAGTTCAGGTCGGTCGCGCCGGAGGCCGCCGTGCCGGTGTTGTTGACCCGGGCGGACAGCGTGATCGCGTCGGTCTCGACCGGTGCCGCGGGCGTCCACGTCACGTTGGAGACGGTGAGATCCGGGTTCGGGGCCGGGACGCCCATCACCTGGAGCTCGGCGACCTGACCGGCGGGGGCGCCGGTGTTGGCGGTGAAGTTCAGCCGGACGTCGGCGATCCGCGCGCTCACCGGGATCGTGACGGTGTTGCCGGTCGACGGGCTGAAGTTGTACGACGCGGAGCCGACGATCGTGGTGAACCCGGACGCGCTCTGCTCGCGGCCGAGGATCGAGAACGTCTGGGTGCGGTTGCCCCAGGCGCTGTCCGGGTTGAGCCGGATCACGATCGAGCTGAGGTCGGCGTTCGAGCCGAGCTGGGTGGTCAGCGTGGCCGGGTTGGCGTTGCCTTCCCAGTAGGTCTGCACGTTGTCGTCGTTCGCGTTGGTCGCGACGAAGGTGAAGACCGAGCCCGAAGCGGTGATCGGCTTGCCGAGCGCCAGGTTGGTGCCCGGACCGGTGCTGCCGCCGCGGGTGACCGTGTTGCTGTTCGGCGATTGGTTGCCAGCGGCATCCTTCGCGCGGACGAAGTAGCTGACCGAGGCGCTGGCCGGCTGGGTGTCGGTGTAGGTCAGCACGTTGCCGGCCACGCTGGTTCGCAGCGCGCCGTTCGCGTACAGGTCGTACCCGGTCACGCCGACGTTGTCGGTCGAGGCGTTCCAGGTGAGCTTGATCTGGCCGGCGGCGGGTTCGGTGAAGGCCAGGCTGCCCGGGGCGGTAGGAGCCTGAGTATCACCGGTCGCCGGGCCGTAGACCTCGAGTTCGGAGACCTGTCCCGCGGGCCAGCCGGTGTTCGCGGTGATCAGGATCCGGACGTACCGCGCGGTCGAGTTGCCGTAGTCGATCGTGAGCGTGTTGCCCGGTGCGGTGAACGCGCGCGACGCGGACGCGGACAGGTCGTTGAAGTTCTGGCCGTCGGTACTGCCTTGTACTGCGAGGGTCTGGTTGCGCGAACCCCAGCCCGACGGGAGCTTGAGGATGACCTGGTTGGTGCTGACCGACGAACCGAGATCGACCTGGACCCACTGCGGGAACGCGTTGTTCGCGCTCTCCCAGTAGCTGCCCTGGTTGCCGTCGGTGACGTTCGAGGCGACGTAGTTCTGGGTGTTGCTGCTGGCGGTCGCGGCCTTGCCGGCCGCGAGGTTGGGACCGGCCAGTACTGCGGCAGCGGCGGTCGAGCCGCTGCTGTGCAGCCCGGCCGCGGCGAACATCGGTCCGGCCGTCAGCAACAGACTGCCGACGACCGTGGCGGCCAGCAGCCGCCATCGTGCACGTGTGGTTCTCATGGCATCCGGGGCCTCTCCGGTGGGCGGGGTGGTGAGGGCGCAAGGGACTACGGCTGCCAAGAAAATTGCACGATGCCTACGGAAGTTTCGTAAGTTTGCTGATTTCTTGCACAGCGCTGGCTCATTGTTACGGCAGCGCTACGCGAGCGTCAACGGTTCATGACCGCACGCTTTGCTCCGGGAGGAGGTTGCCGACGACGTCAGGCGGGGATCTTGACCCGGCCGAGCACCAGTTCGTTGGCGAGGAAGTCGCGCTCGACGACGTACAGGTAGCCGCCGCCCAGCGCGAACTCGGCGCCCAGAGCCCCGGTCGAGATGGACCCGTCCGGCCGGATCAGCCGGATCGCCTTCCCGTGGGCCTGGTCGAGAACTGCCCGCTGCCCTGGCGTGTACTTGCCGTTGTAGTAGGCCGTGGTGTCATCCGGCGCATGCTTGGTGGTGGAGACGGCAATCAGCCCGCCGGCGGCGGCCAGACCATCTCTGAGTACGCCGATGTCGTTCACGGTGCCCTCTTGGGTGAACGGCGCCGGCGCGACAGGGGCGCCGCCCGTGCCGCCGAGCTGGGATGTCGCTACTTCGGTGAGCTTTCCCGTCGAGGTGATGGCCAGGATCGTCCGAGCTGTGCCGCCGTTGTCGTCGCCGACGGCCGCCAGCAGGATCGTGCCGTCCGACTGGGTCACGAGTTCGTCGATGCGCACGGCTGCCGTCGTCTCCCAGTCGAGCGCCGCGCCGCTCGACGGTGGGTGGAGCGCTGCGGCAGAGGCTGCCACGGCGGCGTCGTACGTGGTGAACTTCGCGCGCTTGCCGGCGATCGTCCGCACCGTTCCGTCGGTCTCGAGCCGGCGGATCACCACGCCGGAGTGGCCGCCCTTGCTGACCTCCACGGCGAAGACGAGCCGGCCCTTGGCGTCGACGGTGAAGGTGCCGAACTTGCCGATCGCCTTGCCTGGTTGGGCATCGATGCCGGTGGTTGCGGTGGTGTAGTCGATCACCGGCTGCCCGCTCTGGCTGCCGTCGGGCTTGATCCGGTAGATCGCGTCGTTCTTCTCGCCGACGTGCAGGTTGACGTACGCCGAACCGTCCGGGCCGACCGCGATCCGGCGGCCGAGGTTGCGGTTGTAGTCGAGGTCGACCTTGGCGCGGGTGCCGTCCGGGCGGATCCGCTCCAGGCGGAGCTGTCCCCTGTCGTTGTTGATCAGCAGGTTCGCCGTACCGTCCGGTGCGATCTCGATGTCCCATGCGGCGCCGAGGATCTTCGCGTCGAGGGCCTTGTCGGCGGTGGCATCGGTGCCGCCGCCGGCCACGATCTCGAACGGGGTGGTGGCGGCCGGCTGCTGCGATCGTGGGGTATCGGCTGGGGCTGGTGTCGACTCTTCCGGTGTGCCGGTTGAGGTCTGCTCGTGCGCTTGCGGCGTACCGGCTGGGGAACTTGACGGGTTGGTGGTGATCGAGCAGCCCGTGATGACGAGTGCGAGGGCGACGGTTGCAGTCAGCAGTCGGGGCACGAGGGCTGACGGTAGTTCGGGGTGGGGGTCAGCGGGAGGTGTCGGAGGTGAGCCAGCGGGTGGGGCGGAAGGTGAAGAGGGTGACCAGGTTTTCGGGGTCGCCGAGTTCTGTCTGGACGTAGCCCTGGGCGTGCTCCTCGGGCATGTAGCGGCGGGCGATGGTGAGCATCTGCTCGTGGGTCGGCTTGCTGATCTCGACGAGCTCGGCCTCGACGGTCACGTACGCCGGGGGCATCTCTTCGCGCTGCACCACGAACGACACCACGCCGGCTTGCTTGATCTGCTCGATCCTCTTGGGGGCGCGGCGCTGCGTGCCGGTGAACATGGTCAGCTCGCCACCTGGTTCGTAGGCGTAGAAGGTCGGCACGCTCGTCGGCGGGTGGCCGGGCTCGCCGGTGACGCTCAGGACGCCCACGTGGGTGTCGGCCAGAAACTCTTCGCGCTGTTGCTTGCTCATGGTTGCCATGCATTAAGCTTCATAAAAACAAGTACACTTTGTCAAGGAGAGTAGGGTGGTCGATATGACGACGAAGACCTACGGCCAGTACTGCGGGGTCGCCCGCGCGCTGGAACTGGTTGGCGAGCGCTGGGCGCTGCTGATCGTCCGCGACCTCCTGGTCGGCCCGAAGCGCTACACGGATCTGCGCGCCGGCCTCCCGAAGATCCCCACCAATGTGTTGGCCACGCGCCTCAAGGAACTCGAGCAGGCGGGTCTCGTCGAGCGCCGCATCCTTCCGCGCCCGTCCGGTGCGATCGTCTATGAGCTCACTGCGTACGGAGCCGACCTCGAAGACGTAGTACTGGCGTTAGGCCGCTGGGGTGCCCGCTCCCTGGGGGAACTCCGCCCCGACGACATCATCACCTCCGACATTCTGGTGATGGCCCTGCGCTCCACCTTCCAGCCGTCCCGCCTGAAAGCCAAGTACGAACTCCACTTCGGCGAAATCACCATCCACGCCGTCATCGACGGCGACGACCTACTAGTCGACGTCGGCCCCCTGGAAGGCGCTGTAGTCCTGGAAGCCTTCGCCCCCATCGCCCCCCTCCTCATCGGCGAACTCGACGGCGCAGCAGCCCTCAAGTCCGGCCTACTCAAAACCACAGGCACCGCCAAGGACGTAGACCGCTTCGCAGCAGCCTTCCCCATCGGCCCACCTGCATAGGCCCAACCCGGTTGGTGCGGGCTCCTTGTGTGCCGATCGACAGGTAGTGCACCCCGATACGGCGTACATGCGACCGTTGTCCACGCTCAGGGTGCACTAGGTCCGGTCGACTACTTCCTGTCCTTCGGTACACGATCCCGTCGCGCCCCGCTGGCCAGCGACGCGGGTACTGGTGGGGTCATGCGCCAGTCCCACCAATGCAACGCGCCCGCGGCCTCAAGAGGAGTCGCGGGCGCGTTCGTAGTACGGGGGCTAGTGCTTGCCGGGGCCTTCGGCGCCGGCTCCGGTCAGGGAGCGGACGGAGAGTTCGTTGTAGCGGTTGGCGGCGGTTTTGTCCTTGCCTACGTAGGTGCCGATGATGCCGAGCAGGAAGCCCAGGGGGATGGAGATGATGCCTGGGTTCGAGAGCGGGAACCATTGGAAGTCGGCGCCGGTGATCATCGAGGTCGGGCGGCCGGAGACGACCGGGGAGAAGATCACCAGGACTACCGCGGAGATCAGGCCGCCGTAGATGCTCCAGACCGCGCCTGACGTGTTGAAGCGACGCCAGAAGAGGTTGAAGAGCAACGCCGGGAGGTTCGCCGACGCAGCGACGGCGAAGGCCAGGGCGACCAGGAAGGCGATGTTCAGCTTCTGGGCTGGGATCGCCAGGCCGATTGCGACGGCGCCGATGCCGATGGCGGCGAAGCGGGCGACGCGGATCTCGTTCTTCTCGGTGACCTTGCCCTTGGCGATGACGTTCACGTACAGGTCGTGCGCGAACGACGATGCCGACGTCAGGGTTAGCCCGGCGACCACCGCGAGGATGGTGGCGAAGGCGACGGCCGCGATCAGCGCGAGCAGGATCGCCCCGCCGATCGAGTCGGCCCCACCGCCGACGACCTCTGCCAGCAGTACCGACGCAGTGTTGCCCTTGGATGCGGCGACCGCTGAGGACTTGCCCGTATCGAGCAACGCCGCCGCACCGAAACCGAGCGCCAGCGTCATCAGGTAGAACGCGCCGATCAGCCCGATGGCCCACTGCACCGACTTCCGCGCCGACCGCGAGTCGGGGACCGTGTAGAAGCGGATCAGGATGTGCGGCAGACCCGCCGTACCGAGCACCAGCGCGAGTCCGAGCGACAGGAAGTCGATCTGGCCGGTCAGGTCCTTGCCGTACAGCAGACCGGGCTGCAGGAACGCTTCGCCCTTGCCGGAGTGCTGAGCGGCCGCGCCGAGCAGCTTCGACGGGTTGAAGTCGAACTTCAGCAGTACCAGGAACGTGATCAGCAGCGTGCCGGTCATCAACAGCACTGCCTTGACGATCTGCACCCAGGTGGTGCCGCGCATGCCGCCGATCGTCACGTAGATGATCATCAGCGCGCCGACCAGCACGATCACGCCGGCCTTCAGACCCTCGCTCTTCACGCCGAGCAGCAGTCCGAC
This sequence comes from Kribbella koreensis, assembly GCF_039525325.1. Taxonomy (NCBI): domain Bacteria; kingdom Bacillati; phylum Actinomycetota; class Actinomycetes; order Propionibacteriales; family Kribbellaceae; genus Kribbella; species Kribbella koreensis. Next base: position 481,478 of record NZ_BAAAHK010000004.1, read on the forward strand.
GAGCGAGCCCGCGCCGACCATCTGGGCCAGCAGGTAGAAGATCGACACGACGATCGTCGACGAAGCGGCCGCGGTACGGACCGGGCGCTGCTTCATCCGGAAGGCGAGCTGGTCGGCCATCGTGAAGCGGCCCGAGTTGCGGAGGAGCTCCGCGACGAGCAGCAGCGCGACCAGCCAGGCGACCAGGAAGCCGATCGAGTACAGGAAGCCGTCGTACCCGTAGAGCGCGATCTGCCCGGAGATACCGAGGAACGATGCCGCCGACATGTAGTCGCCGGCGACGGCGAGGCCGTTCTGGGCGCCGCTGAAGGAGCGGCCGCCGGCGTAGTAGTCGGCGGTGGTCTTGTTCTGCCGGGACGCCCACCAGGTGATGTACAGCGTCACGGCGACGACCGCGGTGAACAGCGAGATGGTCAGCGCCTGGTTGCCGGGTTCGGCGTCGGCGAGTGGGACGAGCAAGGTGTTCACCGGCGGCGCTCCCTCTTGTACTTGGCGTTCAGGCCACTGGCCAGCGGGTCGAGCTTGCGGTTCGCGAACCGGCCGTAGACCGCGGCGATGACGAAGGTCGAGACGAACTGGAGCAGGCCGAAGACCAGCGCCACGTTGATGTGGGTGTCGCCGATCCGGTGGCTCATGAAGCCGCGGGCCCAGTTGTTACAGGCGACGTAGGCCAGGTACCAGATCATGAACGCGGCCGTCCACGGGACGACGAAGTTCTTGTACCGGCGTTTCAGCTCCTGGAAGTCCTTCGCCTCGTACACGACCTCATACGCACGGGCTTCCCGCTCGTGCACAGTTTCCTCAGACATCTGCACCCCTTTTTCCGGAACGCGAACAAGGGCACGCTAGCGGCTGGTGAGCGGTTTGTGTCCGAAAGCAACAAAAACGCCTGGAGAAAAATGACGCAGCTAGACCATCGTCCGGCGATAGTTCGCCAGGTCGCTGGGCCGGGTGCGGTAGCAGTTGGTGAAGTACGGCATCCGGAGCGGCTCCGGCGGGCGGGCGGTGCCGTCGTAGATGGCGTCGATCTGGTCCAGCACCGACTCGCGCCGGGACTCGGTCAGCACCGCGACCCGCGAGTGCGACATCGCGAGCTGCTTCAGGCCGGTCCGGTCGAGGTCGTGCCAGTGCCGGAAGCGGGCCGTCTCGACCATCGAGAACAGGTCGGACTGGAGCAGCGTCGGCATCGGGTCGAACTCGTCGTTGCCGGCCAGGAAGTCCTCGCCGATCATCGCGCGGTGCAGCCGCCGCACCCACGGTACGACGGTGTCGTAGTTGTTCCAGAGCAGCCCGAGGACGCCGTGCGGCCGTAGTACGCGAGCGATCTCCGGCAGCGCGCGGGCGTGGTCGAACCAATGAAACGCTTGTCCGACGATCACCGCGTCGACCGAGGCATGCGCCAGCGGGATCGACTCCGCCGCGCCGACCATCGTGTCCACGCCGGCCAGCTTGCGGCAGACGGCGAGCATCTCCTCGGACGGATCGACCGCGACCACGTCGTGCCCGAGCGCCGCGGCGACCTGGGCGAGCTTGCCGGTACCGGCCCCGAGATCGAGGATCTGCAGCCGCCCCGGACCGAGGATCCAGGTCAGCGCGTCGGCAGGGAACGTCGGCCGGCCCGCGTCGTACGCGGCCGCGACGGCGCCGAACGAGTGCGCGCGTGCTGAGTCATCGGTGGTCATCACCGCAAATCATGCCGTAGCCACCGCTTCGCGGGGTGTTACTCGCCGAGCTTCTTCTGCTCGATGTGCGCGTTGAGCGCGGCCAGTTCCGGATGTTGGTCCAGAATCGCGACCAGATCCGCGCAGTTCCGGTCGGCCGCGTCGTACTCCTCGTACAGCGCGGTGAGCAGCTGCCGGTCGTCCTCGGTGTCCAGCGTGAGCCGGTACTGCGCTCCGCCGCCGCTCCACGGCAGGTTCAGCAAGCGGACGTCCCCGGCCCGATTCTGGTGCAGGTACGACGTCACGTGCTCGCGGTCGGCTTGCAGCGTCGCCTGAGTGTCAGCCTCGAGCAGCCGAGCCGTCGAGAACACCTCGTAGTCCATCCCGCGCGGGTAGGTCCGCTCGAGACAGTTCGACAGGTACAGGCCCTCATCGCCCTCGGCGCGCCAGCGGTCGACGCCCGCGGCAACGACCTCGGGATCGATCAACGGACAGTCCGAGGTGACCCGTACGACCGCATCCAGCCCGTACTGCGAAGCCGCGCCGGCGAACCGCGACAGCACGTCCTCCTCGCTCCCCCGGAAGACCGGCAGCCCGAGCTTCTCGGTGAGGATCACGATCGGGTCGTCGTCCACGTTGGTCGTGGTCGCCACGATCACCGGCAGCCCGGTCCGGGTCAGCCGCTCCAGGTGGTACTCGAGGTAGCTGCGGCCGGCCGCGGTGAGCAGCACCTTGGCGGGCAGCCTGGTGCTCGTAGCGCGGGCCTGGGTGATGATGCCGATATTCATTGAAACGCTTTCTTGGTGGTCCACTGGAACATCTCGCGGATCTCCGCCGGATGGGCGAGATTCTCGACGCCGAGCTCGGTGTCGGTGAACTCGCGGGCCTGCGGCAACGGAACGTACGGCTGGTCCATCTCGGGCCACATCCGCTTGATCCGGGCCTGTCCGCCGAACGACGGGTGCTCGTTCTCCAGCAGCATAGGGTCTCCGTAGACGCCGGGCTGCAAGCCGAGCGACGCGCCGTACAGGACCGCGGAGCTGAGCCGGTTGGAGGCGACCCGGCGGTGCTTGCGGATCTCCTTGAGCTGCTTGAGCAGGAAGTCCTTGTCGGTCTTGCGCCAGTGCAGGCCCCGGTACCCGTGCGTGATCACCCGGAAACCGGCTGACTCGTAGACCTGCCGGATCGCCTCGTTCTGATACTCGTTCCAGTACAGGCAGACCGTCACCGGTCCTTGCTCGTGCTCGTTGATCGAGGCAACGATCCGGCCATGGTCGCCCAGCACGTGCTGGCCTTCCCAGCCGTGGAACGGGTAGAAGATGGTGCCTTCGGCGTCATTCGCCGGAGTCGCCAGCTCGGGATGCACCCGCAGGAGATAGAGCCAGGGCGCGCCGATCACCGACTGGTTGCGCAGCCCCATCGAGAACCCCCGGCGCCGGACGCTGTCCGACCAGACGAACTTGGGCATCCCGGCGACGAAGGCCGTGTTGTACGCGAACCCGTCGAGGATGTTCCACCCGTGCTGGAGATAACCCCAGATCCGCGGCGAGCCGTGCAGCCCGGCGTACGCGGCCATCACGTGCGCGTGGCCGTAGAAGTGGTTGGCGTGATGCATCAGAGCCGCCGCAGCCGCTTCACGACCACCCGGGCCGGATTGAGCACCGCATGACCGATCCGGTACGGCCGGGAGCGCCGGATCCCGTCCAGCTGACTCTCGAACCAGGTCGCCTGCTCGTTCGCGTCGGCCAGCTCCTGCGACAGCCGTGCGATGGTCGCGAGCTGCTCGGCCTGCCCCTGCGGGCGAAGGTTGTCGAGGGCAACGGTCAGCTCGCCTTCGATCGACAGCCCAGCCATCGACGCGAGCCGGGCTGTCAGGGCTTGGGTGTCACCTGACCATGGTTGCCGAGAGCCCGCTTCCTGCGCCCGCCGGACGAACCGTGCGAGATGCTCGACCGCTCCGCCGGAGGTCACCACGCCGCTACCGAACAGCCGGTACTTCGTACCGTTCACGATCACGTTGTCGGGGGAAGCGATCGCAGCCGGCTCCGGATCGAGCGAGTGCAGCCAGGTGACATACGCGGGCACGGAACGCCTGAGGGCTGCCTGGTCGTCGACCTTGAGCGCTGCCAGCAACTGTTCTTCCAACAGCACTCCATCGCCTGCTGGAATCGACTGTGCAGGAAGGGTTTCCGAGGTCTTGTCGCCGATGACGAAGTACCAGACCGGCGCGAGCTCGCGACCCAGCCCGGCGGCGATCGCGTCCTGGATCAGGCGATAGGGATCCATCAACGTCGATCCGCTGTGCCGAGCCGCGACGGACCGGCCGATGGCGACGGCCGTGAGCGGGCCGGTCGGGGTGAGCATCGCGAGATCGGCGGTGACCAGATCGGGATAGACGCTGTAGACGGTCGTCGACGATGCGAGGGCGCCAAGGGCGGTCCGGATCGCGGCCAGGCCGACAGGGGCTTCGAGTGTGCCGCCGACGACGCCGGGCCAGTCCGCGTTGCGGGGGACGGTCGCGGTGACGTCGGGCTGGAGCAGGCGCTCGATTCCGAAGGCGTTCTCGGCAGCCAGCAGGAGTCGGCCGCGGGGGGCCATCCGGGCCTTGAGCAGGGCTAGGCCTTCGGTCCAGGTCATCGACGGGGTGTCGGGGCCGACCAGTCGGGGCAATCCGTCGAGGGCTACGACTACGTCGTACAGGTCGGTGCCGGTGAAGCGGTCGAGGGCGCCGCAGAAGACGCGGCCGCTGACGACGCGGGCGATCTGCTCGGCGTCGGGCGCCGACCGGACCAGCACGTCGACGCTGGTGACCTTGGTGGCGATCAGGTCGAGCAGCTCCAGCGAATGCGGACCCGCGACGAAGACCTTGTCGGTCGGCCGCAGAACAGCATCCAGCAACGCGGCCGTCGCCGGGCCGCCGGTCGCCGGTCGCCCGTCGGCCGGGCGCAGGTCGGACCAGTTGAGCATCTCAGCGCCAACCATCAACAACTCAGTGCACCAGTTTCGTCAGTGTCTCGATCACCCGGTCGACATCCGTGTCGGTCAGGTCGGGGAACATCGGCAGCGAGAGCTCCTCGCGGTAGAACTGCTCCGCGTTGGGGCACAGGCCGCGCTGGTAGCCCAGTTCGGCGAAGACCGGGTGCCAGTAGACAGGAATGTAGTTCACCTGGACGCCGATCCCGGCAGCGCGCATGCCCTCGAACACCTCGCGGCGGCGATCGCCGAGCACCCGCAGGGGGTAGAGGTGCCAGGCGGGATCGACGCCGGGGCGCTGCACCGGCGTGCGGAGTCCATCGATTCCGGAGAGTGCGGAGTTGTACTTCGCGGTGATCTCGGCCCGGCGTTGCTTGAAGGCCGCGAGGCGTCGCAGTTGGGACAGACCGAGGGCGCAGGCGAGGTCGGTCAGGCGGTAGTTGACACCGAACTCGTGAACCTCCTGGTGCCATGGGCCTTCGTCGGTGATCTGGAAGCGAGCGGGGTCGCGGACCAGACCGATGAAGTGGAACTCGTGCACCCGCTGGGCGACGGCCGGGTCCTTGGCGACGACGGCGCCGCCCTCGCCGGTGGTGAGGTTCTTGGTGGGGAAGAAGGACAGCGTGGTGACATCGGCCAGGTCGCCAACAGGTCTGCCATCAGCGAATCCGCCGACCGAATGGGCGGCGTCGTCGAGGGTCTTGGCGCCGACGCGATCGGCGATGGGCTGGAGAGCGTCGTAGTCCGCGGGGTGGCCGGCGTAGTCGACGGCGGCGATCACCTTGGTGCGGTCGGTGGTGACGGCGTCGACGGCAGCCGGGTCGAGGAGGGCGGTGTCTTCCTCGACGTCGGCGAAGACGATCTTGGCGCCGAGGAGGGCGGCGGTCGAGGCGGTCGCGACGAAGGTCATGGGAGTGGTGACGACCTCGTCGCCGGGGCCGACGCCCAGGCCGGCGTACGCCATGTGGAGGGCGGCGGTGCCCGAAGTACAGCTGACTGCGCGATGGCCGCCGGTCAGTTCGGAGATGGCGGACTCGAAGGCGGTGACGGCTGGGCCTGTCGTGAGCCAGTCGCCGCGGAGTACGGCGGTGACGGCTTCGATGTCTTCTTCGGAGATGGACTGACGACCGTACGGGAGCATCGGGGTCAGTCCTCGAGCAGGATCTTGCGGATCTCGTCGATCGAGTACCACTGGTCGTTGGTGTCCGAGGCGTAGTGGAAGCCTTCGACGACCGGGGTGCCGCCGTCCGGTGGCACGTAGCCCCAGCTGGCGAGGTCGGGCTGGAGGACGAAGCGGTTGCCGAGGGTGAGAGCGCGGCGACCTTCCTCCGGGCTGATCATCTCCTCGTGCAGCTTCTCGCCCGGGCGCAGGCCGATGTCGTGCATGGTCGCACCGGGGGCGATCGCCTCGGCGAGGTCGGTCACCTTCATCGACGGGATGCGCGGGACATACAGCTCGCCGCCGGTCATCAGCTCGAACGAGTCGACGACGAACTGGACCGCCTCGGGCAGCGTGATCAGGAACCGGGTGCAGCGCAGGTCGGTGATCGGCAGCGACTGGCCGGCCTCGTGCAGCGCGCGGAACTTGGGAATGATCGAGCCGCGGCTGCCCATCACGTTGCCGTACCGGACCACGCTGAACCTGGTCTCGTACGCCGCCGCGTAGTGGTTGCCGTTGATGAACAGCTTGTCCGCCGTCAGCTTGGTGGCGCCGTACAGGTTGATCGGACTCGACGCCTTGTCGGTGGACAGCGCGACGACCCGCTTCACACCGGAGTCGATCGCCGCCTCGATCACGTTCTGCGAGCCGATCACGTTGGTCTGGACGAACTCCCACGGGTTGTACTCCCCGCTGTCCACCTGCTTCAGCGCGGCGGCGTGCACCACGTAGTCCACCCGGTGCATCGCCCGCATCAACCGGGCCCGATCCCGCACGTCGCCCAAGAAGAACCGCAACCGCGGATCGTCCCCGAAGGCCGCCCGTACTTCCCACTGCTTCAACTCGTCCCGGCTGAACACGATGATCCGCCGCGGATCCAGCTGCTTCAGTGCATGCCCGATGAACGCCCGGCCGAAGGACCCGGTGCCTCCGGTGACGAGAATGTCAGACCCGGTGAGGATGGACACGTAAGCCCCTTCTAGCCACAATTCCGAACCACGCGATCACACCACGCAAGTCCGTACCTTAGCTGGCCCGCGCAATCGACCGGATACCGTCTGGGCGTGGATCAGGTGCTGAGGGTTGGGGTTCGGTGTGATGTGGGGGTTCGGCGCGGGGTTGGGCATGTGATGCGGAGCCTGGCGCTCGCGGAGGAGTTGCGGGGGCGTGGGGCTGAGGTGGTGTTTGTTTGCGACAGTCCGAGCGTGCCGTGGGCAGATGAGCAGATCCGGGCGCGGGGGATCGCGGTGGAGCCGGCGGTGTGGGGTGCCGGGGAGCATGTCGAGATGGTTCGGCGGTTGGGGCTGGATGCGGTGGTGTTCGACTCCTATGACTTGCCGGGGGAGGTGTTCTCGGCGGTGCGGGGGTCGGGGGTGCCGACGCTGGCGATTGTGGATGGGGAGTTGCGGGGAGCCGATGCCGACGTGTTGGTCGATCAGAACTTGGGGGCTGAGTCTGATCGGCCGGTGCTGCCTCAAGGGAGTGTGAGGTTGGCGGGGCTCGAGTACGTGATGTTGCGGGATGAGGTGCTGGCGTTGAGGCCGGTGGAGGCGCCGGTACTGCAGGCAGGGGGCGTGCCTCGGGTGTTTGCGTTCTTCGGAGGGACGGATGCTTACGGGGCCGGGCCGTACGTCGTACGGGCGTTGGCGGCGACTGGGGTGGCGTTTGAGGCGACGGTGGTCGCGCCGGGCGATGAGCTGGCCGAGGCGATCGGGGCAGTGCAGCTCCAGCCGGGGCAGGACGTGCGGGTGATCGGGCCGACGTCTGAGCTGGCTAAGGCCGTCGTGGAGTCGGATCTGGTGGTGAGTGCGTCAGGGACGTCTACCTGGGAGCTGCTGTGTCTTGGAGCGACCGCTGGGCTGGTCTGTGTCGTGGACAACCAGGAGATGGGCTACGAGCGAGCAGTGGCCACCGGTGCGGCCGCAGGGGTTGGGACCCTCGCAAGTTTGAAGGCAGATGTGACAGAGGCTGCGGCGGTACTACGCGAGCTGCTCACCAACCCGCAAGAGCGCCAGCAGCTCGCCCAGGCCGGGTGGAAGCTAGTTGACGGGCAGGGGAGAGCACGCGTTGCGGATGCGCTCCTTCACCTGATCTCGTAGATCGTCGCGTCCAGGGTCGCGTGCCGCAGGCGGACGTACTGCTTCAGTTGTGGCGAGATCTGACCGGCCCGGTGGTCGGCGTACAGCCAGCGCACGCCCAGCTTGCGCAGGCGCTCGATGATGGCCGGCGACGGTGACGTGAAGGTCGCGTCGTTCGCCGCGAGCTGCTCCTTGTTCCAGTACGGCACCTTGCTCGGGTCCACGCCCGAGGTAGCCGAGATCCGGCTCGACCGGTTGGTTCGTACCCAGCCCTCGATCAGCACCTGCCGCTCGGACAGCGCAGCGATCCAGAAGTGCCGGCTGTCGCACGTCTCGCCGTGCTGAGCGATGCAGTGCGCGTTCGTGGCGATCAGGTCCTCGTCAGCCGAGTTCTCCTTCAGCCACCGAGCAGCATCCGCCTCAGCGTCGGTCGGCCCATCCCTGCCCGGTCGCCCATAGGCGACGTCGCTTGCCGAAGCGGACACCAGCCCCACCAACGGCAGCGCCAACGCCCCGACCATGCACGCCGCAACCAGAGCAGCGAAGAACGCCCTCGGCATCCCGCCACCCCGCCGGCCGGCCTTCCACCCGATCGCGACCACCAGCGCAACGGCCAATACCGCCGCAACCGTCCAGACCAAAGGCTCCTTGACCCCACGCAGATCGGCTGCGCCCCACCGAGCAAACCCACAAGCCGCCAGACCCAGCCCAGCAGCACCAGCAACCAGTACTACGCTCCGCCGATCGTCCAGCCGCTCGACCAGCCGAGCCAACCCCACGCACGACAACACCGCGAGAAAAGGAAACGCCATCCGGTAGAACGACAACGGCTGATTCGTCACCAGCGCCGCCACGAACCCGCCGATCGCAAAGCCGGCCACGTAGATCCCACCCGGATCCCGCCAGAACCGCCGCAGGAACAACACCCCGACGACGGCCAGCCCCCAGGCCACCAGAATCACCACAGCGCTGATGAACCCGGCCCGATCACCAGCCGCCGCCTTGATCGCGGCGTACGGCGGCAGCTCCTCGAACAGCACGCCGAACTTCACCTGCAACCCCGACGACTCGCCACCGAAGACCACGATCGCCGACCCGACGAACACGCCGAGCGCGATCAGCACCCCGAAGAACGCATTCCGCGTCGACCGCCGGAACAGGAACACCAGCAAGAACCCACACACCGCCATCGGCAGCACACTCGCCTTGGCCCCCGCAGCAGCCAGCGCCACCAGCAGCAACAAGATCCACCGAGTCGACGGTGGCTGTTTGCGCAGCAGATCGATCGCGATGACCGCAAGCACCAGCGCGAACATCACCCCGAGATTCTGCGTCGGACTCAGGTACGCCCCCGACACCATCGAAACCCCGCCGACCGACAGGTCATGCAGCGGCTCCAGCGACCCACCAAGCCCCGCCACGAGCACAGCAAGCGGCCCCGCCCACACAGCCGCAGCGCTCTCACCCGGCTGCACGAACCGCTGCATCACCACGAAGACCAGGGCACAACCCGCCAGCGCGAACGGCAGCCAGCTCAGCGCATAGATCAACTGAGTCAGATCCACCCCGGTAGCCCACGACGTCGCCGCGGTGACCTGATGAAAGAACGTGTGGAACTTCATCGGCTCACCACCGATCCACAACGGCACCACCGGTACGTCGGCCTTCGCGCTGGCCGCGAGCGCCTGGTGGAACGCCATCCCCGGATCACTGACCAACGGATCCGTGTACGCCGGTGCATACCGCCCCGGCCCGGCCCGATAGATCGCGAACAGCACGAGTGACGTCGACAGCGACAGCAACCAAGCAGTCAACGGCGCGAGCGGACTGGCGACCCGGCGCCAGACCCGGTTCCGCACGTCGCGATCCATCACCCCGAGGACGAGCACGATCGGAGCCCAGCCCCACGACCAGCGCTGCAACCCGACGGACGCGCTGGCCAGGTACACGATCAACTGCGCGGCCGTACCGATCGCGAAGCCGGCCGCGAAGTCCTCGACCAGGCTGCCGCGATAGGCGCCGATCAACCGCCAGATCACCACACCGGGCAAGGTCACGCCGACCACCAGGAACAGGCCGAACTTCGCGACGTCGAGAACCGGGGCTCGCGAGATCAGCAGGACCAGGACCAGCAACAGCACTGGCAGGGCCGCCATCCGTCCGGCGAGCGTTCCGGAGCCGGTGTCCTTCGGCCCGCGCCGCCGAGCCCTGGAGTGCATGCGGTCACCCTAATGCCGGAACGGCTCCTATGCGTAGGCGCGCCATCACTCAGGGGAGTTCGTAGACGAGCGCGTCCGACGCCTTGAAGCGCAACGTGGCAAGACTGTTCAGAGTGCTTGAGACGATCGTCTGAGTCGGGTCGGCGTACAACCAGCGGACGCCGTACTTCTCCCGCAGCACCCGCAGGTTGTCCCGGGTCGGCGCGACGAAGACGATGTCGTTCTCCTGCAGCCGGGGCTGGTCCCAGAACGGCAACGAGTTCGGGCCCATCCCGGTCCCGGCAACGAGATCGTTGAGCGTGTTCGTGTAGCCCCAACCCTCGATCAGTACGTGCCGCTCGGACAGTGCCGAGATCCAGAAGTGCCGGGCGTCGCAGCCCAGCGTGCTCTTGCTCGCGCAATGCGCATTGGTCGCGATCAGCTCACCAGGCGCCGCGTGGTCCCGCAGCCAGATCGCCGCAGCTGCCTGGGTCCTCGAAGGCCCGAGCAGCTGCTTGTCGGTCTGCGGAGCCAGTACGACCGGCTTGTACTCCGCCATGGCCTGCATCGGGAGGAACAGGCCGGCGCCCATCCCTGCGAGCGCGAAGGAGGCCATCGCGATCCGCGTCGGTCGGCCCCGCCGATGCCCGCCGCGCTTCCACAGGACCGTGAGCACGACGGCGACCAGCAGCAGCAAGCCGATCGTCCACAGCCATGGAGCGATCAGCCCGTGCAGCGATCCGTCGGCCTGCCGGAACGGCTTGGCGTCAGCCTTGACGATTGCCCGCGCCGCCGCGGTCGCTCCGATGCCGCCGACGACCGACGCGAGCACGACGAGATCGGACCACTTGTCGGCGAACCAGAACACCAGCATCCACACCCCGGCCGCGGCCAGAGCGGCGATGACCGGTACTGCGGTGCGGTGGAAGTACAACTGGCTGGTCCCCGGCTGGTCGGTCAGGACCATAGCGCAGAAACCGGCGATCGAGATGCCGACCAGGAAGATCATCCCCGGATCGCGGAACCAGCGGGCCGCCGTACCGGTGAGGATGATCAGCCCGGCGCTGCCGAGGACCAGGCCGAGACAGGCGGTGATCCCACTGATCCACATCGCGCTGTGGTCGAACTGCCCCGACGGCAGCGGATCGGCGATCAGCGGATAGATGCCGATCTTGGCGAAGGTCACCCAGGGCTTCACCGCGAGCCCCGACGAGTGCATGCCGAAGACCAGCACGATCGAGGCGGCGAAGATGCCGCCGAGCGCCACTGCGATGAGCACCGCGGATCGGGCCAGCCGGCCGTAGCAGAGCCGGACGAAGACGACCAGGGCGAGCCCGCAGATGATCAACGGCAGCACGGTCGCCTTGGACCCCGACCCGGCCGCCGCGATGACGACGAACATCACCCAGGTACCAGGCGAACTCCGGCCGCGCAGCAGATCGACGCCGATGAGCGCGAGCAGGGTGATCAGCGCGCCGCCGAGGTTCTGCGTCGGGCTACCCCAGACGTAGTTCATCAGGCCTTCGGACAGCAGCGAGCCCTGTGGATAAGCGCTGACCGTGCCGCCGATGGAGGCGACCGCGATCGCCAGCGGACCGGCCCAGCGCGAGCTCGGGGCGAGCCGGTCGGTGAGGGCGAAGATCAGTGCGGTCCCGGCGATCAGCAGTGGTACCCAGCCGATCGTGTAGACGAGGTCGGTGAGGTCGATCCCGGTAGCCCAGGAGGTGGCGGCAGTGAACTGGTGCCAGAAGTAGTGGTAGTCCATCTGCTCGCCGTTGACGTACGGCGCCTGCAGCGGGAAGTCGTACTTCGCACTGGCCGACAGTGCTTGGTGGAACGCCATGTCAGGCGAGTTGGAGCGGGCATCCGTGTAGGGAGCCGGCAGCAGGTTCCGGTAGCGCCCAGTGCCGTACAGCGGCAGCGCACAAGCGGCGACGATGAGCCAGGCGGTCACCGGATTGATCGGGCGCTCGACCTTGCTCAGCACTCGTCGGCGCCACCGCGGCACCGACACCCCGGCCATCAGTACGGGTGCAGCCCACAGCCAGGCCCACTGCTGCAGCCCTAGCGGCGCAACCCCCATGTAGACGAGCAGCAGGATGGCCACGCCGACCAGTGACCCGGCCGCAACGTCCTCGACCAGGTTGTGCCGGAACGGGCTGGCCAGCCGCCACAAGATGAAGCCCGGCAGTGTCAGCCCGAAGACCCAGAACCGCAGCAGCGCCACGATGCTGTCCCCGGACGCGTGCCCGGCCATCAACCAGATCGCCAGCACGGCCAGAGCGACCCCGGCGCCGGCCTTGACCAGGCGCGCGGTCAGGGTCTCCGGAGCCTGGCGTGCTGCTGGTTGAGGTGGCCGGATGACCGACCGCATCGTCCGCGACCGGGCCCGCATCCGGGCGGCCTCGCGGAGCCGCGTCTCCTCGATCTCGCGGGCTCGTTCCAGCTGACGAGCGGTCTCCCGCCGCACGGCCGCCTCACGCCGACGTTCGGCGAGACTGCCGGGCGGTTCGCCCGTCACGATTGCCACCAGGGCAGCCTAGTGCCGCAGACGGCTAGTAACCTCCCCGGCAAGGAGGTCTCCATGGCATCCAGCCAGCCTGTTCTGTCCGTCGTCGTGCCGATGTACGACGAGGAAGAGGTGCTGCCGATCTTCTTCGAGCGGATGCACCCACTGCTGGACGGTCTGGGGATCTCGTACGAGGTGCTGGTCGTCGACGACGGCAGCCGGGACAAGACGGCCGCCCTGCTGACCGAAGCCACGGCCAATTGGCCGCAGCTCCGCCTGGTCCGGCTGCTCCGCAACTCCGGTCACCAGGCCGCCCTCTCCGCTGGCTTCCGCAGGGCGCGTGGGGAGTACCTCGTCACGATCGATGCCGACCTGCAGGACCCGCCCGAGGTCATCGCCGAGTTGCTCGCCACTGCCCGCGACAAGGACGTCGACGTCGTGTACGGCGTGCGCTCCGACCGCTCGAGCGACTCCTGGCCGAAGCGGACGACCGCCCGGATGTACTACCGGCTGATGTGCCGTCTGGTCGGCAAGGAGATCCCGTTCGACGCGGGCGACTTCCGGCTCGTCTCCAGGCGAGTGGTGGACGCAGTGAACGGCTTGCCCGAGGACGGCCGGGTGTTCCGGCTGGTGATCCCGTGGCTGGGCTTCCCGAGCGCCGAGGTGCCGTATGTCCGCGCAGTACGGGCGGCAGGCGTCACGAAGTACAACTGGACGAAGATGTTCCGGCTGGCGTTCGACAGCGTGACCGCGTTCTCGGCGGCACCGCTGCGGCTGGCCACCTGGCTCGGGTTGCTCGGTGGGCTGCTGTCCTTCGCGATGGTGATCGGCGCGCTGATCATCAAGCTGTCCGGCAACAGCATCCCCGGCTGGACGTCGACAGTGCTCGCGGTCGGCGTGATCGGCGCGATCCAGCTGCTCTGCCTCGGCTTGCTCGGCGAGTACGTCGCTCGCTTGTTTCAATCGAGCCAGCGCCGGCCGCAGTTCCTGGTCGGCTACGACAGCCTCGAGGATCCGGGCCACCACAGCTATGCCGAAGCGCTCGAAGCGCAAGAGAAGGACTAGGCTTCTGCTCTATGCCGGAGCTGTCGCCGATCCCCTTCGTCAAGGCGTACCTGGCGGGTGACGAGCTCGCGTACGTGAGCCGGTCGTTCACCTCCGCCGCGGTCACCGGAGACGGTCCTTTCACCGCCCGGGCGACCGAGCTGATCACCAAGCTCACCGGCGGGCTGGCATCGTTGCTGACCACGTCGTGCACGCATGCGCTGGAGATGACCGCGCTGCTGCTCGACCTCGCTCCGGGCGACGAGGTGATCATGCCGTCGTTCACCTTCGTCTCGACGGCCAACGCCTATGTACTGCGCGGTGCGGTGCCCGTGTTCGTGGACATCCGGCCGGACACGCTCAACCTCGACGAGACCCAGCTCGAAGCCGCCGTCACCGACCGCACCAAGGCGATCGTGGTTGTGCACTACGCCGGGGTCGCGGCCGCCATGGACGGGGTGCTGGCCGTCGCGGCGAAGTACGGGCTGGCAGTGATCGAGGACAACGCGCACGGGCTCGGTGGGACGTACCGGGGTCGGCCGCTCGGCTCATTCGGGGTGATGGCGACGCAGTCGTTCCACGGGACCAAGAACGTGCACTGCGGCGAGGGGGGCGCGCTGGTGCTCAACGACGCAGACCTGGTCGCGCGTGCCGAGGTGATCCGGGAGAAGGGCACCAACCGGAGCCAGTTCTTCCGTGGGCAGGTGGACAAGTACCGCTGGGTCGACCTCGGCTCCAGCTATCTCCCGGCCGACCCGCTCGCCGCGTTCCTGACGGCGCAGCTGGAGCAGTTCGACCGGATTCAGGCACCGCGGCATGCGATCTGGCAGCGGTACGACGAGGAGCTCGCCGTCTGGGCCGCGTCGCGCGGCGTCGGCGTACCGACCGTGCCGGCCGAGTGCGTGCACCCGGCGCACCTGTACTACCTGCTCATGCCGTCGCATGAGGACCAGCAGGGACTCATCGCGCACCTGCGAGAGCTCAACATCAGTGCGCCCTTCCACTACCTCCCGCTGCACTCGTCACCGGCCGGCGAACGCTACGGCCGGGTCGGGCCCGATGGCTGTGAGGTCACCGAGCGGGTGAGCGACCGGCTCGTCCGGCTGCCGCTCTACAGCCAGCTCACGTCAGACGAGCAGGCCCGTGTGATCGACGGCGTCATCTCCTACAACCTGGTTGCCGCATGAGCTGGTACGACGCCCTGGAGTCCGGCGAGCTGACCAGCAGGCCGGGTGAGTACGAGGCGAACCGTTTCGGCGTCTCCGTCGACCGCATCTCCGTGTCAGCCTCCGCCGGTACGCCGCTGGACGAGGTGCTCACCGCTGTCGACAAGTCCTCGGCGGACGTCGTCATCCTGCGCTATCCAGCGCGCGAGGTGACCTGGTTCGCGGCGCTCGCCGCTGGGACGCGTACGGCGCTGCTGGCCGACAGCCTCGTCTACTGGTCGCTCCCGGTCGGCAAGGGTCGTCGCCCGGCGCCATTGGCCGGGTTCAGCGCGAGCCTGGAGAAGGAAGTCGACGACACCCTCGTGGACGACCTGGTGGGCGACATCTTCGGCGACTACGGGAACCACTACTGCGCCAATCCGCTGTTCAAGCGCTCCGAGGCGCTTGCCGGATACCAGGAGTGGGCCCGCCGCAGCGTGGCCGACGCGGGTGCGGTCGTGCTGCGTGGGCCCGATCGGCGAGTGCTGGCGCTGGCGACCATCGACCAGGAGAGGTCGTGGACGGAGGTCCAGCTTGCTGGCGTAGTACCGGCTGAGCAGGGGCGCGGGAGGTACGGGCATCTGCTGGCCGCGGTAGAGGATGCGAGCACGACCCGACGGTTGGTGATCTCCACTCAGGGGCATAACACCGGTGTCCAGCGCGCTTGGGCGCGCTACGGTTTCGAGCCTGTCCACACCCTGCTGACAGTGCACTTAGTAGCCGATCGGTTACTGCTAGCATGACGAACCGAACCTGAACTGAGCCGAGGAGACAGAAGCAGTTGTGACGCCGCGGCTGAGCGTGGTTGTGCCGTTCTACAACGTCGGGGAGTACATCGGGGACTGCCTCGAGTCGATCGCCCGGCAGACCTTCGCCGACTTCGAGGCGATCCTGGTCGACGACGGGTCGCCGGACGACAGCGCCGCGATCGCGAAGGACTTCTGCGAGCGGGACGCCCGGTTCCGGATCGTCGAGCAGCACAACCAGGGGCTCGGGCCGGCCCGCAACACCGGCGTACGGGAGGCCCAGGGCGACTACCTGACCTTCGTCGACAGCGACGACCTGGTCAGCCGGCACGGGTTCGAGTGGCTGATCCGGACCCTCGACGAGACCGGCTCCTGCCTGGCCGGCGGCAACGCGCGGCGGTTCAACAACAGCGCCGGCGTCCGGCCGTCATGGATCCACCGGCTGCCGTTCGCCAAGGACCGGATCGCGACCCACGTGATCGAGACACCCGACCTGATTCTCGACCGGATGATCTGGAACAAGGTCTACCGGCGATCCTTCTGGGACGAGCACGGGTACGAGTTCCCCGCGATCCGGTACGAGGACTACCCGGTCACCCTGCAGGCCCACCTGGACGCGGTCACCGTCGACGCGATCGCCGCACCGGTCTATTACTGGCGCGAGCGGGAGTCTGGGGAATCGATCACGCAACAGAAGTTCCAGTTCGGCAACCTGGCCGACCGGGTGACGTCTGCCGAGCTGGTGCTGGACCTGATCGACTCCGGCGGCCCCGGGCTGGGCGAGATCCGGCGGCGGGTGCACTCGCACTTCACCCAGATCGACATGCTGACGCTGATGATGGCCTTCGGCGCGGTGCCGGAGTCGGAGGAGCAGGAGTTGGTGCTGCTCGCCTCCAGGTTCCTGGAGCGGCTGGATCGCTCGGTGCTCACGCGTGCTCATGGGTACGACCGGCTGCAGCATGCTGCGCTGCGGGCCGGGGATGTCGAGCTGCTTCGGCGGCTGGCGCACTTCCGCAACGAAGGCGGTCTGCGTGGCGGCGCCCGGGCGCTGCCCAAGCCGGGTCGGCGGCGGCAGTTCGAGCACAACTATCCGGGTGTACACGAGGCGAACACGGCGATCCCGCGGTCGCTCTACCAGTTGCCGGCCCGGGAGCTGACGCTCGCGACCACGGTCCAGGACGTCGCCTGGCGAGATGGCGGGCTGGCGATCAAGGGCACCGCGGAGATCCGGCATCTGGCGACGGACGCCGCGTCGTCGGCGGTGCGGATCGCGCTGGTGGTCGATGGGGCCGAGACGCCTTTGGTGGTACGGCGGTTCGAGGCGACTGACTCGCATGGGGACACGGCGATGGTCGGGTTCGAGGTGCACCTCGACAAGCCGTTGCTGGCCAGGCTGTCCGAGACGGGGGCGCCGGGGCATTTCGCCGTACGGATGCGGGCCGGGAAGGCACGGAGGGAAGGCAAGCTACGGGGGCAGAAGGCGGGCAGCCCGGGGTGGCCGCCTGGCAACTGGATCTGTGCGAACAGTTGGGTGCAGCCCGGGCCTGGCGCAGATGGGGCCTTCGTCCTGCGCCGGATGGTCGACCCTTGCCGGTTGACGTCCGTCGACCAGTTCGAAGACGCCCTGGTACTGCGGGGCCGCGTGCCCGCCGCCCTCGACAACCCGCAACTGCAGTTGACCAGGCCGCTGTCCGGGCAGGACCAGGTGCTGTCGGTCGAGCTGTCGAGCGACCGGCGGTTCAGCGTCCGGATTCCTTATGCGCCGATCATCGCGGAGACGAACCCGGACGACCCGTTCACGCAGCGGACCACCTGGGCGTTCCGGATGGTGGGCAGTGATGGCACCGAGAAGCTGCTGTTGTGGACAGCCGAGGACCAGGCCGTCAATCACCTGGAGCAAGGCCGGCTGGTCTCGTTGACCCGGTCGACCGGCGGCTACGTCAATCTGCACGAGGGGCCGGCCCGGCTGGTCGCCGAGCGGGCGCTGATCGTTGCTGAGAGCAATGAATTGCGGATCAGTGGGCCGTTGACCGATGTCACGCACAGCTTCAGCTGGCGGCGGTACATCGATGACTCCGACGATCACCTGGATGTGGCCTGCCGGAGCGCGTTGTCGGACGGGCAGTGGACGGCGTCGGTGAAGCTGCCGGCGCTGGTCCCGGAGAACCCGGTCGCGCATGCCGTCGATCCGCTGGCCAGCTTGGCGGACTGGGTGCTCTTCGCAGTCGCCGCCGATGGCTCGGCGCAGGCTGTGCAGTGTGAGCCGTTCCTGGCCAGCCGGTTGCCGTTGGTGATCGAGCAGAATGGCCACATGCTGGGTGTGCGGCCGCACGCAGGCACTCTTCACGTCGAGGTTCGCTGATGCATCACCACAATCACTACTACGGGCAAGCGCACATCCTGGCGCGGTACGCCGGGCTGGACGATGCGTACCCGCCTCGCCTGCGCGGCTACCTCCAGCACGGCTGGAACATCGGCGACGGCTGGAACCCGGTGCATGAGTTCTACGACGGCGCCTGGCGGTTCACCTGGAGTGACGCTGTGCGGCGGCGCGGGCATGCGCTGGGGCGTCGGAACTACCACAGCATCGGGGCGCCGTTCCTGTACTTGCTGGACCTCGAGCCTTCGCTCGGCGTCGTGCCGGAGGAGGAGCGGGAGGGGACTTTGTGGTTCCTCTTCCATGGTTGGGAAGGCGGCAAGATCGAGGGCGATCACAAGCGCTTGATCGACGAGATCCGGGAGACCGAGCCGGGGCCGGTGACGTTCAGCCTGTACTACACGGAGTACGACCGGCCGGAGATTCGCCGCTCGTACGAAGACGCGGGATTCCGGGTGGTGTCCTTCGGGCGGCGCGGATTCTCCTACGAGGGGACCGATCCGCGGTTCCTCTACAAGCAGCTCGCGGAGTTGCGCAAGCACAAGCGGGTGGCGGCGAACCGGCTGTCTACCGCGGTGTTCTACGGGATCGCGGCAGGTTGCGAGCCGGCCGTCTACGGCGATCCGATGCAGATGGCGGGCGAGAACCCGCTGTTCGGCGGCGAGGCGCGGATCGCGCGCCTGTGGCCGGAGATGCTGGGCAAGGAGATCGACCTGGCGGCCGCGCGGGCGACCACCGACCTGGAACTCGGCGTGCCGTGGATGATGCCGCCCGCCGAACTGCGGATGTTGTTCGATTGGAGAGAGCGTGTCTGACAACCAGCTGGCCGTCGAGGTGGTTCGCGGTGAGATGCAGCCGTGGAGCGACTACAACGGCAAGCGTGGGGCTGTCGGGGGACCGGTACTCCGGACCCTGCTGAACGACGTACTGCCTGCTGGGGCACGCACCCTGATCCTCGGCCCCCACACGGCCGACCTCGTCTCCCTCGTCGTCTCGAAATCCTCCACGACGACCATGCTCGTCCGCTCCGTCTCGGACGCTTCCTCGCTCTCGGAACAATTCCCCGACCTGCAGGTCATCGCAGGCGCCCTCGACGGCCTCCCCGGTACGACGCACGAAGCGGTCGCCGGCGCGACGTACGAGGCGGTCGTCGCCGTGGACGGCTTGGACCGGGTCCTCGGCTACGACAGCCCCGACCTCACCTGGCCCCAGCGCCTCGACGCCCTGGCCACCCTCTGCACCCCCACTACCGTCGTGGTCCTGGGCCTGGAGAACGAGTTCTCCCTCACCAACCTCCTAGACAGCCGCCTCCCCACCAACCGCCACGGCGACGACGACTGGCACCCCCTCCACGAAGACCCCACCCGCCCAGTCTCCGCAGTCCAACTAGCCTCCGAACTAGCCCGAGCCGGCCTACCCCTCCAATCCGTCTACGCCTCCTACAACGGCACCCTGCTAGCAGCAGACGTAGCCGCCTCCGCCCGCCCCGGCACCCTCCCCACCCGCCTCGCAGTAGAAGCACTGGAGTCCAGCGACGTTCCGCTCCTCGCCCCCATCGCCGAGGCAGCAGAAACAGCAGCCCGAGCGGGCCTCCTCGCCTCAACAGCGACCAGCTGGCTGGCAATCACCAGCACCACCAACCACAGCGCGATCTACGCCCACACCGGCCCCGCCGGCCAAGCCGTCCTGACATCCACCCCGGCCCTCGCGCCATCGGCGACCCTGGCCACCCCGGGGGCAGCCACGCCCGGCACGCCGACGACCTCGGCAGATGCGACCACCGCTCCGGCCAGCGCCTCGGCGCCCACGGACTGGGCGACCTCCGTCGTGCAGTCCGAGACCCCAGACGAGGCTGACCAGCCTGAACCTCCTGGTCGCTCAGCGCGTGGTGTCCTCTTCGACCACGCCACCATCCCCCCCGTTGTTTCCGGCGGGACCAGCGTTGAGACCGTCCTCTTCCGGTTGGCGGCGGCTGAGGACGTACCGGCTTTCCGCGAGCTGGCTGGGCGCCTTGGCGAGTGGGCCTTGGCGCAGCCTGGTCAGGTGTTGCTTCGGTGGGACGACGTGACCATCGACGGAGACTCCTTTGAGTTCGGGGTGTCCGGGTGGGTTGCTGAGGGTGGGCGGGGTGAGTTGCTTGCTGCTGCTTGGGCGCGGTTCCATGAGCGGTTGATCGGCGCGCATCGGCGTCACCCGTGGCCGCCGTGGATGGTGGGGGATGACTTGCTCACCACCTGGCTGGCCATGTCGGGCGGTGCTGCCGAGGATGTTGCTCGGGGCAAGGAGTTGGCTGCGGGGCTGTCGGCTGCGCTGGGCAAGGTGGAGAGCCAGGCTCCCGACGTACGGACCGCGTTGGCTGATGCTGAGCGGGCCAAGCATGAGCTGTTCGAGTTGCAGGGGCATGTCTTCGGGCTGGAGCGGACGCTGGGCTTCCGGGACAAGGCGCTGAAGACTCGTGAGACGCGGCTGCGTGAGATGCGGCTCCAGGTGCAGAAGATCAACGCCGAGCGCACCCGCTTCCGCAACTCCCGCGCCTTCGCCGCCGCCACGCTGATCCGCAAGGCGGCGCTCATCCGCAACCCGCGTAAGTTCGCCTACAAGGTCAAGCGCCGCCTGAAGAAGAAGCTCGGCAACAGGTTCTAGCGCTTGGCGATCAATAGCTGGTGGGTGTCCGGCCAGTCGACGGCCTCGCCGGTCACCGTGCTGATTGAGGCGACCGGCGCGATTCGGTTGTCGATCACCCAGTCGTTGCGCCACGCCTTCGACGCCGGGTCGATGGTGAAACCGGCCTGCTTCGCGACCGCCGACCAGCCGGCGAAGTCGAGTCCGCAGAACTGCTCATGCGTCTCGCTCAACCAGTTGTCCACATAGTCCTTGCGCGTCAGGAAATCCATCGCATCCGCCAACCGCAGCACCAGCTTCCCGTCCCGCTCGACATACTCGAACGGCACCGAAGCATTCCGCCGGAAGTCCTGCGCGAACTGGAAGAACCGTGCCCGCGTCGACAACCCGGAGATGTAGCCCGCCGGGTCATGCAGCGCCTCCAACTCGACAGGCTCACCCGGATTGGCCCCATCACTGTCATCCAGAGCCAGTACTACGCTCCGCTCCGGCTCCCCAGGTCCGCACACATCAGAGTTGACCCAAACCCCACCCGGCGCAGTATGCGCATAGAGCGCGTCCGCGAACCGCTGCACGGTCGCCGGCCGCGACCCAGCGGCGTACGACCAGATCTCATGCGTCAGCGCCAACGTCAGCGTCGTGTCGATCGAGCGCGCCGGGAAGACCGCCGAGCCGAGCATGTTGCGCTGGTAGAAGTACACGTTCGGGTTGTGGAACAGCCCCTGCTCTTTCTTGTGCACGCATTCCGCGTACAAGTGCCGCGCGACCTCGACCCCGATCAGGTCCGACTCATGAAACCGCGGATCCGCGTCGACGAGCTGCAGCGTCGCACCGGTCGCGCACCCGATGTCGAGGATGCGCCCCGGCCGGACGAAGTCCTTGATCTGCTCCCATTTCCGGTCGGCCGCCGTCTCGAACGCGTCCGCGTAGGTCTTGTAGTCGCGCGTGGTGGTCAGCCCACCGTCATCCCCGACCACCGGGTCGTTGACGCAGCGCTGGATCTGCGCGTCCAGCCGATAGCGATCGAAGACATCGACAGTCGCCGGATGCGCCAGCTTGCGCCAGTCGTCATTGCCAGCGGCAACCATCAACAGCACGTCCCAGGGGCGCGGCTCGTCCTCGGGCTCCACCCCGATCACCTGGTACCCGAGCTGCTCGTAAAGCTTCGCGACCTCCACCGTCGAGCACGCGACGACCGTGTTCGACGGATCCAGCTGCACCTCGTCGTCCGTACCGGCCTCGACCGCCTTGATGGTGACGTCGGCGAAGTCGTCCGTCGGCGGGGTGTCGACCACGCCGATCACCAGCGACCGGATCCCGACCGCCACGCTGAGCCGCTCGATCGCGGCCTCGCGCCGGTCGAACGGCACCGGGTTGCGCTTGGTGGTGTGGTGGTTGGCCGACGTCACGGCCCAGACGATCGTCGCGTCGTACCGGCGCAGGAACTCGGCCTGGTACCGCGTCAGGACGTGATGGCGGCCGGGGAACAGCAGGTACTCCATGGTCAGTCAGCCTCACGCTTGATGTCCGGATGGGCGTCCACGTCGGTGCGCTCGCGGATCACGTACGTCGGCCGGCCCATCGACCCCGAGTGCAGGCGGCCGACGTACTCACCCAGTACGCCGAGCGCGAGCATCTGCGCGCCGGAGAACAGCGCGACCATCGACGCGATCGTGGTGAACCCGGCGACGGTCGTCGCGCCGGTGACGTACTTGACGATGATCACGCCGAACAGCCCGACGCCGAACACCGCGCAGATGAATCCGAGGTAGCCGACCAGCCGCAGCGGCTCAACGGAGTACCCGGTGATCAGCGTCAGCGAGTGCTTCATCAGCATCCAGGTCGTGTAGTTCGACTGGCCGGCCGCGCGCGGCTCCATCCGTACGGTCGTCTGCGCGATCCGGGTCGTCGACCACGACAACGCGACGTCGACCGAGGCGTGCGGCCCGTCCAGCCCGTCGAACCCGTCGCGCAGGAAGGTACGGAACGCCCGGAACGCGCTGATCGACCGCGCGTCCCGCACCGCCATCGCGGACGCCAGCGCCCCCTTCACCAGCCGCGACGAGAAGCTCCGCGCGAACCCGTGCTCCTCCTCGGCCGGTACGCCGTACACGAGGTCGACGTCATCCGTCAGCGCCCGCAACAACACCGGCACCTGATCGGCCGGATGCTGCAGATCGTCGTCCATCGTGACGACGACTTCGTACCGGGCGTTCCGCACGCCGGCGATCAACGCATTGTGCTGCCCGTAGTTCCGGGCCAGCCGCATCGCCCGCACCTCGCCGTACTTGTTGGCCAGCTCACTGGCCACCTGCCAGGTGTCGTCCGGACTCCCGTCCACCACCAGCACGATCTCGAACCCGGTCGTCGCGCCCGGCAGCACCTGCACCAGATCCTCGACCAGCCGCGGCAGAGTCGCCCCCGACCGATAACACGGCACGACAACTGAAACGAGCACGAAAAGCCCTTCTTACAGAAGATCCCAGGTCAGTGGTGTGCCGGCGGTGGCGTCGGTGCGGAACGGCCGGCCCTCGACGGTGGAGAACGCGTCGGGCTGGAGGCCGCCGGCGGGGCGCACCGAGCGGACGTTGTCGGGGGAGACGTGCTCGCCGGCTTTCACGTCGCGGGTGACGTAGAGGGAGCGGCGGAAGCGGAGTACGTTCTGCTCGGCCTGCTTGGGGCCGATGACCGGTTCGCCGAGGGCCTCGTGGGCGATGGTCGTGCCCTCGACCAGGGCCCTGACCTCGTGCGGCTCCAGCGAGAACGCCGAGTCGACGCCGCCGTCGTCGCGGGACAGGGTGACGTGCTTCTCGATGACGGTCGCGCCGAGGGCCACCGCGGCGATCGAGGCGCCGATGCCCATCGTGTGGTCCGACAGGCCGACCTGGACGCCGAGCGCGTCGCGGAGTACCGGAATCCCGCGCAGGTTCGACTGGTCGGCGGGCGCCGGATAGCTGGCGGTACAGGACAGGACGACGATCTGCTCGTTCCCGGTCGAGCGGGCGGCGCGGACGGCCGCGTCGATGTCGGTCAGCGTCGCCGAGCCGGTGGAGATGATGATCGGCTTCCCGGTCGCCGCCATCGCCCGGACCAGCGGCAGGTCGCCGATCTCGTTCGACGCGACCTTGTAGCCGGGGACGTCCAGCTTCTCCAGCAGGTCGATCGCGGTCTGGTCGAACGGCGACGCGAACGCGACCATGCCGAGCGAGTTCGCCAGCTCGAACAGCGGCTCGAACCAGGACCAGGGCGTGTGCGCCTCTTCGTACAGCTCGTGCAGGTGGCGGTCGGCCCACAGTTTGTGGTCGCCCGGCAGCCGGAACGCGGGCAGGTCGACGTCGAGCGTCATCGTGTCCGCGGTGTAGGCCTGCAGCTTCAGCGCCTGGACGCCGGTGTCGCCCATCGCGCGGACGATCTCCTTGGCCCGCTCGAAGTCACCGTTGTGGTTGCCGGACATCTCCGCGATCACGAACGGCCGGTGCTCCGGGCCGATCGGGACGCCGCCGAAGTCGATCGTGCGGGTGGCGCTCATCGGGTCTCCTTCGGCTTGCGCCGGTCGGCTTCGGACAGCTTGATCGGGATCACGGTGAGCTCGCGGCCGTCGGCGTACCGGAGCTCCGGCTCGCCCTCGGTGAAGCGGAAGCGGCGGTTCATCTGCCGGACGACGGTGTTGTGCTCGAGCACCTCGCCGGTCAGCTCGTCGAGGCCGAGGGTGTCGAAGGCGTAGCCGGTGGCTTCCTTCATCACCTCGATCCAGGCGGGCAGCGTCTCGCCGGTCTCGGCCAGCCCGTCGGCGTCGAGGAAGAATCCCCAAGCGCCGGTACCGGCATCGAGATCGAAGAAGTTGACCACGCCGGCGGTCCGGCCGTCGCGCTCGTAGATCAGCACCCGGCGGCTCGGGTCGACGCTCGTCTTGGCCCACCAGCCGGCGTGCTCCTCGGCCGAGATCTCGTGCGTGGTGATGCTGACGTCGCGGTTGGCCTGCTGGTTGCGCAGTGCCCGGATGGTGTCGACGTCCTCGTCCGTGGCCTGGCGCAGCATGGCCCAACCGTACCGACCTCTTCTGCACCCGGCCCAACTGTGTAACTATTTTTCGACTTCTTTTGGACAATCGGTCGGAGAATGACATGAGAGCCTGGCGGATCCTCGGCCTTCTCGGCGCATCAGCCTGTCTGGTGGCCGGTGCCCTCACCAGTACTGCGACAGCGGCGCCACCGGCTCCGGACAGCACCTGTACTCCGAACCCGGCGACGCCCCTGCGCCAGTTCCGCGCGAGTTGGGTGTCGTCCGTGGTGAACATCGACTGGCCGTCGCGGACCGGGCTGACCCCGGAGCAGCAGAAGGCCGAACTGCTCGGCTGGTTCGACGACGCGGTCCGGCAGCACCACAATGCGGTCATCCTGCAGATCCGCCCGACCGCAGACGCCTTCTGGCCGTCGAAGGTCGAGCCGTGGTCGCAGTACCTGACCGGTACGCAGGGTGGGGACCCTGGCTATGACCCGCTGGCGTTCGCGGTCGCCGAGGCGCACAAGCGGAACCTGGAGCTGCATGGGTGGTTCAACCCGTACCGGCTCTCGATGGGGACCAACCTCAACGCGCTGATCCCGACGCATCCGGCGCGGCTGCATCCGGACTGGGTGGTGACTTATGGCGGGAAGCTCTACTACAACCCGGGCATCCCGGCTGCGCGCAAGCTGGTTGAGGACGCGATCATGGACGCGGTCGTCAATTACGACCTTGATGGGGTGCACTTCGACGACTACTTCTACCCGTATCCGGTTGCTGGTCAGGTGTTCGACGATGCGGCGACCTATGCGCAGTACGGGGCGGGTTTCCTGACTGTGGCCGAGTGGCGGCGGAACAACATCAACCTGTTGATCCAGGAGATCCAGCAGCGGATCAAGGCGGCCAAGCCGTGGGTGAAGTTCGGCATCTCGCCGTTCGCGGTGTGGCGGAACAAGGGGACGGATCCGCTGGGGTCGGACACCACTGCCGGCGTACAGACCTATGACGATCTGGCTGCTGACACGCGGCGGTGGGTGCGGGAGGAGTGGATCGACTACATCGTGCCGCAGGTCTACTGGGCGGGTGGGTTCGCGCCGGCCGACTACAACAAGATCGTGCCGTGGTGGGCCGAGCAGGTGCGCGGTACTGACGTGCATCTGTACATCGGGCAGGCCACGTACAAGGTCGGTACTTCGACGCAGTCGCCGGACTGGTCGGACCCGGCCGAGTTGAGCGATCACCTGGCGTTCAACAGCACAGTGCCGGAGGTGAAGGGCGACATCTACTTCTCTGCCAAGGATGTCCGGGCGGATCGGCTCGGGGCGACAACCCTCCTCAACAACAACTGGTACACGCGCCCGGCACTGATCCCCGCGATGCCCTCCCTGGATTCACGACCCCCACTGCCGGTGCACGCACTGCGGTCGACCCGTACGTCGGCCGGCGTATCCCTGCAGTGGAAGGCGACCTCGGGCGACAGCACGTCATACGCGATCTACCGCCGCGACTTGACCGCTGGCGACTGGTGCGCCGACACAGACGCCCGCAACCTCCTCACCACCCTCCGCGGCAACTCCTACGTCGACACCACCGCCGCAACGGGCCACCACTACCTCTACTCCGTAACCGCCCTGGACCGAGCCTCAAACCAAAGCCTCCCGATCCCAACCCTCGGCTAGCGCCCACCCCCTCAGACCGCACCTGCGGGGTTAACCCTTCAGACCGCATCTGAGGGGTTAACCCCTCAGATGGTGGGTTGCCCCATCAGAATCTCGCCAGGCAACCCACCATCTCGGGGGTCAACCCCCGAGACGGCGCCGCAGCCACCCAACCTTCCCAGCCCCGCCCCGGGCCGACGCCCCCGGAAGGCGTTTGAGGGGTTGACCCCCGAGCTGGTGGGTTGCCCCGCGAGATTCCGGCGGGGCAACCCACCAAGTGCGGGGTTAACCCCTGAGATGGGGGGCCGGCCGGCCGGCTTCGGCGAGGATCGGCTGGCCAACTTCGGGGTGGGGAGGTTGCGGGTTAGGGGTGGGGGCTGGTTGGGGGAGTTGGCGGCGTGAAGGTGGATGACGGCGCACCGCTGGGCGGCGGGGATGACGGAAAGCCGCCGGGGGTTTGACTCCCGGTGGGGAGGCCGGTCGGCTGTGAGGTGGGGAAGGTGCCGGTCGGCTGCGAGGACGGGAGCCCGCCCGGTGTCTGCGAGGTCGGGAAGCCGCCGGGAGTCTGGCTTGGCGGCTGGCTCGGGAAGCCTCCGGGCTGAGACGCGCACGGGTTCGGCGACGGTGTCCCACCCGGCGTCTGCGTGCCGGTGGGAAGGCCAGGCGTCTGCGACGAGGGGAAACCGCCAGGGGTCGGCGACGTGGGGAAGGTGCCGGGTGGCTGGGACGTCGGCTGGCCGGTTGGCTGCGTGGACGGGAAGCCGCTCTGCGACGGCGGGAGTCCGCCGGTCGACGGAGACAGCGGGAGACCGGGAGTCTGCGAGCTGGCAAGCGGTTGAGTGGGAACGGTGCTCCTGAGTGCCCCCGGAGCGGCGCCGCCGGCCGGTCGGGAGGGAGCGGTGCTCGTGGGTGCTGCCGGGGCGGCGTCGTTGACTGGTTGGGTCGGAGCGGTGCTCGTGGGTGCTGCCGGGGCGGCGCCGCCGGCTGGTCGGGAGGGAATGGTGGTTGGCGGGGACGACGGGAGGCCGCCAGTCGGCTGTGACGTCGGGAAGGTGCCCGGGGGTTGGGAGGAGGGCAGGCCGCTCGGGGGTTGGGAGGTGGGGAAACCACCTGGCGAGGATGGGAAGCCGCCTGGGGTGGTTGGGAAGCTGCCGGGCGTGGATGGTTGGCCGGCGGGGGTTTGGGTGCCGGTGGGGAAGGGGGTTTGGGTGGGGCAGGGAGTGGAGCTGGTGGGGCGGGGGTAGAGCTGGTAGACGCGGACTGTGCCGTAGTGGAAGCGGAGTTCTGCTAGGCGTTCCAGGGCTACGGGCGGGGTGGCGAGGCGCTCGTCGAACAGCAGCCATTGGACGCCGTACTGCGTGCGCAGCGTCTCCAGGACCTCGCGCGTCGGCGTGGTGAACGCCTCGTCGTTGAGCCGGAGCCGCTCCGGGTTCCAGAACCTGCCCTGGACCTTCTCGTCCGCCGCGTAGCTGTCGTCGACCCGCTGGGTGTACGCCCAGCCCTCGACCAGCACCCGCCGCTCGGCGTACCCGGCGATCCAGTACGACCCGGTCAGGCAGCGATCGACCCCCGCCTCGCGACAGTGGACGTTGGTGGCGATCAGATCGCCCGGCCCGGAGTTGCGCCGGATGAAGCGCGCCGCCTCGATCCCGCCCGGCGCGATCGACTCGTACGCCGTCAGCGCAGGCGACGCGAACTCCTTCAGCGACCCCAGCGTCGGCGACACCGTCAACCCGAGCACGACCGCCACCGCGACCACTGCCCACAGCTGCCGCTTCAACCGGAACAGCAAGCAAAGAACGCCGACCCCGATCACCGCGATGACCATCGCGACCACCAGCGGCTGCCCGAAGCAGTTCGCGCCGGTGCACGAGTCCTCCGACCGATAGCGACCCCAGTAGATCGCCGCTGCTCCGATCAGCAACCCCGGCGCGGCAACGTAATACTGCTTCCGCTCGAGCGATCCCAGCCCCCACGTCGCAAGCAGCACGCCGTAGATGAAGCCGGTACGCACGAAGAACACCTGCGTCTGCCCACTGTCGTACAGCAACCCCGTCGCGACCACCGAGCTGACCAGCCCGACCAGCAGCAACAGCACCATCGGATCGCGAGGCACCCGCCGCCGGATCAACACCGCACCCACAGCAGGCAGCAGCCACCCGAGCACCACAACCACTGCGATCACCACCAACGCAGCAGTGGTGTGCCGCGCCGTCATCACGTCCATCATGTGCCGGAAGGTCCGCGCCGGGTGGAACTCGATACCGGACGGCTTCCCCCGCAGTACGACGAGGAAGGTGAAGCCATAGCAGGCCGCAACGCCAACCCCGAGAGCCAGAGCACGCAGGTTGAGGCGGCGGGCTCGCACGGTGAGGTAGACCCACGCGGCAGCCAGCCCAGCGGCGTACACGGGTAGTGCGGACGCTTTGGTCGCAGAGATCGCCGCGATGAGCACCCCGGCCGCCACCAGCATGCCGATGACCTGTGCCCGCGTCTGCGTGGGCTTGCGCCGCAGCAGCATCGCAGTGACCGCTATCAGCGGCAGCATCAGCACAGTGGAGAACGACTGCGACGGATTGGTCAGCCAGCCCATCGAGAACGGGCTGTCGTTGAACAGCCGCGCGTCGACCGCCCACGGCCAGGCAGCGAGATCCCCGGCAGCCACAGTCAGCCCAGCGCCGATCGGAGCCGCCACCGAGCGGCCAGTCAGTACTACGCCGACCGCGGCCGCGCCGAGCACCGTCAGGAGGAGGAAGGCGAAGGGCGCCATCCGCTGAGTCAGTACGTCGAGCTCGATGCTGGTGATCCAGTGTGCCGACGCCAGGTGGTCGTAGACGCCGAAGTGGCTCGTCAGCGGCCGCCCGGACGCGTAGGGGATCTGCGGCGGGAAGTGATGAGCCAGCTCACCGGCCAGCGACAAGTTGCGCGCTGCATCCGAGTCGGACCGCAGTGCTGCCGGTCCGTCGATCGGGATGAGCTGCGAGCCGACCCGGACGAACCAGGCCGCGACGACACCGACGGCGACCATCACACCGGCCATCGCCCACCAGGGCGTCGCCTTCACCGGCAGCTTGCTTCGCGGTACGCCGCGGTAGACCCCGAACGCGAGTGCCGGCATCAGCAGGGCCGCCAGCGGAATGTCGAAGTACCGGCCGACCGGGTAGATCAGTGCCTCGACGGCCAGGCCGAACGAAGTGCCGAGCACGGCGTCGACGGCGAACCAGCCGGTACCACCGGTCAGCCGGCGCCAGAACAGCGTGCCGGGGACGGCGATCACCAGCAGCAGGTAGCCGAGGTAGGCGATCGACATCCACGGCTTGTGGTCCTGCAGCGCGATGAACCAAGCGAGCGGTAGTACCGGCAGGCTCGCCAGCGAGGCAAGCCCCATCGCCCGTCCTGGTCTCGTCATACATGTCCTCTCGGTCGCGTCCTCGCACACGGAAGAGAGCCCCGGACGACGAAAAGTTTCCTGCCATTTCACAACAACTGTCACAACAGCACCGGCAAACGGGTCTCAGTGTATGAGCCGTTTACCAGGCGGCGGCACGCGCCTACACTGAGTAGGCGAACGCCCCCTGGTCCGTCACACAGCGCACGGGAGGTCACGTTCATGCCTGCCCAGCACATCGCGGGGATGCCGGTCGAGGAGATCCTGCTCGCCGCGCTCGCGGCCGCCACTCCGATGATCGCGCTGATCGGCTGGGAGATCCGGGACCGCCTCCGGCGGTTGCGCGGAAAACTCTCCCGCACCCCCGCGGACCTCTCCCACGCCGATGCGAACCGAACCACTGCCGAAGCAACCGCCGATCCGGCTCCGGAGGTCAGGTAGACCGTGTCCGGCCCCGGTCCGCAGCAGCTAGGCTCTGTGGTCATGGCTGAGCTGACGCGGGAGCAGATCCGGGACCTGATGGGAGCGGTGCTGACGGCGCAGGGCAAGACGTTGCCGGCCGACGACGGCGCCGACCTGCGGGAGATCGGCTTCCGCTCGCTGGACTTCTCCGAGCTCGCGCTGCGGGTCGAGGACGAGATCGGCGACGAGCTGAACTTCGACGCGCCGGGGCTGCGCCAGATCGCCAAGGTCGGCGACGTGCTGGACTTCATCGAGCAGCTCCAGTCGGCGTGACCACGCGGCGCCGGTCCACTGCCCTGATCGGGGACGACAACAAGGTCGTCGCCGGTGGCAAGACGGTGACCTGGCGGACCCTGCACAAACTCCCGCAGCTGCCCTCGCCGGCCGCGGTCCTGGTCGACAACGGCGCCGACGCGCTGGCCGCAGTACGGCATCACGCCGTGCACGGGACCGAGCTGCTCGTCGCGACCACCTCGCGGGTCGACCTGAGCATGCGCGAGGAGCTCGCCGACTCCGGCTTCGCGATCGTGATCGCGAAAGGCGACGAGCACTCCGTCGAGCCCGCGAAACTCAAGCGGGTGGAGGAATCCGGCCGCGCCTGGCTGCTCACCTCGGGCTCCACCGGCCGCCCGACGCGCATCGGCCACACCCTCGAATCGCTCACCACCGTCACCAACCAGCAGCAGCCGCGCACGTGGCTTCTTCCGTACTCGCCCGGCACCTACGCCTGGTGGCAGGTGGTAACGATCTCTCTGACCCAGGCCGATCAGGGCCTGGTCGTGATCGAGCCGTCCGAGCTCGAGATCTGGCCGTCGATCGCTGCCGCGCACGGCGTCACCGCAGCCTCCGGTACGCCGACCTTCTGGCGCCAGACGATCTACCGCGACACCGACGCTCTCACCAAGGTGCCGCTGGAGCAGATCACCCTCGGCGGCGAGCCGGTCGACCAGACGATCCTCGACCGCCTGCGCGAACTCTTCCCGAAGGCCCGGATCTCCTGGATCTACGCATCGTCCGAGGTCGGCGCCTCGATCGTCGTGCACGACGGCAAAGCCGGTTTCCCCAAGGCCTGGCTGGATCGCAAGCCCACCGGCGAACGGCCGGCCTTGTCCGTCGCCGGCGACGAGCTCGTCATCGCCTCTCCGCACCACGGCGCGGGAATGGACGGCGCGGTCCATACCGGGGACCGGGTCGAGTTCGTCGACGACCGGGTACTGATCACCGGCCGGCTCGACAGCGATGAGATCAACGTCGGCGGCTCGAAGGTCTCGGCCGGCGTGGTCCGCAGCGTGTTGCTGGCTCACCCGGGCGTCGCCTGGGCACGGGTCTTCGCGCGCAAGGCGCCGCTGGTCGGCCGGATGGTCGCGGCCGAGGTAGTGGCCAATCCGAATCTCGGGCCGATCACCGCCGACGATCTGGTCCAGTGGTGCTCGCACCGGTTGCCGGACTACGGCGTACCGCGGCGGATCAAGTTGCTCGATGAGATCCCGCAGAAGGAGACGTTGAAAAGCGATGTCTGAGCCGACTGCAGTGCCGCCGTCCTCGGTGGTGCTGGTCTCCGGTGGTTCGCGCGGGCTGGGCCTGGCGATCGTCACCGACCTGCTGGCGTCCGGCGTGAAGGTCGCCGCGTTCGCCCGGACCGTGACCGCCGAGCTGACGGCGCTGGCGACGAAGTACCCCGACGATCTGCACGTCGGCTCGGTCGACGTGAACGACGCCAAGGCGACGCAGGCGTTCGTCAAAGAGGTCGAGGAGAAGCTCGGCCCGATCGACGGGCTGGTGAACAACGCCGCCGTCGGCCAGGACTCGCTGCATGTGCACACCTCGGCCGAGCAGCTCGCCGGCATCATCCAGACCAACCTGACCTCGCCGCTCGTCCTCACCCGGTTCGTCCTGCGCCGGCTGCTCGCCAAGGGCCTGAAGGGCCGGATCGTCAACGTGACCTCGATCTGCGCACAACGCGGCTACCCGGGACTGGTCGCGTACTCCGCGACGAAGGGCGGCATGGACGCGGCCACCCGGTCGATGGCTCGCGAGCTGGGTGGCCGGGTGCTGGTCAACTCCGTCGCCCCTGGCTTCTTCGCCTCGGAGATGTCCGCGGTGCTCGGCCAGACCCAGCTCGACCAGATCGTCCGGCGGACCCCCACCGGCCATCTGACCGAGCCGGAGGAGGTCGTACCGGTCGTCCGGATGCTCCTGCTCGACCAGACCAACATCAACGGCCAGGTGCTGGTCATCGACGGAGCAGCCTCCATCTAGCCCGGCAGGATGTTCATGTTGCGGTGGAAGACGTTGCCGGGGTCGTACTGCGCCTTGATCTTCGCCAGCCGCGCGTACTTCGCTTCGCCGTACGACGCCTTGACCCGGTCGTAGTCGTTCTCGGCCATCGCGTTGACGTAGCTGCCGATCCCGAGCGTGTGCGGCTGCAGCGCATCCCAGAACGCCCGGACCCAGGCGCGATCGCCGGGCAGCAACTCAGGCACCGGCGCGATCGCGACGAGGAAGACCGCGTACCGCGGCGAGCGGCCACCGGCGAAGGCGGTCTCGTCCTCGCCGACCTCCGAGTAGGCGCCGTCCAGCCGGTAGAACAGGACGTTCGAGAGTGGCGACGACTTGAGCGGGACGTGCTGGGTGATCACCTCGATCGCCTCGTCCGACAGGGTTTCGAGGTAGCTGCCCTTGTCGTAGCAGTGGTTGCCCCAGGAGTTCGGCTCGTCGATCGACTGCTGCAGAGCCGTGTAGGGCATCGGGGTGGCAAATTCCCACCGCGGCGGGATGGCCTCGTGGATCTGGTCGAGTAGGGCCTCGTGCTCCTCGGGCGTTCCGAACCCGACGACGATCAGCGCATAGCCGGGCTCGTGATGGTAGTGCTTGGGGAGGAAGGGCGCGGGTGGTGCGGTGATTGCACCGATCACGACGTTGAAATCCAGGGACAGCGTCGGGATCAGGTCGCGCGCGTACCGAAGTACCTCGGCGCCCTGCTCCAAACTCCAGAACTGGATGCCGTACTGGACGATCGGCCCGACGTCGTGCAGCTGGAACTCGAACTGCGTCACCACACCGAAGTTGCCGCCGCCCCCGCGAACGGCCCAGAAGAGCTCAGGGTTCTCGTCCGCCGACGCCCGCAGGATCTGGCCATCGGCCGTCACGATCTCCACCGACAGCAGGTTGTCGAGCGTGAGCCCGTGCTTGCGGCTCAACCACCCCATCCCGCCACCGAGGGTCAGCCCGGCGATACCGGTATGACTGATCGCCCCGGCCGGCGTCGCGAGCCCGTGCTCCTGCCCAGCCGCATCCAGCTCAGCCAGCTTGGAGCCACCGCCGGCCACCGCCCGCTTGGTTTCCGGATCGACCGTCACCTGGTTGAGCCGACTGACATCGATCATCAGCCCGTCGTCGACGGTCGACGCCCCGGACATGCTGTGCGCCCCACCCCGCACCGCGATCTCCAGCCCGTTCCGTACTCCGAACAGCACCGCCGCCCGCACGTCCTCAGCACTCAAGCACTGCGCCACCACAGCCGGCCGCCGATCGATATCCGCGTTCCACACCCGCCGCGCCTCGTCGTACGCCGAATCGCCAGGCGCAATCACCACCCCATCGATCGCCGCCCGCAACTCATCGATCCCACTACTCGCCGTCTGCGTCATGGCATACCTCTCCCCGAAGTCATCACTCCCGGTAACCATAAAGGTTCAGCCAGCAGCTGACACGGTCCTTTCGGCCAGCCCATCGCGCGCAGATTGTCGGCGGCCGCAGGTAGAAAGCGGGTATGAGATACGGAGTGATCCTGCCCGGCGGTACGGCCCAGCAGCAGCTGGAGCAGGCCGTCCTCGCCGAGGAATCCGGCTGGGACGGCGTCTTCGTCTGGGAAGCCGCGTACGGCGTCGACGCCTGGGGGCTGCTGTCGGCGATCGCCGTCCGCACGTCGCGGATCCGGCTCGGCACGATGCTGACCCCGTTGCCCTGGCGCCGCCCGTGGAAGGTTGCGAGCCAGGTCGTGACGCTGGACCAGCTGTCCGGCGGCCGCGCCACGCTCGCCGTCGGGGTCGGCGCGACCGGGTTGGCCGAGACCGGTGAGGAGCTGGATCTCCGGACCCGGGCGGCGATGCTGGACGAGGGCATCGACCTGATCCGGGAGCTGTGGGCCGGCCGGTCGAGCTACCACGGCGTGCACTACGACTACGAGTCCGATCGCGAGGACGTCACCCAGGCCGGTGGTGCGGTCCAGGAGCGGATTCCGATCTGGGTGGTCGGTGTCTGGCCGCGGCCGAAGTCGATGGCCCGGGCGCTGCGTTGCGATGGGCTGCTTCCTCAGTACTCCTCAGGCGAGGGCACGCCGGAGGAGCTCGGTGCGGTGCGTACCTGGTTGAACGAGCGTGGAGCCGCGCCTGAGTTCGAGGTGATCGCCGAGGGCGAGACGGCGGCGGACGACCCCGCGGCGGCGGCCGCGCAGGTGGCGCCCTGGGCCGAGGCAGGCGCCACCTGGTGGCTGGAGACCCGCTGGGAGATGCCGCACCACTCCCCGGAGCGGATGCGGCAGGTCCGTGATCGGCTGATCGCAGGCCCGCCCTCGGGTGATCCCGGCTAGGCCGAGTAGGAGCCGATGCGGGTCGCCTCCTCGCGGATGAGGTCGCCGTCGAAGCGGTCGGCGAGGTTGCGCTGGAACTCCTGGAAGGCGGTGAGGTCGGTGAGGCCTTCGCCGTCGACCACGTGGACGAAGGTGACGCCGTCGTCGAGACGGAAGCTGGCGTAGGTCAGATCGGGTGGCGCGACGGCCGACAGTTCGGCGAAGACCTTCTCGATCAAGAGAAGGTTCTCGTCGGCTGCCTCCGGCTTCGTGCGGTAGCGGAACACTGCTGTAGCCATGG
Source organism: Kribbella koreensis (assembly GCF_039525325.1). Taxonomy (NCBI): domain Bacteria; kingdom Bacillati; phylum Actinomycetota; class Actinomycetes; order Propionibacteriales; family Kribbellaceae; genus Kribbella; species Kribbella koreensis. Next base: position 516,431 of record NZ_BAAAHK010000004.1, read on the forward strand.
TTGCTCTCCTTCAGAGGGGTTCGTCACTGGTACAGACAGCGGCGCAGGGTCGAACTCATCGCAGCGATGAGTTCGGGTCCTCCGCGCTGTCAGTACCTGTGACAGCGAATTCCTGGAGGACACGTGAACAGCAAGATCGGTACGACCGGCGAGCAGCGGTGGGTACTGGGGCTGACCTCGATCGGGTCGGTGGTGGTGGCGCTCGACGTACTCGTGGTGGCGGCCGCGCTGACCACCATCAGGCAGGATCTCGGCGCGACCGTCGAGCAGCTCGAGTGGACGGTCAACGCCTACAGCCTGAGCTTCGCGATGCTGCTGATGACCGCGGCGGCGATCGGGGACCGGTGGGGACGACGCCGTACGTTCGCGGCCGGCCTCGGCCTCTTCACCCTCGCCTCGATCGCCTGCGCGCTGGCTCCCTCGGTGCCGCTGCTGATCACGGCCCGTACGGTCCAAGGCGTCGGTGCGGCAGTGGTGATGCCACTGTCGATGAGCCTGCTCGGCGCCGCGTTCCCACCCGAGCGCCGTGGCTGGGCGATCGGCATCTTCAGCGGGCTGACCGGCCTGGCCGTTCTCGGCGGCCCGATGATCGGTGGCGCGGTCACCGAGGGCCTCGCCTGGCAGTGGATCTTCTGGATCAACGTGCCGATCGGCGCCATCGCGATCCCGCTCGTCCTGGCCAAGATCCCGGAGAGCCGCGGCGCCGTCCGGCAACTTGATCTGCGCGGGGCGGCTCTGATCACGCTGGCCGTCCTCGGCATCGTCTGGGGTGTGGTCCGCGGCGCGGTGGCGGGCTGGTCGAGTCCGGAGGTCCTCGGATCCTTCGTCGCGGGAGCCCTTCTTTTGCTGGGGTTCCTGGCCTGGGAGAACCGCGCCGGGCAGCCGATGCTGCCATTGCGGTACTTCCGCTCGCGCGCCTTCTCGGCAGGAAACGCAGCCGGCTTCTTCCTCACGGCTGCGCTGTTCGGCGCGGTCTTCTTCCTCGCCCAGTTCATGCAAGCGACCTTCGGTTCCGGGCCTTTGAAAGCGGGTCTGCAACTCCTGCCGTGGACAGCCACGCTCTTCCTGGTTGCCCCGATCGCCGGACGGCTGGTCGACAAGATCGGTGAACGGCCCCTGGTCTTCACCGGCTTGCTGCTGCAGGCAGTGGGCATGTTCTGGATCAGCCAGGCCAGCAAGGGCACAGTCCAGTACGCCGACCTGGTGCCGGCCCTGATCGTCGCCGGCTGCGGGGTCTCCCTGGCGATGCCTGCGACGCAGAGCGCCAGCATCGGGTCGCTACCCCCGGAAGCGGTCGGGATGGCGTCGGGTATCTACGCCATGATGCGGCAACTGGGTGGGGTGGTCGGTGTCGCGGTGCTGGCGGCTGTGTTCGCGGCCGCCGGGGGATATGAGTCGTTCGAGACCGGCTTCGCCCGGGCGCTGGCAGTCTGCGGCGTACTGTCGTTGCTGGGTGCACTTGCCGGGCTGGGGATCGCCGTGCGACGTAGTACGGGCGTTGTGGTGCTGGAGCCGGCGGAGGAGTTGGGATGAACCTGGAGGACGAGTTCGCGCAGTACCGGGGTCAGTTGGTCGCCCACTGCTACCGGATGCTCGGGTCGCTGCATGATGCGGAGGATGCGGTCCAGGAGACATACCTGCGCGCTTGGCGAGGGTTCGCGGACTTCGAGGAGCGCTCCTCGGTCAAGACGTGGCTCTACCGGATCGCTACCCGGGTCTGCCTGAACGCCTTGCAGCACAGCAGTCGGCGGATGGTCCCGTCGGCGCTAGGGGCGCCAGGCATCGACCCGCACGACCTGGAGACGCAGTCGCTGGAGACCAGTTGGCTGGAGCCGTTCCCGGATCTGCTGCTGAGCACGGACCCGGCACAGGTGGTGGGGACTCGGCAGAGCCTCCGGTTGGCCATGGTGGCGGCGCTACAGCACTTGCCGGCGCGGCAGCGCGCAGTACTGATCCTGCGGGATGTCCTTGCCTGGCAGGCGTCCGAGGTGGCCGACCTGCTGGTGACGACGACTGCTGCGGTCAACAGTTCGCTCCAGCGGGCTCGCGCGGAGATGGCCAAGCTCGCACCGGCCGAGGACGACTTCAGCGAGCCGGATGAGCCAGTACGCCGTGCCCTGCTCGACCAATACGCGAAGGCGTTCGAGAAGGCCGACCTGGTTGCGCTGAAGGGTTTGCTGACTCAGGACACCCGGTGGGAGATGCCGCCGATCCCAACCTGGTTCAGTGGGCGGGACGACGTACTGGGCCTGCTGGCGACGAAGATCCTGCCTGGGGAAGGGCGACGGATCCTGGTCGAGACGTCGGCCAATGGGCAACCTGCCTTTGCCATGTACGTGCGTGGCGACGACGGGATCTTCCATGCGCACTCGCTCAAGGTGCTGACCCTGACCAAGGCCGGGGTGTCCGCGGTGATGGCGTTCCACAACCCGTCGCTGTTCGCGGCGTTCGGGTTGCCGATCGACCGTTGTCCACAGGAGTGATGGCGCGGCCGGCGGGAGGTTGGGCTCGGGTGACAAACTCGTCCGCGTGAGTGATTCCGAGATCCTGCACCTGCTGCCGTCAGCGGCGGCTGCCGTCGTGCTCAACCACGAGGAGGCTGACGCGTTCCTGGCCCGTCTCGGTGGCTATGACGAGCGCGACCAAGCGCAGGTCGATCGGGTCCTGCAAGAGTTCCTGCGGAAGCTGGTCCGCTCTGCCTGGGAGCGTGGGTGGACGCCTGGCGACGTGGTGCAGCATGCCCGGCGGCGGTTGGAGCCGGGGGTGGAGCCGTTGCTGCTGGCCGTGATCGCGTCGGAGCATCGGGCCTATCGCGAGGTCGATCCACGCTGGCTGGATCAATTGCTCGACCTCGGCATCGACGCGCCGTACTCCGAGTTGCAGCTGACCGCCTGGGCTTCGGGGCAACGGCTCGGCCGTTATCTTGCTCTCCACACGGCGCTCACGGTCGCAGGCTTCCTCCAGTCGTTGCCCGGACTCGCACGACTGTTCCCCCTGCCCGGTACGCCGGTGCAGGCGCGCGCGGCGGGGACCGGCGTACCGAACGACAAGATGCTCGGGCGGATCAGAGCCCTGCTGGCCAAGGCGGAGGCGACGGACTTCCCGGACGAGGCGGAGGCATTGTCGGGCAAGGCGCAGGAGCTGATGGCCAAGTTCTCGCTCGATCAAGCGCTGGTGGACGCCGACCCTGGGCTCGACCTGCCCGACGACTCCGGTGCCCGGCGGATCTGGGTCGAAACCCCTTATGTATCAGCGAAAGCGCAACTCGTCGGAGCCGTCGCCTCCGTCAACCGCTGCCGCACGGTCTCGATGGAGCAGCTCGCCGTCGTCACGATCGTCGGCGCCGAGCTCGATCTGCAGCTGACCGAGCTGCTCAGTACCTCGCTGCTGGTGCAGGCGAATCGCGCGATGCTTGCTGCTGGCAAGCACATCGGCCACCGGGGCGAGTCGCGGACCCGGTCGTTCCGGCAGTCGTTCCTGATGGCGTACGCGCAACGCATCGGGGAGCGGCTGCAGAAGACGACGGACGCGACGCAGGCCGCCGTACCGGCTGCTGATGCCGATCGGTTGTTGCCGGTGCTGACCAAGCGGGAGGCCCAGGTCGAGGCGTTGTTCACGAAGCTCTTCCCGGACACGGTCACGCGGCGGACCAGGATCACCAACGGCGCCGGCTGGGCCGCTGGGCTGGATGCGGCCGACCAGGCCCAACTGCAGGCCCGTCCCCAGGTCCGTAGATAGGCTGCGGCCATGCCGAGCGTCAAGCAGACCAGCATCCCGGGACTCCTGCAGATCGAGCTGGACCTGATCGAGACTCCGCAGGGGTGGTTCAAGGAGAGCTTCCAGCAGGCGAAGCTGGTCGATCAGGGGTTCCCGCAGGTCGAGTTCGTGCAGAACAACATGGCCTACACGACCGAGGTCGGCATCACCCGCGGGATCCACGCGGAGGCCTGGGATCGGTACATCTCGCCGGCGCTCGGGCGGCTGTTCACCGCGATCGTGGACCTGCGGGAAGGCGCGACGTTCGGCCGGCTGGAGACGTTCGAGCTGACGCCGGGGCAGGCGATCTTTCTTCCCGAGGGCTGCGGGCACTCGTTCTGCACGCTGGAGCCGAACACGGTCTACACCTATCTGCTCGCCGCGCACTGGACGCCGGATGCGCCGCGGACGATGGTCAACCTGTTCGACCCGCAGCTCGCGGTGCCGTGGCCGCTGCCCAAGGATCAACTGCACTATGTAGAGGCGGACGCGACCGCTCCCTACCTGGACGCGGTGACGCCGATCAGGCTTTGAGGCCGGCCAGGACGATTTCGAGCAGGCGGTCGGCCTGCTCCGGCGACATGTCGCGGCCCATCGTGATGCCGCCGACGAGCCGGAGCACGTCCATCAGCTGTAGGTCCTGGCGGACCGAGCCGTCCGCCTTCGCCGCGTTGAGCAGCTTGTCGCCGGCCTCGCGGACGTTCACCTTGCAGGCCGTGAAGAACTCCGAGTTCTTGCCCAGCGCCGCCGTCAGCTCGCCGGCCAGACTCTTCTTCGAGACGCTGTAGCCGACGAAGCTGCGCAGCCAGGCGGCCAGCGCGTCGTACGGCCCGAGCTTCTCGGCGAAGCCGTAGGCGCGGTTGCAGACCTGCTGGATCTCGTCGACGTAGACCGCCTCGAGCAGCGCGGTCCGGTTCGGGAAGCGCCGGTACAGAGTGCCGATCCCGACGCCCGCCCGGCGCGCGATCTCCTCCAGCGAGGTGTCCGTGCCGTGCTCGGCGAACGCTTCGCGCGCCGCGGTGACCAGCAAGTCGTAGTTCCGGGCGGCGTCGGCGCGGGCAGGCCGGGTCGTCGGAAGTGGTGTCGAGGTCATCCGGCCCTCCTTGCCGAGGCGTAGTGGACGGCGCAACGCAAAGTCGCGCCATAAATCCCTTGATAAAGCGGAGGGGGCCTCCGTATGGTGGATCCGGAGGAGCTCTCCACTTCATCTGAAACCAACTCTAGCCCCTCGTGGGTAAGGAGCAAGTCACACTATGGCGGCAACATCCGCGGCGCCGGCCGGCGCCCGAACCGGTACGCCCGCGCGGCGGCCGGGGGTAGTCCTCGCAGTCATCCTGGTCACTCAACTGATGGTGATCCTCGACGGCACCGTGGTGAACATCGCGATGCCCAAGATCCAGCACGCGCTCGATTTCAGTCCCGCCAGCCTGTCCTGGGTGCAGAACGCGTACGCCCTCGCCTTCGGCGGTTTGCTGCTGCTCGGCGCCCGGGCCGGTGACCTGCTCGGTCGCCGGCGCGTGTTCATCACCGGTGTCAGCGTCTTCAGCGCCGCCTCACTGCTCGGTGGGCTCGCCCCGTCCGCCGAACTGCTGCTGGCGGCCCGCGTCCTGCAGGGCATCGGTGGTGCCATCGCGGCGCCGGCGGCTCTGACCCTGCTCATGCTCACCTTCCGCGAAGGTCCCGAGCGGCTCAAGGCGCTCGGTCTCTACAGCCTGGTCTCGTCCGGCGGTGCAAGCGTCGGCCTGGTCCTCGGCGGCATGCTGACCGACTGGGTCTCCTGGCGCTGGGGCCTGTTCATCAACGTCCCGATCGGCATCGGCCTGGTCTTCGCGGCCCGGCAGGTACTGTCCGAGACGCCGCCCGAGAAGGGCAAGTTCGACGTCGCCGGGGCGCTCACCTCGACGCTCGGCATCACCTCGGTGGTCTTCGGTTTCATCCGCGTGGCCGAGGTCGGCTGGACGTCCGCCGAGGTGCTCGGCGCCTTCGCGATCGGCCTGGTGCTGCTCACCTCGTTCGTGCTGATCGAGCGCCGGGTGAGCCACCCGATCGTGCCGCTGCGGCTGTTCGGCAACGCCGACCGCGTCGCGGCGTACGTGACCATGCTGCTGGTGGTCGGCACGATGTTCGGGATGTTCTTCTTCCTCACCCAGTACCTGCAGGGGGTGCTGGAGTTCAGCCCGCTGAAGGCCGGCCTGGCCTTCCTGCCGCTGACCGGTCTGCTGTTCACCTCGTCCCGGATTGTGCCGCGGCTGCTCGGCCGGATCGACGGCGGCAGGCTGATGATCGCCGGTTCGGTGCTGATTCTGGTCGGCATGATCTGGCTGACCCGGCTCACCGAGGACAGCACCTACCTCGGCGGCGTCGTCGGCCCGCTCGTCCTGTTCGGGTTCGGCGCCGGGATGCTGTTCATCCCGACGACCGGCCGGGCGCTGGCCGGCGTACAGCCTCAGGACGCGGGTGCTGCCTCCGGCATGCTGAATGTGTTGCAGCAGGTCGGCGGGGCCCTGGGCCTCGGCGTCCTGGTCACCATCTTCGGTACCGCGAGCCGCAACTCGGACGCGGCCTCGAGGATCCCCGCCGAGCGGGTGCGCGAGGTCCTGACCGACGGCGTGCACGCGGCCTTCATCGGCTCCGCGATCTACGCGGCCCTCACACTGGCGGTCATCGTGCTCGGCGTCCGCCCGTGGAACCGGCGCGGCAACCCTTCACCGGCGGTCGAAAGGATTGAAGAAGTCCCCGTCGAGCTATGACAGTGAGTGCATGACCAAGACACTCGCAGTCATGTTCATCGCGGGAGCCGGCGTGGCGGCACTGACCGCCGCGCCGGCTTCGGCTTCCGTCGAGTCAGCGCCCGGCCGGTGCACCTCCCCGGTCCTCATCCGCACAGCGGCAAGCACGGGCGGGATGGGCAAGGGCATCTGCCAGCCGACCCACTCGACCACCGCGAACTGCAAGGTCAACGGCCCGCTCGTCGTGGTCGGCGGCGTCGCGACCAGCATCTGGTACTACATCACCGACCACACCATCAGCGTCTCGGGCTACGTCAGCGCGGCCTACTACGAGACCGACGACTGGGCCGTCCCCTACTGCTGACTCAGGTCAACGGCAGTCGGTACGTCGTCCACTGGGTGTGCTGCTGGAAGCCGAGGCGCTCGTAGAGGCTGAGTGCGCCGGTCGGGTTCTGGGTGTCGACACCCAGGGACGCGCGCTTGAAGCCGGTCTCGGCGGCCTGTGTCATCAACGCGGTCAGTGCCACGGCGGCCAGGCCGCGGCCGCGGTGCGATCGGACCGTACCGACCTGGCCGACGTAGACCTCGCGGATGCCGGTCGCCGCGGTGTCGGCGTCGTACTCGAAGCCGTTCGCATAGGCGACGATCTGCTCGCCGTCGAGGACCAGGAACGACAGCCCGGCCCGGAACGCGCGCGACCCGGTGAACCAGACCTTCCAGGTCTCCTCGTCCTTCGGGGTCGAACCCCAGTGGTCCATGAAGACCTCGTTGTGGGTCAGCCGCAGCGCCTCGTCGTACGCCGGTTCGAACGGCACCACCCGCAGCCCGTCCGGTACGCCGACCGCCGGGATCGGCTCGTCGAACGGCCGCTGCAAGGTGAACGAGTAGCGGCACTCCTCGAAGCCCTGCCCGGTGAAGAGCGCGGCCGCCCCGACGTTCGTGCTGATCACGGTCGAGTTGAGCTCCGCCTCGGCGACGTCCGGGTGGTGCTCCTCGTGCAGTTCACGAGCGCGGGCGATCTCCCAGGTCAGCAACGCCTGCCCGAGCCCGCGGCGACGCCACTCGCCCCGGACCGCGGAGTCGGTGTTGAGCCGGTCGACGTCGACCAGGTTCTTGCGCCAGTAGACGACGCCGTACGCCACCATCACCTCGTCGACCCAGAGGCCGATCGTGTCCCGGGCGGTGTTCATCTTCGGATCGCCGAGCTCCTCGACCAGATCCTCGGCGCTGTAGTTCTCACCGTTCTGGTCGGTCACCTGGACGTCGTTCATCAACGCCGCCCACGCGTCGGCGTCGGTCTTCTCGATCGGCCGGGCCTCGACCCACTCCGGAAACGTCCCCATGCCGAGAACGGTAGGTGCCGGGTCGCTGACCCGGCACCTCATTTACCCGATCAGGCAGCCAGTTGCCGGCAGAGCCACTCGACGGCGAGCGGGTAGCGGTACTCGATCCCACCGTGCTTGCCCTCGAAGAGCTCGAAGTACAAGCGTTCTTCCGGTACGCCGGCCCGCAACGCCGCCCGATGGAACGCAGTCGCCCCGAAGTCGAGGTAGTACTCGTCCTGCTTGCCCGCATCGATCCACACGGCTCGCATCGATCCGAGCGCCTCGGCGTACCGGGTCTCGGTCGCGACCATGTGCACCGGATCGCGACTCAGCCAGCGCTGCCAGATCTCCGGGATGATCTGGCCGAGCTCGTCGTGGGGGAGCAGCACCGTCCCGTCCGGCTCGGCCGAGTACGCCGCCGCGTACCCGTACATCTCGAGCAGCTCGAGATCGTCCCCGGTCGTCCGGCCGGCTCGATTCTCGAAGTCCGCGAAGAACTTCTGGTACGACCCGTCGTACTGATCGCGCAACCGCCGAGCCGTCAGCGGGAACCCGGACTGGTAGCAGACCTCGAACGCCGCATCGCCCGCATGCGTCGCCAGCGCCCCGAACACGTCCGGCCGGAGCAGCGGAGTCACCATCGCCGCATAGCCACCGCTCGACTTGCCGGTGATCGCGCGATGGTCGCGATCGGCGATCGTCCGGTACCGCTCGTCGACCCACGGCACGATCTCGTCGCACAGATACGAGTGGTACTGCCCGGTGCCCGGCGAATCGAGGTACTGGCTGCCGCCGAGCTTCGTCCACGCGTCGACGAACACCACGATCGCCGGCGGCACGTCGCCGGTCGCGAACACGGCGTCCAGCAACTCCGGATACGGCTGGCGGAACGGCTGCCGGTTGAACCACATGCCGAGGTGGCCGGTGTAGCCCATCGCCACGTAGATCGACGGGTAGCGCTGATCCGACTCGTCGTACCCGGGTGGCAGGTAGACGAGCACCGGCCGCTCGTGCGGATCGCCCAGCGGGTTGCCGCGCAGGAACGCGCTGTCGAAGATCGTCTGGTCGAACCGTCCGGCAAGCTCCGCGGACCACGGCAACATCGGCGAACCCCTCTCAGATCACATCGCGTCGGGCGCGCTGATCCCCAGCAGCCCCAGGCCATCCTGCAACACCGTGCGGGTCGCCGCGCAAAGGCTTATCCGGCTGGTCCGGACCTCGCCTTCGCTGGTCAGCACCGGACAGGTCTCGTAGAACGCCGACAACGCGGCCGCCACCTCGTACAGATAAGTGCACAACCGATGCGGCTGCAGCGTCTCGGCGACCTGTAGGACGCTGTCGCCGAAACCGCTCAGCAACAAGGCCAACCGTTGCTCCGCGGGCTCCGTCAGCACTGTCACCCGGCCAGGAGTCTCACCCGCTTTGCTGAGGAGCCGAGACAGCCGCGCGTGGGCGTACTGAAGGTACGGTCCGGTGTTCCCGGTCATCGCGACCATCCGGTCGAGGTCGAACACGTAGTCGTTGATCCGGTCGCTCGACAGGTCCGCGTACTTGATCGCCCCGATGCCGACCGCGGCCGCGACAGTCGCCTTCGCGTCGTCGTCCAGCGCATCCCGCTCGTCCAGGAGCGCCCGGGCCCGTGCCGTCGCTCCGTCCAGCAGGGACGCCAGCCGGACTGTACCGCCGTCCCTGGTCTTGAAGGGCTTCCCGTCCTTCCCCAGAACGGTGCCGAAGGCAACATGCTCGGCCGGTACGCCGTCGGGCAACCAGCCGGCCGCCCGGCAGAGCGCGAAGATCTGCTGGAAGTGCAAGCCCTGCCGATGATCGACCACATAGACGATCCGATCGGCCTGCAGCTCGTCGATCCGGTGCCGTGCCGCCGCCAGATCCGTCGCGCTGTACCCGAACCCGCCATCGGACTTCCGCACGATCACCGGCAACGGCGAGCCGTCCCGTCCCGCGAACCCCGGCAGGAACGCGCACAACGCGCCACCCGACTCGGTCAGCAACCCGGCAGTCGTCAGATCGTCGACAACGCCTTGCAGCCGGTCGTTGTAGGCGCTCTCGCCGACCACATCGGCCCGCGTCAACGGCGACCCGAGCTGCTGGTAGATCCGGTCGAACTCGGTCAGCGACACCCCGACCATCTGCCGCCAGATCGCCAGCGTCCCGGAGTCGCCTGATTGCAGCAGCACCACCCGCGCCCGGGACAGCTCGACGAACTTGCCATCGGCATCGAAATGCTTCCGCGCCCGCTGGTACAGCTGCTGCAACCCTTCGATATCAAGGGTTTCCACCGCCAGGTCCTCGAACAGCACCTGCTCGACCAACATGCCGAACTGGGTTCCCCAGTCGCCGACGTGGTTCTGCCGGATCACCTTGTAACCGACGGACCGGAGTACGTTGCACAGGGCGTCGCCGATCACCGTCGACCGCAGGTGGCCGACGTGCATCTGCTTGGCCACGTTGGGCTGCGAGTAGTCGACCACCACTGTCTCGCCGCGTGGTGCGAAGGCAACCGGCTCGTTGACGCCGGCCGCGAGCGTCGCCGGCAGCAGCGTGAGGTTGATGAACCCTGGCCCGGCGATCTGCGCAGGCTCACAGAGCCCGGTCAGGTCGAGGGCCTCCACCAATTGCTCGGCGACTGCCCGTGGAGACGTGGCTAGCGTCTTTGCGAGTCGCAGAGCGAGGTTGGTTTGGTAGTGGCCGAACTCGGGTCTGGTGGCGGCCCGGAGTTCGGGATCGAGTCCGCCGTACTCCGCGCCGAAGGCGGCCGAGACGGCGGTGGACAGCTGGGTGGCAAGGGCAGACAGCGCTGCGGACATGGCAGAGTCCTTGAGAAGAGAAGCAACTGGAACAGGGTTGAGGTGTTCAGACAGTGCTTCGTCGTCGCAGGCCGAAGCGATCGCGCGCGATCACCGGGCTCGTCGACATGCCCCCATTATGCACAACCGGTGGGCGCGGTTCGTCAGAGCTGGTGTGGTGACGGCGCCGGGTGCCGGTCGGCGAGCGGGATGATCGGTGGCAGGTCGGTCTCGCCGAGGAAGATCCGTCGGACCACCCGCTCCGCCGCGCGGCCGTCGTCGAACTCGCAGAACTTCTCCCGGAACAGCTGCCGATGCTTGGCCGCTTCAGCTTTGGCGAACGCGCCGGTCTGAAAGGCAGAGAGCAACTCCTCCGGCGACCTCGCCACCAGCCCCGGCGGAAACGCGGTGATGTCGAAGTACGTCCCGCGGGTGCTGTCGTAGGCCCCGAGGTCGTCGACCAGCAGCACGATCGGCCGGTTGAGGTTGGCGTAGTCGAAGCTGATCGACGAGTAGTCCGAGATCAGCACGTCGGCCGCCAGCATCAGGTCCTCGACCCGCGGATGGCTCGACGCATCCACCACTCGATCGGAGTGCGCGGTCGGATGCTTCGACAGCGAGTAGTGAGTCCGGACCAGCACCCGCCCGTGGTCGCCGGCCGCTGCCGCCAATTGGTCCAGGTCGAGGTGGATCCCGTCGCCACCCAGATCGACCAGGCCGGACGGCGTACGGACCGAGTCGACGCCGTCGCGGAAGGTCGGCGCGTAGAGCACCACGAGGTGTGAGTCGTCGAACCCGAACGAGGCCCGGATCGCGCGGACGTCCTCCACGGTCGCGTTGAGGAGCCGATCGTTGCGGGGGAACCCGTACTCGAGTTCCTCGAAGTGGGCCGGGTAGGTGCGTTCCCAGATCTCCGACGAGTACCGGTTCGACGACAGGTTGAAGTCCCACCGGTCGACCTGGCGCATGAGTTCCTCGAGGTCGAGGTCCTTCGCCGCAGCCGGGTAGTGGCGCAGATCGGTCCCCATCGTCTTCAGCGGAGTACCGTGCTGGGTCTGCAGATGGATCTGCCCGTCGCGCTTGTCCAGCTCCTTCGGCAGATTCATGTTGCTGACGAAGTACGTCGCCTTCGCCACCAGCTTCTGGTACGCCGGTGAGCCCGCCACCACGTATTCGACGCCCTCCGGGATCGCGGCGACATGCTCCGCGTCGACCACCCAGACGCCGCGCAGCTGGGGAGCCAGCTCGGCGGCCTTCTCGTAGATGGCTCGCGGGTTGCACGCGTACTGTTTGAACCAGTACGCGCCGTAGAGGGCCAGGTTCGGGTCGAGGTCACCACGGTGCAGCAGCTTGTCGACCGCCTTGCGCGGACTCGGTACCGCGAGCATCTTGGCGCTCAGCTTGAGGGTCGTGTACGTCGCGTAGTCGTCGTGCACGATCTGCCACCGGCGGAAGCCACGCCGGGTCTTGTCGACCACGTACCCCTCGGGCTTCCAGCGCTTGGCGAAGGCCGCTGCGGCGTGGAAGAACTCGGCCCGGTCCTCCGGAGCGAGTCGCTCGGGCTTGTCGATCACCGCCAGGATGTGGTCCAGCGACCGGTCGAAGGCGAACCGCCGCCAGCCGGCCAGCTCCGGGTCGGAGGTGATGAAGGCGTGCACCCGGTCGTACTGGTCGAAGATGTCGAACTGCTGCCGGGTCGCGGTGGCGTGGATGTTGCCGCCGGTGCGGTGCTGGCGGTAGTCCACGACGACCTGGTCCAGCGTCGCGATCCGCTGCGCGGTGAGCATCGTCGAGTAGGTCCAGGGCGCGTCCTCGTAGAACCCGGCGGTGAAGACGAAGCCGTGCAGGGTGAGGAAGTCGCGCCGGATCGCCTTGTTCCAGACCACCTCGAGGAAGGTCAGGAAGACCGGCCGCTCGGCTGCCGTGAAGACTCCGGCGCCCTCGCGGGCGAACGCGTCGTGGCGCTGGTTGCGCACCACCTGACCGTCCCAGTGGATCCGCTCGTAGTCGAACATGACGATGTCCGGCCGGTTGGTGTCGTCGATCCGGGTTGCGATCGCGGCCAGCGAGCCGGGCCGGTAGGTGTCGTCGGCGTCGAGGAACAGCACGTAGTCCCCGCGGCACTCCTTGAGGCCGGCGTTGCGGGCCAGCCCGAGCCCGACGTTCTCGCTCAGGTGCAGCACCCGGACCCGCGGGTCGGCGGCGGCGTACTCGTCCAGGATCCGGCCGCTGCCGTCCGGGCTGGCGTCGTCCACGCCGATGATCTCGAAGTCCGCGCACGACTGGCTGAGCACCGAATCCAGGCACGGCCGCAGCCAGGCCCGTGACGCATGACACGGGACCACGATGCTGAACCTGGGGACCCCGACGGAGTCGGTGCTGGCGGCCATAGGTCTGCATCCTAGGGTGCACACCATGAGCGCTGATGTCTTCGAACCACTGGCCGGTCTCGAAGGGGTCGGTTCGGCCGCCCGGGCGGCCAGGGATGCGGTCGACGTGCTGCTGCGCGACCGCGGGCTGCGGAAGGTCGGCGCGGACATGACCGCCGAGGCGCTGCTCCGGGGCGCCCACGCGTCGGCCGCCCTGGCCGGCAGTTCGGCTTCCTTGGAGGAGGTACGCCGGGGAGCCGGCGACGCTCTGACTGCGGGTGCTGTCCGGATCACGGGCGAGCTGATGAGCCTGGCGCCACGGATGGACACCGCGCCGGTACAGGTCTGGACCAGACTGCACCAGTTGGCGGCGGTCGCACTCGGCAGCGAAGACCAGTTGGGTCACCTGCGGACCAGTCGGGAGCCGATCCCGGACGACATCCCGGGGCTGCCACCGGCACCGCCTGCCGACGAGATGTGGGAGCGGCTGCACGGTCTGGCGCGGGCGCTGACCGTCCCGACCAAGGCTCCGGGGCTGGTGGTGGCCGCGATCGTGCACGCGGAACTGGCGGTACTCCGGCCATTTCCGGTCGCCAACGGGCTGGTCGCGCGGGCGGCCGAGCATGTCGTGTTGGTTGCCCGGGGCATCGACCCGTTGTCGGTGACGGTGCCTGAGGTCGGGCACTTCGAGCTCGGCGGGTCGTACGCACAGGGTTTGCGCGATTACGCCGCGGGCGGGCTGGTCGGCGTACAGGCCTGGTTACTGAGGAGTTGTGAAGTGATTGCCTTGTCGGCGGAGCGGTCGCCGCTGAATCTTTCCACCCAGTAGGGAAATTGCGAACGGCGCTCTCCGGGGAGAGCGCCGTCGCGAGCACAACATCCTGGTTACCAAGCGTGCACCTTGTCTGCCGCCCCATGGTTTCGGCGTTGGCCGAAGTCTGGGGTCGTGCTGCCCGGTTGGGATGGGCTGGTCGCCGCGTGGGTGCCTGGTTGCCGTGCGATTCTCTACCGGATCCGAAGATCCTTTGTGCTTCCTTTGTACTCTTCAGATCCCTTCAGGGGAAGGGCTAACGCCACCTTCATGAAGCTGAGAAGAACGGAGCCCGCCTCAACTTCCGGCCGGCCTGGAGCGCCGCCGGGCGACGTAGAGCAGCACTCCGGCAGCGGCCAGGGCGACGCCGACCAGGCTCGCCGCGACGGCCGGCCGGCGGACCTCGGGGAGTCGTTTGCGCTCCTCGAGCGCCACCGGTTTGCTGAAGTCGAGCACCGGCCAGTCGCGGGAGACGGCGAGCTTGCGCAGCGCCTTGTCGGGATTCACCGCGAACGGATGGCCGACCGCGGCCAGCATCGGCTCGTCGGTGATCGAGTCCGAATAACCGTAGGAAGCCTTCAGGTCATAGCCTTCCGCGGCGGCCAGCTCGGTGATCGCGGTCGCCTTGTGCGGGCCGTAGGCATAGACCGAGATCTCTCCCGTGTACTTGCCGTCGGCAACTACCATCCGGGTGGCGATCACCTTGTCGGCGCCGAGCATGGCGCCGATCGGCTCGACCACCTCGGCGCCGGACGAGGAGACGATCACCACGTCCCGGCCGGCCGCGTGATGCTCCTCGATCAGTGCCACGGCCTCGTCGTAGATCATCGGCTCGACGACGTGGTGCAGGGTGTCGGCGACGATTTCGCGGACCGTCTGGACGTCCCAGCCTGTGCACATAGCGGACAGGTACTCCCGCATCTTCTCCATCATGTCGTGATCGGCGCCGCCGAGCAGGTAGACGAACTGCGCGTAGGCACTCCGCAGGACGGTCCGCCGGTTGATCAGGCCGCCGGCGTAGAACGGCCGGGAGAAGGCGAGCGTGCTGGAGCGCGCGATGATCGTCTTGTCGAGGTCGAAGAAGGCGGCCGATCGGGGCGTCACCGGGTGCTCCATGGGGTCGAGCATAGGAGTTCCCGCGAAACGCCGAGGGGCCCGGCCTTTCGTGTGGACGGGTCTCCCGTTAGACTGTTGAGCAGTGTGACAGTGACACTGGCCTGAAAGCCTCTGATCGAGGTTCAGGCGCCGGTTGATCAGGCGCTCAGTTGCAATAGAACTGAGATGTGTGAGATCCGGACTCGGGGGGTACATACCTCTCGACAGTGGCAGACTGTCGCCTCCTGATCGGCCCCCGGCTCCTCCCCCCGAGCCCGTGGCCGAAGACGGCCCCCGGTCACCCCCCCGCCGGGGGCCGTCGCCTTTCCTTTTGCAGGTAGAGCCCTTTCGGGCTCCCTCTTTCACTGGCTGCAAACGCTTACCGAAATGGCCTTTCCTGCCCGCTGCCGGGCAGATGTCGGCCGCCGAACCTCAAAAAGCCATATAGTTTTCACTTTTGTTGAGCGTGAGAGCGTTCCCACTTTATGCAGGGTCTTGACAATGTAGTTGACTGGTCACACTTTGTGTCACATGAACCCGCGTACGAACCGCCCCCACGCCGCGGTCATCTCAGTCCTGTCAGCCCTGCTTCTCGCGGTCACCGGTCTGGTCCTGATCACGCAGACCAGCTCCGCCGCGACCAACCTCGTCACCAACGGGACCTTCGAGACCGGCACCCTCGCCGGCTGGTTCTGCACCGCCGGATCCGGCGCCGCGGTCAGTGGCTCGGCCCACACCGGCACCTACGCGCTGCAGGGCAGCCCCAGTTCGAACGACATCGCCCGCTGCAGCCAGACCGTCTCGGTCAAGCCGAGCTCGACCTACACGCTGTCGGCCTGGGTGAAGGGCTCGAACGTGTACCTCGGTGCCGACGGCGGCACCAGCACCTGGACGACCAGCACCGGCTGGGCCCAGCTGAGCACCACCTTCACCACCAGCGCGTCGACCAGCAGCGTCGTCGTCTACACGCACGGGTGGTACGGCCTGCCGGCGTACCAGGCTGACGACGTAGTACTGGACGGCCCGGGTGGTACCGGTCCGCCGCCGGACACGACGCCGCCGACCGTCCCGGGCGGCCTCACAGTCGGTAGCCCGACCTCCAGCTCGCTGCAGCTCAACTGGTCGGCCTCCTCGGACGCCAACGGCGTCAGCCGGTACGACGTGGTCCGCGGCACCGACGCCCCGCAGAGCGTGGGCAACGTCACCAGCTGGACCGCGTCGGGGCTCAGCCCGAGTACGACCTACAGCTTCAAGGTGCGTGCTTGCGACGCGGCCGGCAACTGCTCGGCGTACGGGGCCACTGCGTCCGGTACGACCTCCAGCGGGCCGACTGACCCGCCGCCCGGCCCCCTGCCGAAGCACGTGCTGACCGGGTACTGGCAGAACTTCAACAACGGTGCGACCGTGCAGAAGATCTCCGACGTGCCGGCCGCTTACGACCTGATTGCGGTCGCGTTCGCCGACACCGGCGCCCAGCAGGGTGCGATCACCTTCAACCTCGACAGTGCGGGCCTGGGCGGATACACCGTCGCGCAGTTCAAGGCGGACATCGCCGCCAAGCACACGGCCGGCAAGAAGGTCATCTTGTCCGTGGGTGGCCAGAACGGCACCGTCTCGGTCGCCAACGCGACAGCGGCCGCCAACTTCGCGTCGAGCGCGCTCTCGCTGCTGCGCGAGTACGGCTTCGACGGGATCGACATCGACCTGGAGAACGGCGTCAACGCGCAGTACATGGGCCAGGCGCTGCAGAGCCTGCGGAACAGCTTCGGCAGTGGCCTGATCATCACCATGGCGCCGCAGACGATCGACATGCAGGCGACCACGTTCGAGTACTTCAAGCTGGCGCTGGCGATCAAGGACATCCTGACCATCGTCAACGTGCAGTACTACAACTCCGGCTCGATGAACGGCTGCAACGGGCAGGTGTACTCGCAGGGCACGGTCGACTTCATCACCGCACAGGCCTGCATCATGCTGCAGAACGGGCTCCGTCCCGACCAGGTCGGTCTGGGCCTGCCGGCCTCGAGCCGGGCGGCCGGTAGCGGCTATGTGTCGCCAACCATCGTCAACAACGCACTGGACTGCCTGGCCAGGGGCACCAACTGCGGGAGCTTCAAGCCGAGCACCACGTGGCCCACGCTGCGCGGCGCGATGACCTGGTCGACCAACTGGGATGCGCTCAACGGGGGCGGGTTCGCGAACCAGGTCGGCTCTCACGTCCACGCGTTGCCCTGATGCACAACTATCGACCTGCTCCGGTGCTGGAAGCACTCGGCGTCTGCTCGGAGGACGAGCAGCTCTACCGGGCGCTTCTGGCCCGGCCGGAAGCAACTACGACCGAACTGGTAGCTGACACGGGCTGGGCCACCGCACGGGTGGCCCGGCACCTTCGGTCACTCCTGTCGCTGGGTCTGGCATCCCGTACTCCGGGGCGCCCGGCCCGCTACACCCCTGCGGTGCCCGAGGCTGCTGTGGAGCTCCTGGCGCTCCGCAAGCAGGCGGCGATCGTGCAAGCGCGTCTCGGTGCGGCTGCACTGACCTCGGAGTTCCGGGCTCGCGGCGACGCTGGACCGTTCACGGTGATCCGTGGGCAGCAGGCGATGGCGCAACGGTTCTACCAAGCGCAGCAGAGTGCCCAGACCGAAGTACTGGTGCTCGACAAGCCACCGTTCGTCGTACTGCCGATTGAGCCGCGACGGGCTCACGGAGTCTCCTACCGGACTGTCTATGACATGTCTGCTCTGGTGGAGCCTGCAGAGATTGCGGCGGCGCGTAGTGCTGGGCCTAGCTGTCGGATGCTGCGCGACGTACCGCTGAAGCTGGTGGTCGCCGATCAGCGCATCGGGTTGATGCAGACAGGGCACGAGCTCATCGAGATCGGGCCGTCGACTCTGCTGGATGCGTTGCTGCGACTGTTCGAGCTGCTGTGGCAGCAGGCGACTCCGCTGTCACCATCGGCCTCGGACGGACCGCTGACCTTCGAGGACCAGCAACTGCTGGCCCTGGCTGCGGCTGGACTCACCGACCAGGCGATTGCTCGCCGCCTCGGTGTTGCTCAGCGCACTGTCGAGCGGCGGATGCAGCGAATCCTGAAGGCATTGGACGCGACCACCCGCTTCCAAGCGGGTCTCCGGGCAGGTCAGCGAGGTCTGCTGACCTAGTCGGTTACATCAGCGACTGTGGCGTCGAGGGCCTTGAGCAAGTCCTCGGCGTTCACTGTCATGCCGACTCCGTGCTCGCCGCCGCCGATCGAGATCGTCCCGGTGATCCGGTCGTCGGCGATCACCGGCCAGGCGTTGGTGCTGCCGAGCGGGGTGATCGTGCCGCGGACATACCCCGTCACCTCGAGGGCCGTGTCGGCGCTGGGCATCGAGATGCGGTTGATGCCCAGCAGCGCGCGCAGCTTGGGCCAGGCGATCTCCCGGTCGCCGGGAACCAGGACGAACCGGTAGTCGTCGTCGGAGAGCCGGACGACGATGGTCTTGATCAGCTTGGCCGGCTCGATGCCACGGGCGGCCGCGGCCTCCTCCAGTGAGTTCACCCGACCGTGCTTGGTGACCTCGTAGGCCAGGCCTTTTGAGTCCGCCGCCTCGGTTGCTCGCGTCATGTCGTCAGTTTCGCACTGCGCCTCAACAGCAGAGCCAGGACCAAGGTGATGAGGAGCAGGCCACCGGCCTCGGCTGCCACTCCGGGCCAGGCGGCGTGCGTCCACGCAGTACCGGCCAGACCGCCGAAGACCGAGGAGCCCAGGTAGTACGCGAAGAGGTAGAAGCTGGCCGCCTGACCGGTACCACCGCCACCCGCATGAGCCCGGACGGCGACCCATCCGCTGGCGACTCCATGGACCGCAAAGAACCCCGCCGTCATTACTGCGAGACCAGCAATGACCAGTGGCAGCGGTCCCGCGAGAGTCAGCGCCACGCCGGCCATAGTCACGAGGCAACCGACGGGGACTACGGCGCGGCGACCGTACGAGTCGGCCAGCCTGCCGGCCACAGCTGACGATGCCGAGCCCAGCAGGTAGACCGTGAACACCAGGCCTGCGAGGCCGGGCCCGAGCCCGTACGGCTCAGCCGCAAGCCTGAAGCCCGTCGCGTTGTAAACAGCGACGAAGGCACCCATCGCGGTGGCGGCTGTGCCGTAGAGCCCGAGCAATGCGGGATCCTTGAGTACCCGGAGCGTCTGACGGCTGCCTGTGGCCTTGGTGAAGTTCTGTGAGTCGGGCAGTAGTACTGCTACTAGTACTGCGCAGGCGACGGCCAGCAAAGCGATGCCGCCGAGCGCCGCTCGCCAGCCACCTAGCTCTGCGAGGCCACCGGCGACCAGCCTGCCGGTCATACCGCCTACTGCTGTGCCGGCAATGTAGAGGCCGCTTGCTCTGGCAAGGCTGTCGTCGTGGATCTCTTCGCGCAGGTAGGCCATCGCAACGGCCGGGAGCCCTGCCATCGCTACGCCTTGTAGACCTCTGAGCGCCAGCAGGATCGGCCAGCTCGGCGCGAGGGCACAGAGGACAGCTATGGCAGCTGCCGCGGCCACCGACCAGCGCATCAGCTTGGTGCGCCCGATGACCTCAGAGGCGGGCCCTGCGACCAGCAGGGCAACTCCGAGGCCCAGCGTGGCCAGCGACACGCTGAAGGCGCTCTGGCTGGGCGATACCCGGAACACCCGCGCCAGCTCGGGGAGCAGCGCCTGAGTGCTGTAGAGCATCGCGAAGGTGGCCAGTCCTGCCGCGAACAACGCCGCCGACAGGCGGCGATAGCCGGCCTCGCCGGGGAGGTAGCCGCGGACGGCGACGGTCTGCATGGTGCTGACGGTGCCAGATGTTCTGACATGCGTAAAATGTCATGAACAGAGCAGATCGATACGATAACCGTATGCATGTCGAGGATCTGCGCTGGTTCGTCGTTCTGGCGGAGACCGAACATCTGACCGACGCGGCTGCCGTCCTCGGGACGAGTCAGCCGACGCTGTCCCGATCGCTGCGCCGGGTCGAGGCCGCGTTCGGCGCGCGACTGTTCGAACGCGAGCATCGAGGCTTGCGGCTCAATCCCGCCGGCCGCCTGGTCCTCGAAGCGGCCCGGACGGGGACGACGGCGGTGGATGCGGCCAGGTCGACCATCGAGGCACTGCAGGACCCGGAGTCCGGCACGGTCCGGCTGGCCTTCCTCCACTCGGTCGCCACCGGTTTGGTGCCCGACCTGCTGAAGTCCTTCCGTGCGACGGCTCCCCGGATCCGCTTCGCCCTGCGGGAGGAGCCGTCGCACGAGATCGTCCGCGACCTCGAGTCCGGCGAAGCCGAGCTCGCGGTCACCGGTCCTCGGCCGGACCCGGAGGTCTTCGGCTGGCATCTGCTCGAACGCCAGCGGCTCTGTCTCTACGTTCCACCGGACCATCCCCTGGCCGGCCGGAAACAGGTCGGGCTCGCGGAGGCCGCTGCCGAGCCGTTCATCGGGCTTCGCCCCGGCTTCGGATTCCGTCGTGTCGTGGACGAACTGTGCCGGGCGGCCGGCTTCACCCCGGTGGCCGCCTTCGAGTCCACCGACCTCTCGACCATCGATCGCCTCGTCGGCGCCGGTCTGGGGGTCGCGGTACTCCCTGCCGGTGCGGTTCGCGGCACCGACAGCGGAGCTACCCCGGTCCCGCTGGCCGGCATCAAGGCTCGCCGCGACATCGGCCTGACCTGGCGGCTGGGGCGGACGCTGTCGCCGGCGGCCCAACGCTTCCGGGCTTTCGTCACTTCGCCGGGACAACCGTCTGAAACCTGAAAGACTCTCGGCGTCTATAAAGTTCCTCCGGTGAGGAAGCTATTGAGTGGGGTCAGGCCGAACAGGCGACAAGTTTTCGTGGCAGGGGCGGTTGCGGCGGCGTCCACGGTCGCGACCACCGGCACGGCTGCCGCTGCCGTTGACCCCGGTCCGTACGGGTCGGGCAATCTCGGCGAGTGGAAGGGTCTGTCCAAGGCTGTCGCGACCGGGGCGACGATCGAGCGGGTGCTGTCGGTGAACGGGGTGTTCATGTTCGGCGACAGCCTCGGCGTACAGGACGGCAAGGCGCTCGCCCTGCGCCTGAAGAGCAAGCTGGGGCTGGAGCTCGCTGTCAACAACTGGTCGGGGCGGCCGACGAAGGACACCGTCGACGCGCTGGCCAACTGGCGGGCCAACTACGGGCTGCCGCGCCGGATCGTGATGGCGTGCGGCACCAACGACATCTTCAACCCGCCCGTGATGGCGGCACAGATCGACCGGGCGATGAGCCTGGTCGGCCAGCGGACCACTGTGTTCTGGGTGAACACCCAGGTGGCCCGCACTGGCCTGGGAAACGCGATGCTGTTGGCCGACCAGCGCAACAGCGCCTGGGTCAACCTGCAGTTGGCCGAGGCGCAGCGACGGCACTCGAACCTGCGCATCGTCCGCTGGGCCGAATGGCTGGCGGCCAAGCCCTCGCGGCTCAACACCTATCTGCGCAAGGGGATCCACACCTCGGTCCCCTACGGGCAGGACGCCCGCAACGAGCTCATCGTCCAGGCGGTCAAGGCCGGCTGACCTGTACTGAGCACTGCGGCGGGCCGGAGTACCAGCCCGCCGCAGTACCGGTCAGAACCCTGCGGTGATGCGGGTGAAGTCCCAGTCGCCCTGGGCGATACCACTGCAGTTGGAGACGACGCCGCCGCCCGCGCAACCGCGGTCACGGTTCACGCCCCAGAACGCCAGCCGGGCCAGGCCGTTGTTCTTGGCCCAGGTGGTGATGTTCTGCCAGGTCGCCGTGGTGGTCATCTCCTGCTGGTCGGACAGACCGTTCATCCCGGAGATGCCCTGGTGGGCGTAGGCCTGCGCGGTGGTCCAGCCGAAGACGGACTTCAGCTTGTTGTTCAGGCCGGTGGACGCGCCGACCGTGTCGTTGTAGATGTTGCTGCTGCCGAAGTCGAACGGCATCAGGGTGAAGATGTCGATGTTCGCACCCAGTGCCTGCGACCGCTCGATCAGCCGGTTGCCGTAGTAGTTCGGGCCGGTGGTCGAGGTGCCGAAGGTCAGGATCGTCTTGATCCCGGGGTTGTTCTGCTTGACGATCTTCAGCGCGTTCAGGATCCGGTCCTGGACGGCCTCGTTCTCGAACTCGTCGGTGTTCTCGATGTCGATGTCGATCGCCTTCAGGTTGTAGGCGCTGATGACCTGCTGGTAAGCGCCGGCGAGTGCCTCCGGCGTGCTGCAGTTCGGGCCGAGCTTGTTGCCCTGCCAGCCACCGATCGACGGGACGATGTCGCCGCCGGCCGCCCGGATCTGCGAGATCGCAGTGGCGTCGACGCCGCCCTGGAGCGGCCTGTTGCCGTCCCATGCCGCGTTGCAGCCGCCGGACGACAGGATGAAGGCCATCGTGAACCACTTGATGCCGGTGGCGTTCATGACCGTCGTCGGGCTTGGCGGGTCACCCCAGCCGAGCCAGAGGTACGGCGCGGCCGTACGGCCAGGAGCCGGGTCGGTGCCACCAGGCTTGGTGGTTACCGAGACGGAGCCCGTCTTGGGTCCTTCGCCAGCGCTGTTCGAGCCGCTGACCTGGTAGCTGTACGCGGTGCTGGCGTTCAGCCCGGAGTCCGTGTAGGACGTGCCGCTCGGCGTACCGACCTTGGTGCCGTTGCGGTAGACGTTGTAGCTGGTGGCGCCGCTAGCCGCCGACCAGGTGAGGCTTACCGAGTTCGCTGTGGAGGTACCGGCCAGTCCTGACGGTGCGCCCGGCACTGTGCCGCCGCCACCGCCCGTGCAGGAGCCGCCATTCAGTCGGCAGGCGGAGATACCGGGGAAGTTGCCCGGGCTCCCGTTGAAGCCGAAGGTGACACTGGCGCCGGGTGCGAGCGGTCCCGCCCAGCTGGGCGGTGTGAAGGTGTGGGTCTGCCCGCTGCTGACACGGGTCGCGTCCCACGAGCTGCTGATGGTGTAGCCGGATGGGAAGTCCAGGGCGACCGACCAGGTGCTGATCGAGGCGGTGGTGCCGTTCGTGACGGTCACCTTGCCCTCGAATCCGCTGCCCCAGTCGGACACCTTCGTGAAGGCCGCGCTCACCGGTGCGGCCGAGGCCGCGGGGATGAAGAGGACGGACATCACCACTGCTGCTATCGCCGCGACGGCGACAGAAATGCGCTTGCGTTTCATCATGCTCCGATCAGTGGGCGGTACGTGATCAGACCCGGCCCCAGAGTGCGGGGACGTTCGGCGGTTCCCATCCGGTCAGCGAGGTGTGGCCCTGGATGCACCGATAGGTAATGCCGTTGTAGGACACCAGCGAGCCGGTCGCGTACGCCGTGTTCGGGGCCCACGGGGTTGCCGTCGGAGGGGTGGTCGGCGGCGTGGTGGGAGGTGTCGTCGGGGGAGTGGTCGGCGGCGTCGTCGGCGGGGTCGTCGGAGGTGTGGTGGGCGGGGTGGTCGGAGGTGTGGTCGGGGGACCACTGCAGCCAGGGGTGTCCGCGTTGACCGAGTTGACGACGTTGTTGAACAGCGTGACGGCCGGGTCCAGTGCCTCCAGGCTGTACATCATCGCCCCGGCCAGGCCCTTGCAGTGGCCGTAGTCGGCCTTCTCCTTGATCGACCGGGCGTTGTCGCCGGTCCAGAAGGTGCCGTTGCTGTAGAACCACGACGACTTGCTGGCGTCGTCGAAGAAGGTGGACGACGGGTTGTCGACGAAGCCGGTCAGCTCCTTGTAGAAGGAGACGCCGGGCACGTTGCCGCTCAGCGCGTGACCGTCAGCAGGCTGGGTGGCCGTCTGGTACTTGCCGTTGGCCGTGGCCGGCACGCCCTTCCAACCCCTGTAGTAGAAGGGGTATCCGATGGTCAGCTTGTTCGCCGGGAAGCCGCCAGGGATCCCGTACGCCGAGTCGCCGGTGGTCCAGGCGGTGATCGCGCCGTCGACCGAGTACTTCTTGGTGCCCGGCGGGATCGGGTTGCTCGGGTCGCCCGGGGCCTGGTACAGCGGGTCCTGGAAGTTCGTCGGACCGGTCGGCTCGAAACCGCCGTGCATGTCGTACGTCATCACGTTGTTGTAGTCGAGGTACTGACCGATCTTGTCGGTCTCGATCGTCTTGATCTTGTCCTGCCCGGCCGGCGTCGCGGCGGTCAGCCACATCTTCTTGCCGCCGTTCGCGGCACCGAAGGCGTCGAGCTGGCGACGGAACTCGGCCAGCAGCAGGGTGAAGTTGCCCTTGTCTGCCGCGCTCCAGTGGTTGCCGGTGTGACCGCCGGGCGAGCCCGGGTACTCCCAGTCGATGTCGACGCCGTCGAAGATGCCCGCGGCGCTGCCCGGACCGCCGAAGCCGTCCACCACCGGCAGGTCGCCCTTGATGAACATGTTCACGCAGGAGGTGACGAAGGCCTTGCGCTTGGCGTCGGTGGAGGCCGCGTCGGAGAAGTACTTCGAGTAGGTCCAGCCGCCGATCGAGATCAGGATCTTCAGGTTCGGCTGCTTGGCCTTCAGCTTCTTCAGCTGGTTGAAGTTGCCCTGGATCGGCTGGTTCCAGACGTCGCCGACGCCGTCGACGCTGATGTCCGCGCCGTAGGACTTGCCGTAGTCGGCGAACGCGTCGCCCGCGCCGTCACCCGCGTTCGGGTTGCTCTCGTCCTGCGAGGCGGCCTGGTTGGCCATGAAGCAGGTGTGGCTGGTCGGGTGGATGTTCGCGAACGCGTAGTTGAGGAAGTCGAGCTTGCTCGCGACCCCGGTGGTGATCAGGTTCTTGGGATAGAACGCGTTCTGGTAGATGCCCCACTGGGTGAAGTAGGCCGTTTTCACCCCACCGCTGCTGGCGGCCAGGGGCTGTGGCTGGGCATCGGGGGCTTGGGTTTGGGCGGTGGCGACCGAGACGCCGGCGACGGCGATCAGGGCGGTTGCGGCCACAGTGGCCGCGGCAGCGGCGCTGCGCATTCGACTCATGGGGGCGGACCTCCAGCAAGGAGCGGTGAGGAGTGCACGGGTGTCCAGCAGGTGTCCACGAATGGACGCTTGCCGAGCGTTCTGAGAGAAACTTAGTTAAGGACGCTTCGAAAGGAACCGTAGCTCTTCACCGCCCGCAGGTCGCCGGGTCGCGATGGCGGATTGCCGCTGCTGACGGATATCCGACAGTTCTCCACAGCCTTGGTTTTTCTTCCCGCCGCCCGCCGGAACGACGGCACCTTCTAAGACATGAACAACCTCCTCCCGATCCGCGCCCCGATCCCCACCCAGCCCACGCCGCTACCAGCCGTTCTGCTGGCCACCACCGACGACCTGCTGCTCGACGACCTACTCCGCCTGGCCGCCGCCGCAGAGCTGACCCCTCACGTCGAGCACGACCTGCTGGGCCTCCGCCGCAACTGGCAGACCGCCACCCTCGTAGTAGTAGGCGACGACCTCGCCAGCCCCCTGGCCCAAACCCAGCCACCCCGCCGCCCAGGCGTCCTCGTAGCCACCCGCGCCACTACCCACCCCGCGCACTCCGCACCTGCTGGTGCGCCCGACGCCTACCGGCTCGCGCTCGCGATCGGCGCCGAAGGTGCCTTTGTCCTTCCCACCGACGAAGCAGCACTCAGCGCCAAACTCTCCGACGCCCTGGACGGTGGCACCCGCACAGCAATCACCCTCGCCATCGTCGGCGGCTGCGGCGGCGCAGGCGCCACCACCTTGGCGGCAGCTCTCGCCATCACCGCCGGCCGCCGAGGCCTCCGCAGCATGCTCATCGACGGCGACCCACTGGGCGGCGGCATCGAACTGGTCCTCGGCACCGAAGACTACGAAGGCTCCCGCTGGCCCGCCCTCCTCAACGCCGCCGGCCGAGTCAGCGCCAGCGCCCTCCGAGCCGCCCTCCCCTCAGTAGACGGCCTCGCGGTCCTCTCCTGGGACCGCTCCGACGTGACAGCCCTGCCGCCAGAAGCGATGCGCTCAGTCCTCGGCGCAGCCCAACGCAGCAGCGACCTCGTCGTCGTCGACCTCCCGCGCCGCTCAGACCCAGCTGCGGAAGAAGCCTTCGTCCGAGCAACCTCGACGCTGGTGGTCGTCCCCCGCGACGTCCGCTCCTGCGCCGCCGCAGCTCGCCTGGTCGCTCCGTTGCGGGAGGTCGCCCACGACCTGCGAGTAGTTGCCCGCGAGCCCGGACTCAACGGACTCTCCGCCCTGGATGTAGCCGACCATCTGTCCTTGCCTCTAGCCGCCAAGCTCGGTTACGAACGGGATCTGGCGACGGCACTCGACGACGGCCGCTTCGACCCACGCCCCCGGAGTGCCTTGGGTCGCGCGGCAAACGAAGTACTCGACCTGTTCGGACTCCACGCCCTGCTCGCCGCATGACCGTCTCACCCGAGCTCCTCGAACGCGTCCGCAGAACCCTTGCAGAGAAAGGATCCGAGCCCACCCCAGCCCTGGTCGCTGCCGCTCTGCGCGCCGACGGCACCCTCGTCGGCGACTCGATCGTGCTCGCCGTCGTGGCGGCGCTCCACCGCGAAGCGATGGGCGCGGGCCCCCTGGACGGCCTGCTGTCCGAGTCCGGCATCACCGACATCCTCGTCAACGGCCCCAACGAGGTCTACGTCGACCGCGGCGCAGGCCTCGAACGCATCCACTTGCGAACAGGCGACGAAACCTCCGTACGCCGTCTGGCGACTCGCCTCGCCGCCGCAGCCGGCCGCCGCCTCGACGACGCCACCCCGTACGTCGACGTCCGGCTCCCCGACGGCACCCGCTTCCACGCCGTCCTGTCCCCGATCGCCGCCCCCGGCACCTGCCTCTCCCTCCGAGTCCCCTCCCGAAAGGTCTTCACCCTCGACGACCTGGTCAGCGCCGGCTCCCTCCCGCCAAGTGGCGCCTCCGTACTCCGAGACCTCCTCGACGCCCGCGTCGCCTTCCTGATCAGCGGCGGCACCGGCACCGGCAAGACAACCCTCCTCAATTCACTGCTCTCATTGGTAGATCCATCCGAACGCCTGGTCCTGGTCGAGGACGCATCCGAGCTCTACCCCGACCATCCCCACGTGGTCCGTCTCGAAGCCCGCCCGCCGAACGTAGAAGGCGCCGGCGAGATCTCCCTCCGAGACCTGGTCCGCCAAGCCCTCCGGATGCGCCCAGACCGCCTGGTCGTGGGCGAAGTCCGAGGCCCTGAAGTCGTCGACCTTCTCAGCGCCCTGAACACCGGCCACGAAGGCGGCTGCGGAACCGTCCACGCCAACTCCGCCGCCGACATCCCCGCCCGCCTCGAAGCCCTGGGCGCCATGGCCGGCCTGACCCGCGAAGCAATCCACAGCCAAATCTCCTCCGCCCTCCACGCCGTAATCCATCTGACCCGCACGCCGACCGGCACCCGCCGAATCACCGAAATCCGAGCCGTCACCCGCACCCACACCGGCCAGGCCATCGCTGTACCCGCCATCGAGTTCCTCCCCACCGGCCCACCCAAACTCCACCAAGCCGCCTCTCTCCTCACCCACCACCTAGCCGGAGCAGCCTGATGCGAGCCCTGACCGCTCTCTTGGCTTCGGTCACGGTCCTCACCCTGCTCCCGACTCCAAGCCGAGCCCTCCACCGCCTCAGCGCACCACCCCCGCGACCGCGCAGCCAGTCCCAGCTGTCCGGCGGTGGGTCAGCCTTCGCCCGATCATCCACTCGCCGCCTGGGAGCCCTGACAGCAATAGTTGCCATCGGCATCGTCATCGCGATATCGACCGACCCATCGGTGGTCGTGATCGCGCTGACCATCGGTGTCGTCGCGCTGGTGGTGATCAGCCAACGGGCTCGAACGACCAAAGCCCGGATCGCAGCCGCTCGCCGCGCCACCGTGATCGAAGCCTGCGACGTCCTCTCAGCCGAACTGACCGCGGGCCGCCCACCAGCAGCCGCCTTGGAAGGCGCCGCCACAGTCTGCCCAGACCTCCAGGTCGCCTCAGCAGCCGCCAAGCTGGGCGGCGACGTCCCAACCCTGCTGGAACTGATCGCCGAAACCCCAGGAGCAGAAGGCCTCCGAGCTCTGGCCGCGGCCTGGCGAGTAGCCGACGAATCCGGCGCCGCTTTCGCCGTCATCACCGAACGGCTGGCCGACTCCCTCCGCGCCGACGAATCCATCCGCCGGCAAATCACCACCGGTATGGCCGGCACCCGAGCCACCGCCCGCCTGCTGGCCGTCCTCCCCCTCTTCGGCACAGCCCTCGGCTACGCCCTAGGCGCGAACCCGCTGGCCTTCCTCACCCAAACCCCACCCGGCTGGCTCTGTCTCGCCCTGGGCCTAGCCCTCTCCACCCTCGGCCTCCACTGGACCAACACCCAAACCAAACCACCCAGCCTTGGAATGCGATGACCGAACCCGTTCTGCCCGCGCTCGCAGCAGCTCTTGCGGTAGTTCTGCTGCTACCAAGCCCACCAGCTCGCCGACTCGCCAGACATCGTCCGCTTGGCACGCGCTGGCCCTTCAACCTCGCAACGACAACGGTGGTACCGCCAGCCACTCGACGCGCTCATCTCGCGGTTGCCGCCATCGCCGCAGCCGCTCTGCTCCTCCTGCTCGGCATCCCAACCGGCGCAATTCCAGCAGCCGTCGCGTTCTTCGCCACCCCGATAGCCCTCAGCCGACTAGAACCCGCAGCCACCCGCCAACGCACGGCACGCCTAACCGCCGACCTCCCCCTAGCGGTCGACCTACTAGCCGCCTGCCTAAGAGCCGGCCGCCCGCCCCAAGCCGCGATCAGCGTCGTCGCCCAATCCCTCGGCGGCCCGCTCGCCGACCTCCTCACCGAAGTCGAAGGTCGGATGAACCTGGGCGCCGACCCCATCGACGCCTGGTCCACCCTCCTCAAGGAACCGTCCTGCGCAGCCTTCGCCCGCGCCACCCAGCGAGCCCTTCGCTCCGGCGCCCCACTGGCGAAGATCCTCGAACACCAAGCCAACGAGGTCCGTCAGTCCCGCCGCTGGTCCGCCGAAGCCCACGCCCGTGCAGTCGAATCCCGCTCGGTCGTCCCGCTCGGCTTGTGCTTCCTCCCAGCGTTCATGCTGCTGGGCATCGTCCCCACCATCGCCAGCTCTCTGTCCGGCCTGCTCAGCTTCCTAGGCTGACGGCTTCTCCCGATACGGTTCCAGCGCCGCCGCGACATTCGTCGCCAGGAACTGCGTGACCCGGTACTCGCAAATTCCCGCAACAGAGAACGGGTCGCCGGCCACCAACTCCTCCATTGCAGCCCGATCATCGCCAACGGCAAGGATCACGCCGCCATCCCGCGGCTCCTTACGCCCCGACGCCACAAACACCCCCGCGTCGTACTGCGCCTTCACCCAGCTCAGGTGATCTGCCATGAATCCGTCAACACGATCGAGCGGCACGGTATAGGTCAGCTCCAGGACAAACATGTCGATCACGCTAACCCGGTTGTACTGGCTGTTGTCACTCGCCCTGTTCGGCTGCCTCGAGCAACGACTCCGCTGCCGACGTCCGCGCATACAGAACAACCCGCCCGACCCGATGCGGAGTGACCAGCCCGCCCGCCCGTAACGCGCTGAGGTGCTGCGAGACACCGCCAGCGGTCATCCCGATGCGCGCAGCCAGTTCCGTCGTCGATCGCGGCGAGTCCAGCTGCATCAACACCTCCGCCCGAGACCGACCCAGTACAGCGGCCAAGCCGGCCGAGGTCCCGCGTACCGACTCACTCCAAAGCGTCGCCACTCCACGAGCCGGATAGGTCAGCGCCGGCTGCCACGGCGGGATCGTGCTCGAGTACACGGTCGGCCAGACAAAGGCAGACGGCATCAACAGCAACCCTTCACCCGCCAGCTGCCGCACACCCTTGAAGCGCCGGTGCCTGATCTGCAACGACCCGTCGCGCCACTTCACGGTGTCGGCCAGATCATCGAACAGCCCGGTATGCCCCGCCTGCCCGAGCCTTCGTCCCCGATAGAGCAGATCCCCTTCGAGCAACGCCCGGATCCGCCCCCAATGCGGAGCGATCGCCAGTTCCCAGTACGCCTCCACCTGCCCGGCCAATCGCTCGATGCCACCCAGCGGATCGCCATACAGCTCAGCGATCGCCACCGTCGGCATACCGCCTGCCCTACCGCGAACGCTCGTGGTGCCGCGGACACTCGCGTTTCCGCGGGCACTCGCGCTTCCGCGGGCGCTGGGGCCGACCCCGGCATCTCGCCGTCGGCGGGGGAGGGTGACCTCGTCGAGGGAGCCGATCGGGTTCTTCCAGGCGTAGGCGAGGACATCGAGGTCGGCGCGGACCTGGTCGGCGCTTACTCGGCGCAACGCGCCCAGGTCCGTCGTCAGGTCAGGTGCAGGTGTCTGTGGTGGCGGGGTGAGGAAGTCCACGAGATACCAGACGCGCGGATCGACCAGATCGAAGAGCAGTCCGAACTCGGCACCGGACCGATCGATCCGTTCCGTCGTCGCTTCGGCCCAGCGCCGATGGAACGTCTGCGACCGCGGCGTCTTCAGCAACCGGATGCTCGCGACCACCTCCCACAACGGCGAGACCGCCAGCCGCGTCCGGGCCAGGTCCTCCACGGTGAAGGTGATCGTCAGCATCTCTGTCGCCTTGTCGATTTAGTAGTAGCTAAATCATTGCAGAAGCCCGCCCGATCGCGGCGAGTCTGTCCGCATGACTCTGGAATCAACACGCTCAGTTCAGCCGACGATGATGATCGGCGACCTGGAGGTACACAGGCTCGGGTTCGGCGCGATGCGGCTGACCGGGTTCCGGCCGGCCGAGGACCGTACCGAGGCGATCAAGGTGGCCCGGCGAGCCGTCGAGCTCGGCGTGAACTTCATCGACACGGCCGACTCCTACGGCGTCGGCGCCAACGAGGACCTGCTGGCCGAGGCCCTGTATCCGTACACCGACGACCTGCTGATCGCCACGAAGGTCGGACGAACCCGGCCGTCGCCGAGCGAATGGACGCCTTTGGGTCGCCCCGAGTACCTGCGACAGGCGGCCGAGCTGTCACTGCGACGGTTGAAGGTCGAGCGGATCGACCTGCTGCAGCTGCACCGCATCGACCCCACCGTTCCTTTTCAGGATCAGCTTGGCGCCCTGGCGCAACTGCAGTCAGAAGGCAAGGTCAGGCACCTCGGCCTGTCAGAGGTGACGGTCGAGCAACTGGAGGAGGCGCGCCAAGTGATCGACGTGGTCAGCGTCCAGAACCGTTACAACCTGACCGACCGCGAACACGAAGCCGTCCTGGATCATTGCGCGGAGCGATCAACAGCCTTCGTTCCCTGGCTCCCCATTGCGAACGGCGACCATGCCTCGTCGCGGATCTTGACCGATCTCGCCGCCGAACTGGAGGCCACGCCCGCGCAGATCTCCCTTGCCTGGTTACTGCATCGCTCGCCTGTCGTGGTCCCGATCCCAGGAACGAAGTCGGCCGAACACCTCGAAGAGAACGTGGCGGCAGCCCGGATCCAACTGACCGCGGAGCAGCTCGAACGCCTGTCGGCGGCCGGCGGGCGGTAGTTGTCCCCAGGCTGAAAACTCCTTTTCTGCAAGGCCTCCGGCGACGGCATCTTGTCAGTAAGCCGTGCCGGAGCAGCCGGGCGGCAGATCAGGAGGTTCGACATGTCCAAGGCGCTGGTACTGGCCCGCCGATCCCGCAACCGCACCGAGCGCGGCGCCGCCACCGCGGAGTACGCCGTGACCATGGTCGCGGCCTGCGGGATCGCCGGCATCCTCATCGCGCTCTTCAAGTCGCCGGCGATGCTGACGTTGCTCAAGGCAATCATCAACTATGCGCTGAAGGCGGCGGGTGTGGACGGCGTGCACCTCTGACGCACCGCAGTAACCATCCGGCCGCGGCGCCTCCCCTCACCGCCGCGGCCGGCCCACCCCGCCTGGAAGGACCTGCCACATGCGCATCCGAGACGAGAACGGCTCAGTCACCGCCGAGGCTGCCTTCGTTTTCCCTGTACTACTTGCCGTACTGGCCCTCGGCCTCTGGCTGGTCGGCACCGTCATCACCAATGTCCGTTGCATCGACGCGGCTCGGGACACCGCCCGAGCCGTCGCCCGCGGCGAGTCCTTGGAGTCAGCCCGCGAACTAGGCAGACGCGCAGCACCACCAGGTGCCACCGTCACCATCACCCGACAAGACGTCACCATCCACGTCGAAGTCACCGCCACCACATCCCAACCGCGCGGCCTCCTCGCCGCCCTACCCCACCCGACCCCCAAAGCCACCGCCATCATTCAAACTGAGCCGGCTGAGCCCGATGACTGACCGGCCGAGCCCGAGGACTGGCAGAACAGATCGCGGCAGCGCCACCCTGCTGTCCCTCGGCATCGCAGCCGTCCTACTGGGCGCGTGCGTCCTGGGAGTGCTGTGGGCCGCAGTATCCGTAGCCCACCACCGAGCCGACACCGCGGCCGACCTAGCAGCCCTCAGCGCAGCCCAAGCCCAGCAATCCGACCCCGGCCAAGCCTGCACCACCGCCACCCGAATCACCGACGCCCAAGGAGTCTCATTGAAGTACTGCCACGCCGAGGCGGACACGGTCACAGTCGCCGTCACCGTAAGACTCCACCTAGGTGTCTTCGGCACGCCGCTGGTGACCAGCGGGGCCCGCGCCGGACCGATCGAAGGAGCAGACTGGCCAGGTGACGGATGACTCGACTGAACTACTGGTGATAGACGCCGCGAATGTGATCGGCTCCCGCCCCGACGGCTGGTGGCGCGACCGCCCAGGAGCGGCCCGCCGCCTCCTCGCCAAACTGCAAACCCTCCCAGCCCGACTCGAAACCCCCACGGAGATCGCCGTAGTCCTGGAAGGAGCAGCCAAAGCCGCAGTCGAATCCGTCCCCGACCCAGCCTTCCCGGACCTGCGGATAGTCCTGGCGCAAGCCTCAGGCGACGACGCCATCGTCGCCCTGGTCACCGAAGCCGTTGCCCAAAACAACAACCGACCCATCACCGTGGTAACCGCCGACCGAGGCCTCCGCACCCGCCTGGACCAACTGGGCGCCCAATCCGTCGGCCCAACCTGGCTCTGGCCCCAACTCCCTTCCTGACCCACCACATCCCGACCCCCACCACTCCCGACCCACCCCACCCCACCCCGGCCACCAGGCCCCGCCCACCCCGGCCAACCGGACCCGGACCCGGACCACGCCACCGCGGGCCTAGCCCAGCTCGGCCTCAGCCCACCCCGGGCGTTGCCAGCCCATCAGCCTTCCGATGGGTGAGTGGGCGGGGAGCTTGGTCAGGCGCCGGCGCCGCCGTCTATCGGGATGATGGCGCCGGTTACTACTGAGGCGCGGTCGCTGAGGAGCCAGGCGGCTAGTTCGGCGATCTCGCGGGGGTCTGCCATCCGGCCGAGCGGGGTGCTTGCGTTGATGCGGTCGACGACTCCTGGAGTGGCTGCCTCCCAGGTGTCGATCATCTCCGTTGCCGTGCCTCCGGGCGTGATGCCGTTGACGCGGATTCCCTGCGGCGCCCACGTCACGGCGGCTGTCTCGGTGATGCTGTTGAGTGCGCGCTTCATCGCGCCGTACGCGGGGAGGGCCGGGTTCGCACGGCGGCTTCCGATGCTCGAGGTGTTGACGATCGCTCCACCACCGCCTCGTCGCATCAGCGCGTACTCGGCATTCATCGCAGTCCAGTGCGCCCGGAAGTTCACCTCGAACTGCTCCTCGATGTCCTCATCGCTCGTCGTGTCGAGCGGCCCAGGCGCCCGCTGAATCGCCGCACCGTTGTTGAACGCCCCGTCCAACCGCCCATGCAACTCGTCGACCCGGTCGACGGCCGCGCGAACGCTCGCCCGGTCGGCGAGATCCACCGTGACGGCATCCGCAACTCCGCCGTCCTCGCGGATCTCGGCAACGAGCTTCTGAAGAACGTCAGTACTGCGGGAAGCAAGCACGACGGCGGCTCCCTCCGAGGCGAACAAGCGCGCTGCGGCCGCCCCGATGCCGCGACTGGCCCCCGTGATGAATACGACCTTGCCGCTGAGCAGGCCGATGGGTGTGTTCTCGATATTCGTGGTCATGTCCCCAGCGTCAGGCGGTAGCCGATCCGGAGACAGGCACAGGCTGTACCAGGATCCGCCGTCGCGCAGCGGGCAGACTGGTGACATGGACAAGCAGGAACTCGGAGCGTTCCTTCGGAGCCGGCGGGAGCGGTTGCGGCCGGAAGATGTTGGGATGCCGTCGGGGGCTCGGCGGCGTACGCCGGGGCTTCGGCGCGAGGAGGTGGCGGTGCTGGCGCATATCTCCACCGAGTACTACGTGCGGCTCGAGCAAGGGCGGGCGCCGCGGCCGTCGGGGGAGGTACTTGCTGGGATCGCGGGGGCGTTGAGGCTCACGGATGCTGAGTCGGACCATCTGCATGTGCTTGCGGGTACTGCGCCCACTCGGACGGGATTGCATCGGCGGGATGTGCGGCCGAGCATCCGCACGCTGCTTGAGCGGTTGCCGCAGACGGCTGGGTTCGTGACGTCCGCGATCTTCGAGGTGCTGGCGTGGAACGATCTCGCGGCCGCGCTGATGGAGGACTTCGGCGAGGTCGCTCCGGAGGATCGCAATCTCGCTCGCCGGGCTTTCCTCGCACCGACACACGACGGACTGCCGCTTTATGGAGTGTCCGACGCCACGGAGTTCAGACAGCACGTCGTGATGGAGCTCCGTTCCACCCTCGCCCGCTACCCGTCCGACCCCGCGGTGACCGACCTCGTCGAAGAGTTGCGTAACGGCAGTTCCGACTTCGCCAGGCTCTGGAAGCAACACGACGTACAGGCCGCGCCGATGCTCACGAAGACCTTCCGTCACCCGGTGGTCGGCGAGGTCACCGTCGACTGCGACTCGCTGGCCCTCACCGACCGCGACCAGCACCTGGTCCTCTACAGCGCACCGGCCGGCTCCCGAGACGCCGAAGCCCTGGCCCTCCTCAACGTCCTCGGCACCGAAACCAGCAACTACCGCCCATAACCCACCCAGCCCAGCTCACCCAGGCAGTCCGCCCGAGGAGGCGCCCGGGGGAGGCGCCCGGGGGAGCCCAGACGGGGTGGTTGCAGGGTCAGTCGAGGAGCCAGCCGTTCTGTTCGGCGGTTTGGATGGCGTCGGCTCGGGTTCGGGCGCCGGTTTTGCCGATGGCGGACCAGAGGCGGGTGCGGACCACGCGTTCGGAGACCTGGAGGTTGCGGGCCATCAGGGCGATGGTGCCGCCTTCGCGGGCTGCCCGGAGGGTTTCGGTTTCGCCGTCGTTGAGGGGGCTGTCGGCGTACCGGAGGGTCTCGGCGGCGAGGTTCGCGTCGACGACGCGCAGGCCGAGGTGGACGCGGCGGACGGCGTCGGCGAGTTGGGGTGCGGGGCTGCCTTTGAGGGCGAAGCCTTTGGCGCCGGCTTCCAGGCCGCGGCGCAGGTGGCCGGGTCGGCCGTACGTGGTGAGGATGACGACGCGGCACTCCGGCATCGAGGTGCGCAGCCGGCTGGTGACGCTGAGGCTGTTGGCGCCGGGGCCGGCGGCGTCGAGCAGTGCGACGTTGGCGCGGTGCTGTTTCGCGGCGCCGACGACGTCGTCGGAACGGCGGAGCTCGGCCACTACCTCCAAGTCTTGTTCGCGTTCCAGACCGCTTCTGAGCACGCCTCGGCTGAGGATCTGGTCGTCGACCAGCAACAGCCGGATGCGGTCGGGCAAACGAGCCTCCGGGGGACCGTCCGGGCACCGGGGAAGTGTGTCCGGGAGGAGATGAGCATGACGTCGGTTCCAGATCATGGAGCCCTGAAACTCAGCGCGTCCACATCAACGCGACATCTCTACCAGATTGCGACCAGATCGCGACCAGACGGTCTCCATGCCCAGTAAACGCACGCCCGGTGCAGCGCTTGGGCGGTACGGCGGAGGCGGTCCGGGTATCAGTTGGTCAGCGACAGGAAGCGGTTGTCGTGAGTGACAAGGGCCGTACCGGGCTCGGCAGGAGCCGGTATGGACTCGTAGGCGGAGCGGACGGCGTGCGTGGTGCCGTCGCCCGTCACGAGCAGGGTGTTAGGGGCGTCGATGACAACCAGCTCGTTGCCGTTGCGGAGAACGATTGGGGAGTCGTAGCCGGCGGAGATCGCGGTGCGGCCGGCTGCGAGTCCCTCGAGCACGGCAGGCACCAGTTCGTCAGGGCCTTCGGCTGCGGCGTCGATGGCGATCCACGTGGTGGGGATTCCGGGCGTGGTCAGTGAGGACGGGTTGTGGTAGTCGCTGCCGCCGATGGGGGTGGTACCGAGGCCCCATGCCTGCCACCAGGCGACTGGGCCGCCCCAGCGGTGGTCTAGCCAGGAGGAGTGCCAGATCTCCGCCAGTGGTGGGTGTTCCGGGAGGGGGTGGCGCCAGGAGCAGTCTCCGCCCAGGGGGTGGTTGATGGAGAGCAAGCCGCCGCGATGGGCTACCTCCGTCACCCAGGTGGATGCTGGTTGGCGGAAGTCGATCGTGCCGATAGCGCCGAAGGCGTTGGCGTGGCCGATGTCCGTGGTGACCTCTTGGCCGGGGATCAGGCCGATGCCGAACTGGCGGCTCAACCCAGGCAGCTCTGCGTGGTGTGCCTCGGTGTTGTGGTCGGTGATCGCCATGACGTCCAGCCCGGCCGATACCCCGAGGGAGGCGAGGTTGGCGACCGGTGTCGAGCCGTCCGAGTGCAGTGAGTGCGCATGGAAGTCACCTGCCACCCAGCGAAGCCCGTCGGCGGCAGGCAGCACTCGGCGCGGTGGCCGAGCCGGTACGCCGACAGCAGCCGTCAACGCGGCGTACTCGTCCAGTCCCGGGATCACCGAGATCGGTCCGGTCACCGCCTCGACCACCAACTCGACGCCCTCGACCGGGACCCGGTGCAGCCCGATCACCACGAACCAGGTGCCCTCCTCCAACTCGCCGGCCACGTAGCCGGGGGTCGCAGCAAACGGGGTGATCGCGAAAGACTGTCGCGCACCACCAGACCAGCCGCGCCACCCACCGGCGCCCTCGCACCCGAGGTCGATCACCGCGCCTTCGACGGCGGGCACGGTCAGGGTCACCGACAGCCCAGGACAACCGGGCGGGATGTCGACCGGCAGGGAGTGCCAGACCGACGCTGCCCGGTCGTCCAGCGTCCAACTCTGCCGGTACGTCGTGACGGCCATCAGTCGACCATGGCGGGTTGGC
The DNA here is from genome assembly GCF_039525325.1 of Kribbella koreensis. Lineage (NCBI taxonomy): Bacteria > Bacillati > Actinomycetota > Actinomycetes > Propionibacteriales > Kribbellaceae > Kribbella > Kribbella koreensis. Next base: position 553,421 of record NZ_BAAAHK010000004.1, read on the forward strand.
GGGCCAGCAGGTCGCCGGACTCCCTGTCGTACAAGAGAACCCGCTGCGCAGGAGCAGTCAGTACCACGGGAGTCCCCGGCGCCGGCTCATCCTCCTCCGGCACAGTCACCCCGACGAGCGTCCCCTCGCAGTCGACGCTGACCAGCGACATCGTCCCCAGGTTCTCCGCTACCACCACGGTGCCGCGGATGGACGGGCCGGACATGTCGCCAGTGGACAAGCTGAGGTACTCCGGCCGGATCCCAACCGTCACCTCGGCCCCCGCCGGCACAGCCGAAGTAGCCGCAGGCAACCACCCGCCAGCCACCGAAACCACCCCAGAACCACCCGAGCCGGCTCCGACGGCGCCCGGGCCGGACTCGCTGGCGCTCGGGGCGGTTGCTGAGCTCACTGCTGCGCCGTCCGTGACGGTGCCGGGGAGGAGGTTCATGGGGGTTGAGCCGATGAAGTTTGCTACGAAGGTGTTGGAGGGGCGGGCGAAGACTTCGCGAGGTGTGCCGAGCTGGACCAGCTTGCCTGTCTGCATCACCGCGATCCGGTCAGCGAGTGCCAGCGCCTCGGCCTGGTCGTGGGTGACGAAGACGGTGGTGATGCCCAGATCCCGCTGCAGCTTCTTCAGGAAGGTGCGGGCCTCGAGCCGCAACCGCGCATCCAGGTTGGACAGTGGCTCGTCAAGCAACAGCACCTTGCCCTCGGACGCGATCGCGCGTGCCAGCGCCACCCGCTGCTGCTGACCACCCGACAGTTGCCCTGGCCGCCGCTCGAGCAAGCCCTGCAACGACAGCTCGCCCGCCGTGCGCGAAGCAACACCAGAACGAGTGGCCGCAGCAACCCGGCGTACCTTCAAGGGATAGGTGATGTTGTCCGAGACGGTCATGTGCGGGAAGAGCGCATAGTCCTGGAAGACCATCGCCACCCCACGCTTGCCCGGCTCCAGCCGGGTCACGTCGGCCGCATCAATCCGAACAGACCCCTCCGTCGCCGACTCCAGCCCGGCGATCGTCCGCAACAGCGTCGTCTTGCCGCACCCCGACGGTCCGAGCAGCGCGAAGAACTCGCCGTCGGCGACGCTCAGGTCGAGCCCGTCGACGGCGCGGACGCCGTTCGGGTAGACGGTCGCCAGGCCCTCGATGTCGATACCGGCCATCAGCTCTTGATCCCTCCGTGGAAGCGGAACCCATAGCGCGAGTTCACCAGCAGATACAGCACGACGACCGGGATCGAGAACAGCAACGAGAACACCGGCAGAACCTGCAGATTGACGCTGCCACCCTCGTCGGTGAAGGTCTGCATCAGCACCGGCCCGGGCTGCAGCTCGATCGACCGGATCAGCAGGAAGGGCACCAGGAAGTTGCCCCACGAGTTCACGAACGCCCAGACCAGAATCGTCGCCAGCCCCGGCCGGGCCACCGGCAACACCACATCCCGCAGGATCTGCAGCGGCGAGGCGCCGAAGACCCGCGCGGACTCCTCGTACGACTTCGGCACCGCGTCGACGAAGTCCTTCAGGATGAAGATCGCCGCAGGCAACAGGCCGCCGGTCATCACCAGCGCGACCCCGAACCGCGAGTCGATCAGCCCGAGCTGGAACATCATCACGAAGATCGGCACCATCGCCGCGGTCCCGGTGACGACCGACGACAGCAGCAGAAGCCCGTACAGCAAGGCGTCCCGGCCCGGGATCCGCACCCGCGACAGCGCATAGCTCGCCAGCGCCGCGAACACGGTCACCGCGACAGCCGTAGTACCGCAGATCAGCAGCGAGTTGACCATCGAGTGCAGCGCATACGGATGCTCGAACGTCTTGCGGACGTTGTCGAGCGTCCAGTCCGGCCAGTGCACCCCGAGTCCCGGCGACGAGTCGAACGGAGCCGAGGCGATCCACAGCATCGGTACGGCGAAGAACAGCGTGATGACGCAGATCATCACGTAGAAGCCGATCCGGCGGACGACGTACGCGGGGCTCATGAGCGCCTCCGCAGCAGTCGCAGGTAGAGCAGTGCGACGAGCAGGTTCGCGATCAGCAGCAGGAACGAGATCGCCGACGAGTAGCCGAGCTCACCGCCCTGCAGCGCGACGTTGTAGATGTAGACCGGCACGGTCTCCGACTCGTGGTTGGGTCCGCCGCGGGTCAGCAGGAACGGTGAGAAGTCGTTCGCGGTCCACAGCGAGATCAGCAGCGTGTTGGTCAGCACGTGCCCGCGGATGTGCGGGAACACGATGTCCCGCAGCGTCTGCCAGCCCGACGCCCCGACCATCCGCGCCGATTCGAGCTGCGACGGCGGTACCGCTTGCAGGGCGGACGAGTAGAGCATCATCGAGAAGGCCGTACCGCGCCAGGTGTTGAACAGCACCAGGCAGACCATCGGGTAGTCGATCAGCCAGGCCGTGCCCTGCGTCCCGAGGATGCTGTTCAGCGTGCCGGTGTCCCGGTCGAAGAACGCGATCCACAGGTACGCGACGACGGTCGACGGCAGGATCCAGGCCAGCAGGACAAGGCCTTCCACGGTACGCCGTACAGCCGGGCGCGCCCGCCGCATCGTCCAGGCCAGCGCGAAGCCGAGGATGTTCTGCCCGATGATCGCCGAGCCCAGCACGAACAGCAGCGTCAGCCACAGCGCGTTGTGGAACAGCGCGTCGTTGAGCGCCTTCGTGTAGTTCGACAGCCCGACGATGGACGGCGACACGGCCTCGACACCGGTCAGCCGGTAGTTCGTGATGCCGATGTAGATCGTCCAGATCGCCGGGAAGACCAGGAAGGCCCCGATCAGCAGCAGGGCCGGCGCGACGAAGCCGAGGGCCCGGCCGATGCCGAGCCCCGCGACGTCCTGGGCCGGACCGCGGACCCGTGCCGGGCGGCCCGGCACGGGTTCGGTGACGGACGCCATCAGTTGCTGGTGACCTTGTCCTTGCTACCCGCGGCGGCCTCGACAGCCGTCTGGTAGCTCTTGGCCGCGGCGTCGGTGGACTTGCCGCCGACCACGTCCGCGGTCGCCTGCTGCAGTGCGGCCGAGATCTTCGGGTACTCCGCCAGGCCCGGCCGGTACTGCGTCAGCGGCAGCACCTTGGTCGCCACGAAGGTCAGCATCGGGTCGCTGGCCAGTACCTCGGTGTTGACGTCCGTCCGCTGGGTGATCTTGGCAGCCCCGGCCAGTGACGCCTTGACCATCTCGGCCGAGTTCATGAACTGCAGCAGCTCCCAGGCCTGCTGGGGGAACTTGGTGTTCGGGTTGATCGCGGTAGCGCCGCCACCGGACATCGACACGAAGTCCTGGCCCTTCACCCCGGCACCGGGCTTACTGGCCGGGATCAGCGCGTAGCCGACCGCAGTGTCGCGGTCCGCCATCTTCGCGACGCCTGCCTTGGGCTCGACGACGCTGCGCCAGAAATAGTCGCCCTCGAGCAGGATGCCGATCTTGTTCGCGGCGAACTCGGCAAACGACTTGTCCCGGCCCTTGGCCTCGCGCTGCAGGATCGGGTCGCCCAGCCCGCCGCCGTAGATCGACTTGTAGAAGTCGAGCACCTGGCGGATCTGCGGGGTGTTGCCCAGCCATTTGCCGTCGGTGTTGATGGTCGCGCCGGTGCCCACCAGCAGCGGCAGTACGCCCTGCATGGAGGTGGCCTCGCCCATCGCCGTGCCGGCGTTGATCTGGATCGGCGTCACCCCGGCCAGCTTCTTCAGCGCCTGGCCGGCCGCGGTGATGTCGTCCCACGACTTGGGCTGCCAGTCGGCCGGCAGCCCGGCCTGCGCGAACAGCTTCTTGTTGAAGTACAGCACCCGCCCATCGGTTCCACCCGGTACGCCGTACCGCTTGCCGTCGAAGCTGCCGAGCTGCTGGACCGAGTCGGGGATCTGCTTCCAGCCGTCCCAGCCGTCGACCTTGGCGGCGTCGCCGACGGTGTCGGTGAGCGGCTTGAGGTAGCCGGCCTGGGCGAACTCGCCGACCCAGATGCCGTCGATGCTGAACAGGTCCGGGCCGGCCTTGTTCGACAGGCTGAGCGCGAGCTTCTGCTTGTAGACCTCGTCGTCGGAGCCGTCGCCCTGGAACTTCACCGTGACGTCGACGCCCTTGGCCTTCTGCGCCTCGACGAACTTCGGGATCAGCACGTCCTCGGTGAACTCGGCGCCGGCGCTGTTCTTGCCGCCCTTCACCGAGTTCGAGCCGATCACCAGCTCGACCGACTTGGCGTCTGAGTTGCGGTTCGCGTCCTGGTCGCCGCTGCCGGAGTCCGACGAGCCGAGGCAGCCGGTCAGCAGCACGGTGGCGGCCGTTCCTAGTACGGCCAGCCGGAACAAGCGCGGGATACGTCGCATCAGGGGGCTCCTTGCGGGGTCAGTGCAGCCAGTGCCGGTTCACCTTGGCACTCGACGGGAACTTTGTGAAGACTTTTAAACGGAGGAGAGCGAAACGTTGTTAATTTCCAACGTCAAGTGGTTGCCCTCGGCTACCTCGCCGGGCCGGCCCGGAGCCGTCAAATCGGATCCGAGCGGCGCGCATTGCGGAAGAGTTAAAGCTCGCTCGCGGTTGTATGACAAAGGGTAGCTGTCTAGATACAGACCGTGATGTTCCGAGGTAGCGTCAGTGCCGATCGGATCATCGGAGCGGAGGTGAAGAACATGCTGCTCGGACTTCTCGAGGACCTTCTCGGTGGTTGCTACTGGCACCACTGGCACCACCACTGCTGGTGGTGATCGGCCGACCGGGCCGCTCCGCTGACGCGCAAGCAGCGGATCGCCCAGCACTGCGAACACTGAGGATCTGACCACCGCGGTTCATGAACCGAAAGGAAGGGGCCGGTCCCGAGAGATCTCGGGACCGGCCCTCCTCTGTGTGGCTGAGGATCCTCCTCGTTACTTCTGAGCCAGCTGCATCATCTGCTTGGGCAGAGTCGTCATCTGGGCCGGTACCGGAGTCTTCGCCTGCAGCAGGCTGAACAGGCTCGACGCGGCGTTCGCGATCGGCAGCGGCAGGGCCAGGCCCAGCGATGCCAGTAGTGCGTTCACGAGTGCCAGGACAGCGCCGAGGATGTCCAGGCCCGGCAGCGGCAGCGCGCTCCAGCCCTGGTACTTCGCTCCGCTGGCCGACTGGATACCGGTCGGCTGCGCCTGCTTCTTCACGCCCTTGCCGAGCAGCGAACTGAGTGCCATTCCGTTCGCCGCGTTGACGAACGAGCCGGATGACTCGTCGTAGTTCCACTTCTGGCCGTCACCACTGCGGCAGGGCAGCACCAGGACCGGTGCGTTCTTCGGCGTGGTGACCAGGTCCGCACCGGTGTCCAGGCAGGCGCCGGTCTTCGCAAGGGCGCCACCGACGCTCTTGCTCATCGCGACCTGCAGCTGGCCCTTGTCGGTGAGCACCCATTGCTGGGTCTTGCCCTCCTTGCCGGGAGCGCAAGCCATCATCACCGCCATCGGGACCTTGTTGGACGTGACGAAGGTGAGGCAGTAGCGCGTGTCCGCGCGGTTCGCGATCTGCTTCACCACGCCGACCTCGACGCCCGGTGGGTCGGCCGGAACCGGCGCCGCCTGAGCGGGGATCGCGGTGGCCAGGGCGACGCTGACGGCGAGGACTGCCACGCCGGTGCGACTCAACATTCTACGGATGATCAAGACAACCTCCAGAGGTCGTGCTATCTCGCGGCGTCAGGTCGTCGGGACCCCGAGGCGAGAGCGGCCGAGCCTGGTTCCGGGAACCGCGAGGAACACCCCATTGCGCGTGGGGCGAGCTGCGGGTCGATCCCCCGATGAGGAGGCGGTGTGGCCCGGAAGGCCGGCGGTGACTCAACGCGACGTTGACGCCACGACCAGTAGTGCACAGGACCGTCGGAAGTGGCTATCGAGATCGGCGGGAACTTGATGCCAATGGCAACTAACTGCCACGGATGAATTGTTGCGCTAGGCATCGATATACGGCTGGGTGATCGCCGTGCCGCGGCTGAGCGGCGGCTGTGCCTGGACTGAGATATTACAACGAGAACCGTTTCGGGGCACGTTCCCTGGCTGAGCCGGTTTCACCTTCTGGAAAAGGTGAAACCGGCTCAATCCGGCCTGGTTCAGTGCGGCTGCTTCGAATCGGTGCCATCGGCAACGATGTGCCGATCGGCGGCCAGTCGCTCGCCGTCGGCGACGTCGACGGTCCGGCTGTCCGGGTCGTCGTCGGGCAGGTTCGTCGAGGTGCTGGAGCCGGTCGCAGCCGGATCGGCGGCGTGCCGCCCGACCGGCTCGTCGACCCGGTCGGAAGCTGAGGAGTCAGGTTCCACCGCGGCGACCTTCTGCCGGAGCTGACGGACTTCCTTGTGCCGGCGGTAACCGCGGCCGAGTCCCTTCTTCGTCAGCCACAGGCCGAGGGTGATGGCGATGCCGGCGGCGGCACCGAGGAAGAACAGGGTGGGGACGGCGAGTCCGAAGTCGACGCCGAACACCGACATCGTGGTCGAGTCGCCGGACGAGACCGAGACGCCCAGGCCGAAGAGGACGGCAAGGACGATCAGGACGATTCCGAGAGCCAGCATGATCGCTGCCTTTCTTCCAGCAGCCTGGTGCTGGAGGTTTCAGGCCTCACTGCGAAGGAGTGCGGTAAGCAGCGCTACTGCGCCACCTTTGTCGAGCGGGTTGTTCCCGTTCCCACATTTGGGTGACTGTACGCACGACGGGCAGCCGTCCACGCACTCACAGTGTGCAATCGCCTCCCGTGTCGCGGTCAACCACTCGCGCGCCGCGGCGTACCCGTGCTCGGCGAAACCGGCCCCGCCCGGGTGCCCGTCGTAGACGAAGACGGTGAGCCGGCCGGTGTCGGCGTGCTTGGCGGTCGAGACGCCGCCGATGTCCCAGCGGTCGCAGGTGGCGAACAGCGGCAGCAGTCCGATCGAGGCGTGCTCGGCGGCATGAGCAGCCCCCGGTACGTCGCTCAGCCCGAGCTCCTCGACGAGCTGGTCGGGCATCGTCCACCACACCGCCTTGGTCCGCAGTGTGCGCTCGGGCAGATCCAGAGGTTGCTCGTCGAGCACATCGCCGGTGACGAGCTGCTTGCGCTGGAACGAGATCACCTGGTTGGTCACCTGGACCCAACCCCGGGACAACTCGGCCGCACCCCACTGCCGGGTCTCCTCCGTGGCCAAGATGCTGATCTCGGTGACATCGCGAGCGAACGTCGTGTAGTCCGGCGACGCCGCCTCGACGATCGCGGCGTGGTTCTCGAGGTCGAGCGTGCGGACCAGGTACGACTCGCCCGCGTGCACGTAGACCGCGCCGGCGTGCACGCTCGCGTGGGCCGAGCCGCCGTCGACGGTACCGAGCAGCCGCCCGGTCTGGTCCTCCACGATCTGCACCGTCTTACCGCCGGCCGAGCGGATGTCGATCGCGTCGACCGCCCGGTCGCGCCGGGTCCAGAACCAGCCGTGCGGCCGTTCCCGGAGCAGGCCCTGTTTGACGAGTTGCTTGATGACGGTCTCGGTGGTGGCGCCGAAGATCTCGTAGTCGTCCGGAGTCAGCGGCACTTCCTGTGCGGCGGCGCAGAGCTGCGGGCCGAGGATGTACGGGTTCTCCGGGTTGAAGACAGTCGCCTCGACCGGCCTCCCGAAGATCGCGGCCGGGTGCCGGACCAAGTAGGTGTCCAGTGGGTCGTCCCGAGCCACCAGGAGTGCCAGGGCATCGCCACCTGATCGTCCTGCTCGACCGGCTTGCTGCCACAGCGAGGCGCGCGTCCCGGGCCAGCCGGACAGTAATACTGCGTCCAGCCCGGCTATATCTATGCCGAGCTCCAACGCGTTGGTCGCGGCCACTCCGGTCAGCTCACCGCTCTGCAGCATGCTCTCGAGCCGCCGCCGCTCCTCGGGCAGATAGCCCGCCCGGTACGCCGACACCTGCTCGCTCAGCGCCGGGTCGACCTCCGCGAGGTTCTGGCGAGCAGTCATGGCGACGGACTCGGCTCCGCGGCGGGACCTGACGAATGCGACGGTCCGGACGCCCGACACCACCAGGTCAGTCAGTAGGTCGGCAACCTCGGCCGGGGCGGACCGGCGTACCGGCGCTCCGTTCTCACCTCGGAGGGAAGTCAGGGGCGGCTCCCAGAGGCCGAACGAGATGCCGCCTCGGGGTGAGCCGTCCTGGACGACCTCCACCATCGGCACGCCGGTCAGTCGCTCCCCGGAGACCGCAGGCTCCGCCACGGTCGCCGAAGCGCAGACGAAGATCGGGTGCGCCCCGTACTGCGCGCAGACCCGCCGCAGCCGGCGCAGGACTCCGGCGACATGTGCGCCGAACACACCTCGGTAGTGATGGCACTCGTCGACCACTACGTACTGCAGCGATCCGAGGAACCGTGCCCAGCGTTGGTGGTTCGGCAGGACGGACCGATGCAGCATGTCCGGGTTGCTCAGTACATAGGTGGCGTGGTCGCGAGCCCAGTCCCGCTCGGTCCGCTCCGAGTCGCCGTCGAGAGTTGTCGCACGCAAGCCGGGCACGGAGTACGCCGACACTGCGCGCAACTGGTCATGGGCCAAGGCCTTGGTGGGAGACAAGTACAGAACAGACGCGGTCCGCCGATGTGGTGACGCCGCGTGCGCGATGCTCAGGGTGGCGAAGGCGGGCAACAAATAGCCGAGCGATTTGCCGGACGCAGTACCGGTCGCGACCACCACATGCTTGCCGGAGTACGCCGCTTCGGCCGTCGCGACCTGATGGCTCCACGGCGCGGTGATGCCGGCGTCGGCCAGCTGGCTGATCACTTCGGGTGGGGACCAGCGCGGCCATTCACTCGTTTGACCCAGTCGGGGTGGCACTGATTCCACATGCGTCAGCCGCTCGGCGCGGCCCGGTCCCGCGGCGAGCCGCTTCAGGATCTCGGCTGCCTCACTCACGGTGCCGACCTTAGTCAGAGCCACGGACAGGTTGCGATCCGAGAGTGCACGGGCGAATGCGCAACGCGTGTGCAAATGCGGATGCACGCGTCACTTTGGACACGCGGCTCGACGCGGGATGCACCGAAATGAAAGAGTTTTCGCACACGGCCCTACTCACGGTCCGTACATGGTTGAATGCAACAGTTCACGGGATCGGAGGCCGAAGTGGATCTGTCGCTGGCGACGCGCGCGGAAGGCGCGCGCATTGTCGTCGAGGTGGGTGGGGAGATCGACGCGTTCGCCGCGCCGAAGCTCCGCGACAAACTCGACCAGCTGATCGAGGCGGGCAACCACCAGCTGGTCGTCGACCTGGAAAGGGTGGAGTTCATGGACTCCGCCGCGCTCGGCGTGCTGGTCGGCGCGCTGCGGAAGATGGAGGCCCACGATGGCTCGCTGTCGCTGGTCTGCACCCGCGAGCGGCTGCTGAAGATCTTCCGGATCACGCATCTGGACAAGGCTTTCGAGATCCATCCGGACGTCGCCTCGGCCATCTGAGGCGGCCCGGTCCGATCGCGGGGCAAGGGAAAAGGTGTCCCCACGATCACAGACGGTGAGCTGTCGGCCGTCGGCGGCGGGGTATGACGTAGACCACCCTGTCATCAGGTCTGGTAGTTGACCCGTTAGAGTGACCCACCGCGCCAGGCCTTTGGCGCTGTGTCGTAATTCTCAACCCTTCGGTGTGCGGCAGTACGGGGGCCGTTCAGCCCTGAGGGGTTGCCTACAAGGAGGACGGATGTCGTCGCTTGCTGTACAAGCGGTGGATCTTTCGTCGAGCAACACCACGCTGGTCGCCGTTGTCGGAGTGATCGCGATCCTCGCGGTCGCCATCGCTTTGGTGTTCCGTCGTCAGGTGCTTGCCGCGAACGATGGCACCGAGAACATGAAGGTCATCGCCCAGGCGGTCCAGGAAGGCGCCGCAGCCTACCTGTCCCGGCAGTTCAGGACGTTGTCGATCTTCGCCGTGGTGGCGTTCCTGCTGCTGTTCCTGTTGCCTGTGCACAGTGACGGCGGCAACGAGACCACGCTGAAGATCTTCCGATCGGTCTTCTTCCTGGTCGGGGCCGGTTTCTCGGCGGCCATCGGCTACCTGGGGATGTGGCTCGCGACCCGCGCCAACGTCCGGGTCGCCGCGGCAGCCCGCGACGAAGGCCGCGAGCCCGCCATGCGGGTCGCGTTCCGGACCGGTGGAACCGTCGGCATGGCGACCGTGGGCCTCGGCCTGTTCGGCGCCGCGCTGGTGGTGCTGCTCTTCAAGGGTGACGCCCCGACCGTGCTGGAGGGCTTCGGCTTCGGTGCCGCCATGCTCGCCATGTTCATGCGGGTCGGCGGTGGCATCTTCACCAAGGCCGCCGACGTCGGCGCGGACCTGGTCGGCAAGGTCGAGCAGAACATCCCCGAGGACGACCCGCGCAACGCCGCGACGATCGCCGACAACGTGGGCGACAACGTCGGCGACTGCGCCGGTATGGCCGCCGACCTGTTCGAGTCGTACGCCGTCATGCTGGTCGCCTCGCTGATCCTGGGCAAGGCCGCCTTCGGCGAGCAGGGCCTGATCTTCCCGCTGATCGTGCCGGCCATCGGCGCCGTCACCGCGGTCATCGGCGTCTTCCTGACCAAGCCGCGGGCCGGCGAGAACGGTCTGCGGACGATCAACCGGGCGTTCTACATCTCCGCGGCGATCTCGGCCGTGCTGTGCGCGGTGGCGGCGTTCGCCTACCTGCCGAGCAAGTTCGCCGACCTGACCGGCGCGACCGCGGCGATCGCGGCGCAGGACGGCGACCCCCGGGTCATCGCCACCGTCTCGGTGATCATCGGCATCGTGCTGGCCGCGATCATCCTGGCCCTGACCGGCTACTTCACCGGTACCGAGGACAAGCCGGTGCAGGACGTCGGCCGGACCTCGCTGACCGGTGCCGCCACCGTCATCCTGTCCGGTATCTCGGTCGGCTTCGAGTCGGCCGTCTACACCGCCCTGGTGATCGCCGCTGCTGTCTACGGCGCCTTCCTGGTCGGCGGCTCCGGTGTGCTCGCGCTGTTCGCGATCGCGCTGGCCGGTGGCGGTCTGCTGACCACCGTCGGCGTCATCGTCGCGATGGACACCTTCGGCCCGGTCTCCGACAACGCGCAGGGCATCGCCGAGATGTCCGGCGACGTGGACGGCGAGGCGGCCCAGATCCTGACCGAGCTGGACGCCGTCGGCAACACCACCAAGGCGATCACCAAGGGCATCGCGATCGCCACCGCGGTACTCGCGGCGACCGCGCTGTTCGGGTCGTACACGGACTCGATCTACGCCGTGCTGAACGACGCCGGCGACGCCGCGTTCAACATGGACGCGCTCGTCTTCGACCCGTCCACGCTGGTCGGCCTGATCATCGGCGCGGCGGTCGTGTTCATGTTCTCCGGACTGCTGATCAACGCCGTCGGCCGCGCCGCCGGTGCGGTCGTCTACGAGGTCCGTCGCCAGTTCCGCGACATCCCCGGGATCATGGAAGGCACCGGCAAGCCGGAGTACGGCAAGGTCGTCGACATCTGCACCCGCGACTCGCTGCGTGAGCTGGCCACTCCTGGTCTGCTCGCGATCGCGGCCCCGATCGCCGTCGGCTTCGGGCTGGGCGCCTCGGCGCTGGCCGGTTACCTGGCCGGCGCGATCGCCAGCGGCACCCTGATGGCCGTCTTCCTGGCCAACTCCGGTGGCGCCTGGGACAACGCGAAGAAGCTGGTCGAGGACGGCAACCACGGCGGCAAGGGCTCGCCGGCACACGAGGCCACCATCATCGGTGACACCGTGGGCGACCCGTTCAAGGACACCGCCGGCCCGGCCATCAACCCGCTGATCAAGGTGATGAACCTGGTCTCGGTGCTGATCGCGCCGGCCGTCGTCGGGATGTCGTCGATCGGTGAGGACAAGAACACGGCGCTGCGGATCATCATCGCGCTGGTCGCGTTCGTCATCATCGTCGCGGCCGTGGTGGTCTCCAAGCGCCGGGAGTCGGTCATCTCCGACACCCCGGCCGAGGCCAGCATCGCCGCCTGATTGTTCTGACCAAGTACTGACGCAGTACGCCGAGAGGCCCGCCGGAGTTCGCTCCGGCGGGCCTCTTCGTCTGCCCGGCGGTGGTCGTGGGATCGACGATCAGCTGGAAGTCACGTTCGTTTGCCGGCAGACAAGACGTTCGGCCATCGGCTGTCGACTTTCGTCGGATGCGCCGGGTGCCGGAGTACGGGATCGTCGGGGTCGGGTCAGGGGGTCAACCGATGGCATCCCGGGTCCGGCGAGCGGCAGAATCCACCTAAGGGTGGACACACCGGATCCGCCCGGGGTCCGATGTGATGACCCGTCCGGGCCTCGATACTGAGGTGGACAACCGCCCGCCCATTAACTCACTGGCGCGCCACCGAACGAGGAGTACGGGATGATCGAGGCAAAAGGCCTCACCAAGCGATACGGCAATACCGTTGCCGTTGACAACCTTTCATTCGAGGTGAAGCCGGGGAAGGTGACCGGCTTCCTGGGCCCGAACGGGGCCGGCAAGTCGACCACCATGCGGATGATCCTGGGCCTGGACACCCCCACCTCCGGCGACGTCCGGATCGACGGCCAGCACTACAGCGACCTCAAGCAGCCGCTGAGCAAGGTCGGCGCGCTGCTGGACGCCAAGTGGGTGCACCCGAACCGGTCCGCACGTGCCCACCTGTCCTGGATGGCGGCCTCCAACAAGCTGCCCAAGACGCGAGTCGACCAGGTGCTCGAGGCGGTCGGCCTGACCGAGGTGGCCGGCAAGCGCGCCGGTGCCTTCTCGCTCGGTATGTCCCAGCGGCTCGGCATCGCCGGAGCGCTGCTGGGTGACCCGGAGATCCTGCTCTTCGACGAGCCGGTCAACGGCCTCGACCCCGAGGGCATCGTCTGGATCCGGAAGTTCATGCACCGGCTGGCCGACGAGGGCCGTACGGTCTTCGTCTCCAGCCACCTGCTGTCCGAGATGGCGCTGACCGCCGAGGAGCTGGTGGTGATCGGCCGTGGACGGCTGATCTCGCAGACCAGCACCAAGAACTTCGTCGACAACGCCAGCGGCAGCAGCATCAAGGTCCGCAGCCCGCAGCTGGACCAGCTGCAGAGCCTGCTGCAGCAACGCGATCTGGTCACCCGGATCGAGGACGTCGAGGACGAGGGCAAGGTGTTGTTCGTCGACGGCGAGGTGACCACCGACTCGATCGGTGAGGCAGCCGCCGAGCAGGGCATCGTGCTGCACGAGCTGAGCCTGCAGCGCGGTTCGCTGGAGGCCGCCTTCATGCAGATGACCGGTGACTCGGTCCAGTACCACGCGCACGACTCGGAGCTGGCTCCGCCGCTGGCGGCCGCCGAGGTCGTCGTGGCCGAAGAGGAGAAGAACTGATGTCCCTGATCACCGTGGAGCGGATCAAGCTCTTCAGTACCCGGTCGCCCTGGTGGTGCATGGTGCTGGCGCTGGCGCTGGCCGACGGGTTCGTCACGCTCGGCTTCATCTTCGCCCCGGACGACACCGTCTGGAAGACCACCGACACCCAGGGCACCTACATCTTCGGGTTGATGGTGATGATGGTGATGGCCGCGCTCGCCGTCACGACGGAGTACCGGTTCGGGACCATCCGGACCAGCTTCCTTTCGGTGCCGAAGCGGCTGCCGATCCTGATCTCGAAGGCACTCGTGGCCGCCACTCTGGCCGGTGTCGTCGGCCTGGTCACCTCTTTCGGCGCCTTCGGGCTCGGCAAGGTGCTGGTCAAGGACTCGTCGGGCCTGCAGTTGAGCACCGGCGCGGACTGGCGGGCAGTGGCCGGCGTCGGGCTGGTCTACTTCCTGGCCGCGCTGATCGCGGTGGCGATCGGCATCCTGGTCCGGCAGAGCGCGGGCGCGATCGCCATCGCGATCTGCTGGCCGCTGCTGCTGGAAGGCATCGGGCTGGCGATCCCCAAGGTCGGTGACTTCATCGCCGACTGGGGTCCGTTCTCCCGGGCCAGCTGGTTCATCACCGGCGACCCGAAGGCGCCCGACGCCGCCGACGCGCTGATGTCGCCGGGCTGGTCGCTGGTCTACTTCGCCGGCTGGGCGGTCGGACTGCTGGTGATCGCTCTGGCGGTCGCGAAGAAGCGCGACGCCTGACAGACGGCCGCCGGGTGGGTATCCCGCCCGGCGGTGCGAGGCCCGGCCGGGCTGAGGGGTCCTGGCCGCCACGGCTCGTGAAATATCCGGAGTGATCCGGATATTTCACGAGCCGGTTCCTTTTCGCCGGCCGCTCTGCTTTTGCGGCCCGGCGGGATTCAGTCGGTCAGCGGCAGTTCTTCTGGCCGACGATCTTCCAGTTTCCGGTGTTCGGCACGATCCGGTGCTGGTAGCAGGAATTCGCCTGGATCTGGCCGAGGCTCTTGATCGTGTCGAACAGGCCCTTCAGCGAGATCGCCGGCGCGATGTCGCAGATCACCTTGACGATCTTCTGGACCCCTCCGGGCAGCTTGGCGATGCCCTTGCAGGTGACGTAGGCGGCCGCGCCACCGGCGGCGATCAGCGCGCCGAGCGTCAACTGGATCTCGGCGCCCAGCATGTTCAGGTAGATGCCGCGGCCGTACGTCAGCTTCGGGTCCATCGTGATCGGGTACTGGGCGCCGGCTGTGTCGACGCGTTGCACGAGCTCATTGCCTGCGGACGCCTCGTACCAGGTCTTGAGGGCGCGTCCGGTGGCATCTACCGCCCAGGGGGCCTCCAGCACGCCTACGACGTCTGTTCCGGGCTTCGTCACCTGGTAGCCCGGCCCGGCCTGCTCGAGCCGCCAGCCGGGCGCGAGGCCCAGTTCGTACCGTGCGGTGTCGCCGCTGCGCAGGACGGTGATGACCTGGCCACCGTCCGGGAGCTGCCGGACGACCGAGTTGCGCCGGTCCTTGGCGCTGATCGTGTGTGAGACCCCGGCCGACGAGACCGTCACGCTCTTCGTGGCGTCGCGGACCTCGACGGCCGGCCGGGCCGGTCCGGCCGTTTCCGCGCCGCGGGCCGCCAGCGCCTTGCCGACGACCGCTTCGGTGTCCGGGCTCGCATTGGCCACCTGGCTGCCGGCGACAATGACGCCGAACGTCACCGCAATCGAAACCATCCCCCGAATGAATTTCATTTCTGCTCCTTTGCCGAAGTGATATTCGGAGACTAAGGAGAATGCTTTGGGAGGTGGCAACCTTTTCTGCAGCAAGCTGCAGATATTCGGCGTTGAATGCTCCGATCGAGCCGGAACCGCAATGTGGCCGGGCTTGCGGTCGTCACGACTGTTCACCTGACTGGGCTGCCGGGCGGCCGCGGGCTTTGTTAGCCTGCGGGGCATGACCGATTGGGCGCAGGTGCGCGCGGACGGGTTCGCCGTACCGGCTGGTCGTCCGGTCGATGAGCTGGTCACCGAGCTTTCGGCGATGCTGCGGTCGCCCGATCCGCTGATCCGGGACGCGCAGGCGTACTCGACGCTGGCCACCTGGATCGGCAACGGAGTGCTCGGGCCGGCCGAGTTGCGGGCGCTCGGGGACGACATGGTCGGCCGGTTCGCCGATTCGGAGATCCAGGCGCGGACGTTCGCGCCGCTGATCCTCGACTCGATCGTCTCCCAGGGCGTCTTCGAGCCGTCCTGGGTGCCGCCGTTCGAGCGCTGGTACGTCGCTGAGGAGGATCTGCGCGGCTTCGACCCCAAGCTCGGGTGGCTGCACGCCGTGGCGCACGGGAGCGACCTCCTGGGGGCGCTGGCGCGGGTCCCGGCCGTCGAGCCGGTGCAGATGCTCCGGCTGGGCATCGGACGGCTCCTGACGCCCACCGAGTATGTGCTGCGCGATCTCGAGGACGACCGGCTGGGGTTCGCCCTCGCCGTGGCGCTGACCCGGCACGACCTGTCCGAAGAGGACGCGGTCGGCTGGCTCGATCCCGCGATCCGCGCCTTCGGCACGCTACCGGCGGCCGGCTTCCGCCCCGAGCAGACGAACACCCTCCGCACCCTGAGAGTCGTCTACCTCCTGGCCGACCACGGCGTCCGCCTCGACGACGATCACCCGAACGCCCAACTCCCACACCGCGACCAGGTCAAATCCAAACTCCTGGACCTCTTCCGCACCGCCACCCCGTACTACTTCTGAACCCTCCGGCATGCCCCCGCAACCGGCCCCACCCCCAGCGCCCGACTCAACCACGGCAGCGATCCGGGCGAACTACGCGCGGGTCGCCGGGACGTATGCAGGCCAATGGGCAGAAACCCTGGCAACCCACGGCCGAGCCCTGGCCGACCGCCTAGCGCTCAATCGGCAAACACCCAGCGCCGTAACCGGTGCGGCAGCCGCAGTTGCTGCAGCAATCCCGGCCAGTGAAGCCGTTACCGGTGCAGCCACGGCTGGGGTGGGCTCAGGGGTGGTGGGGCGGGCGAGTGGGCCTTGGGTTGTGGAGGTGGGGTGTGGGCCGGGGTTGGTGCTTCGGCACCTGGGTGAAGTGAATCCGGGGGCTCGGGTGGTGGGGGTTGAGACTGAGGAGATGTTGCGGCAGGCTCCTGCGGGGTTTGGGCGGGTGGTTGGGGACGCCCAGACGTTGCCGTTCGGGAGCGGGGTGGTTGACGCCGTGGTGATGCCGTTTGTGTTGTTCCATCTGCCGGCGTTGGCGGTGGCGCTTTCTGAAGTACGGCGGGTGTTGGTGAGCGGCGGGGCGTTCGGGGCGGTTACCTGGGCAGGGCATGATCCGCATCCGGCGTACGACGTGTGGGTGCGGGTGATCGACGAGCACGGTGCTCCGCCGGATCCGTCGCCGCAGATGCCTTCGAACGACATCACCTCCGATCCGGCGAAGCTCCGGAACGCCTTACAGGCGGCGGGTTTCGGCGAGGTCGAGATCACCGTCGAACGGTTCCGGCACCAGCCGACAGCGAGCGAGTTTCTCGCGCACTCGCAGGTGATCGGCGCGATGGCCCGGCGGATCGGGCAGCTCCCGCCGGACCGGCGTACGGCGTGCCTGGCGGTCGCGGAGGAGGAGCTGGGCCGGTTGGATCCCGATGCGTTCATCGAGTCCGGCACAGTCCTCTACGCGACCGCCAGAGCGACCTGATCACTGCCAGAGCGGGCTGCTCACAGGATGGTGCTGATCACTGGAACGTTGCGGTAGCGGTCAGGGTGGGGAACGTCACCGTGCCCGAGGTCGGGGTGGCACCGGAGTCGATGGCGGTGTAGGAGAGGACGCTCTTCGCGGTGAGTTGGACGACCTTGGTGGTGGCCGGGACGGGGACCGGGATCACGTCGAGGGTCTCGGCGCCCGGGACCGGTGGGATCGGGGCGCCGTCGGCCGTGACCGTGAGGAAGGGCGCCACCCAGGTGGTCTTGTACAGGATGTAGTTGTAGTCCAGCTTCGACTCGGTCTGGACCCGCAACCACGCCTTGCCGGCCGGGGCCCAGCCCTTGTCCGGATCCCAGGGGGTCAAGACCGCCTTCTGGAGTGAGAGCAGGTAGGAGCTCTTGTAGTAGACCCCGATGTTCCGGACGGTGAGCGGGAACGACTTGTTCAGGTTGGCCACGACGCCGGTGCGGTAGTACGCCGCCGCGACATCGGTCGTCGTGCGCTCGCCGGTGGTGAGCGAGAGCTTCTGGACGACGCCGGCGTTGGTCGCTGTCAGCGTCAGGTCGGAGGTGTCCTTCGGAACAGACACCAGCAAGGTCCGCTCGGCGGCGGAGGCTTCCGCCCCCACGCCGGGGAGCACCTCGACCGGGCGTTGCTCGCTGCCGACCGTGACGGTCCACTTGGTCAGGGAGGACTTGGCGGTGCCCGCGTTGACCGCCGAGGCCCCGATCAGCGGGTCGATGGTCGGCGTGGTGCTGAAGACGGCGACGACGAACTTCTCGCCGCTGGCGGGTGCCTTCACCTCGGTGCCCGTGCCGATGGTCTCCGGCGTCGCGAGCCCCTTGAGAGTGAGGGTGCCGTCAGGGACGATCAACTTGCCGGTGGCCGGCTTGAGGTCGAGCTTCTCGCTCTTGTCGCTGACTGTGGTCAGTCCGGCCTGGGCGGCCGGCGCCGGCGGCGCGGCGAGCGCGTCCGCGTTGTCGTCGGCCTTCTTGTCGTCCGGCCGCCAGAAGGCGCTGTTGCCCGGGCGCACCTGGGACTTCTGCCACTGATCGGTATCGGCCGGCTCGAAGCCGGGCTTGTCGCCGCCGGTCGTCTGGATAGCCAGCACGTCCCACACCTGGCGCTCGGGGGTGCCGAGCCGGCGGATCGGGCCGCAGGCCAGCGTGCCGAGCGATTGCTTGCCATCGGCACCGGTCACGAAGTAGCAGCGCGCCGACTGGTCGAGGTTCTTGTTGGACTCGGCGTCGACCTCCTTGTGCCAGTCGCCCTCGGTGGTGGTCAGGAATGCCGAGGCGGTCTTTTTCTCGACCGTTCCGGCGCCTGTCTCCAGACCCGACGCCCCGCAACCTGCCACGACCACCAGCCCCGCGGCCAGGGCGACACCCACTCGCGTCTTCATCGCGTTTCCCCTCGTTCGACGAGCATTGATTTTGCCGACCTCCGACACCTGAAATCCTGCCAGTTCACGGGGCCTCCGGACCGGGCGTTCGCAAACCTGTGGATAACCGCGCCGACGTGTCGGCGACGGCCTGCGAGGATAGCGACATGGAAGAGCAAGAGCTGGCTGCGGGTCTGGTCGATCGGCTGCGTGCCGCCTTCGAGGCGGCGGCGTACACGGTGGAAGGGGTTGCGGCGCGGCTGGGCGTGTCGGCCAACAATGCATTGGCGCGCAATGAAACCACCCTCGCTTTCCAGCGGACGGCTGCCGGTGACTCGCTCGACACGATGATCAGGCTGTTCCTGCTGCAACGGGCCGTGCCCAGAGACCTTGTGGAGAAAGCATTCCCGGGTGATACGACCCAGCTGCTTGCCTTGGGCATCTTACGGGAAGCGGGGCATCAGGTCGCGGCGGCGCTCGATGTCCGGCCGTATGCCGAGGACGATCGGCACTGGTGGGTGATCGCGGATCTGACGCCGGGGCTGGACGGCCGGCGTGAGCCGATGCGGCCGGACTATGTGCTGGGGATCGCGCCGGCGAGCCTGAGCCTGGTCAAGCTGACCGTGCCGATCAAGGCGGAGAAGGCGCTCGACATCGGGACGGGGTGTGGCATCCAGGCGCTGCATCTGGCTGACCGGGTCGGCCACATCGTTGCCACCGATGTGAATCCGCGGGCGCTTCGACTGACTCGATGGACGGCAGCGCTCAATCGGGTCGACCTTGACGTGCGCGATGGCAGTCTTTACGAGCCGGTCGCGGGGGAGCAGTTCGATCTGATCGTGAGCAACCCGCCGTACGTGATCGCGCCGCCGGCGGCCGATGCGCGGCTGACTTATCGCGAGACGGGGTTTGCGGGGGATGCCGTTGTCGAGCAGTTGGTTCGGCAGGCTCCGCAGCATCTGACGGACGGCGGTTGGTGTCAGTTGCTTGCCAACTGGACTTGCGTCCGGGGGCAGGACTGGCAGGAGCGGATCGCCGGCTGGACCGGCGATCGGTCCAGCTGGGCGGTGCAGCGCGAGCAGCTCGACCCAGCGGAGTACGTGGAGTTGTGGTTGCGCGATGCGGGTCTGCAGGGGCGTCCGGAGTACACAAGCCGGTACGACGCCTGGCTGCGATGGCTCGACGAGCAACAGGTCGAGGCGATCGGGATGGGCTGGATCAACCTGCACAACGTCGCGGGCAGCCTGGATGCGGAGGAGTGGCCGTACGAGATCGAGCAGCCGATCGGTCCGCATGTGCTGGATCGGTTCGAGCGGATCGAAGGGCTGCCGGCCGATCTGACCGGCCTGTACCTGACGATGGCCGACGACCTCGTGCAGGAGACGGCAGGCCAGCCGGGCGCCGAGGACCCCGCGACGATCGTCCTCCGCCGCCAACGCGGCATGCGCCGCGCCGAGCAGGTCGACACCGTCCTGGCCGGCTTCGTCGGCGCCTGCGACGGCGAACTCACCGTAGGCCAAATCCTCGACGCCCTAGCCAGCCTCCTGGAACGCGAAGACCTCCACGCCGACTACCTGCCAAAGATCGCAAACCTGATCACCGAAGGCTTCCTGACGGCGTAGTTCAGCTCAGGGAGGTTCGGCGATGGCGTTTCTCTTCGTACATTCGGCGGTCGGCGATGGTCAGGAGTTCGGTGATCGAGGTGCCGTCTGTGCTGCTTGCCTGGCCGATGGATAGGCGGAGCATGGCGAACCAGGGGTGGGCGGCGCCTCGGGCTACCAGGTCTGCGGCGGCCTTGATGCGTTCTACCAGTTCGCCGGCGCCTCGGTCGTCGGGGTTGTCGAGGACAATGACGAACTCGTCGCCGCCGGCTCGGGCGACTACGTCGTCGGCTCGGCATTGTTCGGTGAGGAGCTGGGCTACTCGGCGGAGGACCTCGTCGCCGCAGGCGTGGCCGTGGCTGTCGTTGATGACCTTGAGGTTGTCGACGTCGATCGCGAGGACGGCGATCGAGCGGCCGGATTCGAGTGCGGCGCCCATCCGCTCGTCCAGCGCCCGGCGGTTGCCGACGCCGGTCAGTGGATCCTCGCGCGCAGCCCGCCACTCGGCGTCGTGCCGCTTGGAGAGCTCATGCGTCTCGAGCGCGCTGCGTACGGCGTACAGGCCGCGCAACCGTTCGGCCCACCAGCCGCGCGTGATCGCTCGCGCGTACTGCAGACCTGACGACGCGCCGTCATCACCGGAGTCGGCGACGATCCGTACGGCGGTATGCCGCACCAGCGCCTCGACTGGCGGGTCAGAGGTCGGCGGCAGATCCGTCGCAGCCCGCTCGGCCGCCTCCGTCGCCTCGTCGAACCGGCCCGTCGCCGCGTAGGCCTGCGCCAGATACGCACCCGCGATCGCGGCCATTTCGGGCGAACCCAGCTTCACCAACTGGTCGCGACAGTCCTTGAGGATGACCGCGGCCTCCGCCGGATCCGCCTCGAAATCGCTGGCCGCGAGCCACATCCGCCCGGCGATCGGCCAGTAGCCGATCAGGTTGGCGCGGACGATCATCTCGTTCGCCTCCGCCGCCCAGTGCTTGGCCGCCTGGCGCCGGCGGACGATCTCGGCGTCGTACTCCGGATCGCCCAGCCGCTCCATCTCGTGCGCCCACCGCATGTTCGACTCGGCCAGGTTCATCCGGTTGATCGCCGGCGACTCGGGCAGCCCGAGCGGATCCACCCCGGCAGCGGCGGCGAACTCGAAATGCGGGATGCACAACTCGAACAACCGCAGCAGGTCATAGGCATAACCCAGTCCCGTATGCGCCCAGCTCGCCAGCCCCGGATCCTTCGTCCTCGCCAGGGCGTTCTCGGCCGCGACCAGGTCGGCCACCGAGTCACCGCCCTGCCCGGTGCGGATCAATGTGACGATCCGTACCGCCAGCGCGTTGGCCTCCCAGCCGGGCTCTTCGATCGCGCGGGACACCCGGATGCAGCCGTCGACGGCGTCCAGCGCGGTCTCGGCGTCGGCGGTGTAGTGGGCAGCGACGGCCCGGACGTACTCCGCGGCCGCGCGCTCGCTACTCGGCTCGGGACCGAGCTCGGTGAGCAGCAGGCGGATCTCGGTGGCCGCTCCGGCCGGGTTGCCCGACTGGGCGCGCGTCATCGCAGCCGCGATCCGCGCGGTCACCCCCGACGTCTCCCGCACCCGGCTTCCCCCTTGTATTCCGCTCTGGCTACCTGGAACGGCGCTTGTCCTCGTACAGCCGGCTGTCCGCCATCGGGATCAGCAGCTCGACGGGCACGCCTTCCGCGGTCGCGGCGTACCCGATGCTCAGACCCAGCTTGCTGAGCCACGGCTTCGGCGTCGTGGCGGCCACCAGGGCCACCGCGGCGCGGATCCGCTCGGCCAGCTGCGCGCCGCCTTTGGCGTCCGGCTGGTCCAGTACCACGAAGAACTCGTCCCCTCCCGATCGAATCACGGCATCGGTGGCACGTGCCTGTTCTACCAGCAGATCTGCCACAAGTTGCAGTAATTCGTCCCCGCAGGCATGCCCGAAGGTGTCGTTCACGATCTTGAGGTCGTCGACGTCGATGGCCAGCAGGGTCACCGCGCGCTGCGAGTCGCGCGCCGCGGTCAGCCGCTCGTCCATCGCGCGCCGGTTGCCGATCCCCGTCAACGCGTCCTGCCGCGCGGCGTGCCACTCGGCATCGTGGCGGGCCGAGAGGTCGTGCGCGACCAGAGCCTGCCGTACTGCGTTCAGCCCCCGCTGGCGTTCTTTCCACCAGGCGCGAGCCACCGACTGGGCGTAGTCGAGCGAAGCCGCCGCGCCGGGTTCGCCGAGCCGGACCGCGAGCTCGGACCGGGTCTGCAGGACGAGCAGCTCGGTCGACGGATCGGACAGCGGAATCAGATCCTCGATCGCGCGATCGGCCGCGATCCGCGCCTGCTCGAAATCGCCCTGCTGGGCGAAAGCCCTTGCCAGGTAGGAGCCTGCGATCGACAGCCGCTCGGTCTCACCGAGCTTGCTGATCTCGTCGCGGCACTCCGTCAGGTCCTTGACCGCGGTGGCCGGATCGGTCGAGGTGGCGGCCGCGGCCAGCCAGAGCCGCGCGCTCAGCCGCCAGAACTCCTGGCTCTCGTCGTCGACGATCACCGTCTCCGCCTCGCGGGCCCAATGCGCGGCCGACGCGAGCCGCACCTCGATCTCGGCCCGGTACGACGGATCGCCGAGCCGCTCGAGTTCGTGCGCCCAGCGCAGTTGCGTCTCGGCCAGGTTGAGCCGGTCGATGGCCGGCGACTCGGGCAGTGGCAGCGCGTCGTCCTCGATCCCCACGGCGATCTCGTAGTGCGGGATACAGAGCTCGAACAGCCGCAGTACGTCGTACGCGTAGCCGAGCCCGGTGTGCCCCCAGCCGCGAAGGCCAGGATCCGATGTCCGGCCCAACGCGTGTTCGGCGGCGACCAGGTCGTTGATCGTGTCGCCGCCGCGACCGCTCCGGGCCAGCGTGATGATCCGGATCGCGAGCGCGTTGGCCTCCCAGCCCGGCTCGTCGATCGCCCGCGCGACGGCGAGGCACTCCTCCACCGCCGCCAGGGACTCGTCGGCATCGCTGGCGTGGTGCGCGGTCACTCCGCGCACATACTCCGCCGCGGCCAGCTCATAACTCGGTACGCCGGCGAGCTCGGCGCGGATGGCGTCGATCTGGGCAGCGGCGACGACGTGCCCGCCGGACTGGGCAAGCGTCATCGCTCCCGCGATCTGTGCGGACAACCGCCCCGCCTTCATCGCCCGCCCTTCCCTCGTCGTCACCCACCGTCCAGGTGAGACCGCCCATTGTGGCGGCGCAGCGGGCCGCTGTCACGAGCTGGCAGGTTCCGGTCAGTCCGGTTCAGCCGGCCGCCTGCTGTGTACTGGCCGCCGCGTGCAGCTGGACCGGCAGCGATTCGACTCCGTAGACGATGGAGAAGTCGCGGAACCGGAGCTGGTCCTCGGAGACCGCCAGGGACAGGTCCGGGAAGCGGTTGGCCAGCGCGAGGAAGGCAGCGCGGAGCTCCATCCGGGCCAGCTCGGCGCCGACGCAGCGGTGCATGCCGTGGCCGAAGGCAAGGTGGGCGGCGGGGGCCCGACGAGGCCAGAAATCCTCGGCGTCGGGGCCGAAAACGGCCTTGTCCCGGTCGGCGCCGGACAGCGAGACGGCGACCAGGTCGCCCTTCTTGACCTGCTGGCCGAACAGTTCCTGGTCGTGCTTGGCGAACCGCGGGAAGGCGACCTGGACGACTGTCAGGTAACGCAACAGCTCCTCGACGATCGCGTCGACCGACTCCGGCTCGGTCCGCAGCTGGGCGAAGATCTCCGGATCGCGGAGCAGTACCAGGGTGCCGAGCGCGAGCATGCTGGCCGAGGTCTCGTAGCCGCCGAGGAAGACGCCGTCAGCGAGCCCACCGAGCTCGATGTCGTCGATCCCGTCGCCGTGCTCGCGGATGATCGAGCCGATCAGGCCGTCGCCGGGGTTCGCGCGCTGCTTGCCGACGATCTCGAAGAGGAACTCGCGCGACTCGCTGGCCGAGCCGAACACGCCGATGCCGCCGCCGGACAGGTCGAACCGGGCCGGGCCGAGCGCGCGGAACCGATCGCGGTCCTGCTCCTCGACGCCGAGCAGGTCGGCGATCAGCAGGAACGGCACGTTGAAGGCGAAGTCGGTGACGATGTCGACGACCGGGCCCTTGGCCTCCATCAGGTCGAGCTGGTCGTTGACGATCTTCTCGATCATCGGCTCCAGCCGGGCCAGCCGGCGCTTGGTGAACTCGGGCGTGAGCAGCTTGCGCAGCCGGGTGTGGTCCGGCGGGTCGGTGAAGCCCAGGCCGCCGATGCCCTCGGACGGCTTGTTCGGGTCCGAGCCGATCATCGGCCGGATGTCGTTGCTGAAGTTGATCGAGTCGGCCAGCACGACCTTGGCCTCGGCGTGGCCGGAGACCATCCAGACGTTCAGCCCGAACAGGTTGGCGAGCTTGTGCATCGGCTCGATCTCGCGGATCGCGGCCATCTCGGGCACCGGGTCGAGGCCGACCCGCCGCAGCGGCATCGAGACCTGGCGGGGAAAGACCCGCATCTTGGACAAGTTCAGACCACCCTTGCGAGTGGTCCGGCTCAAGACTCGGCTGCCGACCCATCTCTTCAGGTATGTCGCAACCATGACTCCCACGCGCCCTCTCTGAAACCACTGCCCCCGACGGCTTTCGTCTACTTCGAAGTTAGCCGTATCGAGGACCGAATCTGATGGTGTTGGCACTACTTGTGCAGTGGCGTTGGCACCACCATGGGAGGGGGCCATGGCGCTGCTACGTGATGCCAGCTCAGACCTTGTCATGGACGAGGGCCGAGATACCACCGGAACCCACCTGTACCGTCCCCTGGGACGAGTGACAGGTGGGTTCCGGGGTAGCTCAGGGAAAGTCCAGCCGAAAGTCGGTTGCGCGGACTCGGGCCGGCTGCAGGCTCAGGCGTTCTTGCAGGTCAACCGCGCCTCCGCCCAGTCTGCATGGTCGCTGGTGACGCCGTCACCCGCATCGGTCACCTGCAGCGTGAGTAATTGGCCACCGGTCGTGTCGACGCTGACGGGCACCGTGGGCGAGGTTCCGGTGAGCAGGTCCGATGTGTACTTCGCCACACCGTCGACGAGCACCTTGAAGCTGACCTTGCCCCGGTCCTCCATCTCGTCGTCGACCCCGACCTTCGCGGTGAACCCGGTGCAGTTGCCGCCCAGCCGTACCGTCACCGACGACGGCGCGTGCGTACCCAGTCCCTTCGCGTACTGCGTTCCGTCGAGCGTCAGGGTGGCGCCGTCACCGGCCGCGTCCTCGCCGTTGCTCTTGTCCCGCTCGACCGGACCCCAGCCGTTACTCGAGTCGACGAACTCCAGATCGCTCACCCAAGGCTGCCCGGTCGGAGCCGGAGGCAACGGCTTGTCCGCCAGGGTCGCCGCGAAGAAGCCGAGTCCGCCGCCGGGCAGCTTGATCGCCTTCACCGTCTTGCCCGGGGTGACCGGTACGGCGGTGTAGAAGACCCGGTAGTCCGTGGTGGTGTTGGCCAGACCGGATTGTGTATACCGGCCCTTCACCGAGACGGCGAGTTTCGCGCCACCGGTCGTCGGGTCCTGGCAGCACCAGTTCGGCAGTTGCAGCGCGGACTTCGACTCGCTGCCGTCGGAGTAGATGATCGTCACGTCGCCCTTGGCGTTGAGGCTCGCGCCCGCGCCCAGCAGGGCCAGCGACGATCCGGTGCCGGAGACGAGGATCGGCGCGGACTGGTTCTTCACCAGGTTCGGCGTACCGGGCGCTCCGGTCGGCCAGGTGAAGTCGGCGCCCTGCACGGTGACCTTGGCGCCCGGGGAGTAGCCGGCCGCGGCCAGCGCTTCACCGTTGAAGCTGTTGCCCGAGCCGTCGAAGTTGCCTTGGCCAAAGCTCTTCGCGTCGCTGACGCCGACCACGGTCGCGGCCTGCGACAACGATGCATAGGGCAACTGTGCGGTCGCCACCGCGCTGTTGCTGTAGGTGTCCTCGTGTACCTGGTACGTCGCGTCTAGCCGCAGGGTGAAGCTCGCCGGCTTGACCGAGGCCGCGGGCGTCACCGCGAGCTTGGTGGTGACGGTCTTGCCCGGGTCGACCTTGGCGAAGGTGCTCGTGCCTGTTGCGGTCCAGCCGGCCGGCAGGTCCAGCGCGAGCTTGACGTCACGCATCGTCGAGGCGGTCGGGTTGGTGAAGCCGGCCGTCAGTTCGGTGGCCTGGCCGGGTGCGTTCCACAGGGCCGGCGAGGAGAGTTCCGGCGTACCGGTGGACTCCAGGACGGCCTTGCCGCCGCCGACGGAGGTGGTGCCGGCCAGACGGACAGTTGCGGTGGCAGCTGTAGAGATGGACGCGGTCTTCACGAGGACGACGCCGTTCTCGTAGTACCAGCCGGTGGCGGCTGCGAGGTACGCGTCCTTGCTGGCCTGCTTGGTGAGTTGGACGTTGTCCACGGAGACATCGCGCGGGGCGGTGCCGGTGTGGACGGTCAATTCGTACGGACGTGTGCTCGGCTTACCGGCGTACGAGCCCTTGCTGGCGCCGATCTTGACGGTGACGTCGCCGCGGGCCGCGACGGGGGCGGTGACCTCCAGGAGCTGCGAGGCCGACTTGTCCTGCTTGTAGTCGCGGGTGACGCGGTCGTCCTCGTAGAGGCTGAAGGACGACTTGCCCTCGGGGTAGACGTCGACCGTGAGCCGGTCGCCGAAGCCCTGCTCGGCGGCGCTGTTGATGCCGCTCTTCCACATCGGTACTACGGCGCCTGCCTTGACGAATAGCGGCAAGGTGTCGAGCGGTGCGTGGTAGCCGTTGACCGTGGTCGGGCCTGTGTAGACCTCGCCGGTCCAGTAGTCGACCCAGTTGCCCTTGGGCAGGTAGATGCCGCTCTTGACGTCGTCGGCGCTCCAGGACGGTGCGACCAGGAACTCCTTACCGGCCAGGAACTCGTACTTCGCGGCGTCACCCCAGGTGTTCGGGTCATCCGGGTACTCGAGCACCAGCGAACGGTCCAGCGGAGCACCGGTCGCGTGGGCCTCAGCGGCGTACGAGTAGAAGTAGGGGAGCAGACGTTCGCGCAGCTTCAGGTACTTGCGGTTGATCGAGGTGTAGGGCTCGCCGTACGTCCACGGCTGCTTGAATGCCGGGGTCGCCCAGCCCGACATCGTCATGAAGGCCGGGTTGAAGGTCTTCCACTGCAGGTCTCGCGTGTAGCTGACCGGGGAGCCGCCGAAGATGCCATCGACATCCCCTGCGCTGTAGGCGATTCCGGAGTTGCCGGAGCCGGTGATAGCCGGAATCTGCCACTTGATGGCGTCCAGCGAGCCGCTGTGGTCGCCGGTCCACTGCACTGCACACCGCTGCGCACCTGCCCAGCCCTCAACCATCCAGGCGTAGCCACGGGCGTTGCTGTACTGCTCAATGCCGTCGTGCGCGGTGTCGCAGGCGCTCAGCGCGTACCGGTAGCCAGGGCCGACCCATGCGACGTCCAGCTTGCGTACGCGAACTCCTGCGTCGCCTACCTCGGCAGGCTGGCGGTCGAGCGAGGACTGGGTCCACAGGCCCATCTGGATGTTCCGCTTGCGCAGTTCGTCGCCGGTCTGCTTGAGCGCGGGGATGTCCCGTTTGCCCCACCAGGTGCCGTCGACCTGCTCGGAGTCGGTGTTGGCCGAGTAGCCGCAGCCGTAGTCGTCGTTGACGAGCATCCAGCCGCCGGGCATGTCGTTGTCGTGGAACTTCTGCGCGACCTTGACGGCGTCCAGCGTGGTCGTCTTCTCCGGGTTGACCTTCCAGTCGTTGCTGGGGTCCGGATCGGTCGCGTAGTGGCCGCGGTTGTAGCAGTCGGAGTCGCCGTACTCGAGCCCGTAGATCGGCGGCATGAACGGCCGGCCGGTGAGCTCGGTGTAGCGGTTGAGCGAGGTCTTGAGGTCGCCGACGAAGTAGTACGCGTCGAACCGCTTCTCGTCGTGCTTGGTGACGACGGGGTCGGTGAAGCTGTAGCTACCAGGGGCGAAGGTGTTCCGCAGTACGCCGTATCCGGCAGTGCTCATGTAGTACGGAGAGGCGTTGGGGTTGCCGCCGTCCTCCCAGTTGAAGTCCCTGGCGACCGTGATGGTCTGGTCGCGGTGGGAGAAGCGGCCGTTCTGCATGCCGCCGCCGAAGAACTGCTCGTTGGCGCCACGGCTCAGCGACTGGGTGGTGGAGCTGTCGGTCCAGGACAGGGGTGCCGTCTCGGACCAGACCTGCTGGCCGCCCGCCCGGTAGAGCGAGAAGCGCAGCGGCGACTTGTTCGCCCGTACTTCGATCTTGCCGGTGGTCAGCGAGTAGTAGCTGCCCTGGTCGGTCCAGCCCGTCGCGGGCTTGGCGTAGTCGGTCTTGGTGACGATGTTCGACGCCGGGGCCGTCGGGTCGGTCGGTGGGGTGTTCGCCGGGTCGGTGAACGTACCGTCCGGGGCCAGCCAGATCCGGAAGACGTCGTCCTTGACGAAGACGACCCGCACCTTCGCAGTACCGGCAGTCAGCGTGTACTGCGCGCCGTCGGCGGCGAAGCCGGTCACTGCGCCCAGCGACGTACCCGCTGCGGCTGCGGCCGGTTCTGCGCTGGCGGGGCCGACCGCGTTGGCCATGGCACCCGCTACTAAGGCCAGGGATGTCCCGGCGATGACTGCTGAACGTTTAACGCGGACAAAGATGCTCACGAGTGCCTCACTTCACGCATCTATGAACAGGATTGCGCTATTGATAACCCACCGGCGCACCGGTTGTCACTAGTTCGGCCGCCGCTGTTGTCATGAAGTTGAGATGGGGACTCCATCGGGTGGTGGGCTCGCGCCGAGGGTCCCGAGGGCTTTGATGATTCGCATGACGAACTATCGAAGCTTCAGCCGCCGCCGGGTCCTTGGTGCCGGCCTGGCGGCGAGCGTCTTCCTGTCGGTCCCCGCGCTGGCTCAGGCGTACCCGATCGGCGAGCGTGACAGCGGACCGTCGGTCAGCGGCGCCCTCGCGGCGACCGGCACCACGACGACGTACCCGCCGACGAAGATCCACGTGCCCGCTCCGACCGGGCCGGACAAGATCGGCACGGTCGAGCTGCACCTGATCGACCAGGTCCGCGACGACGCGAGCGCGCCGGGTGGCAAGCGCGAGCTGATGGTCAGCGTCTGGTACCCGGCGCGGCCTCGCGCAGAGGGTCCGCCGGCCAAGTACATGCCGCCGAAGAC
Organism: Kribbella koreensis; assembly: GCF_039525325.1. Lineage (NCBI taxonomy): Bacteria > Bacillati > Actinomycetota > Actinomycetes > Propionibacteriales > Kribbellaceae > Kribbella > Kribbella koreensis. The sequence goes on from NZ_BAAAHK010000004.1 coordinate 582,564, forward strand.
CGCGGACGTGCTGAGCCACAGCCTGGCCATGGCCGCCTTCGGCCTCAAGGACCCGGTCTTCGACTTCGCGGGCAGCGACACGCACGCCCAGGTCGGCGTACCGGCGCAGTTCGGCCGGCATCCGGTCGTGCTGTATTCACCGGGCTATCCGCTCAGCCGGTTCTACGGGACCGCGCAGGTGGAGGAGCTGGTCAGCCGCGGGTACATCGTGGTGACGATGGACCACACGCACGAGGGTCCGGTCGAGTTCCCGGGCGGGCGGTTCGTACCGGGTACGGACGTCCTGCTGCCGACTGCGGACGAGACCAAGGCTGCGGTCGACGCCCGGGTGGCTGACGCGCGGTTCGTGCTCGACAAGATCTCGTTGCTGGCCTTCGGGCTCAACCCGGACGCCGAGCGACGTCAGTTGCCGCGTGGTCTGCGGCAGGCGATCGACATCAACCGGGTGGGGATGTTCGGCTTCTCGGCGGGCGGGCACACGACGGCGAACGCGATGCTGGCCGACCCGCGGATCAAGGCTGGGGTGGACCTCGACGGGACGCTGGCCTACGACATGCAGAAGGGCCCGGTCGGGCCGGCCGCTCTGCACGGCCTGGACCGGCCGTTCATGCTCTTCGGGTCGGACGGGAGCCAGCGGGTGGATCCCAGCAACACGGATACCTTCGACCTGTCGTGGGCGACCTTCTGGCAGACGCAGAAGGGGTGGAAGGTCAACCTGCAGCTGCCGGGGACGAATCACCTCGGCTTCTCGGACTACCAGTTCTTCTTCTACGACATCTTCTACGGGCTCACCGGGGATGACGACGGCGCCGTCCAGGTCCAGGCGAACGTCGGCGGCATCCTCGACCGGCACCGGATGCTGCTGTCCCAGCGGACGTACCTGACGGCCTTCTTCGACCAGTTCCTGCGCGGCCAGCAGCAGCCCTTGCTGCAGAAGCAGTCCCAGGCCTTCCCGGAGGTCCAGTTCGTGTCCTGATCGGGCAGCCGGGTGATACCTAGGGATGACCTGGAGATCACGCCTTAGGACGATTCGCCGGGGCGGCTGCTGGGATTGGCTGGAGGGATGATCCAGCGCCGAATCATCGCAGCCGCCCTTGCGACCGCCTTCGCAGCGCTCGCAGTACCCGTCGCCACCCGCGTCAGCCCTCCGGTGGCCACGGCAGCCCCGGTTGCGGCCGCCAGTACGCCGTACAGGGTGGTACTGCCGGAGCCGACAGGGCCGTACGGGATCGGGATGACCGAGGTGCACCTGACGGACTCCCGGCGCGCGGATCCGTGGCAGCCGGGGAAGCGGCGGGAGCTGATGGTCAGCGTCTGGTACCCGACGCGAGGTATTCACCGGCAGTTCGCCCCGTACGCCGGGCCGGCCGTCGCCCCGGCGCTTGGCGCCGACATGGCCTCTCTTCTGCGGCTGCCCGGCGAGACCGTCGACCTGGGCGCCAGTACTACGCACGCCCGGCGCCATGCCAAGCCCTGCCGCAGGCACCCGGTACTGCTCTACTCACCCCCGTCCGCCGTCTCCCGGGTGATCGGTACGAACCAGGCTGAGGAGCTGGCCAGCCGGGGCTACGTAGTGGTGACCATTGACCACACGGGGGAGGCGCCGGTCGAGTTCCCGGGCGGCCGGGTGGTGGGCGCACTGCTGCCGTGGACCGCGCCGGGAGCTGTGAAGAAGGCCACGGACACGCGGGTGGCGGATGTGAGATTCGTCCTCGACTCGCTGCCCGGGCTGCCGCGTCGGCTGAGCCACGCGATGGACCTGAGCCGGATAGGGATGTACGGGTACTCGATGGGCGGCTCGACGGCCGCCTCGGCGATGCTGCTGGATCGGCGGATCGACGCCGGAGTGAACCTGGACGGCGGCATGCGGGACGGGGAGGAGCCGAGCGAAGTGAGCCGGCGCGGGCTCGACCGGCCGTTCCTTCTGGTCGGCGGCGGGGCGCATTCCCGCAGTACGGACCCGACCTGGTCCAGCTTCTGGACGGTTCAGCGCGGGTGGAAGGACGAGCTGCTGCTGCCGAACGGCGGGCACGGGTCGTTCGGTGACTATCAGTTCACCCTGCCCGGCCTCGCGCGCGCGTCAGGTATCGACCCCGCGGGGCTGTCGGAGGGCCTCGGTACGGTCTCTCCCGAGGTGTCCGTCGCCTTCACGCGACATGCGCTGGGCGAGTTTTTCGGCCGGTTTCTGAAACCCTGATGAGGCCGATGGCGCCCCGAGCGGTTACCGTGCGTTGAGAAATGCGTTGCTGTCGGCCGTACTCTGTCCGTGGGACGGGTCGGTTTTGTGTTCGGGGGAACAAGCTGTCCGACCGCAGGCGTTTGGGCACAGTGGAGCGTTGACAGGCAAGGAGCGCAGTGGCAGGGGCAACAGGCACGAAGACATCGTCCGGCAAGTCGTCGACGGCTGCCGGTGGTCAGCGCCGCCTGGTGATCGTCGAGTCGCCGAAGAAGGCGCGGATGATCGCCGGCTTCCTGGGCGCCGGATACGTGGTGGAGTCGAGCTTCGGCCACATCCGCGACCTGCCCAAGGGTGCCGACGAGATCCCGGCGAAGTACAAGGGCCTGCCCTGGGCGCGCCTCGGGGTCAACATCGAGGACCACTTCGACCCGCTGTACGTCGTACCGGCCGACAAGAAGGCGCAGATCCGCAAGCTGAAGGACCTGCTCAAGGACGCCGACGAGCTCTACCTGGCCACAGATGAGGACCGCGAGGGCGAGGCCATCGCGTGGCACCTGCTGGACGAGCTGAAGCCGAAGATCCCGGTCAAGCGGATGGTCTTCCACGAGATCACGCCGAAGGCGATCCAGGACGCGGTCGGCAGCGCCCGCGACATCAACGACGCGCTCGTCGACGCCCAGGAGGCCCGGCGGATCCTGGACCGGCTGTACGGCTACGAGGTCTCGCCGGTGCTCTGGAAGAAGGTCATGCCGAAGCTGTCGGCGGGCCGCGTGCAGTCGGTGGCGATCCGGATGGTGGTCGACCGCGAGCGGGAGCGGATCGCGTTCCGCAGCGCGTCGTACTGGGACCTGGACGCCAAGCTCGACGCGGGCGAGGGCAAGACCCCGCGGATCTTCCCGTCCCGGCTCGTCTCGGTGGACAGCCGGCGGGTGGCGCAGGGCCGCGACTTCGCGTCGACGGGTGAGCTGAAGAGCGGCAACACGGTCCACCTGGACGAGGCGACCGCCACCGCGCTGGCCGCGGCGCTGCGGGAGTCGACCTTCACGGTCCGCTCGATCGAGTCCAAGCCGTACACCCGCAAGCCGTACGCGCCGTTCCGGACCACCACGCTGCAGCAGGAGGCCGGGCGCAAGCTCAACATGTCGGCCTCGCAGACGATGCAGATCGCGCAGCGGCTGTACGAGAACGGCAACATCACCTATATGCGTACCGACAGCGTGACGCTGTCGGACACCGCGATCACGGCGGCCCGGGCCCAGGTCCGCGAGCTGTACGGCGCGTCGTACCTGCCGGACAAGCCGCGCGTCTACACCTCCAAGGTGAAGAACGCGCAGGAGGCGCACGAGGCGATCCGGCCGGCCGGCGAGCACTTCCAGACGCCGGCCCAGACGGGGCTGAGCGGCGCGGAGTACCGGCTGTACGAACTGATCTGGATGCGGACGATCGCGTCGCAGATGAAGGACGCGGCCGGCAACAGCGTCTCGATCAAGATCGATGCCCGGGCGTCGTCGGGGGAGAACTGCGAGTTCACCTCGTCCGGGCGGGTGATCACGTTCCATGGGTTCCTGAAGGCTTATGTCGAGGGCGCGGATGATCCGTCCGCGGAGACCGATGACCGTGAGACGCAGATCCCGGACGTGTCCGAGGGCGATGTGCTGCCGGCCACCGAGGTTGTCGCCTCGGGGCACGAGACGAAGCCGCCGGCACGGTTCACGGAAGCGACGCTGATCGCGCAGCTGGAAGACCGCGAGATCGGTCGGCCGTCGACGTACGCGTCGATCCTGGGGACGATCCAGGCGCGGGGTTACGTGTACAAGAAGGGCACGGCGCTGGTGCCGGCCTGGCTGGCCTTTGCGGTGGTGCGGCTGCTCGAGCAGCACTTCACCCGGCTGGTCGACTATGCGTTCACGGCCTCGATGGAGGACGTGCTGGACGACGTCGCCGCCGGGAACCTGCAGCGCGAGGGCGTGCTCGGGCGGTTCTACTTCGGTGACGACGGGATCGAAGGCCTGCAGTCCATGGTCAGCGATCTGGGCGACATCGATGCCAGAGAGATGTCGACCTTCCCGGTCGGCGATGCGGACAGCGGGATCGTCGTACGGGTCGGTCGGTACGGGCCGTATGTCGAGGGGCCGGACGAGACTCGGGCGAACGTGCCTGAGGACCTGCCGCCGGATGAGCTGACGGTCGAGAAGGCTCGTGAGTTGTTGTCGCAGCCTTCGGGTGTCGAGCTGGAGCTCGGTACTACGCCGGACACCGGGCTGAAGGTTGTGGCCAAGGCCGGGCGGTTCGGGCCGTACGTGACCGAGGTACTGCCGGAGGACGCGCCGAAGAGCGCGAAGCCGCGGACCGGGTCGCTGCTGTCGACGATGGCGCTGGACACGGTGACGCTGGCCGATGCGCTGAAGCTGCTGTCGCTGCCTCGGGTGGTCGGCAAGGACCCGGAGTCCGGGGACGAGATCACGGCGCAGAACGGGCGCTACGGGCCGTACCTGAAGAAGGGCACGGACTCGCGGTCGCTGCAGACCGAGGACCAGATGTTCGACATCACCCTCGAGGAAGCGCTGAAGATCTACGCCGAGCCGAAGCAGCGTGGCCGGCGTGCTGCCGCGCCGCCGCTGAAGGAGCTGGGCGAGGACCCGGCGTCCGGTCAGCCGGTGGTGGTCAAGGAGGGTCGCTTCGGTCCGTACGTGACCGACGGCGAGACCAACGCGACCCTGCGCAAGGACGACTCGGTCGACACGATCTCGCTGCTGCGGGCGGCTGAACTGCTGGCGGACAAGCGGGCGCGTGGACCGGTGAAGAAGACGGCCAAGAAGGCGCCGGCCAAGAAGACTGCCGCCAAGAAGACCGCTGCCAAGAAGACGGCGGCCAAGAAGACGGCCACCAAGAAGACCACGGCTGCGAAGAAGACCACTGCTGCCAAGAAGACGGCTGCCAAGAAGGCCTGATGCCCAGTACCGCGAAGGGTCCGGCCGAGGTCACCGCGCAACGCCTCCGAGAACGAGGCGAACGCGTGACCCCGGCCAGGCTCGCGGTCGTCGAGGTACTGGCGGGCACCGACGAACACCTGAGCGCCGAACAGATCGGCGAACGTGCCGAACAACTGCGTCCCGGCATCCACCGCGCCACGGTCTATCGCGCTCTGGACGCCCTTGGCGAGTTCGGCCTGGTAACCCACGTACACCTTGGCCGAGCCGGCACCACGTACCACCTGGCCGGGGATCTGGCACCCCGCCACCTACACCTCCGCTGCAGCGAATGCGGCACAGTCCTGGACGTAGCCGGCGACATCCTCGACCCAGTCCGCCGAAAACTCCTCCGAGAACTGGGCTTCCACCTGGCCCCCGAACAGGTCGCCCTAGTCGGCCTCTGCAAAGACTGCAGCAGCTGACCCAGTCACCTCGCCCTCTCGACGGAACGGCGCAGCACCGCCGCCAACTAGTCGGCTCGTGACGCATGGCGTCACCTCGCACCTGCGATTCCCGCGTGGCAGCAGCTTCGCCCCCGGCTCGTGACGCTTCGCGTCACCTCGCACCTGTGGATGATGGCGTGGCGGCTGCGTTGGCTGGGGGTCGGCGGGCCGGCTTGTGACGGTTAGGGTCAGCTCGCGCCTGCGGATGGATGGCGTGGCGGCTGCGTTGGCTGGGGGTCGGCGGGCCGGCTTGTGACGGTTAGGGTCAGCTCGCGCCCGCAGATGGGATGGCGAGGCAGCCGCCGTTGAGTGGCGCGTTGCATCGAGGCGCCGGACAGGTCGACGTTCGACCGACAACGGATCGACTTGCCGCGGCCACGAGCCAAGCTGCGGCTAGCCCCGCGACTCAACGGGGCCCTTCGGCAGTTGAGTCCAGCAGAGTGGTGTACGGCGAGATCCTGGTGATGCGCGGGGCGGA
>NZ_BAAAHK010000005.1:0-54728 GCF_039525325.1 Kribbella koreensis
CGCGGCGGGGCCGTGGCGGGAGCGCGGCGGGAGCGCGGTGGGAGCGCGGTGGGGCCGCGGTGGGGCCGCGGTGGGGCCGCGGTGGGAGCGCGGTGGGAGCGCGGTGGGAGCGCGGCGGGAGCGCGGCGGTGGTACTGCGGCTAGCTGCGGTTGAGGGCTGCGACGAAGCGGGTGAGGAGGATGGCGAAGGTTTCTTTGTCTGAGTCCGGCCAGTCGGTCATTGCTTCGGCGAAGCGGGTGCGGCGGATGGCGTGGACTGCGGCTAGGCGGTCGTGGCCCGCCTGGGTGAGGACGAGGTTGGTTCGTCGACCGTCCAGTTGATCGGCTTCGCGGCGTACCAGGCCTGCGGCGACCGCGGCGGCGACGAGTTTGCTGGCGCGGGGCTGGTCGACGCCGAGGGCCTCGGCGATGCCGTTCACGCCCAAGGGGTCGGGGCCGGCGGCCTCGATCGCGTCGATCACCTGCTGGCCCGAGTCGTCGGCGACGCCGGCCGCGCGGGCGAACATCCGCTTCGTCTGGCGGCGCCGGATCGCCACCATCGCGGCCTCGACCTCGGCGACGGGGTCGACCATCAGCCCTCCAAGATATATGCTCATTGACATGCACATGTCAGATGACAACAAGCCTATCGGATGGTGGCTGAAGGAAGTGGACCGGCTGCTCGAGCAGTCCTTCGAGCAGGTCCTCGCGGCCGACGGCGTGAGCCGGCGCCAATGGCAGATCCTGAACGCCGTCCAGGGCGAGGCGCCGGTCGCGGTCGCGCTGGCGCCGTTCCTGTCCGGCGATCCGGCCGAGCTGGCATCGTTGACAGGTCCGCTGACGGAGCGCGGCTGGCTCGACGACGACGGACTGACGCCGGCCGGAGTGGCGGCACACGCGCAACTGAACGAGAAGGTCCAGGCGCAGCGGCGGCGGATCACCAACGGGATCGTCGACGCGGAGTATCTGCAGACGCTCGACGTCCTGCGCCGGATGGCGGTCAATCTCGGCTACCGGCCCGCAAATGGTTCCGCTGTGTGACCGCCCAGGCGCGGCGGTCACACAGCGGATCCGGCCACCTCGGAGTGTGGCTCCTGGTGAGGTGTCAGGAGCCACTTGCCCCGCCCGGCCCGAGGTGTCGGCCAGGAGGTGGTTTGGAACGGCTGGGCGGCGGCGATACAGGGACTCAGCCGCCAGCCCAGCCGGGCTGGTGGGCGGTGCGGTCCGGAGCTGAGGATGCCCCGGACCGCACCTATGGTTTCGTCCGGAGCTGAGGAGTGCCCCGGACCTTCGAACGCTGACCCTGGACGTGAGGAGACCCCAGGAGCAGCTCCGGGTCTGAGGAGGACCCGGAAGAATTTGGTGTTAGACGTCGGTTTCCTGCTGCGGGCCGAGCAGGTCGTTGGTGACCTTGAGACCGGCGAAACGGCGCCGCATCGCCTGCTCGTAGCGCGCTGCCAACGGTGCTTCTGCCACGTACTGCGCGATCACATGCTCACCGAACCAGACCCGCACTCGGCGCCGGTGCTGCCTCGACGTCATTTCCGCAACAGTCACTGCTTGCTCACCCCGTAACTCTCAGCCCTTGCAACCAGTTGGACTTACTGGTTGTCATGGCAGTAATGGTGCACAGACCGACCGTGACCGCTCTAGGACCTGGAGAGGACCTTTGCCGGACCTCTCCCGGACCTCTGGCGGACATCTGGGTGACTGCACCTTGTAGTGGGGCACGAGTCGAGACAACGTCTTATCTGACGTGAACGGGAGGAACGATGGCGGGTAGGTATACGCCAAAGACGGTCCTGGCGCACCTGATCCAGCGCCGGAACCAGACCTACTCCGAGATCGTCGCCGAGTTCGTCGAGCTGGGTGGAACCATCACCGAGCGGCACCTGCGGCGCCTCGCATCGGGCGAGCGAGCAGGGACCACTCCACAGACCCGGCGCACCCTGCAACGCATGTTCGGCAAGCCGGTCGAGGAACTCCTCGCTCCGTACGTCCCCGAGCAGGCCGCCCAGGTGGTGCCGGCGCCTGCGGCGGGTGGACGGATCACGACAGGTAATGAGATGGAGGTACTCGACATGGCTGCCAGCCGTGCGCGGGCTTTTGCCCTCGCGGCCCAGACCGGTCTCGGAAGCGAGGCCATGGAACAGGTGTACGACGACGTGAGACACGTCGCGAAGGCCTACCCGCAGCGCCCGCTGCCGGAAATCCTCGGCCAGCTGGTCGAGACGCAGGACCTGGTCTTCGCGTTGCTGGAGAGCCGGCAGCGTCCGGAACACCTGCGGCAGCTGTACTTCCTCGGCGGCGTGACCGGTGGCCTCCTCGCCAAGGCGTCACACGACCTCGGCAACCCGCACGCCGCGCTGACCCAGGCCAGGACCGCCTTCCTGTGCGCCGACAACGCCGACCACCACGGGCTGCGCGCCTGGGTCCGTGGACTGCAGTCGCTGGTCTCCTACTGGGCCGGCAACCCGCACGACTCGGTCCGGTATGCCCAGCTGGGCGCCGGGTATGCCGAGCAGGCCAACAGCACCACGGGTGTCTGGCTCCCGGTGAGCGAGGCCCGCGCCTGGGCCGCACTGGGCAACGCGGACGCCGCCCGGGCCGCCCTGGTCCGCGCGGAGAACGCGTGGGGCACGGTCCAGGCCGACGAGCTCGACGAGATGGGCGGCCTGTGCACGTTCGGCCGCAACCGCCAGCTGTACTACGCGGCCGACGCGCTGGCCTGGCTTCCGGGCGAGCGGGAGACCGCCGAGCAGTACTCCCGGCAGGCAGTAGACGCCTACAACGACCAATCGCACCCCGAGTGGGCCTTCGGCGACGCCGCCGGCAGCCACGCCGCCATGGCCATCACCCGGATCGCGAGCGGTGAACTGGAAGGCGCCGCCGACGCACTCGCGCCGGTGCTCGGCCTGCCGGCCGAGCGCCGGATCAACGGTGTCGTGCACTCGGCCCGCCGGGTGCACCAGGCCCTGCGGCAGTCCGGGCACGGCGACGACGCCCGCGAACTGCAGGAAGAGATCGAGATGTTCACCCGGACGCCGATGCAGACCTTCCCGCGGTAGCAGGCGGGATGGATCCGCTCACCGGCGATGGCGTCAAGCTGCGCGAGTTCGTGCTTGACGATCTGGATGCCTATCTGGCCATCGTCGGTGACGATCGGGTGACCAACTGGCTGTCGTTCGACAGCCGGGACCGCGCGGCGGCAGCCACGACGCTGACCGCGATCGTCGAGCGGTCCCAGCAGCCCGAGCGGCCCGACTACCTGCTCGCCGTCACCCGCCTCGACGACGACAGGATGATCGGCTTCGCCCGGCTCGGGCCCACCGGAGTACGGGCAGCGCACCTCGGCTATGCGATCGCCGCGGACCACTGGGGTCAGGGCTACGCCACCGAGGCGGCCCGGGCGATGCTGAAGTTCGCCTTCGGGCCGCTCGAGCTGCATCGGGTCAGCGCCGCGATCGGCCCGGACAACCTGGCCTCGATCGCGGTGGTCAAGCGCCTCGGCTTCAGCTACGAGGGCCGGATCCGGCACCACGTCTTCACCAACGGCGACTGGCGCGACTCACTGCTCTACTCGCTGCTGGCCACGGAGTTCGCGGCCGGCTGAGGCCGGCGGTTGATCCGGACGGCGATCAGTCCGGCTGCCAAAGCTGCGAGCATCACCAAGAGCAGTACGCCGAGACCGCCGAGCGGCATGGAGCTGACCACTCCTAGTGGGCCGCTGGACGCCCAGGTCCCACTCCCCAGTGGGTCGAGGTAGAACATCAGCAGCCACGGCACCGAGTTGATGGCGAGTGCCGCTCCCCAGGCGCGGTGACCGGCGAGCAGCAGGACGATGGCGATCACGATCAACGCCGTGCCGAGCAGGACTCCTAGGCCGATCCGCAGCGACTGCTGGTCGGGCAGCCGGTAGAAGAACCAGTTGTCGGGGTAGAGCGACAGAGCCGTCACCAGCACCGCGCCCATGGAAGGGCACGCCACCAGCACAGCGAATCGGCCACGAGAAGTCATGGACCTTGTTGGGACGCCGGCGGCGGCGAGGGTTGCGATCACGGCGGTGAACAGCAAGATCGTGCCTGGGGGACGGGTGAAGCCGAACGACTCGGCCAACTGCTCGAGCGGCGGGAACATGACGGCGAGCGCGCTCACGGCGCTGGTTGCCGTCAACCAGCGTGCGGCGACCGGGCGGTCGAAGACCATCGTGATCGCGGCGAGCAGCCCGGCGAGGAAGCAGATCGATCCGGTGGTCACGTTGGCGACCGGCGAACCTCCCATGCTGGTCTGCGGATCCCAGGGCGCCCACTCACCGAAGATCAGGAAGGTACTGCCGATCGCCGCGAGCAAGGTCGCAGCGATCACCGACACGCGGTTGCGGATGCCCTGGACCAGAGTGGGAGGACCCGACTGGGTCAGTCGGACCCGGGCGGCATGAGCTGCCAGGTTGAGCAGGTCTCTGAGGTCGGTACGACCGCGGGCTTCGGCGGAGTCGATGAGCAGGCCGAGTGCCTCCTCGCCGTGCCGTTCACGCCACCAGCGGGGGTAGCAGCTGAGCACTCCCCTGTACAACGTGCTCATGCGGCACCCCCGCTCGGGCGGAGGCGGAGGCGGCTGATCGCCTGGGCGGCGTTCGACTGGAGGCGGGAGGCCTCGGTGGCCAGCGCCTCGGCGCCGGAGTCGGTCAGTTCGTAGTACCGGCGGAGGCGGCCGTCGACGATCTCCTCGCCGGCCGGGCGGACCAGGCCCTCATCACAGAGGCGGTCCAGGGCGGCGTACAGAGTGCCTGGGCGGAGGGTGACGCGGCCGCTGGACAGGCCGGTCACCTCGGTGATCACGGCATAGCCGTGTTTGCGGCCGTCGGCCAGCGCGGCCAGGACGAGGAACGTCGGCTCGCGCATCTCGGTGGAAGGCATGCCGATCACCATAGTCAGTTCATCGGTATATGACAACCATCGGTATGTGCGGCGACAGTTCATCCGGTGCACATCTTCGCGTCATCGCGGGCCTTGACAGTGACTTGTCAGCACAAGAAAGGTTCCCGCCATGACCGAGCAGCAAGTCCCCGAGTGGGCCGATCCCGACGTTCCCGAAGAGGCACTCGATCCGCAGGGGGTGTCGCGCCGTGGGTTGATCCGGGGCGCCGGGCTGCTGGGTGCGGGGTTCGCCGCAGCCGGGATCAGTGGGGTCGCGGGAGCCGGTGAGGCGGCGGCCAGTACTTCGTCTGGGGACCCGGAGCTGGTCTATCTGGTCGGCGACCATCACGTGCACACGCGGTACAGCCATGACGCGAAGTACGACTTCACCCAGCACGCGCAGCGTGGGGCGCAGTTCGGGCTGGACTGGATGGCGTTCACCGAGCACAGCAACTTCGGGCACGCGGACAAGGGCGCGGCCGCGGAGAACGTCGAGGTGCTGAAGGCGCGGGCCGAGAACCCGCGGATGCTGATCTTCCAGGGCCTCGAGTGGTACATCCCGGCGGCGGAGCACGGCACGGTGCTGGTCGCGCCGGGGCCGAACAACGTCGCGCTGCTCCAGCAGTTCGAACGCGAGTACGACGGCAAGCTGACCGGCCGCTCCGCCGACACTCCTGAGAACGAGGCGCACGCGCTCAAGGCGCTGCAATGGCTGGCCGCGCAGAAGCAGAGCGGGTTCGTCGACGACGTACTCGTGCTGGCCAACCACCCACTGCGGCTGGGCATCGACTCGCCGCACGAGCTCAGGGCCTGGCGGGACAGCGGCGTGATGATCGGCATGGAGGGTGCGCCGGGTTCGCAGGGCGACGCCGATCCCGCCTGGGTGGCCTTCCGCGGGACGACCAACTCGCAGCGCGGTGAGTACGTGAACAACCCGGGCAACGGCAGCTTCCCGGGGTACCCGAACGACGCCTACCGGACCTACGGCGGCTTCGACTGGGCGACGGCGACAGTGGGTGGCCTCTGGGATGCCCTGCTCGCCGAGGGCAAGCTGTTCTCGATCACCTCGAACAGCGACAACCACCGGACGATCTGGGACACCTGGACGGATGGGGTGTTCCCGCCCGGGCAGAACTTCGACTCGCTCGGGTGGAAGCCGTCCCCGACCGATGCGGGTACTCCGCAGGCCGGTAGCGACTTCTGGCCGGGTCAGTTCAGCCGGACGCATGTGGGCGTGACGAAGTACGGCTACCTGGACGTGATGGCTGGACTGCGGGCCGGCCGGGTGTGGGTGGACCACGGGCAGCTGGTCGACGGGATCGACGTACGGGTGGCTCCGGCCGGCTCGTCGCATCGCGGGGTCACGCTGGGCGGACGGTTGAAGGTACGCCGCAGTGAGCGGCTGGAGCTGCGGGTCACGGTGACCACTGCGACCCGGCCGAACTTCCACGGTCTGGTGCCGCAGCTGGCTCACCTGGACGTCATCCGGGGCGTGGTGACCGGTACGGCGCCGGACAAGGACAACTGGCGGGCACCGGACACGCGAGTGGTCGAGCAGATCGACGTACACCGGAAGACCGGTACCTACACGCTGCGCATCCCGCTGGGCCGGGCAGAGCGGTCGCACTACATCCGCCTGCGCGGTAGTGACGGCAGGCGGAACGGTCCCGGCTACCTGGGCCGCAAGATCGACCCGGCGGGCCCGATCCAGCACCCGAACGGCGATGGCGACCCGTGGCTCGACACCTGGCTGTACACGAACCCGGTGTTCGTCGACGTCTCTCACTGATGGTCGGGGGCATGGAGTGGTGGGCAGACTGGGAGTATGTCCACCACTTCGCAGGAGAACCTGTTCAACCCGTTGAGGGACGGGCTTGCCCGGATGATCCTGACGAAGGTGGCCGGGCCGGATCCCCTGGCTGAGCGGGCGCGGGTGCACGACACCCCGGGTCCTCGGTGGTTTGCGCCGGATCGGCCGATTCGGCGGGTGCACGGGGATGCGTCGATGTTCGCGGGTGGGTTGCGGGCATTGCTGCTGCAGTCGCTGCATCCGTTGGCCATGGCGGCGGTGTCGGCTCACTCGGGCTATCGCGGTGACCCGTGGGGACGGCTGCAGCGGACCAGCTATTTCCTTGCCATCACGACGTACGGGGCTAGTGCTGACGCGGAGGAGGCGGTGGCTCGGGTACGCGGGGTGCATTCACGTGTGCGCGGGTCTAGCCCCGATGGTGTTCGGTACCGGGCGTCCGACCCGCACTTGCTCAAGTGGGTGCACCTTGCTGAGGTGGATAGCTTCCTGGCCGCTTATCGGCAGTACGGCGCAGCGCCGCTCGACAGTGCTGAGAGTGATGGGTACATCGAGGACACGGCTCGGGTTGCTCGGGCACTGGGCGTGGTGGAGCCGCCGACCACTCAGGTGGAACTGCGGCAGATGCTGGAGGAGTACCGGCCGGAGTTGCGCGGTACGACGGAAGCACGGCAGGCGGCTCGCTTCATCCTGGTGCACCCGCCGGTGCCACTCGCTGCACGGCCTGCGTACGCCGTACTGACTGCTGCGGCGGTCGGGCTGTTGCCCTGGTGGACTCGGTGGCCGTTACGGTTGCCGTTCTTGCCGCTGGCTGAGGGGACTGTGGTGCGGGCCGCTGGGGAGGGGCTGACCCGGACGATTCGGTGGGCGTTGGCGTCGCCCACGCTCGAGGCCGCGATGAATGTCGACAAGTCGCCCCTGCCGGATTAGGGCTTGCGCGCGAGGCCGCAGTACAGGATCTGGCCGGCGCCTGCGCGGAGGCCGGCGGCCGGGCTCTCTTCGAGGACGACGCCCGGCGGCCACCAGTCGTAGAGGCGGACGACGCCGGGGTCGAGGAGCTCCAGGCCGTCGAAGAACGCGGTGATCTCGGCGGGGGTGCGGAAGCGCAGGGACGGGAACCGTTCGTGGAATTTCGCTTCGAGGTCCGTCGACAGGCGCGCCGCTTCGCTGCCGTCGCGTGGGTTGCAGGCGTGGCTGATCGCCAGGAACGAGCCGGATGGGAGCGCGTCGACGTACGTACGGACCAGTTCGCGGGTCTGGTCGTAGTCCTCGAGGTGATGCAGGACGAGCGCCTGGATCATCGCGATCGGGCGGCCGGGGTCGAGGTTGCCGGTGACGATCGGGTCGGCGAGCAGCTTCTCCGGCTCGGTGAAGTCGGCCGGTACGAAGAAGGTGTTGTCGTTGTCGAGGAGCAGGGCGCGGCCGTGGGCGATCACGGCCGGATCGTTGTCGACGTACACGACCTTGGCGGCGGGGTTGATCTGCTGGGCGAGCTGGTGGGTGTTCTGCGCGGTCGGCAGGCCGGAGCCGAGGTCGAGGAACTGGGTCAGCCGCGCGTCGCGGGTCAGCCACTCGACGACGCGGGCGAGCCAGCGGCGGTTCTCCCGGGTCCAGTCGGGCAGTTCGGGGGCGATCTCGAGGATCTGCCGGACGACGGTGCGGTCGCACTCGTAGTTGTCCTTGCCGCCGAGGAACGCGTCGTACACCCGCGCGACACTCGGTTTGGTGGCGTCGACACCGGGAGCCACGACGGGGTCCTGGCTCGTCGGGTCGGGCATTCACCAACCTCTTTCCGGTCGCCCCGGTAGCTTTTCCCCTCGCTCGAGGCTAAACCGGAGCGGCGGTGATCCTCCGGGCGGCGAGGCAGTCTTTGCACTGTTTTGCGGTCGGAGGTGCGCCCGGAGCGATGAAAGGCTCCCGACGCCGGTAGTTTGGTCCTGTGCCGTTGCGCCCGAACCGCCCGCTGCCTCTCGCTACTCCGGCGGGGGTCGAGGTGCTGACCAGGATTCTGACCCAGGGACCGATCCCGCGGGTCGAGATCGCCCGGCGTACCGGACTCTCCCAAGCCGCCGTCACCAAGGCCGTCGCGCCGCTGATCGAGGCGGGGTTCGTGACCGATCAGCCGGTCGCCGTGCCGGTCGACGACGTGGGGCGGGTGGAGCTGGGGATCGGGCGGCCGGTGAGCCCGCTGACGGTGGTACCGGACAGCATCTCGGTGATCGGGCTGAAGGTGACGCCGACGGACCTGATCGGCGTGACGACGGACTTCCGGGCGGGGATCCGGGCGGTACGTCACCAGCAGGTGACCGACACGTCGGCGGAGTCGGTGATCAAGCGGCTGGCCGAGCTGGCCAAGGAGCTGATCGAGACGCTCGACGATCCGGCTGATCCCGCGGGGCCGCTGATCGGGATCGGGGTCGCGGTCTCGGGGGATGTCGACGCGCTGCACGGGGTGGTGCGGGACTCGCCGTTCATGGGATGGCGCGATGTGCCGCTCGCTGCGCTGCTGTCGGAGCAGTTGAAGGTGCCGGTCGTGGTGTCGAACGACGTGCGGGCACTGACGGTGGCTGAGCACTGGTTCGGGGTCGGTGTGGATGCCGACTCGTTCGCTGTTGTGACGATCGGGTCTGGGGTCGGGTGCGGGCTCTACATCAACGGCGAGGTGGTGTCGGGGGCGCATGGGGTGTCGGGTGAGCTCGGGCATCTGCCGTTGGCGCCCGGGGAGCTCGTGTGCACTTGTGGACGACGGGGTTGCGTGGAGACGGTCGCGTCGTCGGACGCGATTCTGGCCCGGGTACGGGAAACCACTGGCCAGCCGGACCTGGACCTGTCCGGAGCCATCGAGCTGGCCCACGACGGCGACGAACACGCCCGCGAGGCCTTCGACCGGGCCGGCGAGGTCATCGGCTCGGCCCTGGCCGCGATGGTCAACCTGGTCGGCCCCGAACTGGTCGTCATCGCCGGCGAGGGCGTCGCCGACTACGACCTCTACGACCAGCGCATGCGCCAGG
Source organism: Kribbella koreensis (assembly GCF_039525325.1). NCBI lineage: Bacteria > Bacillati > Actinomycetota > Actinomycetes > Propionibacteriales > Kribbellaceae > Kribbella > Kribbella koreensis. The sequence continues at coordinate 9,714 of NZ_BAAAHK010000005.1, forward strand.
CCTTCGCCGACCACGCCTTCGGCGCCGCCGGCGACTGCCGCCTGATGCTCCGCTCCCACACCTTCGACGACTGGGCCCGAGGCGCTGCCGCCACGGTCATCCGCTCCTACGTCCGAGGCGAACCACCCCTCACCCGCTGAGCTTTCGGCGGGGGTTGGGGCAGTTTTTAGCCCTTGCCGGGGGTATTTACCTCCCCGGTCGAAGGTGTGGCTAGCTGCGGGCGGCGGCTAGGATTTTTCGCCAGACCTTGCGGTAGGACTCCAGGCCGTCTTCGGCCAGGGGTCCGGTGGGGCCGGCGGTGATGGAGACCCGTTCGGGGATGGTGCCCCAGACGGGGATGTTCTCCTCGGCGTACTGCTGCATCGCCTCTTGGTAGCTGCGGGTGTAGGTGCGGGCCGAGCAGATCACCAGGCCGACCGGGATTTCCTTGGGAACCAGCTCCAGGACTGCCTTCACCCGTGGGGTTTCCACGCCGCCGACCCGGGTGGGGATGACTACCATGCGGGCCCGTTCGAGCGCCTTGTTGAGGAGGCGTTCGTGGGAGGGGGGCATGTCCACCACCCCGATGCCTTCCGGTGGCACCCGGTCCAGCGCCTTCGTCAGGAGTCGCTCGGTCGGCGCCTCGGAGATCTCGATCCTGGCCAGGTGCTCGTCGTCGGAATCGGCGATCCAGTCCGCGGCGCTCCCCTGCGGGTCGGCGTCGATGAGGGTGGCTGTGCGACGGTTGGAAGATGCCAGCGCGGCCAAATACACCGACGTGGTTGTCTTACCTACCCCGCCCTTCAGTGCAGCTGTCACGATGATCATGGAACCGACGCTACCCGGTCCGGCCACATTTCCGGCGTGTCGTCGGCGTTGCTCGCGCGCCGCGTGATAATTGCCGGTAGCCCCGAACTAGCTCAACCACCCTTCAACCTGTACGCCGGAGGTCCCCTTGCAGGGTGAGTACCTGGTCGACCGTGCCAGCCGTGAGCGGGTGTCGGAGGACGCGGGGAGGTACCGGACGAAGGTGCCACAAGGTGTGCTCAGACCGGCCTCGGTCGAGGACATCCAGGAGATCGTCCGGCGCTGCGCACAGGACGGCATTCCGGTCGCCGCCCGCGGCCTCGCCAACACCACCGACGGCCAGGGGCTCACCGACGGCGTGTTGATCGACATGACCTCGCTCAACACCATCCATGAGATCGGCGACGACTACGCGGTCGTCGATGCCGGCGCCGACTGGCTGCAGCTCACCAACGCGGCGCATGCGAAAGGCCTGACTCCGCCGGCACTCACCGGGTTCCTCGGGTTGACCTTCGGCGGGACGCTCTCGCTGGGTGGGATCCCACCGGCGATCCAGTCGGGCGGCCAGGTCGACTCGGTGATCGAGCTGGAGGTGGTCACCGGCACCGGCGAGCTGCGCACCTGTTCGGCGGAGCACGACAAAGAGCTGTTCGAGGCTGTGCTGGCCGGCGTGGGGCAGTTCGGGATCATCACCAAGGCGACTGTTCGGCTGGTGCCCGCTCCGGAGCGGGTTCGGGGATACACGCTCGCCTATGCGGACATACGGGAGCTTCTCCGGGATTTCCGGACTCTGCTCCACCGGTCCGAGGTGAGCGAGTTGTACGGCGAGTTCGGCGAGATCCAGCAGCTCAGCGCCTTCACGTTCCATCAGACCGCCGAGCCGCCGGACGACCAGCACGTACTACGAGAGCTGACACCCACCGAAACCACGCTCACCCACAACGACTTCCTCCCGCACGTCACCCGGATCGACGACGCGGTCGAACAACTCCGCGAAGCGCTCGACTGGGACCACCTGGCCAAACCCTGGCTCACCCTCTGGCTGCCCGAGGAGTCCGTCGAGCACTACGTCACCGAGGTCGTTCAGAGCCTGACCCCGGTGGACATCGGCATCGGCGGCTTCGTCCTGCTCTATGCGCACCGCCGCGCCAAGCTCACCCGCCCATCGCTGCGCCTGCCCCAGGACGACAGCGAGTGGGTCTACCTCTTCACCGTCATGACGGCCGGACAGCCCGGCGCGGAGTTCGCCGACGAGATGCTCGCCCGCAACCGCCGCCTGTACGACCGGGCCCGCGCGCTCGGCGGCACGCGGTACCCGATCGAGTCGGTCCCCTTCAGCCAGGCCGACTGGGCCGACCACTACGGCGACCGCTGGCCCCACCTTCAAGAACTCAAGCGGACAACAGACCCGGCCGGAATCCTGACCCCCGGCCCGAAAATCTTCTGATCTCGGGGGAAGGAAGGAAAGCGGAGACTACTTACCCAGCCAGGCGTCGACCTTCGACTGGTTGTCCTTGACCCACTTCTCGGCCGCCGCGTCCGGGGTCAGCTTGTCCTCGGCGATGTACTTCGCCACCACGTTCTGGTCGTCGTTGGTCCAGCTGAACTTCTTCACCAGCTCGTACGCCGGGCTGCCCGAGTCGGCGAACTTCTTCGAGACGATCTTGTCCAGGTCGTACGGCGGGTAGTCGCAGGCGACCTTCGCCGGAACCGCGTCACACCCGGCCTTGTACGCCGGCAGGTTGATCTTCACCAGCTTGACCTCGTTGAAGAACCACTGCGGCTCGTAGAAGTAGGCGAGCAGCGGCTTCTTGTTCTTCTCGGCGTCGCGGAAGGCCTGGATCAGCGCGGTCTCGCTGCCGCTCTGGACCACCTTGTAGTCGAGGTTCAGGTTCTTCACCAGCGCCTCGTCGTTCGTCACGTACGACGGATCGCCGTCCAGCAACTGGCCCTTGCCGCCGGACTCCGAGGTCTTGAACAGGTCGGCGTACTTGTTCAGGTTCTTCGAGTCGGTGATGTCGGGGTACTTGGCCGCCATCCACGGCGGCACGTACCAGCCGATCACGCCTTTGACCCCGGTGGACCCGGCCTCGACCGCGACCTTGTCGGTCTCGATGTACTTCTTCTTCAGGTCCTCGTGCCCCCAGTTCTCCAGGTTCACGTCGACCTCGCCGGTGCTGAACCCCTGCCAGGCGATCTCTTCCTTGAGGTTCTTCTTCACCACCTTGCAGCCGAGTTCCTTGGTCGCGACGTACGCGACGACGGCCGCGTTCGCCTCGTACCCGACCCACGGGCTGACGGTCAGGTTGAAGGTGCCGCACTCCTTGCCACTGCTGCCGGCGGCCGGCTTGTCCGATCCGACCTTCGCACCGCCACAGGCAGTCAGGGCCAGCGCCAAGGCGGTCAGCACTCCAGCGGTACGGAGCTTGTTGGTCACCACAGGTTGTCTCCTCTAGATCTTCCCTTGTACTTCCGGGTCCGCCGGGCCGCAGCCTGCGTGATCCGGTCGAGCATCACGCCGAGCAGCACGATAGCCAGCCCGGCGGCGAGTCCCTTGCCGTACAGCTCGCTCTGGGCGAAACCGGCGGCGACGTCGTACCCGAGTGCGCCGGCGCCGACGAGACCGCCGACGACGACCATCGAGAGCACGTAGATCAGGCCCTGGTTGACCGCCAGCGTGATCGCCCGGCGGGCCACCGGCAACTGCACCTTGCTGATCACCTGCCACGTGCTCGACCCGACCGAGTTGGCCGCCTCGACCGTCGCGACCGGCACCGCGCGGATGCCATCGGCAACGATCTTGGTGGTGACCGGTACGGCGAAGACCACGGCCGCCGCGATCGCGGTGAACCGGCTGGTCCCGAACAGCGCCAGGAAAGGTACGAGGTAAACGAACGGCGGCATCGTCTGGCCGGCGTCCAGCACAGGCCGCAGCCAGCTGTCCGCACGGTGATTACGCCCCGTCCACACCCCGAGCACGAGCCCGACGGCAACGACCACGACGGTCGCGAGCAGCGTCGACGCCAGCGTCACCATGCTGTCGTGCCACACCCCGGTCGCCACCAGCAGACCCAGGCACACAGCAGCCGGTACTGCGCCCCGCCAGCTCCCCAGCAACGCGGCCAGCGCGACGACAATCGCCGCCACGAGCCACCAGGGCGACTCAGTGAGCAACCCCTCGAACGGGTTGAGCACGCCCTTCGTCACCGCGTCGCGGACCCCGTACGTGAACCCGCCGAAGACGTCCTGCACCCAGGTGGTCACGTCGGTCGCCGCGACCGCGATCTTCGAGCCGACATTCGCACCGGTCGGGAACTCGGCCGCCCACACGTAGGTACGCGAGAACCAGACCGCCACCAACACAGCCGCTGCGCCGGCGCCGAGCAGCACCTTGCGCCGCAGGCTCGCGGTACGCCATGGCCGGTCGCCGGCCGCCGTGGTCACCCGGTCGAGCACGATGGCCAGTACGACGATCGCCAGCCCGGCGTTGAACGCGACCCCGACGTCGAGCGTCTGCAGCGCCTTCAGCACCGTCTGGCCGAGGCCGGGCGCGTCGATCAGCGCGGCCACCGTCACCATCGACAGCGCGGCCATGATCGTCTGGTTGATGCCGACGACGACCGTGCTGCGCGACATCGGCAGCAGCACCTTGACCAGCGTCTGCCCGCCCGACGAGCCGAGCGAGCGCGCCGCCTCGACACTCTCGCGCGGCACCGAGCGGATCGCGTGCGCGGTCAGCCGGACCACCGGCGGCGCGGCGTAGATCAGCGTCGCGATCGTCGCGGCGGCCGGGCCGATCGCGAAGAAGAGGGTCAGCGGCGCGAGGTACACGAAGGTCGGCAGGGTCTGCATCAGGTCGAGGATCAGCGTCGCGACCTTGAACACCCGATTCGACAGGCCTGCCCAGATACCGAGCGGGATGCCGACCAGCAGCGCGAGCAGTACGGCGGCGATGGTCAGCGAGAGCGTGTCCATGCTCTCCTGCCACAACCCCTGCAGCCCGAGGAAGGTCAGCCCGCCCGCGGTCAGCAGCGCGACTTTCCAGTTGCCGAAGGCCCAGGCCAGGTACGCCGAAACAGCCACGACCCCCAGCCACCCGATGACCGGCACGGGCCGCCCGTACGACGGTTGCGAGATGACCGCCTGCAGCAGGATGACGAGTTGGTCGACGGCGACCCGGATCCCGTCGAGGACCGCGTTGCCGCTGCCCATGAAGTCGCGGTGCTCGGTCAGCCAGCGGTGCAGCCCGGTCGTCTCCTGCCCGCCGAGCGCCAGCGTGTTGATGCCCTTGAGCACGAACCAGGCGGCGACCCAGACGACCAGCAGCACCCCGACGATGACAGAGCGCCGGGGCCGTTTGACCTCGATGTGAACCGAGCCGGTGATGGAGGCCATGTCAGGCGCGCGCGGGTGAGGAGTGAGTTTCCCGGTCCGCGACGACGGTCAGGATCTCCTCGTCGCCGATCACGCCGAGCAACTGCCCGTCGGCGACCACCTTGACCGGGAGCGAGGACTCGAGCACCTGCCGGGTCGCCTCGCGGACCAGGACGTCCGGGCCCAGCTCCAGCGCGGACAGCTCCTCGTCCGGACGCGGCTGGCGGACGATCCAGCGCAGGGTGAGGACGTCGGCCCGCGGGATGTCGCGGACGAAGTCGCGCACGTAGTCGTCGGCCGGCGCCCCGACGAGCTCGTCGCCGGTGCCGAGCTGGACCGCTTCGCCGTCGCGCATCAGCAGGATCCGGTCGCCGAGCTTCAGCGCCTCGTTCAGGTCGTGGGTGATGAAGACCATCGTCTTGCCGACCTCGCGGTGCAGCCGGACGACCTCGGTCTGCATCTCCCGGCGGATCAGCGGGTCGAGCGCGGAGAACGGCTCGTCGAAGAGCAGGACGTCCGGGTCGCAGGCGAGCGCGCGGGCCAGGCCGACGCGCTGCTGCATGCCGCCGGAGAGCTGTTCGGGGTACAGGTTCTCGTTGCCGCGGAGGCCGACCAGGTCGATGACCTCCTGGGCGCGGCGCTTGCGGTCCGGCTTGCTCTCGCCGCGGACCTCGAGCCCGTACGAGACGTTGTCGATCACCTTGCGGTGCGGGAGCAGGCCGAAGTGCTGGAAGACCATCGAGAACTTGCTCCGGCGCAGCGTCCGCAGCCGCTTCTCGTCGGCGGCGCGCAGGTCCTCGCCCTCGAAGAAGATGCTGCCGGCGGTCGGCTCGATCAGCCGGGTCAGGCAGCGGACCAGCGTCGACTTGCCGGAGCCCGACAGGCCCATCACGACGAACACCTCACCAGGGGCGACGTCGAAGCTCAGGTCGCGGACGGCCGCCGTACAGCCGGTCCGGTCGAGCAGCTGGGCGCGACTGAGCGCCGCCAGCTCCGGCCGGCGGGGCACCCGGGCCGCCTTCGGCCCGAACACCTTCCACAGACCCTGGATCGACAGCAGCGCCTCGCTGTCCTGCAAGTCGGGGTACTCGAGCTGAGCGGTCACTATGGTTCACCCTCGCATCCCGGCCACCGGGTTCGTCGTGAACCGCCGACAATATCGAAGCCCTGGTTCCCGGTTTCCCCCGACGGGTGTCTGACACTGCAACCTTTACCAGGTCTTACCCCGGCGTCACTGCGGCGAAAGCCTCTCGCGGCACCGGTTATGTCACAACTATCACGGCTGGTACGGCGGTGCTTCACCCCAACCCCAGTGTGGGACCGGGGCCTTCGGGGGCGGGGTTGCGCCGGGCTGCGAGTTGGCTAGAGCGATGCGGGTGCCCCACTCGATGTATGCGACGAAGGCCGAGCGGAACTCCGGGTCGCTGGGAAGGCCGGCCGGGTCGGCGCTGGCGGCGATCAGGGCAGCCCAGCGGGAGCGCTGCTCCTCGGTCAGACCGAGATTCAGGTGGTGGCCGAGCATCGCGGAGTAGCCACCGAGCTCGTCGGTGTAACGGCTCGGGCCGCCGAACACCTCGCCGAGCCAGATCGCTACGTGCTCCTTGTGCTGGTCGCTCATGTGCGCGAAGACGGGGGCGAGGATCGGATCCTTCGCCACCTCGTCGTAGAACACGTCGGTCAGCCGGCGGAACGCCTCCGCGCCGCCTGCCCACTCATACACAGTTGGTGTAGTCATGTAACTATGTAATCAGGTTGGCAGGGTCAAGGGCTCTGGCGATCTCCAGCTGGTGCGGATCGATCTCGTCCTCGCGCTCGTCCTCGGGTCCGTCGAGGCCCCAGAGCACGTTCTGCAGGATCCGGACCCTCGTCCAGCCGACCGCCCGCTCGCGGTCGATGCCGGTGACGTCGAGCATCAGGTCGAAGCGCCGGTGGATCGCCCGGTGGAGGTCACCGGTGGCTACCAGGTCGTCCCAGCGGTTGTGCAGGACGGGCAGGACCTCGAAGCCCGGGTCGCCGGCCAGCGGCTTCGGATCGATCACCAGCCAGGGTTTGCGGTGGGCGGCGAGCACGTTCTCGTAGTGGAGGTCCCAGTGGAGGAGTCGGTCGCCTGGGTCCTGCACCAATTCGGCGGCTTGTGCGGCGTACCGGCGTACGAGCGACTGTTGGTCGGGGTCGGCCAGGCGCGGGATCAGTCGGGTCGCGTCGGCGAGCATCTCGGTGACGATGTCGTCGAGTCGTCGCAGACCGGGTGGAGCCGGTACTACGGACAGCCGGGCTAGCAGCTCGGCCAGGATCCTCGTCGCCTCGATGTCGTCGGGGACGTCGGCGAGCGAACGCGGTTCGAGTCGCTCGAGGAGGATCGTGGCGGTCGCCGGGTCGTCGTCGAGGACCTCGACGACGTCGTCGGTGCTCCAGGTCTTGAGGCCGAGGGCCTCGCCCTTGTTCTCGTCGGTGAAGGGCTGGAGCTTGAGCATCGCCGGGGTTGCGTCGGCTGTCCGGACGACCGGCAGGACGATCGAGGCCATTCCGTGCAGCGGCTTGCCGTCGAGGCGAAGGTTCCAGCGGTCGAGGTACTCCGCGGCCAGCGCGGGCGCGGCGTCGAGCCACGGCAGCTGGTCGGAGAGCGTCTTGAACAGCGGGGCCGGTACTTCGAAGAGCGCGGTCATCCCCGGCAACTTTAGGCGTCTGGCGTCCGCTGTGCTTGGGTTTTCCAGGTGAGCTCACTGGAGGCAAGGCAGCGGCAGGCGCAACGGGTCGTGTCGTTCATCTACGTCGGCATCCCGCTGATCTTCCTCGCGCTGGTCCTGTGGGTCAGCGCCGCCTCCGATGAGGGTCCGGCGAAGTGGGCGGCGGCGCCGGTTCCGGTCGCGGTGCTCGCCGCTGGATGGCGGTGGCGGGCGAAGAGCCGGTATCGCCCCGTGCGGTGGCCCCGGGCCGGATTCCTGCTCGGTGGGGTGGCGGCGCTGCTGACGGCGTTCGACGCGAAGGTGCTCGGCGCCGACGGGCTGACAGCGTGGGCACTGCCCATCACGGTCGCCGGTGCCATCGTCGGTACGGGCTTCGGGCGGTACGGGTTCCGGGTTCTGATGATGCCGGCGATTCCGGAGCTGGCGGATTCGGAGTACGAGCTGAGCTTCCGGATGCGCGGGCTGACCCGGCTGCGGATGTCGATCGGCGCCGAGCAGGTCACCTTGCACGAGCAGATGGTGTTGCAGACGCTCGACGGGGAGAGCACGGTACGGGAGAAGTCCTACCCGCTCACCGCGCTGACGGGCGTGTACGCGGTGACGCTGTCGGGCTCCGAGCGGCTCAAGTATCCGGTGGCGATGAAGCTCGCACCCGCGAGCAGCCCAGGCCCTGCGCTCATCTTGCAAGCGCAGGGCGAGGACTGGGTACTCCCGCAGAACGAGGCGCCGGCCATCGCCGAAATCCTCGAACGCCGCGTCGCCACCGCCCGCACGCTCTAACCCCCGCGGCCGCGCCGTGGGCGGGCGCCCGGTGGGCGGGCGCCCGGTGGGTGGGCGCCCGGTGGGTGGGCGCCCGGTGGGTGGGTGGGTGGTGGGTGGGGCAAGCCGGGTGCCCCGGCGCGGCGGGTGGTGCCGGGTCAGCCCTTGAAGGCGTCCTGGCGGTCGGGGGTTGCTTCGGCCAGGAGTTTGCGGACTCCGTCGGCGTCGGCGTCGGCTACGTAGACCGGGGAGCCGGGCTGCTGGCGCCAGGAGTCGGCGAGGGTGCCGGTGTCGACGGCGTCGAAGCCGAGTTCGTCGATCAGGCGGGACACCTTCTCCTTCGCCTGCTGGTCGTCGCCGGCCACCGGGAGCGCGATCCGGCCCGGCGTACCGGCTGGGACACCGTTCTCCAGCAAGTGCTGGGCCATGATGTTGTTGAAGGCCTTGACCACTGGCTGCCCGAGCTGCTGGGCGACCCAGCCGCTCTCGGTCAGCCCCTCGTCCTCGATGCCCGCGATCCGGCCGTCGCGCTGCGGGTAGTAGTTGCCTGTGTCAACGACCACGAACCCGTCGGCCGCACCGTCGAACAGCCCGGCCGGCAGCGCCGGCACCTTGCCCTCGGGAATCGTCACGACGACGAGCTCCGCGCCGTTGGCGGCCTCGCTCACCTCGACCGGGGTCGCGCCCGTCTCCGCGGCGAGGTCGCGCAGGGACTCGGGTCCGCGCGAGTTCGCCACCGAGACGTCATGGCCGAGGGCGCTCAGCCGCCGGGTCAGGGTGCCACCGATGTTGCCGCTGCCGATGATGCCGATCTTCACATCTGCTCCTCTGAAGTTGTCCCCCGAAGGCGACAACACCAGAGGAGCTTGGAATCATCCGGGCTGTTGATCAGTTGCCGGCCGCTTCGCGTTCCTTGCGGGCGGTGTCGGCCTTCTCGGCCTGCCAGCCGTCCTCGTTCTTGCCGAGCCGCCAGTACCCCGACAGCGAGACCTGGTCGCGCGCGAGACCACGCTCGCCGAAGAGATGCTTGCGCAACCGCAGTACGAAGCCGGCCTCGCCGTGCACGAACACCTGTACGTCGCCGGCCGGGAACTCCAGCGCCTCGACCAGCTCGACCAGGCCGTCACCGCGTTCGCCCGTCGCACCTGCCCGGTGCAGATAGGTCAGCTCGACCTCGCCGGAGCCGCTGAACTTCTGCTCCTCGGTCTCGTCCTCGACCTCGACGAACACCTTCGCGTGCGCGCCCGGCGGGAGACCCTCGATGGCAGCCCCGATCGCCGGCAACGCGCTCTCGTCGCCGACCAGCAGGTGCCAGGCGGCCGTCTCCTGCGGCGCGTACGCACCACCGGGACCGTTGAACCAGAGCTTGTCGCCGGGCTGAGCCGCCGCGGCCCACGGACCGGCGACACCCTCGTCACCGTGGTGGACGAAGTCGATCGTCAGTTCCTTGGTGGACTCGTCCCACGCGCGAACGGTGTAGGTCCGCATCGTCGGCCAGTGCTCGGACGGCAGCTTCTCCCGGACCTCGCCCATGTCGAGCGGTTCCGGATACTCCACGCCCGGCTGCAGGAAGAGGAGCTTGACGTAGTGGTCGGTGGTGCCGTTGTCGACGAACTCGTCGCAGCTCAGCACCACCCTGATCATGTGCGGGGTGACGCGCTCGGTCCTGAGGACGACCCCCAGCTTGGCGCGGCGGTTACGGGGTGCGGGGGTACTCACGCGAGCACGGTCCTCTCGACGGTCGGGCGGAATGAGTTAGGCATACCTAAGTTAGGCTAACTCACTCCGCCCAACGCCCTCAGGTCCCGCGGATCACGAAGGTCTTGCCGGCTCCGGCCTGGTAGTGCTGGAAGGTCGGCAGATACACCCGGTAAGTGAAGTTTCCGACGGACGGCGGCTGCGCCGTGAGCGTGATCCGGCCGCTCTGGCGAACCGTCGAGCTGCTGACCCCGCGCCATCCGGTGCTGTAGAGGCGCTGCAGCGTCACCGGGCGTGGCACCGGGAAGTACCCGCCTTTGACGGAGCCGTTGACGAGCACGACCTGGCCGGCGGGCGCACTCGGCTTCGCCGGCGCGGCTGAGACGATGCCCGGCCGGAGCGGGTAGAAGCGGAAGGCCAGTTGGTCCACGTACGGGCCGCGGACCCGGACGCAGTGGTTGACGTCTCCGCCGGCGCCCGGGAAGTTCGTGACGAGGAGGCCGGCCGTGTTGGTGTACTTGGATCCGGCGTCGTACTCGGCGCAGAGGTTGGACCGGACCACCTGCAGCAGGATGCGGGTCCCGTAGGCCTTGCCGGTCGCGGAGTCGTAGATCGCGGCCCTGACCTGGTACGCCGCGTTGAACGGCACCACCCGCGGCACCACCGAGACACCGATCTTCGGGATGTGGACGCCACGGATCGCGAGACTCGGCCCGGCGAACGGCGTCGGACCGGGCTTGCTGCCGTCGTCGCCGGTGTAGCTGTCTCCCTCGACCACGCCGCTGACCTTGAAGGTCCCATTGGCCGTCGACGGGACGTTGAGATTGCCGGTCCAGGTGCCGTTCTGCGCCGTACCGACGGTCCGCACCAGGTTGCCGGCGACGATCAGATTGATCGGCCCGACACCGCCCGAGCGCTCGAGGATGACGGCGAGCACCTTGTGGGCGGTCGGTGGGCTGCTGGGCGGATAGCTGGCCTTGAGCGTCACTGCGACCGGATACATGTTCATCCCCGAGACCGCGACCGACGTTCTCCCCAGCGTCACGCTGGTGACCGACAGGTCCGGGTCCGGGGGCATTGCTTGGGCCGCTGGTGCCGCGACCATCGTCGAGGCGATCACGGCGAGCGCCGCGATCACCACCCCAGTACTTCTGATGCGCATTAGATTCCCCTGATGACGAAGGTTTTGCTGACTCCGGCCTGGAATCTGTCGCAGGTCGGCAAGGACACCCGGTAGCTGACGTTTCCGGCGTACGGCGGTTGAGCGTTGACCGTGAACCGGCCGCTGGCGCGGACAGTTGCCGCGCTTACGCCGCGCCAGTGCGCCCCGGCGTACAGGCGTTGCAGGACGACCGGGCAGCCGGCCGGGGCGCCGCGCACCGAGCCGTTGACCGGGACGATCGTCCCGATCCCGGCGCTGGTCTTCGACGGCGTCGCGCTGACGATGCCGGGGCGGAGTACGAACCAGCCGGTCCCGAGGGTGTCGAAGTACTTGCCTCGCACCCGGACACAGGTCAGGTAGTCAGCGGCGGCGGCCGGGAAGGACGCCAGCAGGATGCCGGAGCGGTCGGTGTACTTCGAGCCGGCGTCGTACTCGATGCACAGGTTGTCGTTCTGGATCTGGAGCAGGATCCGGCTGGCGTAGGGCTTGCCGGTGGTGGAGTCGTAGATGGCGGCCTTCACCGTGAAGCCCGAGCCGAACGGCACCACCCGCGGGATCACCGAGACTCCGAGCTTCGGCTGGTGCAGTCCGGTGACCGCGATACTCGGGCCGTTGAAGGGCGTCTCACTGGTCATGCTGCCGTCCGAGCCGTCGAGGGTTGCGCCGGGGAGCACGCCGACCACGCGGAAGGTCCCGTTCGCGGTCGAGGGCACGTCGACCGTGCCGGTCCAGGTGCCGTTCTTCAGCGTTCCGGCCGTCCGGGTCAGGTGACCGGCGATCATCAGCGGGACCGCACCGATTCCAGCGGTTCGCTTCAGGAACACGTTGAGCAGCGTGCCGGCGTCGCTCGGGTCGTCGGAGTTGTAGCCCGCCTTGACCGTCACCGGCACGGCGACCCGGTTGAGGCCGGAGACGGCGACCGACGTCCGGCCGAGGACCACGTCCGTGACGGTCAGCTTCGGGTCCGGCGACTGCGCCACCTGGGGCGCGGCTCCGGCCGGGGCGGCCACCAGCATCGAGACCATTCCCGCTATTACCACGCAAAACCGCGCCGACCATCTGTTCATTTGCGCAGAATGACACGGAGATTGCAAAGTTCACAGGGCCTGGTGAATTATCCGGGCTGTTTCTTTTGGGAACAAATTGACCAGCTATTTGTCGCAACTTTTCCGGCGCGTGGCGCATCAAGTGTTCTGAGGGGTTCAACGGCGACCGCCCGGATGTTCATCTGGTGATCTCGTCCCGGCTGGTTGCGCGGCGTTGGGTGGGGGGATGAGTCGCGTCTTCGGCACGCCCCGGCGCCCGGCGTACATGGTGACCCGGACCGATCGGCTGGGCCGGCCGATCTCGCTCGACCGGCGGGAGCCCGAGGGCAATTCGGTGCTGTTCACCGGTGCACCTGGGATGGGTAAGAGCCTGGAGCTGGATCGAGCGCAGGCCTTCGCGCAACGCAACGGCTGGATCGCGGTGCGGGTCGACGCGTCGCCGCGGGAGCCGTTGGAGAACCGGTTCGTGCGCGCGGTCAGCGAGGACCTCGGCGGGCTTCGCAAACAGCACGGGTACTTCGCGCTGCGCAAGCTGAAGAAGACGCTTCGGGATCTGACCCAGCGCAGTCGCAGCGAGCAACGCGGGGCCGAACTCCGCTTCGGGGTCGCGCCCGTCCAGGCGGTGGTCAAGAAGCAATGGGAGGCGCCCGGCAAGGACGGGGTCGGCAGCACGCTCAATCAGCTCGCCGACAACCTGGGCGAGCTGGCCGCCAAGAAGGGTCAGCCGGTGATGCTGATGGTCGACAACCTCGACGTCGCGTCCGATCGGGATCTGGCGGCGTTGACGGAGTTGTCGGCGCATCTGGAGCGGCAGGGGCAGCGCGTTTATCTCGTGGGGGCGGGAGGCGAGATGGCTGCTACTCGGCTGATGGCTGCGTCGGGCGGGATGTCTGGGGTCGCTACTGGGGTGACGGGGCGTTTCGACGTACGGGAGTGTGGGCCGCTGAGTGCCGACGAGCTGCGGCCGAGCGTCACCGAGCCGTTGCGCCGGGCCGGAATCCCGTATCAGCCGGAGGCGGTGGAGCAGCTGCTCAAGTCGGCCAATGGCAATCCGAGCCGGTTGCGGGATTTGTCGGAGACGGCTTTGGAGTTCGCGCGGCCGCCGTACGGGATCACTGCTGACGTGGCGAAGGCGGCGACGGCTCGGGTGAACGATCAGGCTCGGGTGTTCTACCAGGCTGCTTGGAATTCCTGTTCGCCGGCGGAGAAGGATTTGCTGGCGAAGGTCGCCGTGCGGGGACCGCGGGGGTTGGCGATGCAGGGCGAGACGCAGGCAGCCGGGCCGGGCAAGTGGCAAGAGGTGGATGCGGCTCGGCAGGGGCTGGTCGCTCGCGGGATGGTGCGGGACAGCGGTTCACGGTTGTCGCTGGCTGATCCTGGTTTGCAGGACTGGGTCCAGACACGCGTCGGGCAGTCGGCTGCGCATGCTGGGGTTGCGTTGCCCGGTACGCCGGTACCCGCGATCACTCCTGCGCCCGGTCAGCACGTACCGGGCCGGGTCACCTCGACTCGACAGGTCGGCAACACGACGTTCCGGGTGAACGGATAGTCAGCAGCAGCCGTCTTCGCAGGCGTGGGCTCCTGCGTTGGTGGGGGCGCAGCAGCCTTTTCCTTGCCAGGCTTGGATTCCTTCGCGAAGGGCGATCGCGGCGATGACGAGGCCGGCGATCGGGTCCGCCCAGGACCAGCCGAGCGTCGCGTTGAGCACGAGGCCGACCAGGAGCACGGCTGACAGATAGGTGCAAAGCAGGGTTTGGGTGCCGTCGGCAACTACTGAGTTGGATTGCAGTGCTTTGCCGGTACGCCGTTGCGCGGCCGACAGCACCGGCATGACGATCAGCGACGCGATCGCCAACCCGATGCCGACGCCGGACGCGTCGGGCGCCGAACCGGTGACAAGGGACCGTACGGACTCGAACGACACGTAGAGCGCCAACCCGAAGAACGACAACGCGATCAGCCGCAACGCCCGGCGCTCCCGCGTCTCCGGCATCGGACTCCGGAACTGCCACAAGATGATCAGCCCGCTGGCCACCTCGACGATGGAGTCCAACCCGAACCCCACCAGCGCCACCGACCCGGACACGGTGCCGGCCGCGATAGCCACCGCAGCCTCAACCACGTTGTAGCCAACACTCGTCCCGGCCAGCATCTGTGCACGCCGCCCCAACCGCAGACGCCTGTCAACCTCCGCCGCCGACGGCTGCACCTTCTGCAGCGGACTGGTGAGCGGGAGGAGCCGTGGCTCACCGATGGCGATGGGGAGTTGGCGAGGGCTGTTTGTTGCTTCAGTCATCGGCACTCACCCGTCGCGTCGGGCCGGCAGCAGGCGGGGTCCACTGCCAGAACCACGTTGAGAAGTTGAGCGAGAGCGGTGCCGAGCGACGGATCGGCCAATTCGTACCGAGTCCGGCGTCCTTCGGGCTCCGCCACCACCAGCCCACACCCGCGCAGGCAAGCCAAATGATTGGACAGCGACTGCCGGCTGACCCCGATCCGCTCAGCCAGATCAGCCGGATAGCTGGCCCCTTCACTGAGAACAAGCATCACCTGAGTCCTGGTCGGATCCGACAACGCATGCCCGAACCGAGCCAACACCTCACCCCGACTGATCGTGTCCACACCCAGACAGTACATCAGATGATGTATTCACCGAAAGCTGTATCAACAAGCCCGAGCAAAACCCCACGCCGGCGGTCGCCGGGCCCTGTGTGGACCTGCAGGTGTTGCGGGGTGGCTGCCGTGTGTAGCAACTGGCGGCCTGGCTGTCATCGGCCCGCTGCGGGGTGCCCGGGCAGGTCCCGCTTCGCCGCGAACCGCCGCCCCGACTCGATGCGCCCGCAAACCCACGGCTGGCTCTGGCGACGACACAGCCAGCAGCCGCTCACCAGCCCCGGTCCCGGCCATCTAACTGCCCGACGCTGCCCTGCGATCTGCCCTCGCCCGCACGCGCTGGCCTTCTTAGGCTCGAGTCACCAGCGAAAAGGAGATCCGATGGATACGGTCGGCCACCAGCAACTACGTGACGGGCTTGGGCGCTACCTCGAGGATGTGAGCCAAGGGCGCAGCTTCACCATCACCCGCCACGGCAAGCCGGTCGCTCGGCTTGTGCCGCTCCGGCTGGCGAGCAGCCTCGACGACTTGGTTGCCGAGGGCAAGGTGAAGCCACCGAGCCGCCACAAGCAGACCGCCCCGACACAAACGGCCACGGACAGCCCGCTGAGCAACCTCGTCGACGAGCAGAGACGATGAGCCAACGGTCCGCAACCAGTTGGGTGCAACCGCCGTTGTAGGGCGGTTGCACTCGAGGGCACAGTAGGTGTTCGGTACTTGGACGCAGGCCGGTCCGCCCAGCCGCCAGTCGGGCACACGGCACCCGCCCCGCAACAACAGCTGTGTCGACGACGGCCCGCTCTCGCCAGGCGGGCGTGCGGAGCAGCCCGCGCGCCAGGGTGGGCGGGAGCTCAGCGCCGTGGGAGCGACGTAGGAGCGAACGGAGGCGCCGGCGTGGGGTTTGCTCGGCGTCGGGTTAGGTGGCGAAGACGTCTTCGTCGTTGGCGAAAGCCTTGAACTCCAGGGCGTTGCCGGCGGGGTCGTGGAGGAACATGGTCCATTGTTCGCCGGGTTTGCCTTCGAAGCGGAGGTACGGCTCGATGACGAAGGAGGTGTTGGCGGCGCGGAAGCGGTCGGCCAACGCGTGGAAGTCCGGGATCTCGAGGATCAGGCCGAAGTGGGGAACGGGGACGTCGTGGCCGTCTACGGGGTTGTGGATCGCCTCGGCCCGCGTCGAGGCCAGGTGCGTGACGAACTGGTGGCCGCGGAGGTTCCAGTCGATCCAGGTGTCGGAGCTGCGGCCGCGTTCGCAGCCGACCACGGAGCCGTAGAACTCCGCGGCGGCTGCTAGATCGTCGACCGGCATGGCCAGGTGGAAGCGCGGTACTGAGGGGCTCATACCGACCAACCTACGACGAGCCGGCCTACGGCCAGATCGAGCTGACCCATTCGGGGTGGTCGATGAACGGGTTGCGGTTGTGCTGCCAGGTGTCGTAGATGACCTGGTTGCGGCGCTTCTCGAACGCGTCCGGCGGGTCGGCGGCGCTCCAGGCCTTCAGGACAGAGAGCTTGCCGATGTACGGCGCGGTGCCGTTGTTCACCGAGTTGTTCGGCTCCAGGTCCGGCCAACCGTCGCCGCCCTCGTACCGGACCGCCATGTAGAAGATCATCCGCGCGACATCACCCCGTACTGCGGCCCGCGGCGCGAACGAGTCGCTGTCGGCCGTACACCCGGGGCACTCGGTGACCGCCGAGCCGCCGTTGTCGAAGTCGAGGTTGCCTCGTGCCGAGTTCACCGACACGTCCTCGGGACGCAGGTGGTGCACATCCGTCCCCGGACCGGTCGCCGTACCGAAGTCACCGTGCGACTTGGCCCAGACGTGTTCACGGTTCCAGTCGTTGACCCCACCGCCGTTGGTGCTCTTGGCCTGCGAGCGACCGGAGTACAGCAGGATCACGTTGTTGGGATTGGCGGGATCCTGGTCGGTGTCCTTCAAAGCGTTCCAGACCTGCTCGTACGTCAGCTTGGTCTGACTAGAGATGATCGTGTGCAGCGCCGACTTCAACGCAGCGCCGGTCTTGCCGGAGGCGGCCGCGTAGTAGTCGCCAGGGTCACCCGGATCACCAGGGTCCGAACCGCCACCACCGCTGAACGCCGTCGGATCCTTCAACCCCGCATGCGGCGTGAAGTACGGCGTCAGCGTCCCGGTGACGGTGATCTGCGCGCCGAGCAATCCCGGGTTGGTCTTCAGTCCGTACTGCGCCCTGAAACCGCTCGGGATCTGCACGTAGAGCATCGACCCGGTCGAGGTCGTCGAAGCCGAATCGGCCAGCGCGAGCGCGGTGTCGGCGGTGTAGCGGCTCCGGATCACCGTATTGGCGGCAGTCGGCTGCCCGACCACATAGCCGACGACGGTGCCGACCGACCCGTTCTGCTGCCCGATCGCAGCACTCACGGTGAGGGTGGCCGTCGTCGCGGCGGTCGACGGGGTGACACCGAAGCCGACCAGCGCAAGCAGCGCGCCGATCACCACGGCAGGACGAAGAAGACGTTGGGCAGTCACGGCAATCTCCCAGGGGCGGTTGGGAACCACTGCATCGCAGATCAGTCTGCCCCCGACCGCCCCTGTTCGAACGTCAAACCCCGGCAAAACTTGTCCGACAATCCGGCAAACCCCGGATGTCGGCTACTTCAGCTCAATCGTCCACGGCCCGCCGGCGATCACTATGTCGGGGAGCTTGGGGAGCTCGCTGATCTCCTTGAAACTCTTCGTCGCATAGAGCTGATAGGTCCCGGGCTCGAGCGGGACAGTCCCCTGCTGCCCGTCTGTCGTGCACTGACGGATGCTCAGGAACGTCTTCACGGTCACGGTTTCGTTCGGACCGAACTTCCACCGCTTGGCGATGGCCCGCTCGGCGAGCGGGGTAGCCACCACGATCCCGTCCTTGACGACGACGAGACTCGCTCCGGCCGGGCTACCCGACAGGTTCACCGGCGCGGCGGCCGAGTTGATCAACTCGACGTTGATCGAGGCCATGACCCCGTTGGCGTCCGGTGTGACGGTCTGCTGGGTGACCGCCAGGCCCAGCGTCGGATCGCCGGCGATGGGAGCAGTGAGACGGCTTCCGCAGACGAACCCGTTCTCTTGATGAGGCTTGAGGGTCACCGTCGGCACCGGAGGAGCTGCGGCAGGCGGCTGCTCCTGATCAGCACCAGGCAGTACTGCGTACGCGCCCGCTGCGACTACTACCGCGGTCGACGCGGCGACGGCTGCTGCTATGCCGGTGCGACGGCGGCGGCGGGAGCGGATGCGGGGGATCAGGGTCTGCTCGTCAACGGGCACCCGGTCGGTGCCGTCCGAGGCCAGGGTCTGGAGTAGGTCTTTCAAGTCTCGGGAGGTCATCTCATGCTCTCCTCGGTCGTGCCGAGCTGGCTGGCCAGCTTCGTCCGGGCGTCGGACAGGTGGCGCTTGACGGTGCCTTCGGAGCAGCCGATCTGGTCCGCGATGTCTTGGACGGTCAGGTCCTCGTAGTAGCGCAGGACGACGCAGGCCCGCTGCTTTGGCGAGAGCGTCGACAGCGCCCGGCGTACCTCGTCGGCGATTCCGACGTCGGCGTCCTCGTGCACCGGCGGATTCACCAGCAGGTGCTGGGCTTGCCGCCACAGCTTGGCCCGCCGGCGGCCGTCGACGTACTGGTTGAGGATCGCCCGCCGGACGTACCCCTCGAGTTGCGCCACGTCATTGCCGACCCTGAGCCGGCTGAAGACCCGCAGCAACGCGTCCTGGACCAGATCGCCCGCGGACGCGGTATCGCCGGTCAGCAGATAGGCGTAGGAACGCAACGCGCCACCACGAGCCTGCAGCAACTCGCCGAACGCGGATTCCCAGTCAGCCATGCGCACCACCCTTCCCTGTCAATCATCAAGACGAACAGGGGCGATGCCGCGTTGGGGGTGAACCCGAGAAGAATTGAGTCGGTGGGGCGGGAGCGCTTGCGCTCACCGCCCCACCTAGGTGTACGGGCCCCCATCAGCTCGTAGCTGCTGCCACGGGCTGCTTGCCCATCCACCAGTGAGGCACCACTGGCGGGTGGCACCTCACCGTCAGTTGACAGAGGAGGACCCTGAGGTCCTTCTCCGACGGTGGCGTGGTGCGGACGCCGCTACGGACCGTACTCAGGTCCGAACCGAAAGTCCATGGGTCGTGGAGGCTGTCTCACGCTACTGACGGGTCACTGATTCAGCAGCTGATCGTGTCCGCATGCGTCGTGCCGGACGAGCGGTAGGAGTTCACCCGCGCAGTGGCCGTGGACGGCGACAGTACTTCGTTCTTGGCGTAGTAGACCCAGTCCGCCGACTGCACGTAGGCGCTGGTAGCGCCGCTGTGCCCGTCCAGGTCGATGAACCACTGGTTGTAGTTGAGCGTCATCGGCCGCCGCGGGTAGACCGAGTGGCCGTTGCCGTCGGTGGTGTGGTCCGCGGCGAGGCTGCCGTCGATGTAGTACTTCACGTGGCCGCCGCCGACCGTGGCGACCAGCGTGTGCCAGCCGGCGTGGCTGAACCGGCGCGCGGCGCTGATCCGCCAGCCGTCGAACGGATCGACCTGGTACGTGTTCCAGCTGGTGATGAAGTCGACCGGGCCCGCCTCGCCCCAGCCGCCGTTCGGCAGGTACTCCGAGATGTCGAGCTCGCTGTACGTCGGCTCCCAGTCGTAGTCGAGCGGCGAGATCGTGTAGAAGGTCTGGTTGACGTGATCGCCGTCGGCGCCGCTGACCGGGGTGTCGCTGAACTTGAACCGGGTCGCGTAGGTGCCCTCGAAGAACCGCTCCTGGTTCTGCTGCACCT
Organism: Kribbella koreensis; assembly: GCF_039525325.1. Taxonomy (NCBI): domain Bacteria; kingdom Bacillati; phylum Actinomycetota; class Actinomycetes; order Propionibacteriales; family Kribbellaceae; genus Kribbella; species Kribbella koreensis. The sequence continues at coordinate 29,625 of NZ_BAAAHK010000005.1, forward strand.
GCGACTGGGTGGTGCCGCTGACCGTGCCGTTGGTCGCGGCGCGGAGCTGCAGGGACTTCTGCCCGTCCACAACCGGGAAGGTCACGTTGCTCGCGGTCCAGGTGCCCTCGATGCCCGGGCCACCTCCGCCGGTCCGGACACTCCAGTCGTGGCCGGTGAAGTTCGGATCGGTCCGGGAGCTGTAGTTGAAGTCGTCGAAGAACGCACCACACGCCGGCTTGCGGTACTGCTCGGGGCCGGTGCGTGCACTGGCGGTGGTACTGGCGCCGGCCGCGGCAAGAGCGGCCAGTACGACGGCTGTCGCGGTCACGCGGAGCTTGCGAGATCGAGTCATGGATTCACACACCTTCATCTCGGGGCGGAGAGAACCCTTCGTACGGTGGTCTATCCAATTGGTAAAGTCAACCCTGAATCACGGAGTGAATCCGCTCTCACAGCTTTACCACTGGTAAGCTCCGGAGCATGAGAAAGACCGAGGCGAGGGATGAGCTGCTGCGGCTCATCCAGCTCCGCAACCCCGGTGAGCCGCTGCCGTCCGAGCGGAGTCTGAGCGAGTCGCTCGGCGTCTCCCGCCCGACGCTCCGGGCGGCACTCGACGATCTGGCCCGCGACGGGCTGGTCGTCCGCGAGCACGGGCGCGGCACGTTCATCAGCTCGCGCAAGATCCACCAGGCGCTCGAGCCGACCGCCGAGGGCGACTTCCAGGTGCCGCCGGCCGAGGGGACGCCGTGGCAGAGCAAGCTGATCAGCTTCGACCTCGAACCGGCCGGCGCCCGGATCGGTCAGCGGATGGAGATCTCACCGGGTGACCAGCTCGTCTCGGTGGTCCGGCTGCGGATCGTCGACGAGGCGCCGATGTGCATCGAGCGGATCCGGATCCCGGTCGCCTTCGTCCCCGGTATCACCGGCCGCGACTTCGAGATCGGGTCGCTGTACGGGCTGCTGCGGACGCGGTACCAGGTCGCCGCGAGGAGCGCCGTCCAGACGGCGGAGCCGACCGTCACGGATGCGCAGGAGGCCGCGCTGCTCGGAGTACCGCTGCACGCGCCGGCACTGCTCTTCGAGCGCGTCACCCGGAACGCGGACCGCGCCGTGATCGAGTACACCCGCTCCATCTATCGAGGAGACCGGTACCGGATCACGACGCGGCTGTCGTTCCCTGAAGTGGATTAGCCCTTCACGGCGCCCGCGGCCACGCCGGTGGTGACGCGGCCCTGCAGGACCAGGAAGATCAGCAGCACGGGCAGCATGAACAGGGTCGCGGCGGCCATCGTCGCGCCCCAGTCGGTACCGAACGTGTTGCTGAACGACGAGAGCCAGACCGGCAGCGTGCGCTGGTCCTGGTTCTTGATGATCAGCAGGTTGGCGAAGGCGAACTCGTTCCACGCCGTGATGAAGCCGAACAACGACGTCGACAGCAGACCCGGCGCGAGCAACGGGAAGACGACCCGCCGGAACGCCTCGAACTGGTTGCAGCCGTCCACCCGGGCGGCCTCCTCCAGCTCGACCGGGATGCCCTTCAGGAATCCGCGCAACGTCACGATCGTGAACGGCAGCGTCATCATGAAGTAGATCAGCGTCAGGATCGGCAGCTTGTCCAGCATGTCCGTGTCGCGGGCGATCACGTACATCGGGATCAGCAGTGCCTCCCAGGGGGTCATCTGGGCGATGAACACCATCAGGATGAAGCCCTGCCGCCCCTTCCACTTCATCCGGCCGACGGCGTACGCCGCGCCGCAGGCGACCACCAGCGACAGCAGGACGGCGCTGATCGCGACCAACCCGCTGTTGCGCCAGAAGGTCCAGAAGCCGTCCGCGTGCACGGCGGTGCTGAAGTGCGTGAAGGTGACATGGGTCGGGAAGAACGACGGCGTCTCGGCCTGGATCTCCTTGGTCGGCTTGAAGGCGGTCAGCACCATCCAGTAGACCGGGAAGATCGAGAACAGCAGAACGCCGAGCGCGATCACGTTCAGGGTGAGCTTGCGGCTGAGGCTGGCTCTCACAGTTCGCCCTCTTCCTTGAACATCTGCCGGAAGTAGGCCAGCAGCACCACGGCCAGGATCAGCACCGTGACCATCGAGATCGCCGCGCCCAGGTCGTACCGGTTCAGCACGGTGGCGATCTGGTACGCGTAGACGGGCAGCGTCAGCAGCGCGTCGCCCGGACCGCCCTGGCTGATCGCCCAGATCTGGACGAAGCACTTGAACACCCAGATCACCTCCAGGCACAGGATCAGCCCGAACATCGGCCGCAGGATCGGGAAGGTGATCAGCCAGAAGGTCTTGACCGCGCCGGCCCCGTCGATCTGGGCCGCCTCGTGCAGTTCCTTCGGTACCGACGTCATCGCGGCGTAGAGGGTCAGCGCCGCGAACGGCACCGACTGCCAGACGATCAGCAGCACCACGATCGCGAACGTCGAGTTGCCGTCCGCGAACCAGGCCTTGCCGTCGAACTGCTCGAACCCGAGCGCGACCAGCACCCAGTTCACGACGCCGAGCTGGGACTGGAACAGCCACTGGAACACGGTCGTCGCCGCGATCACCGGGATCGCCCAGGCGACTACGAGGCCGCCCATCACGGCGAACCGCATCCACTTGCCCAGGGCACCGATCAGCAGCGCCACCAAGGTGGCCAGCACCATGATCAGGCCGACGTTGACCGCGGTGAACACGAAGGTCCGGCCGACGACGCCCCAGAACTTGTCGTCGTTCAGGATCTTCGAGTAGTTGTCGAACCCGACGAACTCGGCGCCGCCACGGATCAGCTGCGCGATGCCGAACTTCTGGAACGAGATCAGCAGGTTGCGGACCAGCGGATAGACCAGCAGGTATGCCGTACCGACGACCGTCGGCGCGACCAGCAGGTACGGGAGGAGGCGTTCCCACAGGGGTCGCCCCCGCCGGACCGAGACCGGCGTACCGGGCTCGGGGGCGGGGGCTGCTGTGGTGGTCTTCTCAGCCACAGCCATAGTTCTACTTGGCGTTCAGGGCCTGGGTGATGATCTCGTCGGCGGCCTTGGCCGCGGCGGCCGGGTCACCGCCGGTCAGCACCTTGGTCTGGTACTCCTTGATCGGGTTCTTCGCCTCGACCGCGGCCCAGTTCGGGGAGTTCGGGGTGGCCTTGCCGTTGGCCGCACCGGCCGCCATCGCCGCCACGCCCTCGTCCGAGCCGACCGCCGACGCGAGGCTGGTCCGGTTCGGCACGTACTTCATCGTCTTGGCCAAGTCGGTCTGCCACTTCTCGCCGGCCAGTTCCTTGATGAAGGTGTAGGCGGCATCCTGCTCGGCCGCGGCCTCCGGGATGATCAGGTCGGAGCCACCGGTGAAGACGGCGCCCGGCTTGTCGGCGGTCTTGCCCGGGATCGGGAAGAAGCCGATCTTGTCCTTGAGCGCCGGGTTCGCCTGGGCGATCAGCTCGGCGGCACCCGGAACGGCGATCATCTGCGCGACCTTGCCCTGCGCGAACACGTCGGTCTGGGTCGGCTTGGCCTCGTCAGAGTCCTTCGGGCCCTTGCCGAGCGCCTGGATCTGCTTGTAGAAGTCCATCCCCTTGAGTGCCTCGGGGGTCTCCAGCGCGCCCTTCCACTGGTCGCCTTCCTTGACCGCGAGGTCGCCGCCCTCGTCCCAGATGAAGCCGGACAGGACGTAGAAGTTCTGGCCGGGCAGGTAGATGCCCTGGTTGCCGCCGGTGTTGACCTTCGCGGTGTCGGCCAGCCACTCCTCGCGGGTCTTCGGCGGGGTGGTGATACCGGCCGCCTGGAAGAGGTCCTTGCGGTAGAGGACCACGCGGTTGGCGGCGTAGTACGGAATGCCGAACTGCTTGCCCTCGTACAGGCCCGGTCCGGCCAGACCCTCGATCCAGTCGTCGCCCTTGAGGTCGGCCTTCTTGTCGGTCAGGTCCTTGACGCCACCGCTGGCCGAGTACTGCGCGACCTGGGTGTTGCCGACCTCGATCACGTCCGGCGCGTCCTTGCTGGCCAGCGCGCCGATGATCTTCGGGCCGATCCCGTTCCATTCCTGGATCTGGACGTTGGCCTTGATGTCCGGGTGGTCGGCGGCGAAGCCGGCCTCGAACCGCTTCAGGAAGTCGTCGGAGACGCTGCCCTTCATCAGCCAGACGTCGATGGTCTTCGGGCCGGAGTCGGCGGCGGTGTCTTGCTTGTCGTCCGAGCTTCCACACGCGGCGAGCGCGGTCAGGGATAGAGCCGCGACTGCGGCGACGGCAAGGGAACGGAACTTCATCGGATCACCTCTGGCGAAGTAGCCGGATCGGCCTCCGGCTGACTGGTATGAACCTGTCGTTCAGTGGCGTAGAGAATTGCCTAGTGGCCGCTGACCAGTCAATAGTTCAGTAGTATCCGTTACTAAGTCGTGAGAGCGCACTCTCGCGGCAACCTTGCCGAAACCCGCTGTTTCTGAGCGCGTGCCGCATTACGCGTTGCGCAATACGCAACAGACCAATTTCGCGGGTGGTAAAGCGTTTACCGGACCAGTTTAGTTGGAGCTAACTGCTGTCAGAGGCTTCCGGCGTACTGGCTGACGTGGTAAGCGGTGCTGTGTCCGGCCGGGTCGCGGGTCCATTTCGAGACCATCAGGTGTAGGCCGTTGGCCGCCTTGGTCGACCACGGATGGATGAATCCGCCGTACAGGGCCGGCTCCTGGGCGAAGGTGACCTGGACCCTCTCGCCGGTCCAGACCTGGTCCGGGCCGGCCGCGGTCCGGGTGACGATGTTGCCGGTGGCGCAGTTGAGGTAGGCCATCGCCCAGGTGCCGTCCTCGAGCCGGCGGACCGACGGTTCGCCGAAGCGGCCGTTGAGGATCGGCGAGCACGGCCGGCCCCAGCCCCAGTTGCTGCCGTTCCAGCCCCAGCCTTCGTAGGCCTCGGGGGAGAACATCCGCTCCCAGGGGACACGGCGCAGCATCATCGGGCCGTCCTGGCGACCGGAGCGGACCGAGAACACGTAGACCCAGTCGCCGTCGCGCTGCATGGTCCACATCTGGAACGGGTCGAGGTTGTCGCCGCTGTTGAACCACTTCAGGTTGGTACGGACGTAGTCGTTGCCGTTGTCGGTGTAGGCGAGTCCGGCGTACCGGGACTTCCACTGCGGGCCGTTCGGGCCGGCCGAGTTCCAGTTCTCGATGCTCATGTACGAGACGAGCTGGCGGCCGGTCTCGGGGAAGCTGATGCCGTCGTTCGGGATCACCGTGACCTCCCAGAGGCCGTCGATGCCGATCCCGTTGTGACCGTTGTGCATGATCTCGGGCGCGCGGCCGTTGCCGGCCACCTTGGCGGCGCTGTCGAAGACGATGCCGCCCGCCGCGCCTGGGTGGATGGCGGAGCGCAGCATCACCGGGGAGCGCCAGTCGTTGTCGGGCTGCTCAGGCCAGGGGGTGTTGAAGGTATCGCCGAAGAGGTAGCCGATCGAGCCGTTCTCGAGCACGTACGGGATGCCGAGGTCGGTGCCGGCCACCTGCCAGCGGCTGTTGGTGTCGAGGTCGGCACCGGTGACCCGCTTCTTCCAGGTGGCGGCTTGTGCGGTGGCGGGTGCGATCAGCCCTGGGGCAATGGCGGCGCCGACTCCGGTCGCGGCGATGCTTCCGAGAAATGTCCGTCGTTTCATGGTCTGGCCTTCCAGCGGTCGTGAGGGGCGGTGACGACGTGTCACTGGTCGCCTACGAACCTCGCAGACCTTCGGCCTCCCGGCCAGACCTATTCGACTACGGTCGAAATCGATTTCCCAGCCCGCTCGAAACCACCGCGGAAGCCACCGCCGCGTCGGTCGCGCCGACGCCGGTGAGGTCGGCAATCGAGCGGGGGTGGGGGTTGGGCGTGTCGCCTCTGAAACCGGCGCGGCGGCCGTCGCTCTGGCCGGGGCGGGGGCCGTCGCTCTGGCCGGGGCGAGGTCCGTCGCTCTGGACCGGGCCGGGGAGCACGCCGGCGGCGGTGTCGAGGAACGCGCCCACCGGGAGGTCCGCGTCGGAGGCGATCACGCCGGCTCGGACGGCGTTGCCGAAGTCGCCGTGGTGGAGGCATTGGGCGTGGTCGTCGGTGGCTATCAGGGCGTCTGCGAAGAGCTCGGTGGGGAGTTCGTGTTTGCCGGGCATGTCGGTGCCCATGCCGGTGACGTGGACGGCGTTGCGGAAGGCCTCTAGAGGTAGCGGGGATCTGGCGGCTGTGGTGGTGATGACGCAGGGGGCGCCGGCTTCCAGCGCGTCGGGGTGGGCGGTGAGGCCTTCGTCTTCGAAGGCTTGGCAGAGGCAGTCGGCCGCCTCGGGGCGGCGGCCCCAGACGTGAACGCGGTTGATCGGGCGGAGTTTGCGGAGCCAGGTGACCTGGAGGAAGGCCTGTTCGCCGGTGCCCAGGACGGCGACCTCGTCGATGTGGGGTGGAGTGAGGGCATGGGTGATCAGGGCGCCGGCGGCGGCTGTGCGCCAGGCGGTGAGCTTGCCTTCGTCGGCGAGCACCGCGGCTGGTGCGCCGGTGGTCGCGTCGATGGCGAGGATCAGACCGTTGTTGACCGAGGCGAAGGTGTTGGCGATCTTCACCGCGAAGTGCGGTGATCCGGCGACGTGACCTGCCTTCACGTGGCAGTCGCCGGCGTGGTCCGGGAACTCCAGCACCATCGGTGGAGGCACTTGCGTCCGACCTTCGGCATGGGCGATCAATGCTTCCTTGACAGCACCGAAGATCACCTCGGGTGTCGCGATCGCACTGATCTCAGCCAGTCCGAGAACGGGCAGAGCGTTCATCGGCGTTTGTCCAGCCAGGTTGACCATTCGGCGAGGGCTTCTTCGGGGGCGAGTCGGCCGACGCCGATCCGGAAGCGGTCGGTCGGCGTCTCGGTCAGCTCTGAGCGGTAGATGCTCGACGGCAGGAGCAGGACGCCGGCTTGCTCGACCAGGTCGGTGCACATCGCCTCGACGCCGTCCGCCCCGAGGTAGCGCGGGTAGCAGACGCAGCCGCCTTGCGGCCGGGCGAACTCGAAGAGGTCGGGGTAGTTGCTGAAGAACTCCTCGAACAAAGGAAGGTTGGCCGCGACGATGCCGCGGTTGCGTTCGAGCAATCGGTTGCGGGCGCGGAGCCCGATCAGCGCGAGGATCTCACTCGGCGCGGAGTTGCAGATCGAGGTGTAGTGCTTGGCCCGCTCGAGCTTGTCCAGCAGAGCGCGATCCCGGCAGGCGATCCAGCCGATCCGCAGGCCGGGCAGGCCGTACGCCTTCGACATCACGTTCAACGACAGCGCGGTCCCCGACAGGTCCGCGGCCTGCGGCAACGACGGCCGGTCGAGCTCGAGACCGCGATACACCTCGTCGCTGAACAGCGTGATCCCGCGCTCGTCACACAACCGCACCAACCGCAGCCAGGCATCGAGCTCCGGCACCGCGCCGGTCGGGTTGTTCGGGAAGTTCACCGACACCAGCTTGGTGTTCGGCCGGAGCGCAGCCTCGATCGCGTCGACATCGAGCGACCAGTTGCTCTCAGCAACCAATGCGACCCCGGTGACCTCACCCAAGGACAGCGGGATCGTCTCGGCAGCTTGGTAGTTCGGCGTCAGCACCACCGCGTGGTCACCAGGCTCCAGCAACGCATGCATCGCCAGATAGATGGCTTCCTCAGCCCCGGCGAAACACAGCACATCCTCCGGTACGACGACGTCGTACGTCCCCGCGATCTCCTCCCGCAAGGCCGGCAACCCGCGCGTCTCGGTATACCCCAGCGCCAACGTCTCCCACCGCCGCCGGCCGTCATCGTCAGCAAGCTCGAGCAACGAAGACACCGCCATCGTCTGCGCGTCCGACGCAGTCAGGTGATAGCGAGCGCTGAACTCCCACCGCGAGAAGTACGTCTCCAGCTTGAAGTCAGGAAGGGTCGGCATCGATCGGCTCCTTACGCACTTGACCGAGCAGCTGATAGAGGGCGGACCGCGAGATCCGCAACGCACGGGCAACGGCCGGTACGCCGCGGCGCTGGCTGAGCACGCCCGTCTTGTCGAGCTTCGCGAGCAACTCCAGCCGGTCGTCCCGGGTCAGCCGGTCGACGGTGGTGCCGCGACGCCGGAGGTGGTCGGCGATGATCTCGTTCAGCGCCTCGGACCAGTCGTGCTCGAACAGCGCCCGCGGCTGCCCGACGACCGGCGACGCGAAGGCGGCCAGCATCCTGCTTGCTTCCTCGAAGGCGGTCCGGTCGACGTTGATGCACAGCACGACCTCGGGGTCGCCGGCGGCGTCCCGTAGTACGGCGCTGACGCTGGACAGCCGCCGCCCATCGGCCAGCGACTTCGGATACGGCCCGTAGACGTCCGGGCCGGTGGTGGTCTGCTCGTCCAGCTCACCGAGCAGCGACGGATCGCCGACCGAGCGCTCGGAGAACGAGTTCCAGATCCCGATCACCTCGTCCGTCACCGGGTCGTGCAGCACGACCTCGGCATGCGGCGACAGCAGACGCGTGATCGCGTCGCAGATCGGGGCGAGGTGATGAGCCATGCCTGGACAGTACGTCCAGCATGGACAAACTGTCCAATCAGGTCAGCGCGGGAACGCGAGAGTCGTCGCGCTGGGCCCGGCGGAGGCCGATGAGCAGGAGGCCGATGCTGATCACGCCGACGATCGCGTAGGTGACCCGGCCGCCGATGCCGTCCCAGGTGGTGTGCAGCGCGACGGCCACGGCGTACATGCCGAGGAAGCCGAGGAATCGCTTGCCGCTCGGCGCGACGGCGAAGCGCCACAGACCCCAGCAGGTGATCCCGGTCCAGGAGGCGTGACCGGCGGGCGACAGCAGACCGCGGATGAAGAGGGACTGCTCGGCAGCACCCACATTGCCGCCCGACTGGAGCAGCGCGACGAAGGCGTAGCCCATCGTCTCCAGCACGGCGAACCCGGTACCGACCGCGACCCCGATCACGATGCCGCCACCGATCGAGTGGCGATACCGATGCCCGAAGAACAGCACCAGGATGGCCGGCACGACCAGCTTGGCCGCCTCCTCGATCAGGCCGACGCCCAGCATCGGGAGCGCGCCGAGCTTGCGCATCGCGTCGTACTCGAGCAGACCCGCGACCACCACGCCGACGACACCACCGAAGAGCAGCGAGCCGCCCAGGGTCGGCCCGTCGATCAGCCAGCGACCGGAGCGGCCGGCTGCGAACATGACGAACGTGAGCGGTACGACGAGCGCCCCGAGCAGGATCATCGTGGGAAAGAGGTTCGGGTTGCCGGTGTCCGTCAGCACCGCGAGGACGAGCAGGTAGAGCCCGCTGCCGATCACGAACGTGCCAACCCAGGCCCACCTGCGCACCAGCTGCTGTGCCGTCATAGCCAGATCCTGCACCCGTCGGGCGACGGCTGCACCTTGTCGCGACGCGTGTCCCGTTAACTGTCCGTTGCGGGCAGTAACCTCGAACTGAGAGGGGACGCCGATGAGATTCGCCTGGTGCGCACCGCTGCTGTTGCTGACCGCGGCCTGTGGTGTCTCCCAAGAGCCTCGCCCGGCGGCGACCGTCACGGTCACCGCCAGTCAACCAGCGCAGCCGACGGCATCCCGGACGCCCACGCGGCCGCCGACTCCGCCGCAGACGGCGCGCGCTGCGGTGGTACCGGCTGTGGTCGGGCTCAACCATCAGCTGGCCCAGGACACGATGCAGGCGGCGGGCTTCTACTACCTGACCGAAGAGGACGCCAGCGGCAAGGGACGGCTGCTGATCAACGACCGCAACTGGGTCGTCGTCAGCCAGTCGCCGGAGGGCGGCACGACCGCCTCGGTCGACAGCAAGATCGTGCTCCGGTCGAAGAAGATCGGCGAGTAGCCCGCCGTTCGCCTGGAATTCGCCGAGGTGGCGCGGTTGCGCCATGTCGCAGCTACGGCAGCCATGGACAGGGCGCAGGCCCGGGTTCCCGTTGCAGACTCGCTCGAAAGAGGTGCCCTGCCCCCTACGCCTCTCGAAGAGGAGATCTGCCCATGTCCTCCCCACGCAAGCCCGCCGTCACCCTGGCGGCAGTCCTGGCGCTCAGCGTCGCCGCGGTCATCCCCGCCGGTGCCGCGCCGCCTCCAACTACTCCGAGTACGCCGCGCGCCACCGGCGTACCGGGTGCGAAGGTCATCACCCTGATCACCGGTGACGTCGTCGAGCTCACCGACGCAGGCGGCGGCAAGAAGGCCGCCACCGTTCGCCCCGCACCGGGACGCGAGCGGATCGCCTTCCACACCATCGAGGTCGACGGCGGCCTGCGAGTACTACCGAGCGACGCCGTCCCCTACATCTCGACCGGTGTGCTCGACGCCAACCTGTTCGACGTCGACGAGCTGGTCGCCGACGGCTTCGGTGACTCCGCAGCGACCACACTGCCGCTGATCGTCCGGTACGCCGACCCGTCCGCCGCCCGTGCCCAGTCGCTCACCGGTACGACGACCACCCGCACCCTCGACTCGATCGGCGCCGCAGCCGTCCGCGCCGACAAGGACGAGCTGCCCGCGCTCTGGAAGTCGCTCGACCCGACCGGGAACGCCCGCGCGCTCAGCCGCGGCATCTCGAAGATCTGGCTCGACGGCAGGGTGCGCGCGAGCCTCGACAAGAGCGTGCCGCAGATCGGCGCACCCGCCGCGTGGCAAGCCGGCTTCGAGGGCAGCGGCGTCAAGGTCGCCGTACTGGACACCGGTGTCGACGCGAACCACCCAGACCTGCAGGGCAAGGTCAAGGAGGCCGAGGACTTCTCCGGCAGCCCCACCGGCCCGGCGGACCACTTCGGCCACGGCACCCACGTCGCCGCGACGATCGCCGGTACCGGCATGGGCGCAGGCGGCACTCGCAAGGGCGTAGCGCCGAAGGCCGACCTGCTGATCGGCAAGGTGCTCGGCGACGACGGCTACGGCTACGACTCGTCGATCATCGCCGGCATGGAGTGGGCCGCGGCGTCCGGCGCCAAGGTCGTCAACATGAGCCTCGGTGGCGGCCCCACCGACGGCACCGACCCGCTCAGCCAGGCAGTCGACCGGATTACCGCCTCGAGCGGGACCCTGTTCGTGGTGGCCGCCGGCAACGACGGCGCCGACCAGTCCATCGGCACCCCCGGTACTGCGCAGTCCGCGCTCACCGTCGGCGCCGTCGACCGCAACGACCAGCTGGCCGACTTCTCCAGCCGCGGACCGCGACTCGGCGACAACGGCCTGAAGCCCGAGATCACCGCCCCCGGCGTCGACATCGTCGCCGCCCGCGCGGCCGGAACGATCATGGGCCAGCCGATCGACGACCTCTACACAGCAGCCTCCGGTACGTCGATGGCGACCCCGCACGTCGCCGGCTCGGCCGCGCTGCTCGCCCAGGCGCACCCGGACTGGAAGGCGGACCAGCTCAAGAACGCGCTGGTCAGCACGGCCAAGACGAACCAGGACCTGAGCGTCTACGCCCAGGGCTCCGGCCGGGTGGACGTAGCCCGCGCCGTCGCGCAGAAGGTCTACGCGACCGCGACGGCCGACTTCGGGCTGGTCAGCGCGGGGTCGAGCAAGACGATCACCTACCGCAACGACACGGCCGCTCCGGTGACCTTGTCGCTGGCGGTGGATGTGGACAACCTCGACTCGAAGACGCCTGAGACCCAGGCGTTCTCGGTACCGAGCACCGTCACCGTGCCGGCCGGCGGCAGCGTCGACGTACCGCTGGCTCTCGATTCGGCGAAGCTCGGTCGCGGCCTCTACAGCGGCTGGGTCGTTGCCACCGGCCCGAACGGCGTCGTCACCCACACGGCGGTCGGCACGCTCAAGGCCGGGCCGCAGCACAAGGTGAAGCTGCGCGCCGTTGGACTCGACGGCAAGCCCACCGGCGTACCGGTGATCAGCCTGTTCGGGGACAACTCGCGGTCCGACGTGCTCGCGTGGATCGGCGACGGCGAGGAGTACACGGCCGAGGTCGAGGAGGGCACCTACCTGCTGCACTCGCTGGTCGAGGACTACAGCGTGCAGGACGAGAAGGTCAGCCTCTTCACCGACCCGAACATCTCGATCACCAAGGACACCGAGATCGTCATCGACGCCCGCAAGGCGGTGCCGATCACGATCTCGACGCCCAAGCCGTCCGAGCAGCAGGCGATCCTCAGCTACTACGTGCACCGCGTCTACCCGAACGGCCGCAGCATCAGCCATGGCGTGATGCACTTCAGCACGGTCAAGCAGGTGCTGGTGACGCCGACCAAGCCGGTCGCCGGTGGCAGCTTCGAGTTCTCGTCGCGCTGGCAGCTGGTCGCGCCGCTGGTGCAGACGTCGATCCCGGGCATCAGCGGACCGCTGGACATCAACCTGTTGCACCAGTCGCCGTCGTTCGAGGGCAAGAAGAAGTTCGCGCTGGTCGCGCCGGGCGCTGATCTGCGCGGCGTCAAGGGCGCGATCGCCGTGATCAAGACGGCCGAAGACGGTGACGAGAAGGCCCAGATCGAGGCGGCCGCCAAGGCAGGTGCCGCGGGCATCATCCTGGTCCGGCCTGCGGATTGGTCGGCGTGGACGGTCTGGAAGCCGACCGGCGACCGGGAGCCGATCGTGGCGCTCGTGACCGGTAGCAACGACGGCCAGAAGCTGTTCGACCGGATCCGCAAGGGCCACGCGACGGTCGACCTGACGCTGACCACCTCGAGCCCTTACCTGTACGACGTGCAGCAGGTGTCGAACGGCTCGATCCCCGCCAAGATCGACTACAAGGTGACCTCGGCGAACAGCGCCCGGGTGACCACCTCGTACGCCGACAACGGTGGCTTCAACTGGGCCAAGGAGCAGCGGTTCGGCTGGCGCCCGTGGCAGGAGTACTCCTGGAACGACTCCCAGCGCTTCGTCGAGACGCCGAAGGTCCGGGAGGAGTGGGTGACCACCGGTGACTCGCTCTGGCAACACCGGGTGCACCACCTCTTCACCTGGGACGACATGAACCCGCTGCAGGGCGGGATGGCGTCGCTGCCGCGTAGCTACAAGCCGGGTACGTCCAGCGAGACCTGGTTCGGCCCGGTGGTACGGCCGGCGGCTGCTCCTGGCGTCGTCTCCACCCGGACGGGTGACCGGTTGTCGCTGCGGGTGCCGTCCTTCGTGGACGCCGACGGGCACTACACCGTCGGGGAGACCACCTCTGCTTCGGCGGTACTGACCCGTGACGGTGCTGTGGTGGCTGAGCTGCCGGATGCGTGGGAGGACGTGATCACGAGCGGCGGCGACGCGGCGTACAAGCTGGAGCTGTCGACTGAGCGGAAGGACACGGAGGGGGAGTGGAACTGGGGAACCAGCACCAACACCGTCTGGGACTTCCGGTCCAAGCAGGCTCCTGCGGACAAGGCTGTGCCGCTGTCGTTGCTGCAGGTCGGGTACGACGTACCGGTCGATCTGACTGGACGGGTGGCCGGTCGGCCGCACGTGATCGGGTTCAGCGTCAAGCAGCAGGCGGGTGCGGCTGCGGCGCGGTCGACATCGCTGCAGGCGTCGGTGTCCTTCGATGAGGGCAAGACGTGGCGACGGGTCGTCACTGTCGGAGCACTGGGTCACTACGTGGCCGTAGTACCGGCAGGCAAGGGGACTGTGTCGCTGAAGGTCGTTGCTGGTGACAGCGCCGGCAACAAGGTGACCCAGACCGTCATCAGGGCCTACGGGCTCAAGTAGATCGCTGTAGCCGGGGTCTCAGGGCGGGGCCCCGGCTACAGTCCTAAAGCCAGTTGCGGCGGGCTGCCTGGAAGGCAAGGCCAGTGCGGGTATCTACGCCGGCCAGAGACATCAGACGGTCGAGGCGGCGCTGCACTGTCCGGCGGCTGATGCCGAGCTGGGACGCGATGGACTTGTCCGGTACTCCCGCGACGAGCAGCGACAGCAGGAACCGCTCGTTGTCGTCCAGGCCCTCCGGATCCTGCGCCTCGCCGGACTGCAGCCGCACCGGAGTCGCCGCCTCCCAGTGGCTCTCGAACAGAGCGAGCAGAGCATCCAGTAGCTGACCCCTGCCGATCACTGCGGCCGTGGGCTCGCCAATCCCCGCCTCCTCGTCCCGCACCAGCGGGCAGACCGCAGTAGCGCGGTCCACGATCGCCAGCCGCACAGGGAGTGTCGGCAGCGCCCGGGCCTCCTCACCCCAGCTCACGCCCTCGGCGATGCTGTCCAGCTCTCCCGGCGTCTCCAGCAGCGCTCGCTCGTAGATCGCCCGGTAGCGGACGCCCCGGCTGAGCGCGCCGTACTCTTCCGTGTTCTCCGCGCCCTGCATCGCCAGTGGGTTGGCACGGCAGAACCAGAGGATCTCCGTGCGGGCAGACTGCTGCAGATCGCGGAGGCGGTCCCGTAGTACGTTCGCGCCAACGATCACCTCGACCAGATGGTGCGCGTCCCGGCGGCTGGCGCTGGCGCGGAACTCCTCACTCAGCGACGCCACCGTCTTCCGGGCCGACTCCAGTGACTCCTGCCGCCGTAACAACGTTGTACCGAGCGCCACGTCGGGAGCCAGCGGCCGGAAGACGGGATCCTCACCCGGCTGGGCCGCGACCAGACCCTTCGCCTGCAGTCGCTGCAGCACCTCGGCCGCCTCGTGCTGCGGCAGCTTGGCCACCTCGGCGAGCTCCGCCGACCGCGCCACGGACAGGCCGACCAGCAGCCGGTACGCCTGCTCCTCCTCGGCGTCCAGCAACGATCCGTCGTGCATCGTGCCCACCTCCTCGAAACTCCACCTAATCGTGGCACCGAACTGCCGTCACGAAATCCAGGTCATGGCGTCACTACCGGTGAAAGACGCAATCGCGGACCTCCCGCCCGAGCCGCCATCGAGAGAGATCACCATGAACTGGACGGACTACGCCGGCCTCGCCGGCCTGGTTGCTGCCGCGGTACTCGCCGGCTGGACCCTGCTCGGCACATTCCTGGGCACCAACACCACCACGCCTCACCGCGGCGCGCCACGACATTCCGGAAACCCGGCCCCCGCCCGGCCGCTCGCAGGCCGCCACCGCGCCCCGGCACACCGTCTACTCGCCCGCCTGAAGCTCCGCTGACGGCCGCCCTCTAGGCCCCCAGGCCCCGGTCGACTACCGTATGGGAGCGCTCTCAAGTGCGCTCTCAAGCCTGTTGGAGGGGTCCATGCCTGAGATCCGGCCGTACCGCCCGAGCGATCGGGACGCCGTCGCCGACATCTGCGTCCGCACCGCCGACAACGGCGGCGACTCCCGATCCCTCTACCCGGACCTCGACCTGATGCCGACCCTCTTCGCCTTCCCGTACGCCGACCTGGAACCGGACTACGCCTTCGTCCTCACCGACGCCGACCACCCCGTCGGCTACATCCTGGCCGCCCCCGACACCCCCACCTTCGCCAGCCGCCTCCGCACCGAATGGCTCCCCCGAGTAGCCGACCGCTACCCACCCCTCACCGAGCCGCCCACCACCCCCACCGAGCAAATGATCAGCCTGCTCCACAACCCCGAACGCCTGGTCATCCCCGAGGTAGCCGCCTACCCCGCCCATCTCCACATCGACCTACTCCCCGCCTACCAAGGCGCCGGCCACGGCCGAGCTCTGATGGCCACCCTCCTCAAAGCCCTGGCCGCCGCAAACATCCCAGCCGTCCACTTGACGATGCTCACCACCAACACCCCAGCGCGAGCCTTCTACGACCGCCTCGGCTTCCACCACATCCCCGTCCCCGACGTCGACGTGGTCACGTACCTGGGCCGTAGTACGAGCTAGCTGATGGTGTGGTTGGTGGAGCGGGGGTCTCCGACTACCCGGCGGGCTGAGTAGATGTCGCCCTTGCGGGCCAGGGCTCGCCAGGGGCGGAGTTTGGTCAAGGGGATCTCGTAGGTGGGGTCGTCGCGGTCGATGGTGGCGATGGTGAGTTCGGCGGGTGGGGTGACGGTGGCTACGTAGGTGCCGTCGGGGGCGATCAGGCCCGACGGCATCAGGTCGGCGGTCTGGGCGGGGAGGGACATCGCGATCCAGTAGTTGTTGATCGCGGCGTGGGCGCGGGCTTTGACCTCGAAGATCGCGTCGGCTGGGTACGCCGAGAGGAGCAGGCACTCCACGCCGAGGCGTTCGTAGTGGCTGAAGAGGGCGGGGAAGTTGACCTCGACGCAGAGCGCGCAGCCGAACCGGTAGCCGTCGACGTCGAAGACGATCGGCTCGAAGCCGGGGCTGAAGTAGCGGGTCAGTTCGGTGTTCGAGCAGTAGCGCTTGTCGTAGCGGTCCACGATCCGGCCCTGGTCGGAGATCACGTACAGGCTGTTGTGCGGCCGGTTCGGCGGGGTCAGCGGATGGGCGGAACCGAGCACGACCCAGAGCTTCAGCCGGGCGGCGAGCTTCTGGATCTTGTCCAGCTCGTCGCGGACCAGCGGCCAGTCGACCTCGGACCAGTCCTGGAACTGCTCGTTCGGAAACCCCGACAACTGACCTTCCGGAAACTGGATCAGCCGCGCCTTGTGCCCGGCGGCGACCTTCATGAGCTCCCGGACCTTGGCGCCGTTCTCCGCTGGATCCTTGGTGATCATCGGCTCGGCAACAGCAATACGAATCCCCGTCATCGCCCCACGGTCCCATCCCGGACCGACAATCCCGCCCGGACGCGGCGACCGTCACGAAGCTGTCCGGAATGTCGGCGGCGGCAGGCATGCTCGGGCCATGAACTGGTCCGCCGTCCACGACCACGTACTGAGAGACCGGTACGCCGAAGTCCGCGACCTGGCCGAATGGTCCGACTGGATGCCCTTCGAGCAGGCGATCCCCTCCGCACCCCGCGAGCCCGGCGTCTACCTCCTCCGCGAACCACTGACCGCGATCATCCGGTACGTCGGAATGGCCGGCGAAAGAGCAGCGAGTGGCCGCCCCCAAGGCCTCTACGGCCGCCTCACCGTCTATCGCAACGGCCGCGGAGCGATCAGCGGCTTCGGCGAGGAAGCCCTCGACCGCGCCCTGGCCGACCCCGCCTGGCTGGAGCAGCAACTCGACGACCTCCGCCGGCACGGCCCGAAGACCGCCCAGGACTGGGCCCGCGAAGCCGTCCTCCGCCTCGACCTCGAGGTCGCCTGGTCGGTCACCCCCGACACCCCTGACGCCCGCTACCTCGAAACCCAGGTCCTCACCGTGCTGAGAACGCACGGCCTGTGGAACCGCTGACCGAACGCCGAGTGTGATGCATGCCGCAGGAAAGCAACGGCCGGAACGTCCTGGGGAAACAAAAACTCCCGATCAGTGATCTGACCGGGAGTTGCTGTGCGCGAGGGGGGAGTTGAACCCCCACACCCTTTCGGGCACACGGACCTGAACCGTGCGCGTCTGCCTATTCCGCCACTCGCGCGCTGGTCACTTCGGGCTGATAAAACTGCCATCTGCGACCGAGAGAAAACACTAGCACGGCCTCAGGCAGACTCTGACATTGCGGGTTCGGTCGAACCTGCCGATACGATCGATCGTCGTACCAGTGTGTCCACCCACGCACCGGTGGGCACGGGGTACGGCGAGCCTCTTGAAGGTGCCGTACGGCAAGCACGATCGTTGGGTCCACCCGACGACCGACCGTGGAGGAGGACGCGTGCGACCGCTGCAGCGCTTCGAGCGACGCCTCGAGGGCATCGTGAGTGGTGTCTTCGCGCGCGCGTTCAAGGGAGACGTGGAGCCGATCGAGCTGGCCGCGGCCCTCAAGCGTGAGATCGACAACACCGCGCGGATCCTGTCCAGGGACCGCCGGCTGGTGCCGAACCACTTCACCATCGAGCTCGGCCCGGGCGACTTCGAGCGGCTGAACGCCTACGGCCGCACGCTCAACCACGAGCTCGCCAACGAACTCCGCGATCACGCGGACATCCAGCGCTACACCTTCTCCGGACCGATCGAGATCGAGTTGACCCAGGAAGACGACCTGCCGACCGGGAAGTTCCGCGTCGTCAGCGCCACCCACGGCAACCAGCAACGGTCGCCGCAGCCCCCGCCGCAGCCGTCGTACCAGCCGGCCCCGGATCCGAACGCGACCGTGCTGCAGAGCGCGCCCGTGCAGCCGCCGCCCGGCCCGCCGCCGGTGCGCCGCGGCCACCCGCAGGTGATGCTCGAGGTGAACGGCCGTCGCCGGCCGATCAACCCGCCGGGCGTCGTGCTCGGCCGGGGGACCGACGCGGACATCCAGATCAACGATCCGGGCGTCTCCCGGCGGCATGCGGAGATCCGGCTTATGCCGGAAGGCCCCGGAGGTGTCAGGGTGGTCCTGGTCGACCTCGGGTCGACCAACGGCACCCTGGTCAACGGACGCCGGGCCGCCGAGGCCGAACTGACCGACGGATCGACCGTGAGGATCGGGAACACCACCATGACGCTGCGCCTAGCGGACGAGCCGATCGCCCAGCCGCCTAGCAGCGGGTGGTGACGGAACTTCCATGTCGGAACTGACGCTGACCCTGATCAAACTGGGGTTCCTGGCCCTGTTGTGGATGTTCGTCCTCGCGGTGCTGTCCGTGATCCGCTCCGACCTGTTCGGCGCCAAGGTCGACGCCCGGGCGATCGCGCCCGCGTCGTCGCCGCAGCCGAACGGCCGGACCCCGAAGCCGGCCAAGCCGGTGAAGAAGCGCAAGGGCCTGCCCGGTTCGGTCACCATCGCCGACGGCCCGCAGGCCGGGGTCGGCGCGACCCTGGTCGAGGACCCGGTCGTGATCGGCCGCGGCTCGGACTGCCAGATCCGGCTCGACGACGACTACTCGTCCACCCGGCACTCCCGGTTGTTCCTGTCCGAGGGCGAATGGTGGGTGGAGGATCTCGGCTCCACCAACGGCACGTACCTGGACGGCCAGCGGGTGACCCGTCCGGTTCCGGCTGAGATCGGCGGTTCCATCCGGATCGGTCGCACGACGCTGAACATCGCGAAGTAGGTCGCCGGTCATGACGCTATCGCTCGACTACGCCGCACTGTCCGATGTCGGCCGGGTCCGCCGCAACAACGAGGACTCGGCGTACGCCGGTCCGCACCTGCTGCTGCTCGCCGACGGGATGGGCGGCGCCGCGGCCGGCGAGGTCGCGAGCTCGGCCGCCGTCCAGGTGATCCGCCGGCTGGACAAGCCCGGGATCACCGGCCCCGACATGATGGAGGCGCTCGCGGGCGCCGTCCACCGGGCCAACGAGCGGCTGTCCGAGCTGGTCGAGGAGGACCCCGAGCGCGAGGGCATGGGCTCGACCGTCACCGCACTGCTCTTCGACGGCCAGCAGCTCGGGCTCGCCCATCTCGGCGACTCGCGCGCCTACCGGATGCGCGACGGGCTGCTCTACCAGCTCAGCCACGACCACACGTTCGTCCAGTCGCTGGTGGACGAGGGCCGGATCTCCAAGGAAGAGGCCTTCACCCACCCGCACCGCAACCTGATCCTCCGTGTGCTCGACGGCCGCCCCGACTCGGATCCGGACCTGGAGATCCTCGACGTCCAGGCCGGCGACCGGCTGATGCTGTGCAGCGACGGCCTGCCCGACTATGTGAGCGAGCAGGTCATCGCCACGTCGATGGCCGAAGGTACGCCGGACTCCGTGGTGGTCGAGCTGATCACCCACGCGCTCGAGGCGGGATCCAACGACAACATCACCTGTGTCGTAGCCGATGTGGTCGAGACGGAGCCCGCGAGCGGCACCCAGCCCCAACTGGTCGGTGCCGCGGCCGAGCTCGCCCAGGGCGGGACCGGTCCGGCCACCGCGACCATGCGCGCCCAGGGCGACGGTGACGGCGGAGCAGGCGGCGGCGGTCGTGGCCTCGACCCGGAGGAGCTCCGGTACGCACCGCAGGCGCCCAAGCGGTTCCTCTGGCTGCGGCGGCTCGCAGTGGTGGTCGTCATCCTCGGGTTGATCGGTGGTGGCGGATGGTTCGCCTACAACTGGACCCAGAAGCAGTACTACGTCGGTACCGACGGCGACTACGTGGCGATCTTCAAGGGAGTCGACGAGGTCGTCCCCGGACTCGACCTGTCATCCGTCTTCGAGAAGCAGACGCTGCTGGTCGACAAGCTCCCGACGTACAGCCGGGAGCAGGTCGAGGGCACGATCCAGGCCGACAACCTGGCCGCGGCCCGGCAGATCGTCACCGAGCTGCAGCATGCGGCCGACGAGTGCGCGGCCAAGCCCAAGCCGACCACCACCCCGAAGCCCACCGTGAAGCCCACCGTGAAGCCCAGTACGCCGGTCTCTACGCCGCCCAAGCCGCCGGCGACCACGCCTGTCTCGACTCCGGCCTCCACGCCGGTCTCCACCCCGAGCAACGGCACGGTCAACCCCGACGACTGTGACGGCGTCAGATGAGTATCGCTTCGACTTCCGTCATCCAGATCATCCCGCGGACCCGGCGCGGGGTGGAGCTGATGCTGCTCATCCTGGCGGTCGGCGTCTCGGTGGCCGCCTACGTCAACATCGGCCTCACCGTGCAGGACGCAGTCCCGGCCAGCACCGGGTACTACGCGGCCGGCATCGGCCTGCTCGCCCTTATCGCCCACTTGGCCCTGCGCTACCGCGCTCCGTACGCCGACCCGGTGCTGCTGCCCTGCGCAGTGCTGCTGAACGGCCTCGGCGTCGCAATGATCCACCGCATCGACCTCGGTATCGCCGCGGACCGGCTGGCCCGGGGCCTGGACCCCAAGGCGGCCGCGGCCCCGCAGCAGATCACCTGGACCGCTGTCGGGGTGGTCCTCTTCCTCGTCGTCGTCCTGGTGATCCGCGACCACCGGCGGCTGCAGGCCCTCACCTACACGGCCGGCCTGGCCGGTCTGGTGTTGCTGGTCCTGCCGCTGATCCCCGGTCTCGGCGTCAACCTGAACGGCGCCCGGATCTGGATCCACCTGGCCGGGATGTCCTTCCAGCCCGGTGAGTTCGCCAAGCTGTGCCTGGTCGTCTTCTTCGCCGGCTACCTGGTGGTGAAGCGCGACGTCCTGACGCTGGCCGGGCACAGGTTCCTGGGCCTCGACCTGCCGCGCGCCCGTGACCTCGGGCCGATCGGCATCGCCTGGGTGGTCAGCCTGGGCGTTCTGGTCTTCGAGAACGACCTCGGCTCGTCGCTGCTGTTCTTCGGCCTGTTCCTGTTCCTGCTGTACGTCGCCACCGAGCGGGCCGGCTGGCTGATCATCGGCGGCCTGCTGTTCGCCGGCGGCGCCTTCTTCGCGTACACGGCCTTCGGGCACGTGCACGAACGGATCACCGACTGGCTGGACCCGTTCTCGATCGACGGCGGGCAGATCGCCGGCGGCCTGCTCGGCCAGGCCTGGGGCGGCATCCTCGGCCGCGGGCTCGGCCAGGGCCATCCGGAGTGGACCCTCTACGGCAACAGCGACATGATCATCTCCTCGTTCGCCGAGGAGCTGGGCCTGACCGGCCTGATCGCGATCCTGCTGATCTACACCCTCATCATCGAGCGCGGCCTGCGCACCGCGCTCGGCTGCCGGGACATCTTCGGCAAGCTGATCGCGACCGGTCTGGCGATGTCGTTCGCGCTGCAGGTGTTCGTGATCGTCGGCGGTGTCACCGGGCTGATCCCGCTGACTGGTCTGGCCACGCCGTTCATGGCCCTGGGTGGTACGTCGCTGGTCGCCAACTGGGCGATCGTGGCGCTGCTGCTGCGGATCAGTGACCAGGCCCGGCGGCCGCAGACCCCTGCGGCGCCGGTCTCCGACGAAACGATCGCCATGGCGGTGCAGAAGCAGTGAACTCAGCGATCCGACGACTGGCCGTTGCGGCGATCATCCTGATGCTCGCCCTCATCGCCAACTCGACCTATCTGCAGGCCTTCCGCGCAGGCGAGCTGAACGGCCGCAACGACAACCGCCGGGTCCGCAACGAGCAGTTCTCGGTCAACCGCGGCCCGATCCTGATCGGCAACACGCTGATCGCGCGCAGCGTGGAGAGCAACGACCAGTACAAGTACCAGCGCACCTACTCCAACGGCCCGCTCTACGCGCCGGTCACCGGGTACTACTCCTTCCAGTTCGGCCGGGGCGGGATCGAGCTCAACCAGAACAGTGAGCTGAACGGGTCCGACCCGTCGCTGGCCTTCCGCCGGTTCGTCGACGTGCTGACCGACAAGGGACAGCAGGGCGCGAGCGTCAGCCTGACCCTGAACGCGGCCGCCCAGCAGGCGGCGTACACGGCACTCGGCAACAACAAGGGCGCGGCGGTCGCGATCGAGCCGAAGACCGGCAAGATCCTCGCCCTGGTCAGCAAGCCGTCGTACGACCCGAACCTGCTCGCCTCGCACGATCTGAACAAGGCCAGCGACGCCTGGAAGGCGCTGAACGCGAGCGCCAACAAGCCGATGTCGAACCGGGCGATCAAGGAGGTCTACCCGCCGGGGTCGACCTTCAAGCTGGTCACCCTGGCGGCCGCGCTGTCGACTGGCCGGTACAAGGCGGACACCAAGGTGAACTCGCCGGCCAGCCTGCCGCTGCCGCAGACCACCACCCCGCTGCCGAACGAGAACGGCCGCAACTGCGGCGGCAGCGACAACGCCACCCTGACGGTCGCGCTGGCGCTGTCCTGCAACACCGCCTTCGCCTCGGTCGGTCTCGACCTCGGCGCGGACGCGCTGCGCGAGCAGGCCGAGAAGTTCGGCTTCGGCGAGCGGCAGCTGCCCGAGCTGGGCGCGGCCGCCAGCCAGTTCCCCGGCGACCCGAACGCGCCGCAGGTCGCGCAGTCCGCGATCGGCCAGTTCGACGTCCGGGCCACCCCGCTGCAGATGGCGATGGTGGCGGCCGGGATCGCCAACAAGGGCACCGTGATGAAGCCCTACCTGGTCCAGAACGTCCGGACCCCGGACCTGAAGACGGTCGAGGAGACCAAGCCCGAGGAGCTGCACCAGGCGGTCACCCCGGAGGTCGCCGGCGAGCTGACCGCGATGATGGTGAACGTCGTCAAGAACGGCACCGGCAAGCCCGGCCAGATCAGCGGCATCGACGTGGCCGGCAAGACCGGTACGGCGCAGAGCGCGAAGGACCGGCCGCCGTACGCCTGGTTCACCGCCTTCGCGCCGGCCAACGACCCGCAGATCGCGGTCGCGGTGATCATCGAGGACGCGGTCGGCGTCGGCCGCGACGACATCGCCGGCGGCAAGCTGGCCGCGCCGGTCGCCAAGAAGATGATGGAAGCGGTGCTCGGCCGGTGACGACGATGCGATATAACCCGGTGACAGAGCGTCCGGCCGACGACAGCCGGTGGATGGTCCGGGCTACCGTGGGCACTTTGAAGATTTGGCCGAGTTCGATCCGCGCAGGTTGGAAGGCAGAGTAATGACATCGCAGGCACGTCTCGTCGGCGGGCGCTACGAAGAAGGCGAACCGCTCGGTCGAGGGGGGATGGCAGACGTCCGAAGGGGCATCGACAACCGTCTGGGCCGCGCCGTCGCGATCAAGCGGCTGCGGGTCGACCTGGCCAGCGACGCCACCTTCCAGGCGCGGTTCCGGCGGGAGGCCCAGTCGGCCGCCTCGCTGAACCACCCCACCATCGTGTCGGTTTACGACACCGGCGAGGAGCCGGACCCGAACGGCTCCGGCATCACCATTCCGTACATCGTGATGGAGCTGGTGACCGGGAAGACGCTGCGCGACCTGATCCGCGAGGGCCGCAAGATCATGCCCGAGCGCGCTCTGGAGATCACCTCCGGTGTACTCGAGGCGCTCGACTACAGCCACCGGGCCGGCATCGTGCACCGCGACATCAAGCCCGGCAACGTGATGCTGACCCCGCAGGGCCAGGTCAAGGTGATGGACTTCGGCATCGCCCGGGCCGTCGCGGACACCTCGTCCACGATGACCCAGACGGCGGCCGTGATCGGCACCGCGCAGTACCTGTCGCCCGAGCAGGCCCGCGGCGAGACCGTGGACGCCCGCTCCGACCTGTACTCGACCGGCTGCCTGTTGTACGAACTGCTCGTCGGCCGGCCGCCCTTCGTCGGCGAGTCGCCGGTGTCGGTGGCCTACCAGCACGTCCGGGAAGAGCCGCTGCCACCGTCGTCCTTCGACCCGGACATCCCGCCGGAGGTCGACGCCGTCGTCCTGAAGGCGCTGACGAAGAACCGCGAGCACCGGTACCAGAGCGCCAACGAGATGCGCCAGGACATCCACCGGGTACTAGCCGGCCAGCAGGTGACCGCGCCGATGGCGGCCGTCGCCGAGACGCGTGCGATGGCGCCGACCCAGGTCGCGCCGGCTGCCGCCACCCAGGCCTACCAGCCGCAGACGCACGACCTGCTCCCGCCCGACAACGGGGACGACGAGGCGGAGACCGCGCGTGCCCGTCGCAACCGGGGGCTCGCGTACTTCCTGCTGGGCCTGGCGATCGTGGCGATCGCCGTCGGCGCCTACGCGATCATCACCAACATGGGCGACAAGAACAACACCGGTGGCGCCGGCCCGACCACCAACTCCAGTCAGCCCGTGGAGCAGGTCGAGGTACCGAAGGTCGAGGGTCTCTCGGTCACCGAGGCCATCCAGACGCTGACCGACCAGGGGCTGAAGTACACCCAGACCTCTCAGGCCAGCAACACGGTCGGCAAGAGCACGGTCATCAGCCAGGACCCGCCGGCGGGCACCAAGCTGGAAAAGGGCGCGTCGGTGGCGCTGGTGGTGTCGGCCGGACGCGACACCTTCGCCGTACCGGACGTGGTCGGCAAGTTGGAGGACGACGCGCGCAAGGCGCTGGAGAACGCGGCCGGCCAGTTCAAGGTCGCGTCGAAGTCCAAGGAGGTCGACAACGAGGCCCCCAAGGGCACCGTGCTCTCGATCGACCCGGGCCAGGACGGCCAGTACGCCAAGGGCACCAAGTTCACCCTGACCGTCTCGTCCGGCCAGGTCGAGGTCACCGTGCCTGACGTCACCACGCTGAGCAAGGACGACGCCACCGCGCAGCTCAAGGCGCTGGGTCTGACCGTCGGGTACGTCAACGACGACACCAACCCGACCGCGCCCGAGGGCACGGTCACCAAGCAAAGCGTGGCCGCGAACTCGAAGGTCAAGGAGGGCACCAAGGTGACCCTGTCGATCGCCGTGAAGGCCCCGCCCACCCCGCCGAGCACCGACCCGACCGACCCGGGCAACACCGAAACGCCGATCATCCCCGGCGGTGGCGGTGGCGGCGGCCAGGGCAACGGCTGACCCGTAACAGCAGAACAACGGC
>NZ_BAAAHK010000005.1:54758-81946 GCF_039525325.1 Kribbella koreensis
TCCGGCGGCCTTCGCCGTTTGTGCTGGGGGGTCGCAAGTCGACCTGGCCGGGGCGGCTGGCGCAGCCCGGGCCGGGGGCCGCAGCCCTGGCCGGGTGGCGCAGCGCGGGCCGGGCGTGCGACCGCGTGCGGGCGGGGCTAGCTGACGACGGGGGCCATGCCGGCTGAGCGCGCGACTGCGTTGGGGTCTCCGCAGATCTGGAGCCAGTTGGCGAGCATCCGGTGGCCGCCCTCGGTCAGCACCGACTCGGGGTGGAACTGGACGCCCTCGACGGGCAGGTCGCGGTGCCGCGCGGCCATGATCACGCCGGCCTCGGTCCGGGCGGTCACCTGCAGCACGTCCGGCACGCTGTCCTGGGCGATCGCGAGCGAGTGGTACCGGGTCGCGGTGAACGGCGACGGGAGTCCGGCGAGCACGCCGGCGCCCTCGTGGAAGACCTGGCTGGTCTTGCCGTGCAGCAGCTCGTCGGCGCGGCCGACCACTCCGCCGTACGCGACGCCGATCGCCTGCAGGCCGAGGCAGACGCCGAAGATCGGCACCTCGCCGCCCTTCTCCTTGACGATGTCGACGCAGGCGCCGGCCTCTTCCGGCGTACCGGGGCCGGGGGAGAGTAGGACGCCGTCGTACTCCGAGACCTGGTCAGGGGTGACCTCGTCGTTGCGCAGCACGGTCGTGTCGGCCTGCAACTGCTGCAGGTACTGGACGAGGTTGTAGACGAAGGAATCGTAGTTGTCGACGACGAGGATCCGCGGCATGCGGACCATTGTCACAGACCGCCCGAAGCGCGGCCTTGCTCAGCCGGTCGCCGAGGGACTCGTGGTCGGCGACTTCTCGAAGCCCGGCACGGTCGCGCTCTGCAGCTCCAGCGTGCCCTCGTAGGCCGGCATCGCGATCGAGGACTCGTTCTTCACCTCGTAGCCGAGCTGGAACCGGACCACGTAGTCCTGCAGGTTCTCGATGTACTTCGAGTCGTCCAGCGCCTGCTGCAGCTTCTTGCGGTCGCCGATCGCGGTGATCCGGTACGGCGGCAGGTAGGGCACGCCGTGCAGGACGACCGAGTTGCCGACGCACTTGATGCCCGTGGTGGAGATCACCCGGTGGTTCTGGATCGAGATCGCGTCGGCGCCGCCGACCCAGAGCGCGTTCACCACGGCCTGGATGTCCTGCTGGTGGATCACCAGCCAGTCGGCGTCCACGTCCGGGTTGTCCTTGACCACCTCGGGCGGGGCGTCCTTGAGCGTGACGGTGAGGCCTGCCCCGGTGACCGGCGTGGTGCCGACCTCGTCGGACAGGTCCTTCAGCTGCTTGGCCAGTTTGGGCTCGATCGAGCCCTGCTGAGCCTGCAGCTTCTCGATGTCCTGGGTCAGCGCCGCGTGCTGCCGGGTCAGGCTGGCGCTGCGCCGGCTCTGTTCCTCGACCAGGCCCGCGAGCGTAGTGTTACGACTGGGACGCAGATCGGTACCGCGGGCGTTCGTTGCGCTGGTCGCGAAGAGCAACCCGGCACACAGCAACGCCACCGGCGCACTCGCGCGCCAGAGCGAAAAACGCCGCAGCTTGCTCACCCGTGATCCCCTTGCTCTCGTCTGCACTACGCTAACCGAGGCCAGAGCTAGCTTATGTGTCCGCAGTAGGTGTCCGTTACGAGGAGTCGAGTCGTGCCCGAGTCGAGCAGTCGCAAGACCAAGAAGTCCGCCACCGACAAGGTGAAGGTGGAGAAGACTCCGAAGAAGCCGCGTACCACCAGCCGGGTGTGGGTCGCCCCGCTGATGCTGGGGTGCTGGCTGCTCGGACTCGCCTGGCTGGTCGTCTTCTACGTGGCGGGCCAGGACATCCCGGTGATGCGCGACCTGAACAACTGGAACCTGCTGATCGGCATGGGCCTGATCGCGGGCGGTTTCGTCGTCTCCACCCAGTGGATCTAGTCGCCGTCTGACCTTCGCGGATCCCAGCCGGCGATCGGGCGCAACCGGCTGGGATTCTGCTGTCCGGACGAATTACAGAGCTGTGGTTATCCACATGGGTATCCCCAGCTGTGCACAGCTTTCAGCCGATTTTTCCCCAGGTTTTCCCCGGGTTCGGGCCGGATCTGGGGGAAAATCGCCGAAATCTGTGGATAAAGAAGGTTTGATCACCGGCTTATCCACAGCTGGGGAGCAACTCCTCGAGGCGTCGTGCGAGGTCCTGGGGAAACTCGTGCCCGAGGCCCGGCAAGCGGTCGATGGTGAAGCCCAGCGCGGTCAGCTGTCCCTCGGCGTCGTCCACAACCTCCAGCAGGTCGTCGGCGGTGCCGATCAGGACGCTCGCCGGTGACAAGGCGTTCTTCGCCTTCTCCGGTACGCCCCGCAGAGCGGGAGCCAGTACTACGGCACCGGCCGCCGGCACCGGATCGGCCCCGGCCGCCCAGTTGAGCGCCACCCGGCCACCGGCGGAGAAGCCGGCCGCGATCAGCGGGAGTCCCTGCAGCTCCGCGGGGAGCTGGTCGAGCGCGCGAGCGATGTCCTTCGCCGACTCCGCAGGGTCCGGCCAGGTCCGGTACATCGGCGACATCAGCTGCGAGGACTCCACGCCGACCAACGCGTAGCCGAGCTCAAGCACCCCCGCCCAGTCCCGCATCGCATGCCCAGCTCGCTGCCCTGCTCCATGCAGAGCCACCACGACCCCGCAGGGCCAACTCGCCTGTCCGGGCGCGGCCACTTGGCCGCGGCCCATCGCCTGGGCGGAGCCGGTCGGTTCCGGGAGACGGATTAGCGGTGGGTCTTCCGCTACGAGGCGGCGGGTGCGGGAGGTGGCGACGAGCTGCTGGAAGGCCGGTAGGTATTGGAGGGCGGCCAAGTCGTCGTCCTCGGTGAGGATCTCCTCGGCCCACCAGGCTCCGTTGGCGCTCGCTTGCTGGAGGGTCGTGAGCGCTTCGGTTGTCTCGTGGAGAGAGCCGAGCAGGCAGGCGCGCAGGTGGGCGAGCTCGGCGGCCCACGGCGCAAGGTCCGGGTCGGCGGCGTCCAGTAGATCCAGGGCGACCGGCTGCAGGCCCTCGTCGTACAGGGCGGACACGCGGTCGGTCAGGCGGTCGTAGCGGTCCTCAGGAGTCTCCACAGCGGTGATCTTGCCATATATGTAGACGTCTACGTAGAGATGTGCGTATAGTTCTACGTAGGAGGAGATACCCCATGCCGAACAAGACGATCTACGTTTCCGA
The DNA here is from genome assembly GCF_039525325.1 of Kribbella koreensis. Classification (NCBI taxonomy): domain Bacteria; kingdom Bacillati; phylum Actinomycetota; class Actinomycetes; order Propionibacteriales; family Kribbellaceae; genus Kribbella; species Kribbella koreensis. Next base: position 57,952 of record NZ_BAAAHK010000005.1, read on the forward strand.
CGACGACCTGGCGCTCTACAAGCGGGCCCAGGAACTCGCCGGCAACCTGTCCCAGGCCATCTCGACCGCGCTCCGGCGGTTCGTCGAGATGGAGGAGGGCCGACTCGAGGGCTTCGACGAGATCACCGTCCGGGTCGGGCGCGGGACGGGCCGCAAGCAGCGGTTCTCCGGCGTCCTGCTGGCCGAGGGCGGCCGCTCCAACAAGAACGGCTACGAGGCCTTCAAGGTCTACCGGAGCCGGACCGGGAAGTTCGTCCTGCACGCCGACCGGAGCAACCTGTACGACCACACGACCACGGTCAACGGCGAGGAGCAGGACTCCACCGGCTGGCGCAGCTGGATCGGCAGTTTCAGCAGCAACCAGACCTGGAGCATGGCCCAGGGCGAGTCGACGCTCCACATCGTGGAAACGGTGGAAGAGCTCCGGGACCTGATCCCGGCCGACCTCTACACCCTGGTCGAGGACGCGGCCGAACAGCCGACCGTGGAGGACCTCGACATCTGATCCGCGGTATCCACTCCAACTGAAGCACTCCCGCAGAGCGGCGGTCCCTGGGCCGGCCGGCTGGTTCCGCACGCCCTGAATCTCCTCCTCCCACACTCTCAAGCCACCTGGGTCAGGTTCACCCTGCCCGAAAACAAGCGAGGACCCATGAACAGCTCATCCCTGGCGCTCGACGTCACCGGCCTGCGCAAGGCCTACGGCGACCATCTCGTGCTCGACGGCATCGACCTGAATGTTGCCGAAGGCACCATCTTTTCCCTGCTCGGCCCGAACGGCGCCGGCAAGACCACGGTGGTGCAGATCCTGTCCACCCTGATCACCGCCGACGCCGGCCGGATCCGGGTCGCCGGGCACGACCTGACCGCCGACCCCGAGTCGGTCCGGGCTGCGATCGGCGTCACCGGCCAGTTCTCCGCGGTCGACGGCCTGCTGACCGGCGCCGAGAACCTGATCATGATGGCCGACCTGTACCACCTCGGCCGGACCGAAGGACGCCGCCGGGCGGCCGAGCTGCTCGAACAGTTCGACCTGGTCGAGGCCGGTAAGAAGCCGGCGATGACGTACTCCGGTGGCATGAAGCGCCGGCTCGACCTGGCGATGACTCTGGTCGGCAACCCACGGATCATCTTCCTCGACGAGCCGACGACCGGGCTGGACCCGCGCAGCCGGCACAACATGTGGCAGATCATCCGCGAGCTCGTCGCCGGTGGCGTCACGGTCCTCCTCACCACGCAGTACCTGGAGGAGGCAGACCAGCTCGCGGACCAGATCGCAGTACTGGACCACGGCAAGCTGGTTGCCCAGGGCACTCCGGAGCAACTCAAGCGACTGGCACCAGGCGGCCATGTCCGGCTCCGGTTCAACGCACCCGACGAATTCGCCCTCGCTGCCCAGGTACTGCAGGCAAGCACTCGCGATGACGACGCACTGGTCCTCCAGGTGCCGAACGACGGCAGCGTGCAGGCCCTGCGCTCCCTGCTGGCCCGCCTCGACGACGCCTCCCTCGAAGTAGACGAACTGACCGTCCACACCCCTGACCTGGATGACGTGTTCTTCGCGGTCACCGGCCAACCGACCAGCACCTCCACCAGCACTGACGCCCAGAAAGTGAGCAGCAAATGAGCACCGTGAGCCACCCCTTGGCCGACACCGCCACGATGTTGCGCCGCAACCTGCGGCACGCCCAGCGCTACCCCGGTCTGTCGCTCGGTGCGCTCGGGATGCCGGTCATCATGATGCTGCTGTTCGGCCTGGTCTTCGGCAAGACCTTCTCGGCCGGGATCGGCGGCGGCAGCGGCTTCGACTACATCGACTTCCTCACTCCCGGCATCCTGCTGATGTCGATCGCGTCCGGGACGATGTCCCCCGCGGTCGGCGCCGCGATGGACGTGTCCGACGGCATCGTCGCCCGGTTCCGGACGATGGCGATCTTCCGGCCGGCGGTGCTGACCGGGCATGTGCTGGGCAACGTGATCCTGACGATCGTCAGCCTGGTCCTGGTGGTCGGCTTCGCCGTCCTGATCGGGTTCCGCCCGAACGCGTCGGTCGTCGACTGGCTGCTGGCCGCCGGGCTGCTGATCGCGCTGACTGTCGCACTGACCTGGTTCGCGATCGCGCTGGGCCTGACCAGCAAGACCGCCGAGGGCGCGAGCAACATCGTGCTGCCGATCAGCCTGCTGCTGCCCTTCCTCAGCAACACCTTCATCCCACTGGACGCGATGCCGAGCGGCATCCGCTGGTTCGCCGAGTACCAGCCGTTCACCGCCGTGATCGACACCCTCCGCCACCTGCTCCTCGGAATGCCGATGGACAGCGGCACCGGCTGGCTGGCCGTCGCCTGGTGCGTCGCCATCGCGCTGGTCGGCTACTTCTGGGCCCAGAAGAGCTACAACAAGGGCACCGCCGCCTGAAATCGAATGTTTTGAGCGACCGCTCAAAACTGGGTCTATGCTGGCGATCATGACGCCCGTCGAGCCTGCAGACCCGCCCGACCCCCAACCGCCGTACCCGGCGCCCGAACCGGCCCCGGCTCCTCCACCGAGGAGCTGGGGCGGTCGCGTTGCCGCGCTCGCCATCGTCGCGTTCACCGGAGTGACCGCCCCGTTTCTGCTCATCCGGTCCGGTCACCTGGACACCGCCGCCCTCTTCGTCGGGGTGCCGCTGGCTCTGGCGGTGATCATCGCCTTGTCGCCACCGGCCAAGAGCCTGCACGGGTTGACCTTCCGGGTCGTCACCTTCGGCCTGCTGATCACGTCGGCCTTCCTGCATGAGGGCGCCGCCTGTGTGCTGATGGCCTCGCCACTCGTGTACGGCGTCGGGCACCTGGTCGCCGAGGTCGTTCGGCAGGCCCGCCGGTTGGACGAAAGGCGGCGCGCGGCGCTCGCCGTCGTACCGCTCCTGCTGCTCGCCAGTCTCGAAGGGACCGCCTATCGGGTCGATCCCGTCCAGACTGTGACGACTGAGCGGGTGGTCGCGATGTCTCCACAGCAGGTCGAGCAGAGCTTGCAGCGTGGACCGGACTTCTCGGCGCGCAGACCGTTCCTGCTCCGGTTCAGCGGCTATCCGACCCCGACCGCTTCGAGCGGCGACGGGCTCGCTGTCGGGATCAGGTGGACCTTCACGATGGCGGGCGGCCCGATCGTCACCGAGGTCAGCGCCCGCGACAGTCGGCGGATCGAGTTCAAGGTCGTCTCGGACCAGTCGAAGACGCAGCGCTGGCTCACCTGGCAACGAGCAGTCGTCCAGCTGACTCCGCAGGCCGATGGCGACACGGCGGTGAAGCTGGAGCTCTCGTTCACCCGCCGCCTCGACCCGAGCTGGTATTTCGGGCCGATCGAGAGCGCGATGGTGGGCGCCGGCCTCGACCACTTCGCCGACTCGCTCGGGCTGCGCACAGAATGACTGCCTTGGTGCGCGGGCTCTGCCTGGTCGTCCCGGCCGGGCTCGCCCTCGCCCTGTGGCGGCGGCCGGACCAGAGGACGGCCGGTGCGGTCCTGCTGTCGTTCCTGACGGCCTTCGTCGCCATAGGTCTGGCCAACAAGGTTGCGATGGCCGCCGGGTGGTGGCGGTACACCGTGGCGGACGGACTCTTCCTGGGCATCCCTCTGGATCTCTGGCTCGGCTGGGCCGTCCTCTGGGGACCGGTGCCGCTACTACTGCGTCGCCGACTGCCCATCTGGACCGTCCTGCTCGCCTGCGGCTGGCTGGACCTCCTATTCATGCCTCGGCTCGACAGCCTCGTCCAGCTGAACCACCACTGGCTGTACGGCGAACTGCTCGCCCTCCTGCTCGGAGTGCCACCCGCCTTGCTCCTGGGCAGGTGGACCATCGACCAGCGGCAGCTCACAGGTCGAGTACTCCTGCAACTGTTCACCTTCACCGGGCTAGCCCTCTGGCTACTCCCGTCGGCGGTGATGGCAGGTGGCGACGGCAGCTGGAGTCACCTGGTCGACGACCCGCTGTGGCGGAGCTCGACCGTCGTGCAGTTGATGGCGCTGGCCGCAGTACCGGCCTTGTCCGCGATGACGGAGTTCGCCAGCCGGGGCCGCGGTACGCCGTACCCGTGGGACCCACCGAGTGACCTCGTCACCACGGGCCCGTATGCCTACGTGGCGAACCCAATGCAGATCTCCGCAGTACTCGTGCTGGCGCTGCTGGCCGTAGGAACCCACAGCTGGTCCTTGGCTGCGGCAACTGTTGGGGCAGTGGCGTTCAGCTGCTTCGTAGCGGACCCCCACGAACGCACGGACCTGGCAAACCGCTTGGGACAGCAGTGGCTGGCCTATGACGCTGAAGTGAAACCGTGGCGATTCAGGCGCACGCCCTACGCGGCAGAACCGGCCGCGCTCTATCTATCGGACACCTGCATCATTTGCCGGCAGACGAGGGCTCTAGTTGAGTGCACCAACCCACGGGACCTCACCATCCGTGCTGCCGAGGGATATACGGTGGCGGGGCTGAGCCGGGCTCTGTACGTGGGACCGGACGACCTGCACGCCAGCGGTCTGGCTGCTGTGGCCCGTGGGCTTGAGCACAGTGGTCCGGGATGGGCGTATCTAGGCTGGTCGATCAGGTTGCCGGTGGTCCGTCCGATGCTGCAGTTGCTGGTCGACGGGATGGGTGGTGGACCGCGGCAACTGCCGACGGCGAAGGAGACGTGATGGCGAAGGACACCAGGGCTGGTCTGCTGAACGCTGCGCTGCAGACCATCGGTGAGCTCGGCTTCGCAGGCGCGTCCGCCCGGCACATCGCCGCGGCCGCAGGCCAGAACCAGGCGCTGGTCTTCTACCACTTCGGCACGGTCAACGACCTGATCGCCGAGGCCTGCCGGACCAGTACCGAGCAGCGGGTGGCGCTGTACCGGGACGAGTTCGACAAGGCGAGTACGTTCGCCGAGCTGCTCACGGTCGGCCGCCGGGTGCGCGTCACGGAGCATGCTGAGGGCAACGTCGCAGTACTGGCTCAGTTGCTGGCCGGTGCGCGCGGCAACGAGGTCGTCGCCGCAGCGGTCGCCGATGCGATCAACCTCTGGGTGGTCGAGGTGGAGAAGACGCTGCAGCGGGTGCTCGCCGGCAGCCCGTTGCTCCCGCTGGTCGATCTGGGCGGGCTGGCCAGGGCGATCTCGGCGGGATTCGTCGGCATCGAGCTGCTCGATGGGATCGACCCCGCCGGCGCCACCCGCGCGCTGGGGTCGCTCGAGCAGCTCGCAGTACTGACCGAGACCCTGCTGACCGAGCTGGACAACCTCGGCCCGGTCACCAGCCGCGTCGTCCGGCGGAAGCTGCGGCCGCTCAGCCCGTAAAGGCTCAGATGAGGGCCGCGGCGCCGAGGTTGTTGGCTCGGGAGTCGATGTGGCGGGGGACCATCACGTTGCAGTCCGGGTTGGTGATCGGCGGGCCGGCCACCACGCGGAGCGGGATCAAGCCGGTCCAGTGCGGGAGGTCGAGGTCTTCCTCGTCGTCGTTCGCCGCGCCGGAGCGGGACTTGACCGAGGCCTCGGTGAGGGAGAGCGCCAGCACCGAGGTCTTGGCCAGCTCCTTGCGGTTCGGCGGGCGGACCTCGGTGGAGCGGCCGGGGACCAGGTGGTCGACGATCCGGTTCAGCCCGTGCAGCTTCTCGTCGGCGTCTGTGAGCAACCGGGGGACGCCGAAGATGACCGCCGAGCGGTAGTTCACCGAGTGGTGGAAGGCGGACCGGGCGAGCACCAGGCCGTCGGTGTGGGTGATCGTGACGCAGATCGTCTGGTCCGGCGAGGCGACCACGCTGCGAGCGGCCACCGAGCCGTGCAGGTAGAGGGTGCCGTCGGCGCCGGCGTCGAAATCGACCCCGTAGGCGGTGGGCAGGACGAGCGGCGTTCCGTCGACGACGACGCCGAGGTGGCAGAACATGCCGTCGAGCAGGACTTCACGCAGAGCGCTGCGTTCGGTCGCGGCGCGTTCCTTCTCCCGGCGCAGCTTCGTCCGGGTTGTCGGGGAGAGCGGTGTGGTGGTCATGTTTCCAGCTTGGCGGCTCAGTGGCATGCTGGCACGGTCCATTCCCGCCCGAGTCAGGTAGTCCACTTGCAGAGCTCGCTCCCGCTCGTGCTGAGCCGCGACGGCACCGGCCCGCTGCACCTGCAGTTGGCCGAGCAGTTCCGCGCGGCCATTCGCGACGGGCGCCTGCAGGCAGGTCATCGGCTGCCGTCGACCCGGGACCTGGCGAAGGACCTTTCCGTGTCGCGTTCGGTGGCGCAAGCGGCGTACGACCAGCTGCACGCCGAGGGGTGGATAGCGGGGCGTACCGGGTCGGGGACCTACGTGGCAGACGTAGTACCGCTGCAGCCGGTACGACGTCCGCGGGCGCGGCCGACCCGGCCTGCCGACGAGGAGCTCCTCACGCTCCGCCCCGGCATCCCCTACGTCGGCCCGACGTCCGACGCCGGCTGGAAGCGCGCTTGGCGAGAGGTGGCGGCGCAACCACCTGCCCGTGGCTACGACCACCCCGCAGGCCTGCCGGAGCTACGGGCCGCGCTGGTCGAGCACGTCGGTCGGGTTCGCGGCATCTCCTGCGGACCCGAGAACGTGATGATCACCAACGGCACCATGCATGGGCTCCACCTCTTGCTGACCGTTCGCGGCCGGCCGGGTGAGCGCTTCGCCGTCGAGGACCCGGGCTACCTCAGCGCGGCGATCACCGCGCGGCAGCACGGGCTCGAGGTGGTCGACATCCCGGTCGACGAGGACGGTCTGGTGGTCTCCGAGCTCGACTCGGACCTGGCGGCCGTCTATGTCACGCCATCGCATCAGTACCCGCTCGGCGGCCGGCTACCCGTTGCCCGACGCAACGAGTTGATCCGGTGGGCCCGGCGGACCGGGGCGACGCTGATCGAGGACGACTACGACAGCGAGTTCCGGTACGACGTCGCGCCGCTGCCCGCACTCGCCCAGCTCGACCTCGATCGCGTGGTCCACCTGGGCACGCTGTCGAAGCTGATCAGCCCGTCGCTGCGACTGGGCTGGCTGGTGGCCTCCGCCGAGACGGTCGACCGGCTGTCGGCGTACCGGGAGGAGGCCAGCGACTGGCCCGCCTGGCCGATCCAGGTCGCCTTCCTGGCGATGCTCCGCGACGGCTACCTCGACCAGGTCATCCGCCGATCGAAACGCCTGTACTCCGAACGCCGCAACCACACCTGCGCCGTCCTGGAGCCATACGGCCAGATCATCGGCCAGGACGCGGGCCTCCACATCACCCTGCTCCTCCCCCCAGGAGCAGACGACCTGGCCATCGCCGCGGCGGCCAGGGCAGCCGGGGTAGTCGTCGCGCCCCTGTCCGACTACCGCCGCTCCATCTCCGGCCCCCCAGGCCTGGTGATCGGCTACGCCACCCCCACCGACGAAAACTTCCACCAGGCCCTGACGATCCTCTGCGAAGTCCTCAGCCGCCGTTGAGGGGATCACCCCGGGGGATGTTGGCCCAGCGGAAGTTCACCGCGTCGGGGAAGGTGCTGTTGACCTTGCCGAGGTTCTGGATGACCGTGGCCGCGCCGTTGGCGTGCGACATCGCGTAGGTGTAGCCGGACTTGGTGTCGTTGTCGATGGCCAGCAGGAGGGTGCCCGAGTTGCCGCACTTGTCGGCGATCAGCTTCTCGAAACCGCCCCAGCCCGACGGCCGGACCTTGGTGACAACCGGCTTCATCGGCGTGCTGAGCGGGATCTTGATCGTGTACAGAGCACCACCGCGGAGGTTGGCCAGGAACATGTCGTACGTCGCGGTCTTGCCGATCAGCGCCATCGACTTGACCGCCCCGAAGCCCGGCGCGGAACCGGTCCGGCGCCAGGGCCCGTCCGAGGTGTTCCAGCGGAACAGTGTGCCGTCGTTGCGCAGTCCGTACGCCGTGCTGCGATAGACCCTGTCCTTCACGACCTCGTACTCCGAGATCTCGAGCGCTGTGTAGTTGCTCCAACCGCCACCGATTCGCGTCCGCCTGGGCGGGTAGGTGGGATCGATCTCGCCGGTCGGCGCCACCTCGAAGCCGATCCCGTAGAGGCTGTCGCCTTCGAGTACGAAGCCGTCGATGTCTGCGCCCTCGATGGTCGGTTCCCAGACGAAGCCGGCGGCGACGCGCACCTTGCCCGGCTGGTACGCCCCTGGGGTGTAGTAGATCTGACGCTTGACCGGCGGCGTTCCACTGACCGGATCCTTGGTCTGTGCACCGGCCGCGGTGATGGCCCCGGCGTTCAGCCAGCAGGCCTCGGTCGTTCCTGTCGCGGACGTCGTCGCCGCCTGCGTGGGTGTCGCCAATGCCGCGGTGATCAACGTGGCCACACCGGCCAGCGCCAGCCCGGCACGGAAAAGTCTTCGTCCAGTCACAGCTTCGTCCCCTTGGAGGTCGGCATCGCATCTGTCGCTTTCACACGGCTAGATGCGATGCCGACTGGGAAGGTTAGAAGCACTGCCCGATGGTGCAGCTCAGCCGCCGGTGAGGGGATCCAGGTCCGGGACGACGCCCCAGCGGAAGTTCACCGCGTCGGGGAAGGTGCCGTTGACCTTGCCCAGGGACTGGATGACCGTGGCCGCGCCGTTGGCGTGGCTGATCGCGTAGGTGTAGCCGGTCTTGGTGTCCTTGTCGATGCCCAGCAGCAGGGTGCCCGAGGCGCCGCACTTGTTGGCGATCAGCTTCTCGAAGCTCGACCAGCCGGAGGGGCGGATCTTGGTGACGATCGTCTTCATCGGCACGGTGGTCGGGATCTTGATCGTGTACAGCGCACCGCCGCTGAGGTTGGCCAGGAACATGTCGTAGCTGGCGGTCTTGGCGATGAGTGCCATCGACTTGACCGAACCGAAGCCGGCCGTGGAACCGGTCGAGCGCCAGGTCGTGCCCGTGGTCCAGCGCAGCAGCGTGCCATCGTTCCGCAGCCCGTACGCCGTGTGCCGCTGGGTGCTGCCCGAGTCGTACACCGAGGTCTCGAGCGACTTGAAGTTCGCCCAGCCACCGCCGACCAGCTCGACGTTGTTCGGGGCGCTCGGATCGATCTCGCCGGTACCGTCCGTGCTGAACGAGTGCGCGTAGAGGCCGCCGGCCTGGACGAAGTAGCCGGAGACGTCGAGCCCCGAGATGTTCGGCTCACTGATGTACCCGGTGGTGAACTGCAGCTTGGCCGGCTGGTCGTACACGTCGTGGGTGGTCCGGACCTGACTCTTGACCGGCGGCGTGCCACTGACCGAACTGGTTGTCTGGCCATGGGCCAGCGTGGCGGAACCCACGCTGGCGAAGCAGGCCGCAGATGTGCCCGTCGCGGAGGTGGTCGCCGCCTGCGCGGGTGCCGCCAGCGCCGCGGTGGCCAGCGCGGCCACGCCGGCCAGCGCCAGCCCGGTACGGAAGAGCTTTCGTCCAGTCACAGTTTCGTCCCCTTGGAGGTCGTCATCGCGTCTATCGCTTTCATACCTCTAGATGCGGTGCGGACCAGAAAGGTTAGGGCGTTGCCGGATTGCGCTTCTGTGGCGACTGGACGACGGGTTCGTCACCGTCCCAGGTGAGCTCGGACAGCCACATCGTGCGGCCGGGCGGGTCGACGCCGACCAGCGCCGGATCCCACGCGTGATAGACGAACCAGTAGCGGTCGTCTTTGACCAGCACCATGTTGTGGCCGGGACCGGCGGCATCGGACGAGGTGGTGAGGATGGGATCGCCCGACTTCACACAGGGGCCGGCCGGGGTTTCGCACAGCGCGTGGCCGACGGCGTACTCCGCCTTGTCGTAGGCATTGGCCGAGTAGAACAGATGGAACTTGCCGTTGCGCTCGACAACATACGGCGCCTCGACCAGGTTGCCCTCCCACGGCAGCGTCTGCTTGATCAGCCGAGTCGTCCCGCCGACCAGCGTCAGCCCGTCGGGCGAGAGCTTGGAGACGTAGATCCAGGTGTCGACGCCGATCGCGTTGCCGTCGTTCTTCCAGTAGAGCCAGCGCCGCCCGCTCGAGTCCTGGAACGGGCTCGCGTCGATCGAACCACCCTCGTCCACCTGACAGATCAACGGTTTACTCGATTTGTCGACATATGGACCTTTGGCTGTGGCGGCCACCGCGACGCCCACGCATTGTCGGCCCGACGCATCGTCGGAAGTCGTGTAATACATGACGAAACGGTCGGTTCCGTGTACTGCGACCTCCGGCGCCCAGACCTTCCCCGGAGACGTCCACCCGGGGAGCGACGGCAACGCATCACCCACCTGATCCCAAGACACCAGGTCGGTCGACGTCAGCGTCTGGATGTTGCCCAGTGGCCCGTTCGTCGCGAACGCGTAGTACTCCGAGCCGACCGCGATCACCTGCGGATCCGCGAAGTTGCCGTCGTACACCGGGTTGGTGAAGCCCATCGTCGTCCCTTCAGAAGGAGCACTGCCGGGGTTGCTGCACCCCGCCGCCAGTACGACCAGCAGCAGCAACCCCGGCCAGCGCGGCATCACTTGCTCGCGTAGAACCGCAAGTAGTCGAACGTGGCCACCGGCGGCGGGTTGGAACCGGTCTGGTCGCCATGCGCGTACAGCCCCAGCTTCGGCGTCACCCCGGCCGGCAGCACCCAGGACGCGCCCCAGGTCCACTTCTTCCCGTCGGTACTGGTCCCCGCCCGGTACACGTGCTCCCCGGCCGCGTTGCGGTGGTACGCCAGCCGCATCCACATGGTCGGCGCCGATCGCCCGATCGCCGCGCCGCCGTAGCTGGTCGCACCGTCGGAAGGCCGCGCCACCAACTCGCGCCCGAACTCGGTCTGCCGCGTCCGCCAGATCGACACGTCGCCGAGCCGCGCGAAGTCGTCGTCGTTCAGATACGCGATCATCCCGGCCTGCTGGTAGTTGCGGATGTCGCCCTCACCGAGGTCGAGGTGCAGCTTCGTCTCCGCGATCCAGCTGTTCCCGGCCGGCGTCTGGTGGAAGAGCAGCCCGGCGTTGTTGCCGCCACCGACCAGATCGGTGTTCTGCAACGGCCATGACAAGTTGCCGTTAGCAACGACAGCCTTCGCGTCCGGCCGCACCCACGACCACTGGTCACCGAGTGCTCCATTGAACTCGTCGGCGGCGAGCAGCTTCCCGGCAACCGGTACTGCGGCAGCCCGGCGTACCGGCTCGGCCGCGCGGCGCACGGTCAGGTTGTCGACCTCCGCCGTCCCCAGCCAACTCACCGGAGCCGACCGGACCTTCAGCCCCCGTACGTCGAGTTGCGCCTCCGCGTAGAGGTCGCCGAGTCCAGCGTCGTTGACCCGCGCAGTCACCTTGCTTCCGGAGACCTCGACGATGAGGTTGTTCCACTGGGACCGATCGAAGTCGGCCGGCAACGGAGCACTCGCTGTCCGCCCGCCGGCCACGATGCTGACCTTGCTAGCGCCAACCGTGACCACGACGGCCCCGCCGCCCACCACGGTGGTGAAGCTGTTGCCGAGCTTGACGTTGGCCTCGACCCGCACCGAGCCAGCGGGCGCGGACTGTCGCGTCGTCGCAGCCCCACGGATGGATGCAGTAGGCCCACTAAGCGAGTCACCAGCCAGCTTGGTCGCACCCCGTAGACCGCCCGCCGGGTCGGTGGAGTCGATCCCCAGCGCCGAGCCCGTCGTCGGAGCAGGCTGCGGGGTGTCGGACGGACCGGCACCGGCCCGCGTGCGCGGCCAGCCGTCGATCCAGTCGATGTCGTCGATCAGCATCGGGCGGCGGTTGATCCCGAACGGGTCGGTCAGCCACGGCGTACTGCGGTCGATCGCGTGGTAGACGATGTGGTCCTGCCCGGCCGCGTCGGTGATGAAGGCGTGATGGCCCGGACCGATCCACTTGTTGCCGTTCTGGGTGATCACGGTCGTGCCGCCGACCCGCGACTCGTTCATCGACACCCCGTCGGCGTCCAGGAACGGGCCGCGCGGCGACTTGGAGCGGCCGGCGAAGACGGAGTACCCGGTGGTCGGGCCGGCGCAGCAGTTGCTGGACGAGCCCATCAGGTAGTACCAGCCGTCGCGGTACACGACGTACGAGCCCTCGTAGCGGTCGCCGACGGTCACCTGGGTGGGTGTACCGACCGAGTGCAGCCCGTCGGGGGTGAGCTCGGTGACGGAGAGTCCGCCGTAGAAGCCACCCGTGTAGAGGTAGCGCTTGCCGTCGGCCGCGGTGAGCATCGCCGGGTCGATGGTGCCGAAGTAGCCGCCGTTGCCGTCCGGCTTGGGCGCGACGACCGGGCCGTCGGTGGCAGTCCAGGGACCGGCGGGAGTCGGGGCGGTGGCCACGCCGATCCCCGGATCGCCACCCGGGTTGGCGAGTGTGTCGGTGACGGTGAAGTACATGACGTACCGGCCGCCGAAGTACCGGATGTCCGGCGCCCAGAAGAACGAGCCAGGTGCGGCCCAGGCCGGTTTGGTGCTGTCGTTGAAGACGGTGCCGAGGTACTCCCAGGAGCCGAAGTCCTTGGTCCTGGCCATGTGCATCAGGCCGAACGGGCCGTTGGCGACGAGTGGGTCGGAGGTGGCGTACGCGTACCAGTAGCCGTCGCGGCCCTGGATGATCGACGGGTCGGCGAACGTGTCGGCGAAGGGCTTCGAGATGTCGTTGAGCGTGGTCACGGGAGCGGGCGGGGGTGCGGCGACGGCGGCCGTGGTACCGGTGGCAACCGCGGCGACAGCGAGTGCCGCTGCGAACAAGCGTCTAGGAGGCACGGGCGGGGTTCCCCTCTGGTGGAAGTCAGCCTTTGATGCCGCTGCGGGCGACACCTTCGATGACGTAGCGCTGGACGAAGACGTAGAGGATCAGGACCGGGACGGACGCGACGGTCGCGCCGGTCAGGATCACCGGATAGTCGGTGGTGTAGGCGCCCTGCAGCAGCTTCAGCCCGGCCGGCAGGGTCAGCCGCTCGGGCGAGAAGAGCACGTAGAGCGGCCAGATGAAGTCGTTCCAGTTGGCCAGGAAGGACAGCACGGTCAGCGTGGCCAGCGCGGGTTTCGCGTTCGGCAGGATGATCCGGGTGAAGACCGTCCAGGCGTTCGCGCCGTCGATCATCGCCACCTCTTCGAGTTCACGCGGCAGCGCGAGGAAGAACTGCCGCATGAAGAACACCCCGAAGGCGCCGGCCGCGCCCGGGACGACGAGCGCCCAGAGCGTGTCCAGCCAGGCCAGCTTGTCCATCAGCAGGTAGTTCGGCATCAGGAAGACGAAACCCGGCACGAACAGGGTCGCCAGGATGACGGCGAAGATGGGCTTCTTGAAGCGGAACTCCATCCGGGCCAGCGCGTAGCCGGCCATCGACGCGACCAGCACGACCAGCCCGGAATGCAGAGTCGCCGCGACGAGCGAGTTGATGAACCAGCGCAGTACCGGGTTCTGCCCGCCGGTCGTGAGGACCTCGCCGTACGCGCGCCCGGTCGGGTCCGTCGGGATGATCGTCGGCGGAGCTTGCTGGGACTCACCGATCGTCTTGAAAGAAGTGAGCAGCATCCACAGCAGGGGCGCGACGAACACCAGTGTCAGCAGCCCGATCAGTACCCAGAAACCGGGGGACCTGCGCCGCCTCATGACTTCTTCTCCCTCAGCAGCGCGAAGTTGATCAGCGAGACGATCGCCAGACAGGCCGCGAGCACGTAGCTCATCGCCGTCGCCTGGCCCATCCGGAACTGCGCCAGCCCGGTGTCCGCGATCACCATCAACGCGGTCCGGGTGGTGTCACCCGGACCGCCCTGCGTCACCAACAGGGCCTGCCCGAACATGTTGGCGGAGGCAAGGATCGTGATCGTGACGACGAACGTGACGACCGGCCGCAGTCCCGGCACGGTGATGTGCCGGAACGCCTGCCAGCGGTTGGCTCCGTCGAGTTCCGCGGCCTCGTACTGATCGGCCGGGATGTCCTGCAGGCCGGCCAGGTAGATGATCGCGTTGAAGCCGATCGTCCACCACACCGTCATCCCGACCAGCGACGCGAACGCCCACGGCTGCTCGGTGGTCCATCCGATCTCGCCGATCCCGAACAGGCCGAGGAACGCGTTCAGCACGCCGAAGCTGGTGTCCAGGATGTACCGGAACATCAGCCCGACCACGGCGACTCCGAGCACGTACGGCGCGAAGAACACCGCCCGGAAGAACGTCCGGCCGGGGAACCGCCGATTGAGCACGACCGCCAGCCCGAGCGGCAACGTCACCAGGAACGGCACCGACGCGAGCGTGAAGATCGCCGTCGCCCGCATCCCGTGCCAGAACGGCTCGGCGGTGGTCGACTGCGAGTCGAACAGGTCCTTGTAGTTCTGCAACCCGACGAACGGCTTGCCCGGCAACTGGAAGTCCCAGTCGTGCAGGCTCATCCACAGGCCGAAGATCGCCGGACCGACGACGAACAACAAGAACAGCGCGAGATACGGCGCCAGGAAGAGGTACGGCGTAGCCCGGCCGTATCCCCTCATGCCCCGTACTTCTTGCGGTTGGCCTCCAGGATCTTGTCGGAGCGGCCGGCCGCGTCCGACAACGCCTTGGCGGGCTCGGTCTTCAGCAGTACGGCCTCGTTGACCGCCTTGTTGAGCTCAGCCAGCGCGTCGCCGATGCCCGGCACCGGTGGCGGGAAGTGCAGGTCGTTGACCTGGGTCGCGAGCGCGGACTGCTCGGGCAGCGCCTTGAACTCGGCCGATTCGCGGACCTGCTTGCGGGCCGGCACCTGACCGCCCTTCGCCCACTCGATGGACTTCTGGCTGACGTAGTTCACGAAGACCCGGGCCGCCGCGGACTTGTTGGCGTCGGGCGTCTTCAGCTTCGGCAGGCAGAACTGGTGCGAGCCGGACCAGGCGGCCGGCTTGCCGCCGATGTTCGGGATCGCCGCGACCCCCCACTCCAGGCCCTTCTTCTCCTTGAAGGTGTTGATGTTCCAGATGCCGTTCCAGACGAACGCGTTCTTGCCGTTCATCACCGCGATGTTGTCCGCGTCCTGCGCGACGTTCTTCGGGCTGTAGCCCTTCTTCACCAGGTCGGTGAACCAGGTCAGCGCCTTGACGCCGGGCTCCTCGGCCCAGGTGGTCTTGCTCGAGTCAGCGTTGAACAGCTCGCCGCCGAACTGCCAGAGCAGCGACTGCACGCTCATCACGCCGGTGAACTGGAACGGCGTCGCCCAGTGCCCCTGGATCCCCTTGCCCTTCAGGGCCTCCAGCGCGGCCATGTACTCGTCCGCGGTCGCGGGCGGCTTGGCTGGATCCAGACCGGCCTGCGACATCAGCGTCTTGTTGTAGAAGAAGCCCAGCGGGTGCATGTCCAGCGGGATGCCGTACCGCTTCCCGTTGTACTCACCGGCCTTCCACACGACGTCGGCGAAGTCCTCCTGCTTGAGGTCCAGCGCCTTCGCCACGTCGTCGAGCGGCTCGATCACGTTGCGGGCGGCGTTGGTGGCGAGCGAGTCGACGTGCATGATCGCGACCGCGGGACCCCGGCCGCTGCTGACGGCGGTGGGCAGCTTGGTGTAGTAGTCGGCCCACTGCATCACGGTCATCTTGACCTTGATGTTCGCGTGCTCGGCGTTGAACGCGTCGACGATCTTGCGCATGAACGGGCCGTCACCACCGGTGAACCCGTTCCAGAAGTCGAGCTCGACGTTCGGGCCTTCGTACCCCTTCGCGCCGCCGTCGCCGGTCGCGGGCGCGGCCGCGCCGGGCTTGCCCGCCGAGCCGGAACCGCAGGCGGTCAGGACGCCGGCCGCCCCCAGAGCGCCGATTCCGCCCAGCATCATTCGCCGGTTGATGGTGTTCACCGTGTACCTCCAGGGGAGAGCCTGATCATGTGCCACGACGCAGGGGGCAACGTGGCCGTACAGCTGTCGTTGATGACCTCGGTGCCGTCGACGCGTCGCGGCACCACCCGGTCGGGGTCCTCGGCGGTGTTGACCGCACTCCGGTCGTCGTCGTACAGGGCGAGGTGCTCGACCACTCGCAGACCGGGCTGCAGTGGCACCTCCAGGTCGACCTTGTCGGTCTCGCTTCGATTCACCACGAAGAGCACCACTTCGCCGGTGGACTCCTCGTACGTCGCTGTGCTCCACAGAGCCGGTACCCGCCCGTACGCCGCCGTTTCGATGTCCGGGCCGGCCACCTCTGTGCGGAGTACCGTCGAACCCGCGTGCTTCGCGGTCAGCGCGAACGGGTGGAAGGTCGACTGCCGCCAGGCGCGGCCGTCCGGCTCGGTCCGGATCGGGCCGATCACGTTGACCAGTTGCGCCAGGCAAGCGATCTTCACTCGGTCGGCGTGCCGGAGCAGGGTGATCAGCAGGCTGCCGACCACCACCGCGTCGTCGACGGTGTAGGTGTCCTCGATCAGCGGGCCGACCTCGCGGACGTCCAGCCCGAGCTCGCCGGGGAAGCGCGCCTGGTACCAGACGTTCCACTCGTCGAACGACAAGGTGATCTCCTTGTCGCTGCGCTTGAGCGCCTTCACGTGGTCCGCGGTCGCGACGACCGAGTCGATGAACCGGTCCATGTCCTCGGCGGCCGCGAGGAAGCTCTGCTGGTCGCCGTCCTTCGGCTCGTAGTACGCGTGCAGGCTGATGTGGTCGACCAGGTCGTAGGTGCGCTCCAGCACGGTGCGTTCCCAGTCACCGAAGGTCGGCATGTGCCGGTTGCTCGATCCACAGGCGACGAACTCGATGCCTGGATCGACCCGGCGCATCGCGTTCGCCGTCTCCTCGGCCAGCCGGGCGTACTCCTCGGCGGTCTTGTGGCCGATCTGCCAGGGGCCGTCCATCTCGTTGCCCAGGCACCACACCTTGATGCCGTGCGGCTCGGGAGCACCGTTGGCCACGCGGCGGTCGGCGGTCGCCGTACCGGCTGGGAGGTTGCAGTACTCGAGCAGCTCGACCGCCTCGGCGATGCCGCGGGTGCCGAGGTTGACCGCCCAGATCGGGTCGACGCCTGCCTTGCGGGACCAGGCGACGAACTCGTCGGTGCCGAACTGGTTCGGCTCGACCGCACGCCAGGCGAGATCGAGCCGGCGCGGCCGCTGGTCCTTCGGGCCGACGCCGTCCTCCCAGCGGTAGTTGGAGACGAAGTTCCCGCCCGGGTAGCGGACCGCGGTCACGCCCAGCTCGCGCACCAGCGCGAGCACGTCCTCGCGGAACCCGTCCGGGTCCGCGCTGGCATGGCCGGGTTCGTAGATCCCGGTGTAGACACAGCGCCCCATGTGCTCGACGAACGAGCCGAACAGCCGCCGGTCCAGGGCGCCGACAACGAACGCGGGGTCGACCGCAAGACGAGCCACAGATCCTCCAGAGAGATCTTTACATCGATTAACCTGAGTTTTTACAACGATTGACATCCGCTGTAAAGGCCTGGCCGTCCGAGGCCATGGCACACTCAGGCAACAGTTGGGCGAAGGGATGACGGATGGCGACCAGGCTGAGCGATGTGGCGGCACGCGCCGGGGTGTCGGTGAAGACGGTCTCCAACGTCATCAACGACTACCCGCACATCACCGCGCAGACCCGGGCCAAGGTCGAGGCCGCGATCGAGGCACTCGACTACACCCCGAACGTCAGCGCCCGCTCGCTGCGCAAGGGCCGCTCCGACTTCATCGCGCTGGCCATCCCGGAGATGGCCTCCCCGTACTTCGCTGAGCTGGGCGCAGCCATCAGCCGGGCGGCCAAAAAGCGCGGCATCACCGTCCTGATCGACCAGACCGAGGGTGAACCGGCCGCCGAGAAGCTGGTCCTCGACGGTATGCGTGGCCAACTGATCGACGGCATCATCTTCTCGCCGATCACCACCGCCCCGGCCAAGATCGAGCTCGCCGCGAACGCGAAACCGCTCGTCCTGCTCGGCGAGCGCCATGCGGGCGGCACCCTCGACCACGTCGCGGTCGACTCGGTCCAGGCGTCCTTCGACGCAACCACGCACCTGATCTCGATCGGCCGCCACCGGATCGCCGCGATCGGGGTCGGCGGCGGCGCGGGGACGGGTGCCGTACGGCGGAAGGGCTACCGCAAGGCGCTGAAGGCGGCGGGCCTGCCGCTCGATCCCGCGCTGGAGCTGGCCGGCACGGGGTACCACCGGGAGGACGGTGCCGCGGCGATGCGCGAACTGCTCGCGCTGCCCGACCGGCCTGATGCCGTGTTCTGCTTCAACGATTCGCTCGCGCTCGGCGCCTTGCGCTCGCTCGCCGACGCCGGGCTGTCGGTGCCCGGGGACGTCGCGGTGGTCGGCTTCGACGACATCGAGGACGGCCGTTACCACTCACCGTCGCTGACGACGATCTCGGCGGACAAGGACTGGCTCGCCGAGAACGCCGTAGCGCTGCTGCTGGACCGGATCGCGGGAACCGGTGAGGTCGACCGCCGCGACCTCACCGTTCCCTACACCTTGCAGATTCGCGAGTCGACCGCCGGCTAGAAGGCCGCCGCGCAGGTGGTGAGGTTCGCCGTGACGGACGCTCCCCGGGCCACTGTGATCGCGCGGGTCTCCAGCACCTGACCGGTCGGGCGCTCACAGGTCAGCGTCCACGACTCCGTACCGCCTTGCTGGACGGTGATCGGCCGCGTCGACGGGTTGGCGTGGTACGTGTACGTGCCACTCGCGGGCACCGTCATCGTGGTGTCGAGCACGTCCGGGATGAGAGTGCCGTTCCAGGTCTTGGTGTTGAACGACTTCTTCAGCCGCAGGACCGCGCCGGCTGGGCCGGTACCGGTGATGATCGAGTGCCGGGCCGGGTTGATCGTGCTCTCGGCAGCGATCAGGTAGGCCTCGCGGTTTCCCTTGCCTGCGGTGCTTCCCGAGCCGAAATAGAAGTTGGCGATGTTGCTGAACGCCGGGTGGAAGCTGCTCGCGCCGTGCTCGAAGGTGAAACCGAGTCCGCCGGTCGCGTAGTACGACCAGTCTTCGGTGGTACCGGTTGTGTCGTAGAGCTCGTAGCCGAATTGGCTGTCGTAGCCGTTCTGGGCCGCCATCTGGTCGCCGAGCGACTTGTAGAGCGCCTCGTCCGGGGTGTTGCCGGCACCGGCGTACCCGGGCTCACGTAGTACCAGGTTGGAGTAGGTGTGGTTCGTGATCAGGGTCGTCGCCTGGTACGACGAGACGAGCGACTGGATGTTGCGTGACTCCGGCTCGCTGAAGGCGCTCGCACCCCGGTACGTCTCCGAGGTGAGGCTGGTCGACGCGCCCGGGCCGCCCCAGAAGCCGGCGTAGTTGCGGTTCAGGTCGGTGCCGCGCGACTGGTTGGACGACTGCCCGCATTGGCCGGTGGTCGGGATCTGGCCGTTGGTGACGCGGCAGTTCTTCCGCTTCATCTCGTAGCCGAGGGTGCGGCTCAGGTTGAAGCCGTCGGGGTTCACCACCGGGACGATGACGATCCGCGCCTTGTCCAGGATGTTGGTGATCCGCGGCACCACACCGTCGTTCTTCAGCAGGTCGTAGGCGAACTCCATCGTCAGCTCACCCGACGGCCACTCGCGCGCGTGGTGCAGGCCCATCATGATGAACACCGGCTTGCCGTTGCTCACGTTGACGTCGCGGCTGATCTCGATGCCGCGGACCGTACGGCCTTCCAGCGAGGTGTTCTTCAGCGTGATCGGCTTGACCTTCGTCGGGTACTGCGACGCCAGCGAGGCCAGGTCGTTGTTGTAGTCGGCCAGTTGCCGGTACGCCGTACGCCCGCTCGGCAAGGTGGCGAGGATGGCGCGCGTCTTCACCGCCTTCGCGTACGCCGCGTCCGCGCGCTCGCGTTCCTGGTCGGCGCCGACCAGATCGTCCTCGAGCACCGACCAGGTGAAGCCGGCCAGCTTCAGCAGCCGCCGATCCTGGTTGCCATAGGCAACCACGTCGACGTAGTTCTTGCCTGCCGACTCGGCCAGGTCGAGATCCAGGGTGTTCAGTCGCTTGCGATCGGCCGTCGTCGGGGTGTTGATCCGGAGCAGCTGGATCAGCTCGGCCTTCTCGTAGGCCTGCACCTTGCGGTCGGGTGGCGCGACAGCCTGGACATGGCTACCGGCGCCGACGACCACGGCAGCCGCGATCGCGAGGGGGACAAGTCGGTGCCATCGGGCGGGATGGAACACGGTGACCTCCAGTAGTGAGGTTGTTGCAATGGGTAACTGGAGGGTAGGGCTCCGAGGTGGGCAGGTGGAAGCAGTTCCCGGAGAAGAGCGGGGAAACCCGCGCACCGCGCTCCGCGCGGTGCGCGGGTGGGGTGTGGGGGCGGCAGCAGGTGGTGGGTGAGGAGGCGCGGGAGGTGGGTTAGCGGGGGCCGATGGCGGCGAGTTGTTCTGCGAGCCCACGCCGGAAGGCGGGCAGGTGGGACAGCAGGTGGAGGCCTGCATTGCGGGCCGGCCTCAGCGCTGTCGGTGCTGTTGCCAGGCGGGTCAGGCGGTGGGCGAGTGCTACTACCCGGACTGCTTCTTCGCGGCTGGCTTTGGCGTAGTCGTCGAGCTTGGATTCGTCGCCGGTGGTCAGGGCGTCGGCGAGGGCATCGCCCAGGACGACGGCGTCGCGGAGGCCGAGGTTCATACCTTGGCCGCCTGCTGGGCTGTGGGTGTGGGCCGCGTCGCCGGCCAGTACGACCCGCCCTTCGCGATACCGATCGGCCACCCGCTCATGGATCCGGAAGCGCGAACCCCAGACCACCTCGGTGACCCTCGCACTCTCCTCCTGCGGCCCGCGAGCGTTGAGCAACCGCTGCGCATAGGCGACATCCGGATGCTCCGGCGCCTCCTCGACCTCAGCAACCAACCGAAAAGTCCCATCCGGCAACGGCGCCGCCACCAGCATGCCCGACTTCGAGAAGTACAGCAGTACTTCGTCAGCCGGCAGCCCACTCTCCACGCGCACATCCACCAGCGTGAAGTTCAGCGGCAACGCCTCAGCACCGTCGAATCCGAGCCCGGCCAGATCACGCATCCGGCTGTTCATCCCATCGGCGGCCACGACGTACTGCGCCTTGATCACCTCACCCGACTCCAACGAGACCTCGGCACCGTCCACGCTCTGCTGTACCCCGGTGGCGACGTACGGACGATGGACCGTGCCACCGAGCTCGGCCAGCCGCTCGAGCAGGACCTGCTCGGTGACGTTCTGCGGGATCATCAGGACATACGGGTACTCCGTCGGCAGCTTGTCGAAGCGGACCGGGACGAGCGTCCGGTCGCCGTCGGCGATGTTGAACTGCTCGACGTGGATGCCGAGCTCGGTCAGCCGCTCGCTGACCCCGATCCGCTCCAGCAACTCCAGCGTCCGCGGGTGCACCACGGAGGCACGCGAGGTGTTCGCTCCCGCCGCCTGCCGATCGACCACCGTCACCTGCCGACCATGCCCGGCCAGCGAGACCGCCACCGCCAGCCCCACCGGCCCGGCCCCCACCACCAGCACCTCGGTCTTCTCCGGAATCATCCCGACCACCCCTTCCCGGTCAACGCCTGTTGGCCAACGCTTGTTGACTTCACTGTAGGCAGGGTGAACCAGCCAAGTCAACACTCGTTGACCTACGGTGTTCCAGACGGAGTGCGCAGCCAGGTGGAGATTCGCTCGGCGAGCATGATGGTGGGGAGATTGGTGCCGGCGGCGGGGATGGCCGGCATCACCGAGGCGTCGGCGACCCAGAGGCGGTCGACGCCGTAGACGCGGCCCTGGGCGTCCACCACCGCGTCGTGGTCAGGGTCGGGACCCATCCGGCAGGTGCCGACCGGGTGGTGGTACGACGCGACGCGGGCGCGGACGGAGTCGGCGATCGCGGTGTGGTCGTCGTCGGCAACGGTCGGTCCGGGCGCCAGTTCGGCGCCGGTGACGAGGGCGGCGAGTGGCTCGGTGCGGGCGATCCGCCGGGCCTCGACGATCGCCTCGACCATCCGGGCGAGGTCATCGGGGTGGCGGAGATGGGCGACGTCGATGAGCGGTGGATCGTCGGGGTCGGCGCTCCGGAGGCGTACCGATCCCCGCGACCGCGGCGCGATCAGCCCGGCGACGATGCCGAACACCGCGCCGGCCTCGCTGACGTCGCGCTCGACAGGGAACGGTCCGGCGGTGAACAGATGCAGGTCCGGCGGACCTGCGGACGTCGGGGCCAGGGTGGCGATCGCCTGGAACCGCGGACCGTCGGCGGGTCTGGTGGGTAGGTCGACCGCGACGATCGGGTGGTCGATCAGGTGCTCGCCGACCGCCGGAAGATCAGCCACGACATCGATGCCGAGACGGGACAGCCGAGCCGCGGACCCGATGCCCGAGCGGGCCAGGATCGCCGGGCTGGCGTAGCTGCCGGCCGCCAGAACGACCCGGTCGGCCTCGATCAGTTCGCCGGTTGTGGACCGTACGCCGACAGCGACTCCGTCGGCGATCCGCACCCATCCGATCGTCACGCCGGAGCGGATCGTGAGATTCGGGCGATGCCGGGCGGCCGAGAGGTAGGCGACGGCAGTGCTCATCCGCAGGCCGTCGCGGACGTTGCGTGGTGTCGGTCCGACGCCGAGCGCGCCTGGCCGGTTGTGGTCCGCGACGTACGCGTGTCCGGCCTGGACCGCGGCATCGATGAAGGCCCGCTGGATCGGGTTGAGCTCGTCGACGGGGTGGCGGCGGATCGGGATCGGGCCGTCGGCCCCATGCCACTGATCGGCGAAGTCCAGGTCGGACTCCAACCGCCGGAAGAACGGCAGTACCTCCGCGAAGCTCCATCCGGGGTTTCCCAACTCGTGCCAGCGGTCGTAGTCAGCCGGCGCGCCGCGCAGTGCGAAGCAGCCGTTGGTGGCCGAACAGCCGCCGATCAGCCGGGCTCGCGGAAGTGAGATGCGCCGGTCCAGACTGTCGGCCTCAGCCTGGTACCCCCAGTCGTGGCCCACCGTCGGCTCGGAAGCGTCGGCGACATCGGCCGGCAACTCGTCCAGGGTCGGATAGTCCGGCCCGGACTCGACCAGTACCACCGAACACGCCTCCTCCTCGCTCAGCCGGGCCGCCAGCACGCACCCCGCTGTGCCACCCCCCACCACGATCACGTCGGCGCCCATCCCGGCCCCCTCCCCACCTCTCACGATCGCACGAGCTGGCCAAGTCAACACCTGTTGACCTACGGTGTGAGGATGAGCGATGGGAAGCGGTCGGCGGATCGGACCCGGGGGGTCATCCTGGCGGCGGCGCGGGAGCGGTTCGCGGCGGACGGCTACGAGCGGGCGACGATCCGGGCGATCGCGGCCGACGCGGCGATCGATCCCGCGATGGTGATGCGGTACTTCGGCAACAAGGAGAAGCTCTTCGCGGCCGCGGCCGAATTCGACCTGCGGCTGCCCGATCTGAGCAAGGTTCCGCGGGAAGAGATCGGGGCGGCACTCACCAACCACTTCCTCGACCGCTGGGAGGACGACGAATCGCTCAAGGCGCTACTCCGCGCCAGCGTCACCAACGAGGCCGCCGCCGACCGCATGCGCCAGCTCTTCGCCGACCAACTCGGCCCAGCGATCATGCACCTGAGCACTCCGCCCGGCGGAGGCGACGCGCACCGGCCAGGCCCCGGATCTCACCTCGGCAACCCCGTCGGCGGAGCGCAACCCGGCGACCCCGTCGGCGGAGCGCAACTCGGCGACCCCGCCACCCCGGTGCCCACGGCCAGTGCAGCGACGCGCGCGGGGCTCGTCGCCACCCAGGCGCTCGGCTTTGCGCTCTGCCGGTACATCCTCGCGCTTCCGCCGGTCGCGAACCTGACTCGCGAGGAGGCGGTCGCCTGGCTCGGCCCGACCATCACCCGCTACCTCACGGCTCCACCCACCCCCAGGTCCGGCCTCAACCCTCCCCAAACCGGTTGAGTCACCCTTCGGGCACACCACACCGGCCACTGATCGATTGTTCGACCACCGTCGCGCCTTCACTAACCATCTGAGGGGTTATCCCCTGAGATGGTGGGTTGCCCCCCGAGAATGCGGCGAGGCAACCCACCATCTGCGGGGTTAACCCCTCAGATGGTGCGACGGGCCGGGGCAAGACGGGGCGGGGCAGGGCGGGGCGGGGCGGGGCGGGGCAGGGCGGGGCGGGGCAGGGCGGGGCGGGGCTAGGGCGGGG
>NZ_BAAAHK010000005.1:81992-136651 GCF_039525325.1 Kribbella koreensis
GGGGTCGGGGTAGGGCGGGGTCGGGGTAGCGGGGTGGGGGGAGTCAGCGATTGACTTTGCTGCGGCGGCGCTTGGTGTCCTGGAGGAAGAGCCAGGCGACGGCAGCGCCGGTGACGAAGCCGCCGAGGTGGCCTTCCCAGGAGATGTTCGGGACGGCGAACGAGATGACCGCGGTGATCGCGACGTACGCGATGATCCAGGTGACGTCCATGCCGCGGGCCTTGCTGATCACCAGCAACGCGCCGACCAGGCCGAGGACCGCGCCGGACGCACCCAGGGTCGCGCCGCCGGGGGAGCCGAGCAGCCAGACCGCGACTCCACCACCGAGCGCGGAGAGCAGGTACAGCACGGCGTACCGGACCTGGCCCATCATCTGTTCGAGGATCGGGCCGACCTGCCAGAGCATGAACAGGTTCGAGAAGATGTGGAAGATCTGCACGTGGGTGAAGGCCGAGGTGAGCAAGCGCCACGGCTCGGAGTCCACCAGCACGGGGACCATCACGAGATCGTTGAGCAGCTTCGGGCTGCCGCTGCGTACCGCGATGAAGACCAGCACGTTGAGCGCGATCATCGTCCAGGTCACGTACGGGCTGTTGCCGCGCGCGACGCCGCCCAGCGAGGTCCGGGTGCGCGGGATCGACTTCACGCCCTCGTTGAAACACGACGGGCACTGGAAGCCGACGGCGGCGCTGTTCATGCAGGCCGGGCAGATCGGCCGGTCGCAGCGCTGGCAACGGACCCCCGCAGGCCGATCCGGGTGCCGGTAGCAGACGGTCTCGGTCACGCCCTGGTCCTCCGCAGTCGGACGGTTGGTGCAAAAAGGGGTGCGAGAACCCGGCCACCGTCGCCGGCAGCCGGGATCGCGCGGTGGATCAGACGGTCTTGCGCTCGATCTTGACGCTGTTGATCACGATCGGCTCGACCGGCCGGTCGCCGGCCGTGGTCGCCGCGGTGGCGATCGCGTCCACGACCTTCTTCGAGTCGTCGTCGGCGACCTCGCCGAAGATGGTGTGCTTGCGGTTCAGGTGCGGGGTCGGGACCACGGTCACGAAGAACTGCGACCCGTTGGTGCCCTTGCCGAACTGGATGCCCGCGTTCGCCATCGCCAGCAGGTACGGGCGGTCGAACTGCAGCTCCGGGTGGATCTCGTCGTCGAAGCTGTAGCCCGGCGAACCGGTGCCGGTGCCGAGCGGGCAGCCGCCCTGGATCATGAACCCGTCGATGACCCGGTGGAAACCGAGGCCGTCGTAGAAGCGCGCGGTGCTGGCTTGACCCGTCGTCGGGTCGGTCCACTCCTTCGTGCCCTCGGCGAGGCCGACGAAGTTCTGCACCGTCTTGGGCGCGTGATCGGGGAACAGCTTGATGACGACGTCGCCCTTCGTCGTCTGCAGCGTCGCGAACAGTTCTTCGGCCACGAGATACTCCTCATCGGTTACGGCTTACGGCATCGATCCTGTCATGCGCCACAAGTTCGGGCCGCATCGACGTGCCCCGGGGTGATCTCAGGGTGTGGCCGGAGGGTTTATCGGCTGGGTACGTCGTACGATGCAGAAGAAGCCGGATCTGTCCAGAAGTCGAATCGAAGCGTCCATGGAGGAACCGTGGGTTTGTTGAAGTCCAAGGGCCGGGTCGAGACCGCGAAGGACAAGGTCCGTCCGCTGGCCGAGTCAGCCGTGGGCACCGCACGGGACAGTGTTGGCACCGCACGGGAGAAGGTGTCGCCGTACGCCGAGAAGGCGGTCGAGCGGGGCGCCGCCGTCGCGCACGCCGCGGTGGAGAAGGCCGGACCCGTGATCGACGACGCGCTGAGCCGGGTCGGACCGGCCACCGAGCACGCGGCCGAGCGGGCCCGCGAGCGGTTCAACGACGACGTACTGCCGAAGGTGACCGCCGCCCTGGCGACGCTGGCCGCCGCGGCCGAGCCGGTCATCGAGGAGAGTTCGCGCCGGGGCAAGGCGACGGCCGCCGCACTCAAGGGTGAGATCGACGTACCGAAGAAGAGCCACAAGCTGCGCAAGGTGGTGCTGTTCCTCGGCTTCGGGGCACTCGCCGCCGCTGCCGTGAAGAAGCTGCTCACCCCGCCGGAGCCGGCCTGGCAGTCGACCCCGACCAGCGGCCGCGACTACAGCTCGGCCCCGGCCGGGACGACGTCGCGCCCGGCAGCTGACAAGCCGGCCACCGACAAGCCGGCCGCTGCCGCGCCGAAGGCGGAGGCCAAGACGGACACCACGTCCGCCAACGGCAAGACCGAGGACGCGAAGGCCGAGGCCGACGAAGCTCCGAAGGCCGCGTCGAACGGCGCCGCGAAGAAGACCAGCACCCCGCGGAAGTCGACGGACTCGAAGCCGACCGACTCCTGAACCACCTCGACACCGCAACGGCGAAGGCCGCGATCCCCAGGTGGAGATCGCGGCCTTCGTCCGTTCTGCGACCGGCTGGTCCAGCGGCCGGCTAGTTCAGCGTTTCGTCACCGGGCTCGTCGTCGCGGCGGCCGCCGGCGATGTGGACGCGGCCGGCCGAGAGCAGCTGGGTCGCATAGCGGTGGGTGATGCACGGGTAGTTGCCGCCGCACTCGCGGCAGACGGCCTCGTTGCGATGCAGCCAGGGCAGTACGCCGAACCGTTTGATCCAGGTCAGCGGTTCGCGATCCGGTGCGTGCAACTGCATGGCCGTCCGGGCCGCGTCCTGGATCTCCGGCGCCGACCACTCTTCGGCGCTCTTGTCCATCAACTGGCTCAGGTCGTCATGCGGCGCCGAGCTGGGCTGCGTCATCTCTTCGTCTCCGGGCAGGTCGGGGCGGAACCAGGATGCGACCGCGGCATCGGCATACAGACCGGAGCTCTTGGTCAAACGTCCGATCGAACTGTGTCAGCGCGATCGCACAACGCGACATTAGCGCTTGAGTGCCCGATACCTGCCATCGCAACGGCCGGTCGGAAACTTCTTTACATTCCGGCCCGAACTTCTTCACGCAGTGTTTGTTCCTTGTCCCACCCCGCCGCCCCGGTCGTTCAGAGCCATTGCGTTTCGATCGTCACCCGTGCCTCGAGCTCGAGCAGATGGCGCTTCAACGGGATGCCGCCGCCGAAGCCGACCATCTTGCCGCCGGCGCCGACCACCCGGTGGCAGGGCACGATCACCGCGATCGGGTTGCGGTTGCAGGCGACCCCGACGGCCCGCGCCGCCCCGGGATCACCGACGGCCTTGGCGACATCGCCGTAGGTCTGCATCTCGCCGTACGGGATCTGCTTGAGCCGCTCCCAGACCGCGCGCTCGAACTGCGACCCACCGCGCACGGACAGCGGCAGGTCGAACTGGGTCAGCTCGCCGGCGAAGTACGCCTTCAACTGCTCCTCGGCGGCGATCAGCAGGTCGTCGCGGACCCGGTCCGGGCCGAGCTCGATGGCGCCGAACCGCAGCCGGCACAGACCGTCGTCGTCGACGGCGACCGACAGCTCTCCGATGGGCGAATCGAACACAGACCAGCGCATGGTCATATCGTCCACCCAGGCACCGACACTTTTCCCCGGTCCGGCAGCAGGAATTTCGCGCGACGACACCATCGATGCCGCACGCAAGGTTCTCGCCCGATCACTGTCTGTGTGCTATTTCTGATGGCTCGCCGATCCCGAGGAGGTGTACGTGACCGGTCAGCCGCCGATGGACCGCTGGTTCAGCTCCGAGGAGGCGATGGGCCTGGCCGCCTCCGTGCTGATCGGCGTGGTCACCGTGCTGGGCTGGGCCACCGCGTGGTCCGACTGGTACTCCTACCGCACCCTCGAGCGCTATCCCGACGACGACGACAAGTTCGCCCAGGCCGATCTGATCTCCGGCTCGCTCGGCATCGTCGCCGCACTGGCTCTGTTCGCGGCCGCCGCGGTCTTCATCATCTGGCTGTGGCGGGTCCGCTGGAACGCGGAGATGTTCTGCCGCGGCGAGCACCGGTACTCACGCGGCTGGGTGCTCGGCAGCTGGATCTGCCCGGTGGTGAACCTCTGGTACCCCAAGCAGGTCGTCGACGACATCGTCGCCGCCAGCGACCCGCGCACCCCGACCGGGATCGCGACACTGCGCGGCATCCCCGGCACCCGGCTGGTCTGGGCCTGGTGGATCACCTGGGTGGTCGGACTGGTCCTCGACAACCTCGCTCAGCGCAGTGTGCTGGACGGTGCACCGCAGCTCTCCGAACTTCGGACGAATGCTGTGATGTCCGGCATTTCCGCGGTCAGCACGACCGCCGCGGCAGTACTCGCAGTGATGTTGATTCAGCGCGTCAACGAACTCCAGCTACGCCGGCCGTGGACCCCGTGGTGGGCCCAGGACCAGGCCGGATACCCGGTCGACCGGGGGTACCAACCTCCTGCGCTGTAAACCAAACCGTTACACACGGTCGAGTACCTCGTTACAAGTGGTGATGGGCGTACGAAAAGACCGTGTTAAGTCGATACCCTCCGTGCTGGCATCGACTCCACAGGCGTACTTACTTCGTGGTATCAATGTGGCTCGGTCACGCGGGGGCAGGATTCGACCGAGACGCCGAACAGACGGAGTTCCAGCAACGCGAGGGACGCACGACGTGAGCCACCCGCAACGAGCAGTTCTTTCTGCTGTTGAAGACAAAGATGAGTGGCAGCCACATGCCGCCGAGGAGTTCCAGCAGGTCGGTACGGTCGGCAAGATCGCGATCGGTCTGCTCGGTGCGTCCACGGTCACTCATCTGCTCTGTACGTGGTCCGACTGGAACACCTACGGCGTCGTGCACAGCTACCTCGGTGGCGGCCCCAACGTCGACGACGCGGACCTGAACCGCGCCGACAGCATCTCCCGGATCACCTCGATCCCGAACGTCATCATCTCCGTCGCCGCCGCCGTGGTCTTCGTGATCTGGCTGTGGCGGGTGCGGGTCAACTCCGAGGTCTTCTGCCAGGCCGATCATCGCCGCAGCCACGGCTGGGTGCTGGCCAGCTGGTTCTGCCCCGGCCCGAACCTGATCTATCCCAAACAGATCGTCGACGACATCTGGCTGGCCAGCGATCCGAAGACTCCGGTGTACGCCGACGACCTGCGCCGGCTCAGGAAGCCCCTCCTCACGAACGTGTGGTGGGTCGCCTGGGTCGGCGCTCTCGTGTTCGACGTCGTGATCCGCCGGGCGCTGATGTGGATGGAGGCGACCGTCGGGTCGCTGCGCGGGATCGCGCTGGCCGGGACCGCGTCGCTGATCCTGACCGCGGTCTCCGCCGTCGCCGCGACGCTGATCATCCGCAAGATCAACACCATGCAGACCACCCGCGAGTGGATGCCCTGGTGGGACCAGCGCGAGCCGAAGCTGGTGGCCGTCCCGTCGTACCGGGTCGCCGCCGACGACGACACCTCCGAGCAGCCCGCGATCTCCGAGCCGATCGCGGCGCCGCGGATCGAGCAGCGCCAGCCGGCGCTGGCCATCGCCGCCAGCGCGCCGGCCGCCGAGGAGGCTCCGAAGTGGAGCCCGTTCGCACCGGTCGCCGAGACCCCGGCCGCACAGTCCTGGGACGACGCGGGCCCGGCCACCGAGCAGTTCAACCCGATCGAGAGCTGGCGCGAGGACACCGGCCAGGTGATCGAGGCGCTGCCGTCGTACCAGCAGACCGCGTCCGGGCTGGAGACGCCGACCTGGTCGACCCCCACCAACCCGTACACGCCGGCCCCGAGCAACGACCTGCTCTCCGCGCCGCTGCCGAGCTGGCAGGCCGAGACCGTCGCCCCGCCGCAGCCCGATCCGTACGCGTACCAGCCGGCCGCCCGCAGCACCGAGGAGCCGTCCTGGTCGAGCTCGTACTCCCAGCCCTACTCGTACGAGAGCACCAGCACCTCTGACTACCTGACCTCCACGGAGCCCGCACCCGAGCCTGAGCCCGCGCCTGTTGCGCGCGCTGGTCGCAGGGCCGCTCGGGTCGCGGTCGACAGCCCGTCGACGGTCCAGGCCGCTGTGTCGGACTCGGACAGCTACTACCAGGCAGCCCCGTCGCTGCCCGCGCAGGACGACTACCTGACCCCGTCGAAGCCGCTCCCGAGCGTGCCGTCGTTCGGTCCCGAGCCGTCGTACACCCCGGAGACCAGCTACACGGCTCCGACGTACACGCCCGACCCGACCTACGCGCCATACGAAGCCCCGGCGGCCCCGATCAGCACCCCGGAGTACGAGACGTCGTACACCTCGGACTACTCGTCGAACTACTCGTCCTACACCGAGCCGACGACACCGGAGCCGACGTACACCTCGGACTACACCAGCAACACGAGCTACGACAGCTACTCGTCGGAGTCCTCGTACGACGCGTACAGCTCGAACACGGGCTACGACTCGTACACGCCGGCCCCTGAGACCTCCTACACGGCACCGGCAACGGACTACAGCAGCTCGAGCTACGACAGCACCTACAGCCCGACGTACTCGCAGGAGAGCTACTCCAGCGACTACACGTCGGACTACAGCACCAGCTACTCCGACCAGCCGGCCACGGACTACCAGCAGTCGTCCCCGTACTCGTACGAGGCGCCCGCCGAGCCGACCACTCCGGCAGCACCGACCACTCCGGCCGCTCCGGAGCAGGACGACTCGGAGACCACGGCGCCCCGCACCCACCCGCGCCGGCGCTGGGTCTGAGTGCACCCGCTCGGCTTCTCCACCCTCGGGTGCCCCGGCGAGCCCCTCGACCAGGTCCTAGCGCTTGCCAAAGGCAACAATATTGCCGGGCTGGAGCTCCGGACGGCCGACGACGAGTTCACCCATCTCGGGCTGACCGCGGCCGAGCGGCGGGAACTGCGGACCCGGATCGAGGACGCCGGGCTGGAGATCCTCGCCGTCAGCAGCTACGTGAAGCTCTGCGCGGTCGAGGACCAACCCCTCGAAGCCCATCTCGAACTGGCGGCCGATCTTGGCGCCCGCGGTGTCCGGGTCTTCCCCGGCGATGACCCAGCGGACGCCGGCGACGACACCGACGCCTCGCATGGTCCGAGCGCCGGCGAGATCCGCGCGCTGGACCGCGTGACGTCCGCCCCCAAGGACTCGCGGATCCTGCTCGAGACGCACGACTCGCACTCGGCCGGCCGCAAGATGGCCCGGCTCTGCCGGCTCCTCGACGCCGAGGCGCCTGGCCACAACGCCAAGGTGATCTGGGACAGCGCCCACACCTGGAGCCACGGTGAGACTCCGGCCGAGGCCTTCGACTTGCTGAAACCCTGGATCGACTTCATTCAGATCAAGGACGAGGACTCGACCCAGGGCTACCGGCCGGTGCCGATCGGCGCGGGCGATTACCCGATCGCCGACCTCCTGCAGACCCTCGAGGGCATTGACTACTGGCTGTCCCTCGAGTGGGAGCTCAAGTGGCACCCGCACCTCCCTCCGCTGGCCGAGGCGCTGCCGGCCACGCTGACCTGGTTGTCATGACCCGGAGGTGCAACGCTCGTTGTAGTTGTACAACGAACGTTGCACCGACCAGAGGCTGACTCCCATGGACAAGCGGCAAGCAGTGCTCGCGGGCGCGCTGACCGTGTTCGCGCGGGACGGCTACGCCCGGGCGAGCATCGACGTGATCGCCGCCGAGGCGCAGGTCTCGACGCGGACGATCTACAACCATTTCCAGGACAAGGCCGGACTGTTCCGCGCCGTGATCCAGGACAGCGCCGAGCGGGTCGCGGCCGCGCAACTGCAGATCGTCGATCGGTACCTGCGCAGGATCACCGACCTCGAGGCGGACCTGGTCGAGTTCGGCATCGCCTGGCGAACCCCGATGCCGGACTACGCCGAGCACGCCGCGCTGGTCCGCCAGGTCGACGCCGATGCCGGCCACATCCCCGAGGAGGCGATCGACGCCTGGCAGCAGACCGGCCCGCTCGCCGTCCACCGAGCGTTGGCCGATCGGTTCAACACGCTCGCCGACGAAGGACTGCTGGACTTCGAGGACCCGATGCGGGCGGCCCTGCACTTCTCGCTGCTGATCTCCGGCGGCGGTACGGCGTACCGGCGAAGCCGGATGACGACGGACGAGATCCGCGCGACGGTGACCAGTGGCGTCCATACCTTCCTGCACGGTTGTGGCGCCCGGCCGGCGACAGTTGAAAGGCGAACTAATAAAGGCCTAGGCCACAATTTCGCTTCGGCGCATGACATTGGGCACTGATCACTCGTCAAAGGAGTGAAGTCCCAACGGGGGACCTTGCAGGTAAGGACATTCATGATGCCCAACAACAGCGGATGGCGGCCGAGGTGAGCCCGCGGGCGGTCGACAAGCGGGCCCGGCCCGGGAACGAGACCACCCCGGCGCCGACCGGTCCACCTCTCACCACTGCCGACTTCGAAGCCTCGGAGCCGGCTGAATCCGAGGCGGCTGCCACCGAGCTCACTGACGGAGCAAAAGGCTGACGTCGCCGAATTCGTGCCACAGGTAGGAGTGTTCGAGGGCGGCGTCGTAAGCACGCTGCACGACGTCGCCCCCGACCACCGATTCCAGCAACAGCAGGTGCGAGGCCTCCGGCGCATGCATGCCGGTGATCAGCCCGTCCACCACGGTTGCCGGGTGATCAGGCCCGAGCACTAGGTCGGTCCAGCCCCTCGCTGCGACCACACCGCCGGGCTGTGCGGCCGATTCGATCGCACGGACCGCCGTGGTACCGACTGCGATCACCCTGCCGCCGTTGGCCTTCACCCAGTTCACCAGCCGGGCAGTGTGCTCGGTGACCTCGAACCGCTCGGGCAGCGGCGGCTCATGGCTCTCCAGTGACGACACCCCACAGTGCAGCAGGATCGGAGCGATCAGTACTCCGGTAGCCGCCAGCTGACTCACCAGCTCGAAGCTGAACGGCCTGCCCGCACTAGGCATCTCCGCCGAGCCAGGCTGGTTCGCGAACACCGTCTGGTAGAGCGCGAGCGGCCACTGCTTCCCGACGTACTTGTAGGTGATCGGCCGCCCGTTCCGCCACAGGTAGTTGACCACGTCGGCCACTGGCGGCTTGGCCTTCCACAACCGTTGACTGCTCGGCTCGTAGGGCTCCAGCAGCGTCAGTACTCCCTCTGGCATCTCCACCCGGTCGCCTGCCGCGCCACCGAACATCGGCAGGCCACCGTTGCGCAGCTCGACGACCCAGGTGCCGTCGTCCAGCGCAGTCGAGAAGTGCACGACCACAGGAGCGACGCCCGAGCCGGTGATCCAGGTACCGTCGACCGCGGCGCCCAGCGTCCCCGAGGTGTTGACCAGCAGGAGATCGCCGGGCCGCAGGTGCTCACCGATCCGGTCGAACCTGGTGTGCGTGACGGTCGACCCCTCC
Organism: Kribbella koreensis; assembly: GCF_039525325.1. NCBI lineage: Bacteria > Bacillati > Actinomycetota > Actinomycetes > Propionibacteriales > Kribbellaceae > Kribbella > Kribbella koreensis. Next base: position 91,299 of record NZ_BAAAHK010000005.1, read on the forward strand.
GCGACCAGCAGCTTCACCTGATCTCTTGCGAGCCCGCGCGCTTCCGGTGGCTCGACCGCGTTCAACTCGTCGGGAAGCGTGAACCTCGTCTGTGGATGGACTCTCACGAAGTCACCGCCGGCGCGAACTCAGCAGCCCGGTAGCGACCACTCGCCGGCCTGCTGTCCAGCAACTGCAGAAACGCCGGTACGACGCTCGCAGGCTCGGCCCGATCAGAAATGTCTTCCCCGGGAAAGGCCGCCTGGTGCATCGCCGTCCGCAGATCACCCGGATCCACCGCGTACACAGCCAGCCCCGGATGCTCTGCGGCCAGTACTGCGCTCGCGTGATCCAGCGCCGCCTTGGCCGACCCGTAGCCACCCCACCCTTCGTACGCCTCGACCGCAGCGTCCGAACTGATGTTGATGACGATCCCGGCCGCCGCCGACAACTCCGGCAGCAACGCCTGGCCCAACGCGATCGGCGCGATCACGTCGACCTCGTACACCCGCCGCAACTCGTCGAGGTCGGTTCCCGCCAACCGTTGCAGCGGGCTCGCGCCGAGGTAGCTCGCGTTGTTGACCAGGAGATCGAGCCGGCCGAGCTCGCCGACCGCATCGACCAGGTCGGCCCGATGCTCGGCATCGGTGACGTCGCCGGCCAGCGGCACCACGTCGGTCTTGGCGGCCAGCTCGTCGGCCGCGTTCTTGAGCGCATCGGCGCCCCGAGCGTTGATGATCAGGGCCCAGCCACGGTCGGCCAGACCATGCGCCAGCGCGAGGCCGAGCCCCGCGCTGGCGCCGGTGATGAGAGCAACAGGACGAGTCAGAGATACGTTGGTCATGCCCGTCACCCTCATACCTCAAGCTCACTTGAGGTCAACACCTCCACACCGCCTACGTCCGAAGAAGTGAGCTGACGTCCCACCACTTCTTCGGACGTAAGCGGGAAGATTGCTAGCTGGCGTAGACCTCGTACTCCGACAGTTGGGCCGCCGGCCAGCCGTTGTTGGTGGTGATGGTGAGGCGTACCCAGCGCGTGTTCACCGTCGACGGCAGGGTGATCGTGGCCGCGTTGCCGGAGGCTGGGTCGAAGGTCCGGCCGGCCGCCGCGGCGAGTTGGTCGTAGGTGGAGTTGTTGGTGCTGCCCAGCACCGCGATGGTCTGGGTCCGCGTACCCCAACCCGGCGGCAGCTTCAGTACCAGTCGCTTGATGTTCTGGTTGCTGCCCAGGTCGACGGTCAGCAACTGCGGCCAGCTGTTGTTGGCGCTCTCCCAGTAGCTGCCCGAGTTGCCGTCGACGGTGTTGCTCGCGACGTAGTTCTGGTTGGTACTGGTCGCTGTCACCGACTTGCCCGCGGCGAGGTTTCCGGTCGGCTGCCCCGGATCGCCACCGCTGCCCGGCTCAACCCAGTTGCAGCCGCTCCAGGTCGAGTCCCAGCCACTGTTGCCGGAGCCACGGTTCAGCGCGAACGAGCCACTCGGGTAGGCGCAGTTGTAGACGCCGGCCCGGCCGATACCGCTGGCCGCGACGTTGCTGATCGTGGCGGATCCGGTCGTCTCGGCCTGGAAGGCGAAGGTACCGGCGCCTTCGATCGAGCCGCCGTCCACACTGACGTTCTGCACCGCCCGTCCGGCGCCACCACCATCGACGAACTGGTACGCCGACCAGGGGCTGGCCACCAAGCGGTTGTTGGTGAATCGGACCTGGGCGTTGATCTGGGTGTCGTACGCGTCCACCCGGATCGCGCCGTGCGGGTGGTTCTGACCCCAGTTCGGGTTCATCGCGCCGGTGCGGACCAGCGTGTTGCCGGAGACCGTGATCGTTCCGGCCAGCGGGTAGAACGGCGAGCCGAACGACTGGTTCGAGATCGCGATCCCGCCGCCGAGCGCGTTGGTGTCGGAGATCAGGTTGTCCCGGACAGTCAGGTCGGTACCGCCGTAGATCGCGATGCCGTTCGCCAGGTTCGGCTGCACGATGGTGTTGTTGGCGAAGGTGCTGTTCCGGTTCGCCGCGTGCAGCGACCACATCGCCAGCGCGTCGTCGCCCTGGTTGCGGAGGAAGTTGTTCCGCACCTGCACGTTGTAGGCGGTGCCGTTCAGGTTCAGGCCGTCGGCGGTCATGTCGTAGAACCGGTTGTTCTCGACCACCAGGTTGTCGTTGTTGCCGGTCAGCCACAGGCCGACCTTGAGGTGCTGCAGCCAGAGCCCGGAGACGATCGAGTTCGGGCCGAGCTGGCCGTTGACGAAGTTGTCCGGCGACTCGTCGTGCCGCTCGGTCACCTCGCCGATCACCGCGAAGTCGTACAGCTTCACGTTGCCGCCGCCGTTCGGGCGGTCGATCAGGTGACTGCTGAGCAGGGTCGAATGCCAGCGGCCGGCGCCGCGAATGGTCACGCCGTCGGGGTTGATCGTGCCGCCGACCTTGAACCGGCCGGTCGGGATCCACACGGTTCCACCAGAACCGCGGGCGCTGTCGATGGCTGACTGGATGGCGCCGGTCGAGTCGTTGGTGCCGCTTCCGTCGGCGCCGCGGTCGGTGATCGAGATCGAGCCACCAGGCTGACCGGCAGGACCGGCCACGTTCTCGAACTCGACGTCGTCGATCGTGTACGGCCCGGCGGTGTTCTCACCGTCGACCTGCAGCTTGATCTTCGCGCCGGCGTTGACGGTCTGGCCGAGTTGCAGCCGGGCGTGGTCGTACAGCTTGTGGGTCCGCGACCCGGCGATCCAGCCGGTGTCGACATAGCTGTACTTCGAGGTCACCTGCAGCTGCTGGCTGAGCTTCTGGCCGTTGACGTAGACCGACAAGGTGCCGGCCCGGCCGTCCGGGATCGAGTAGGCGACGTTGATCGCGTTGGTGGTGCCGGGGGCGGTGAACTCGACGTACTGGCCGCCGTTGAGGGTGACCGCTTGGCGGTTGGAGGCCTCGGCGGCGAGGGTGCCCTGGCTGTAGCTCGGGCCGATCTTGCTGCCGTTGGTTGCCGAGCTCTCCGCTTCGAGGATGGTGAACGGGAGGGAGGCGCCGGCCGCCTGGATCGCGGCCGGGGCGGCTTGGGTTGCTTGGGCTGATTGGGCCGGGATCGCAGAGAGTCCTGCGCCGGCGACGACTGCACCGGCGGCGACTGCCATCACGGCCAGTCGGGTGGGTTTTGGGCGTGCAGGCATGAGTTGCGCCTTCCTTGGGGGCGGACCGGTCAGACCGGCCGGAGGGCAATGTGCGCCACACCTTAAGGAAGGAGCTAACGTTACGCAATAGTTCGACTACCTATTGCAAATTTCCGACACAGCTCAGCTTGGGGTTCCGCGGGCGGGTCAGCTGGGCGGGATCAGGATGCCGGGGCTGAGGATGTTGTTCGGGTCGAGGACGCGCTTGACCGCTTGCAGCGTCTCGACCGCGAGCGGGCCGATCTCGGCAGCGTAGGCGTCGCGGTGATCAGTGCCAACGGCGTGGTGATGGGTGATCGTGGCGCCCGCCTTGGCGATCGCGTCGTTGGCCGCGATCTTCGCCCGGCGCCACTGTGCGACCGGGTCGCCGGTCTGGGCGGAGATGACGGTGAAGTACAGCGAGGCGCCGGTCTCGTAGACATGCGATACGTGGCAGAGCACGATCGGCGGGGTGCCTTGGGCGGTCAGCTCGTTGACCAGCGCCTCGGTCACACCGGCTTTCAGCGCGGGGAGTGTCGACCAGAAGCCAGCCGTCTCGAGCGTCTCGACCAGCGCGCCTTCGTCGAGGAGGGGGTCGCGGAGATAGGGGGCCCGGTACCGTCCTTGGCGCCAGGTGTCACCGGGTCCCTCACCGAGGTACGTGCCGCCGGCGGCCGTGAGGACCTCGGCGAGTTCGGCGCGGCGTACCGGCGTACGGGCGCCCTCGAAGCCGACGATCGCGAGCACTCCACCGGAGCCGCCGCCGAGCACGTTGGGGTCGGCCAGGTTGATCGCCGTCTCAGCCTCATCGGACAGCCGCAACACCGTCGGCACCGGCCCATCCTGAGCCACCCGGCGAATCGCGGTGAGCCCGTCGTCGAATGATGCGAACCGCCACCCCTCGAACGACCGCTCCGTCGGACGAGGCCGAACCCTCACCACGACGCTGGTGATAATCCCCAGCGCTCCCTCCGACCCAAGAAAGAGCTGCCGAAGATCCGGCCCAGCCGCCGACATCGGCGCCCGCCCCAGCTCGATCGTCCCGCGCGGAGTAGCCACGGTCAGCCCCACGACCATCTGATCGAACCGCCCATACCCCGCCGACGCCTGCCCACTGGACCGCGTCGCCGCATACCCACCGATGCTCGCCCCTTCGTACGACTGAGGAAAGTGCCCCAGCGTGTACCCCCGCTCGGCAAGCAGAGCCTCAGCCGCCGTCCCCCTCACCCCAGCCTCGATGCGCGCCGTCCTGGACACCTCATCGATCTCCACCAGCTTGTCGAGCCGCCGTAAATCAACCGCCACAAACGCAGTCCCCTGCGGCGCAAGCCCACCCACAACAGAAGTCCCACCCGCATACGGCACCACCGCGATGCCCTGCTCCGAGCAAACACCCAAGAGACGCTGCACCTCCTCATGCGACCCCGGGTAGACAACTGCGGCCGGCATGTCGGTCGTGTCACCCATGCGATGCCGCAGCAGATCCGGAGTCGAGTACCCCCTGGTGTGCGCCCACCGACTCTCGAAGTCAGTCAGCACATGCTCAGGCCCCAGCACGCCCACCAGCACTGCCAGCCCTTCCCCACCAAGCTCCCGCCCTCCACCCACCGCACCGGACCCGGCCGCGGACACCGCCCCCTCGCCCGAAGCGCTGGCCGTGGTGGGTGAGACCGCCTCAGCCAGTGGCCCGCCGGCATCGCCCGCTCCACCAGGCCCACCAGCCTTGCCCGCCCCCTCCGGTGCAGCCGGGCCGCTCTCTTCAACCGCGCCACGCGGCGTCGGGCGGCGGACTCCTAGGTGTTTGAGTGCCTCGAGTGCTGCGGCGGGGAGTTCGACGGCTTGGGTGGGGTCGCCCCAGCGGCCGGGGGTGAGGTTGGCCACCGGGAGGTCGGACTCGGTCATGGTGGCTCCCCATCTGTGGTGTTCGGAGGTAGCGTCGCGGAGGGACTGCGGGCTCTTGCAGTCGGCGAAGTCGCTGATACACTCTGACGTGTGATGTCTCAGCGTAGCAGCGAATCGGATACCTCCTCCAGCTCCACCGGATCGTCGCGCCCGACGCCGGCGAACGCGATCGGCGAGGAGCGGATCCTGGACGCGGCGTACGAACTGCTGCTCGCGATCGGCATGCGCCGGATGACGATGGCTGACATCGCCCGCCACGCGGAGGTCTCCCGCGCCACCCTGTACCGCCGCTGGCCGAACGTACAGGCGGTGGTCGCCGCCCTGATGACCCGCGAGTGGACGACAGCGCTCGTCTCCGCCTTCCAGCCCGACGCCGTCGACGGCCGCTCCCGCCTGGTCGAGGGCGTCGTCGAGGTAGTCGCCAAGACCCGCACCCACCCACTGATGCGCAAGATCATCGAGCTCGACCCCGAGTTCCTCACGCCGTACCTGCTGGAGCGACGCGGCAGCAGCACCGTCGCGCACCTCGCGCTGGTGAAGGCCGGCATCGAGTCCGGTCAGGCCGACGGTTCGATCCGCGACGGCGACTCCGACTGGCTGTCCCGGCAGATCATCCTGGTCTCGCTCGCCTCCGCGGTCTCCGGACCGGTGCTCGCCGAGCCGAAGGAGTACCCCGAGCTCGACGAGGAGCTGCGGGTGATGCTCACCAGGTATCTGACGCCATGATCGCGGTCGGCAACGCCAGCCTCAACGCGGCCCGGCGGACTCGCGAGCTCGAGTGGCTCGACACGACCGGCCGGGTCGATGTCCTCGTGATCGGCGGCGGCGTCACCGGCACCGGCGTCGCTCTCGACGCGGCCGCCCGCGGTCTCACCGTCGCGCTGGTCGAGAAGCACGACCTCGCCTTCGGTACCAGCCGCTGGAGCTCGAAGCTCGTCCACGGCGGCCTCCGCTACCTCGCCTCCGGACATGTCGGCATCGCCTACGAGAGCGCAGTCGAGCGCGGCATCCTGATGAAGACGACCGCACCTCATCTCGTCCATCCGGTGCCGCAGGTCGCACCCTGGTTTCCGGAGGCGCGTCTCGCCCAGGCGGCCTTGCTGCGCAGCGCATTCCTCGGCGGCGACGTACTCCGCACCTTCGCCCGTACCAGCGACGACTACCTGCCGCACTCCCGCCGGGTGAGTTCAGCCGAGGTACTGCGGTACGCGCCAACCGTCCGCCCGCAGGGTCTCCGCGGCGGCTTCCTCACCTGGGACGGCCAGCTCTATGACGACGCACGACTCGTGGTCGCCATCGCGCGCACCGCAGCGTCGTACGGAGCCCGCATCATCACGCGCTGCGCCGCCGAACAGGTGACCGGTCGGGGAGCGGTGCTGGTGGATCAGCTGTCCGGCCGGCGGATCGACCTCGACGCCGGCATCGTCGTCAACGCGACCGGCATCTGGGCCGATCAAGTTGCCTCGGGCATCAAACTGCGGCCGAGCCGGGGGACGCACCTGGTGCTGCCGCAATCCGCGTTCGGTGGGCTGTCCGCAGTACTGACCGTGCCGGTGCCGGGGGAGTTGCGGCGGGTCGTGATGGCGATCCCCGCACCTGATGGACGCGTCTATGTCGGGCTGACGGATGAAGAGGCGCCTGGTCCGGTGAGCGATGTTCCACGTGCAACGGAGGCCGAGATCGACTTCCTGCTGTCGACGATCAGCACGGCTGTGCGGGTCCCACTGACGCGTGACGACCTGCTCGGCAGCTACGCGGGTCTTCGGCCGCTGCTCGACACCGGTCATCACAAGGGGCTGGACAAGACGGCGGACATCTCGCGGCGGCATGCGGTGATCACGAGTCCCGACGGGGTGGTGACGATCGTGGGCGGCAAGCTCACGACGTACCGGCGGATGGCGCAGGACACGCTCGACACTGCACTGGATCAATCTGGCGTCGAGGTGCGGCGGCCATGTCTGACGCATCGGCTTCCGCTGGTGGGGGCCGCGAGCCGGGTGCAACTGGCGGCGGTGCGGGCGCCTGCGCGCTTCGTCGAGCGGTACGGCGTGGAGGCGACGGACGTGATCGCGGTCGAGCCGGGGCTGCTCGCGCCGATCGCGCCGGGGTTGGCGACGACGCATGCGGAGCTGCGTTTCGCAGTACGGCATGAAGGGGCACTCACCGAGGACGACCTGCTCGACCGGCGGACCCGGATCGGGTTGTCCGCGACAGATCGGGCGCTGGCGCTGCCGGCGGCTCGGGAGGCGTTCGCAGCGGTTTGAGGTTTGCCGCTTTTGGCCCTGTGGACAACTCCTCTGCGGTCCTGCGAGCGGGTTAACTTGTCTGTGGGGAGGTGAGGTCGGTGAGTCAGCCGTATCCGGGGCCGCCCGGCTATCACCCGGCGCCGTATCTGGGGATGCCGGTGCGGACGTACAAGCCACTGCGGCAGATCACCGTGGTGTTTCTCGTCCTGATGGTGCTGACCACGCTCGTCGCCATCCTGCAGGCCGTGCTGATGTGGCGTTCGTACGACGAGGTGAAGCGGCTCGTGTACGGGCTGCTGTCCGAGGACGAGCTCGCTCGCGGAGTGGAATCGATCGGCAATGCCGGGCCGTTGCTCGACCTCATCAGCCTGCTGGTGCCGGCGACCGGCGTCTTCTTCGTGATCTGGCTGTGGAAGGCACGCGAGAACACAGAGGTGTTCGCGCCGTCCGGCGGTGTCACCTATCAAGGAGCGAAGCGGCTCGGCGACGGCGTGCATCGGCGCGAGCAGGGGTGGGTGATCGGCAGCTGGATCTGCCCGATCGTCCAGTTCTGGTATCCGCTGCAGGTGGTCGAGGACGTGATTCGCGCCAGCGAACCGCCGGGCCGGCCCGGTCAGGCGAAGTCGTCGCGGGGGTTGCTCTACGGCTGGTGGGCCGCGTGGACGACGTTCTGGCTGATCATCGTCGGCGGGAGTGGGTTCGCACTGGTCAGCTTCGTCGTCTGGGTGGTGCGGCTGGTCCATCGCAAGGAGATCGCCGACGCGACCGGTGACTATGTGGACATCTACGACCTGCAGAGCTTCATGGTTCGGACCGCCCTCGGCGTGAACATCGCCTTCACCGTCGCCGCGGTCCTGCTCGCTGTCGCAGGGGTCGCGATCGTCCGGCTCATGTTCCGCACCAACGCCTGGCAGGACGAGCGGATGGCACCCCCGCTCACCGACACACCGCCCGGCCCCCCGCAATACGCTCCCCGCCCACCAGACTTCCCGTCGTACGCGCCCTACCCGCCGTCGTCCTCCACGCCCTACGCGCCATCGCCCCGGCAGCCCTGACCTTCACCTCCGCCGTAGCAGCCGGCAGAGGACGGCGGTTGCGTCGTCGTGGCGTTTGCCGCGGAAGGTGCCGGCGGGGGCATCGGCGTCGTAGCGTCTGACCTTGTCGATCAGGGTTTGGGGGCCCGCTGTCGCGAGGGTGTCGACCAGGTCTTCCCAGGGGTGGCCGTAGCGCTCGGAGTAGCGGGAGGCGCCGTCGGTGAGCAGGGCGATCAGCTCGATGGCTGTGCGTTCGGTAGTACCGGCGACTGCTTCGTACGCCGCTTTGGGTTCGGTGCTGGCGACCCAGAACCCACCCGGCTGATTGCGCAACCGGCGTACGGCCTCGAACGTGTACTCCGGCAGCAGGTCGACCCGGTTGTCGGCGACGACCGTCACCTGCCGATCGGGAGCGCGTAGCACGATCGGGGAGTCGGCCAGCACGAGATGCTCGACCTGCTCGTCACCCACCCGCACCATCGCGACGGTCGATGACGGACTGTCGGGGTTGGCCAGATCGCACGTGTCCGCATGCTCACCTCGCGCTGCCGTGATCGCGTCCGCGAGCAGATCGGCGAGCGGCGCCTCCGACCGCCCGAGCAGGGGGAGCGCCAACTGTGTCCCCAACCGAGCAACCAGCCAGGCCACCGAGTGCACACACCCCGACTCGATCCCCTTCGGAGCGGTCGCGCCATCCAGCACCACCACGAAGTCCGGCCCACTCACCACCAGATCCTCGTTCGGCCCCACCCGATCCGGCGCCGGCTCACAAACCGACCAGATATCCACAACCTCATTCTCGGGGGCGGGCGGTCCAGGTGTCGGTGAGGGACTGGTCCAGCGGGATCTTGCTGGACCAGCCGAGGTGTTTGCTGATCAAGCTGGTGTCGGCCTGCTGCCAGGCGACCGCATCGGCGGGGGAGCCCGCGTGGCCGGCATGCGCCTCACCCTCGACGATCTTCGTCCTGGTGCCGCTGACCTCGATCAGCTTGTTGATCGCGTCGCGCGCCAGCGTCGCCTTGCCGGAGCCGACGTTGAATACCGGCGGCAGCTTGCCCTCCGCCGTCGCGACCGCCAGCACGGCCTCGGCGACATCCCGTACGTCGACATAGTCCCGCCACGCCTCGAGCGACCCGAGCTGGATCGTGTCGGTCGTACCGAGCTGTCGCAGTACCCGCCCGAACAGGGTGCTCGGCGGCGACCCCGGCCCGGTGATGTTGAAGGACCGCAACACGACGGCGTCGGCGCCGTTGCGCTGCGCACGGAGTACCAGCTCGGAACCGGCCAGCTTCGTGAACCCGTACGCCGCTCCCGGCCGGAGCTCCGCCTGCTCGTCCTGGCTCGTACCGCGCGGCGCACCGCCGTACTCCGCGGCCGAACCGATCTGGACGAAGCGCGCATTGCTCGCGTGCCCGTTCATCGAGGAGAGCAGCGACTGGACCGCGACGACGTTGCCGCGGGTGAGCTCGAGGACATCGCCATGGGTGGCGGCCGCGGCGTTGACGATCACCGTCGGCTTGTACGCACCGAGCTGGGTGTCCAGCGCATAGCAGTGCCCGCTGGCCAGGTCGAAGCGCCGATGCGGATCGCCGGTCGACCGCGTGAACCCGCGATGCTCGATCCCGCGCTCCGCCAGCAACCGGCAGATCGCGCTCCCCAGGAAGCCGCCGGCGCCGAACACCATCACTCGCTCTGATCCGCTCACATCGTCCATCCTCCTGGCTGGTCTGAACTTTGTCGGTGGTCCGAGGCAAACTGCTGGGAAACCAAGGGGAGTGTCATGGCAGAGCGCATGGGTGGCCGGTCGGCGCCCAAGACCGAATCGACCGTCCGCGACTGGGACGACGCCGATCCGTCCGGGCAGACGTACAGCCGGGTGCTGTTCATCGACTCGGACCTGACCGAGGTGAACAACCATCGCGGGGTGTTCGAGGAGTGCGTGTTCCGCGGCGTCCGGTTCAACGCGTCGGTGCACCATGAGGCGGCGTTCGTGAACTGCACCTTCGTCCGGTGCTCGTTCTTCGACAGCACCTTCACGAGGTGCAAGTTGATGGGCAGCATGTTCGACGACTGCACTTACAACCTGATGAAGGTCGAGGGCGGCGACTGGTCGTTCGTCGGCCTGCCCGGGGCGAACCTGACCGGCGTCGAGCTCAGCGGGACGAAGCTGCGCGAGGCCGATCTCACCGGTCTGCGAGCCGGCAAGTCGGTACTGCGGAACGTCGACCTGTCCGGCGCCTCGATGCAACGCGCCGACTTCACCGGCGCGGACCTGCGCGGATCCGACCTCTCGACGCTCGATCCACTCAGCGTCACGCTCAAGGACGCGATCGTCGACCTACCCCAGGCGATCGTCATCACCACCTCCCTCGGGTTGGAGGTGCGCCCCTGACCCGAGTGATCCACGCCACCTTCAGGGGCCGGCGCTGGTCGCAGCCTGTGGATATCTCCAGGGTTATGACCCGTCATCCCCCGGTTTACCCACAACCTGTGGATAACTATTCGACTCATCGCGCCCTGGCGACCGGTCGGGTCTTGGCCAGCGCGGGGGCCAGTTCGGCTCGGCGGTGGCGGGCTGCCGGGCGTCTGACCAGCATCGCGCTGTGCTCCACGACGTACCCAGGGTTCGTCAGGGTGATCGGGCGAGTGGCGGCCTGCAATGCGACCTGCAGACCGGCGGCCAGGCCGACGCCGGCGAAGGCGCCGAGGGTGTTCGCGATCAGGTCGTGCAGCTGACACGAGCGGCCGAGCGGCGGGATCAGCGCCTGGATCGCCTCCACGGCCGCGGACATCCCGATCCCCGCCGCGATCCCGTCCGCGGGCCGGCCACTCGCCAGGGTCAGCAGCCCGGCGGCCGGGATGAACAGCAGGACGTTGAGCAGCCCTTGCAGCGAGGTGAGCCCGCCGGTGGTGGTCAGGTGCGTCCCGCAGGTACCGATCCCGGGTAATCGGTGGCTGGTCGGACTGAGCGTCGCCGCGAGGATCAGCGCGAAGGCGGCGGGCATCAGCAGCGCCGCGACCCGGGGGACGAGATCACCGGGCCGGCGTACCGACGAGATGGCGATCGGAATCGCCATCCCGGTCAGCACGACCCAGGTGTCCAGCAGGTGCGGAATACCGCGATAGGTCTCGAGCACGCGTCCGGAACCTCCGTAGTCGACCGGCCCACGCAGTCCCGGTAGGTATCCGCGCGATCACGTCGTCAGTGGTTTTCCCGATGTCTCTTCCTCCACAGAGACTCCGGCGTTCACTCCATCGACCGCTAGGTCACCCAGAACATCTGCACGCACCCGCAAACAAACAGTGAGTATCCCGTGACAATCCGTACACGAACTGTCACGCCACCTCTCTATCGATTGCACCAGGCAACCAAATTAGTAGCCTGAGGCAACGGATTCGGCCGGGCCGGCGCGGTCAGGCCAGGGCGAGGAAGAGCTTCTCCATCTTGGCGACGTCGACATCGCTGTCCTCGTCGGTGAGGCAGTGCTGCAGACCGGTCGCGACGACGGCGAACCCGGCACGCGCGAGCGCCTTGTTCACGGCGGCGAGCTGGGTGAGGACCGACTCGCAGTCCGCCCCCTCCTCCATCATCCGGATCACACTGCCGAGGTGCCCGTGGGCGCGCTTCATCCGGGTGATGATCGGCTTGATGTCGGTCGGGTCGAGGTCCATCAGTGTCCTTCTGTCTCATCCAGGGCGGCCAGGGCCGCGGTCAGAGGTTCGCGCGCGTCGGCGGCGACGATCGTGCCGAGCGGCTCACCGGCGACTTCCTTCTCGGCTGGTCTTCCCACAGTACATCCCCCCGGGGGGATATGTTATGTTGATACATATCCCCCCGGGGGGATGCTGTGAGAGCACCGCAGTCTGAGGAAGGAACCGCTGATGCGGGAGATCGACACCGCCCAACTCGCCGCCGCGCTGGACTCCGGCGCCACTGTCGTGGACGTCCGGGAGCCCCGTGAGTTCGCCGGCGGCCACATCCCCGGCGCGATCAACATTCCGATGGGCCGGCTGACCGGCCGCCTCGACGAGCTCGACCGCTCGGCACCGGTCTACGTCGTCTGCGCCACCGGCAACCGCTCGTCGGCGATGACCGACGTATTGGTCGCGGCCGGTTTCGACGCCCACAACGTCGCCGGCGGCACGTCCGCCTGGACCCGGTCCGGGCGAGAGACCTACAAGTGAGGCCACGATGACAGAGCCCAGTACACGCATCGCTACACCCGGCCACGCCGGCGCCGGCCTGACCATTCGCGTCATCGACACCCCCTCGCTGGGTGATCGCAGTTATCTCGTCCACGACGGTGAGGTGGCCTTCGTCATCGACCCGCAGCGCGACCTCGACCGGGTCCTGGAGCTCGTCCAGGCCGAGAAGGTCCGGCTGACTCACGTCTTCGAGACGCATATCCACAACGACTACGTCACCGGCGGGCTCGCGCTGGCCCAGGCGACCGGGGCGGAGTACCTGGTCAACGCCGACGACAAGGTCTCCTTCGATCGCACCCCGATCCACGACGGCGACGTCGTCGGGATCGGCGACCGGATGCGGGTGCGCGTCATCCACACCCCTGGCCATACCTTCACCCACCTGTCGTACGCGCTGACCGACGTCGACGAGCCGGTCGCGGTCTTCACCGGCGGATCCCTGCTGTACGGCGCGACCGGGCGGCCCGATCTGCTCGGCCCCGACCACACCGACGCTCTGGTGCGCCACCAGCACGCCTCCGCGCACAAGCTCGCGGACACCCTGCCCGACGGCACCGAGGTCTACCCGACCCACGGATTCGGGTCCTTCTGCTCCGCGACCCAGTCCGAGGCAACGTCGTCGACGATCGGGCAGGAGAAGCGAGCCAATCCGGTGCTGACCAGGGACGAGGAGAGCTACGTCCGCGAGCTGCTCGCCGGACTGAACGCCTGGCCCGCGTACTACGTGCACATGGCCCCCGCCAACTCGGCCGGGCCGAGTGCGCCCGACCTGACCTTGCCCGAGAGGGCCGACGCCACCGAGCTACGCCGCCGCATCGAGGCCGGCGAGTGGGTCGTCGATCTGCGTAACCGCACCGCGTTCGCGGCCGGCCACGCTCCCGGCACCCTCAACTTCGGTCTCGACGGCGCGTTCTCGACGTACGTCGGCTGGCTCATCGACTGGGGTACGCCGGTGACGCTGCTGGGCCGCACGGCCGAGGATGTCGCCCAGGCGCAGCGCGAGCTCGTCCGGATCGGGATCGACCGCCCCGCGGCGCACGCCACCGGAGGGCCGGAGAACTGGAGTACCGGCGCTCCCGTGTCCTTCCCGACCGCTTCTTTCGCCGATCTCGCGCAGGTTCTCCACCATCGCGAGGTGGTCGTCCTGGACGTCCGCCGCACCGACGAGCACGAGTCGGCCCGGATCCGCGACGCGGTGAACATCCCGATCCACGAGCTGCCGCGACGGCTGGCAGAGGTGCCGCTCGGTGAGATCTGGGTGCATTGCGCGGCCGGTTACCGCGCCTCGATCGCCGCGTCCTTCCTGGACGCAGCCGGCCGCAGACCGGTCGCTGTCGACGACGAGTTCGAGAACGCCGCGAAGACCGGGCTCGACGTCGTCGGACCGCAGGCATGACCGAGCAGTGACGATCCTTCTCGCCATCGTCGCCGGTGCGCTGATCGGGCTCAGCCTGGGCGCGCTCGGTGGCGGCGGCTCGATTCTCGCCGTACCGGTGCTGGTGTACCTGCTCGGCCAGTCCGCCGTGCAGGCCACGGCCGGCTCGCTGGTCGTGGTCGGCGTGACCTCGCTCATCGGCGCGATCGCCGCCTATCGCTCAGGCAACGTCCTGCCAGGACGCGGCATCGCCTTCGGACTCGTGGCTATCGGCGGCGCGGTGCTCGGCGCTCAGGCCTCGACCCGGGTCCCACCGGCGGTACTGATGGCCTGCTTCGCCGTTCTCATGCTCGTCGTCGGCGGTCTGATGACGTGGCGTCAACTGCGCCATGCCCGCAACCCCCGGCTCGTGAGCCCACCGGCCCTCGATGATCCGATCATCACCTTCACCCCAACCTTTGCCTGCGCCTGTCCGAGAGCGCTCAAAGTCCTCGTCACCGCCACGGCGGTCGGGTTGCTGACCGGGTTCCTCGGTGTCGGCGGCGGCTTCCTCGTCGTACCGGCGCTCCTGCTCGCTCTCGGTCTGCCGATCCGGTACGCGGCCGGGACCTCCCTGGTCGTCATCACCATCACCAGTGCCGCGGCCCTGACTGCCCGCGCCGGATCCGGCGCGGGCCCCGACTGGGGAGTCGTGCTCATGCTCACCGCAGTCGCGGCCACCGCGGCCGTCGTCGGCGCTCGCCTGACCGCGAGGGTCGGCACTGCCCGCTTGTCCGCAGCCTTTACCGTGCTCGTCCTCGTCGTCGCGATCTACACCGCGACCCAGGCGATCCCCGCCCTCGTCTGATCTCAACCGCCGATTCCAGGCCCAGCAAAAGGAGTACCAACCATGTGCCGACCCGTCACCTGCAAGACCTGCGCCAAGACCACCTGGGCAGGCTGCGGCCAGCACATCGCCCAGGTCAAAGCGATCGTCCCCTCCGACCAGTGGTGCCCCGGCCACCCCAAGTCCGAGCGCCAAGGCGGCTGGTTCTCCCGGCTCTTCGGCCGCTGACACCCGGCCGGGACGAACAGCCGACCTGGCTGATCCGTCGGAGCCGGTCCTCGCGGCTCCGACGGCCGTCACGGCAACTTCACGAACGGCGACGCGGTTCCTTCATACCGCGGAGGTCCACTGAAGGTGTGGATACCTGAGGAGGCCGCGAACATGAGTACCTGGCGCAAGATGATCCTCGCCACCACGAGCGCAGTCGTGATCCTGTTCGGTGGTGGTCTCGCCGCGATCGCGGTGGGGCGGTCGCCGACCGCCGACGTCGGCGTACCAACCGTCACACCGCAACAACAGCAGGATCTGCGCTTCACCCGCGACGAGGAGCGGATGGCCCTCGATCTCTACCGGCTGCTCGCCGATCGGTACGAAGCGGTGCCGATCTTCGAGACCATCAGCCGCAGCGAGCAGCGGCATTTCGATGCGGTCGGCAACGTCCTCGTTCGGTACGACGTCCAGGACCCGTCAGCCGGCAAGGCCGCCGGCGTCTACACCGACGCGACGATCCAGAGACTGTACGACGGCTGGAAGGCCCAGGGCCTGAAGTCGTCCGACGAGGCGCTGAAGGCCGCGATCGCCCTCGAGACGCGGGACATCGCGGACCTGGAGCGGCTGGCCGCCAAGGACAACCCAGCCGACGTCGAATGGCTCTACACGCATCTGCTGGCCGCCTCCAGACACCATCTGTCCGCCTTCACCGCAGTGTCCGAAGGTGACGTGTCAGGGACCGGATGTCCGCGGATGGGCACCATGTGGGACCTCGACGACGGAGGCCGGGGCACCGATGACGGGTCCGGTTTCGGCGATCACGGGCGGCGGAACGGATCAGGGCCGATGGGTCACGGAGGAATGTTCCGGTAACGATTCATCCGGCCGGGCTGCGGTCGCGGGCAGTGTCACCGTGAAGGTCGCTCCCGCACCGAGCCCAGGTGAGGAAGCCGTGATGTCACCGCCGTGAGCCCGGGCGATTCCGCGCGCGATGGTCAGCCCGATCCCAGAACCAGGACCGCCCCCGTGGTCACCAGAGCGGTTCGGTACCCGGTAGAACCGCTCGAAGACACGCTCCAAGTCGTCGCGCGCCAAACCCTCGCCGTCGTCGATCACCCAGATCTTTGCCAGGCCGTCCTGCTGTCTTGTGCGAATCTCGACGGTGCCGCCTGACCGGGCCGCCCGCAACGCGTTGCCCAGCAGGTTCGTCACCACCTGCGCCAGGCGGTCCGGATCGCCCCAGACGCGGACCCGATCCGGATCGCCGGTCACGACGAGCCGGACGCAGGCTTCGTCGAACTGCGGGCGCAAGTGCTCGGCGGATTGCTCCACCAGCGCCGAGAGATCGACCGCCCGGGCCCGTAGATCCAGCAGCTTCTCCTCCGCTCTCGACAGTGTGCTCAGGTCGTCGGTGAGCCGCCGCAGGCGATGCAGTTCGGTCATCACCGGCTGCAGCGTCTCCACGGTCAGTGGAAACACCCCGTCGACCATGCCCTCGACGTACCCGTCGACGACCGTCAGCGGAGTACGGAGTTCGTGCGCGACGTCGGAGATCAACCGAACCCGGCGTCCCTCGGTGTCCGCGAGCCGTCCCGCCAGGTCGTTCACGTCCTGGACGAGGTCGGCGAGCTCGGCCTCCCTGGGTAGCGCCACCTGTTCGTCGTAGTGGCCGTCCGCCAGCCGCCGGGTGGCCGCCCGGACCGCCCGCAACGGGCTGAGCAACCGGCGTGCGGCCAGGGCGGCAGCCGCTCCCGCGACCACCGCGCTGAGCACCAGGCCGGCCACCAGCGACCTGTTCACGGCCGACACGAACGTCGCCCGGAGCTCACCCGGCTGCCCGCCGGCGCGACCCATCATTCTCATGCCGGAATCGAAGAACGCCGGCGCCAGCAGACGGACCACGGCGTACGTCGACACCGCACCGATGACCGCGACCGCCAGGTGCGAGACGAACAAGCGGACCGACAGCCGGTTCATACCGGACCCGGAAGGAACTTGTAGCCGATCCCGCGGACCGTGCCGATGATGCCCGGCCGGGCCGCGTCGTCGTGCAACTGCTGACGCAGGTTGCGGATGTGCACATCGACCACCCGCTCGTCGCCGTAGAAGTCGTACCCCCACACCCGTTCCAGCAGTTGGCGACGGGAGAACACGCGGCCGGGTGATTCCGTGAGTGCGACGAGCAGATCGAACTCGAGTGTGGTCAGCTGGACCGGTTGATCCTGGACCGTCACCTCACGACGGGCCAGATCCACGGTGAGCCCAGGGAAGACGTGCCGGTCCTCGTCCGCGTCCGCAGCGGTCCGGCTCCGCCGAAGTACGGTCTTCACCCGAGCCGTGACCTCACGCGGGCTGAACGGCTTCGTGATGTAGTCGTCGGCACCCAGGCCGAGACCGATCAGCTTGTCGACCTCCTCGGTCCGGGCGGTGACGAGCAGCACGAACACCTCGCTGAACGTCCGGATCCGGCGAAGTACCTCAAGACCGTCCAGGTCGGGCAGCATGACGTCCAGTAGGACCACGGCAGGCTCCCGGTGGCGTACACAATGCACGGCGTCGGTGCCTGTGGCCGCCTCGACGACCTGGAAGCCCTCGGCCTCCAGGTAGCCCCGCAGCACCCGGCGGATCTCCGGCTCGTCGTCGACGACGAGCACCTCGCGCATCCGGTCCTCCTTCTACTGCCTCGTGACGGTTCGCCGTGGACGAAACACCGGGACGCCCACACGCGTTCAGTGGACAGCCGATGCGGGACGCCGCCACAGAGTCTTAGGACCTGTACCGATCGGACCCGCGGTCCGCCGGTCGGGCGGCACCGGTACGTGGGGACCTCTGGCCCTCCGTGCCGGGTCGCACGACTCTCTTGACGTGGGCACCCGGCCGGTAGACCCGAACTAGGGGATGCCGACCGAGGAGGCTGCAATGCGCAAGAAGGTAGTGGTCCTGGGCGCCAACTTCGCAGGGATGACCGCAGCGCTGGCCGTCCGCCACGAGTTGCACGGAGACGTAGACGTGAGAGTGGTTTCGGCCAGCGACCACTTCCTCTTCAATCCCAGCCTGATCTGGCTGCCGTTCGGCAAGCGGGACAGCAACGACATCACCTTCCTGGTGGAGCCGACCCTGTACCACCGCGGCATCGAGTTCATCCACGCGGCGGCCACCAAGCTGGACCCGGTCGCGAAGAAGGTCACCACCGACGACGGCCGGGAGCTGCGCTACGACTACCTCGTCATCGCAACGGGGTACCGCAACAAGAACGACGTCGTTCCCGGATTCAAGGAGAACGCCAACACGATCACCACGCTCCCTGCCGCCGAGCGGACGGCCGTCGCCTGGCGCCGGTTCCTGGATCACCCCGGTGACATCGTCGTCGCCGCGTCCCAGGGAGCGGGCTGCTTCGGCGCCGCGTACGAGTTCCTGTTCAACACGGCTCACCAACTGCGCAAGGCCGGGCTGCACAAGCAGGTCAAGCTCACCTATGTGACCTCGGAACCCTTCCTCGGCCATTTCGGCATCGGTGGCCTGCCACACGGCGAGAAGCTGCTGGGGACGTTCCTCAAGAAGGAGGGCATCGACGCCCGCGTCTCGGTGGGTATCGACCACATCGACCAGGGCGCGATGGTGCTGGCCGACGGCGAGAAGCTGCCCTTCCGGTTCAGCATGGTCGTCCCGCCGTTCCTCGGGCAGCGATACCTGAGCGCGGCCAACGGACTGGCTGACGAGAAGGGCTTCGTCGCGGTCAGGGACACCTACCAGACCGAGAAGTACGACGACATCTACGCGGTCGGCGTGGCCGCGGCGGTCGAGGCGCCCTGGCACACGCCGACCCCCGTCGGTGTCCCGAAGACCGGCTTCCCGACCGAGACGATGGCCCACATCGCCGCCGCCAACATCGCCGCCCAGATCCGGGGCGAGCAGCCGGCCCACGAGAAGGCCTTCGGTGACATCCGGGCCGTCTGCGTGCTGGACGCGGGCAACAACGGCGTCATCATCCTGGCCGACAAGATGCTGCCGCCGCGCAAGCACGGCGTCCTGATCCCCGGGCCGCAGGCCCACCTGATGAAGCTCGGCTTCGAGAAGTACTTCCTCTGGAAGATGCAACACGGCTACGTACAGCTGCCCTGACGTCGATCCGTGACGGATGACGAGTCCGGTGGCGAGTTGCCGAGACTGTGGAGGTAGACGATGACTGATGTCGAAACGGCCGTTCACCGGGCCGGCACGTTGCCTGGGTGGTCCTCCGTGCTGGCGGTGGTCGCCCATCCCGATGACGAGGCGTTCGGACTGGGCGCGATCCTCGACGGCTTCGGCCGCGCCGGCGCCCGGGTCTCCGTCCTGTGCCTGACCCACGGCACGGCCCCGAAACTGGGCGCATCGGGAGACCTCCGTGCACTGCGGACTGCCGAACTGCAGCTCGCGGCCAAAGCTCTCGGGGTCGACTCGGCGGAACTGCTCGACCATCCCGACGGCGGGCTGGGCGGGGTGGAGATGATGACGCTGGCAGGCGACGTACTCGCCCGGCTCGAGGCGTCACCAGCGGATGGCCTGGTCGTCTTCGACCCGTCCGGCGTCAGCGGACATCCCGACCACGTGGCCGCCACCGCCGCCGCGCTGGCCGCCGCACGGCATGCCGATCTACCTGTCCTCGGATGGACGGTGCCCAGCACGGTGGCCCAGCACCTCAATGAGGAGTTCGGTATCGGCTTCACCGGACACGAACCCGCCGAGATAGATCTGGTGATTCGCGTCGACCGGCACCGGCAGCGCATGGCGAGCCTTGCCTACGCGTCCCAAGCCGTGCCGACAGGCATCCTGTGGCGTCGCCTCGACCTGCTCGGCGACCACGAGCACCTCCGCTGGCTACGACGCCGGCACGGCACCGCGGTCGCGACGGACGACGCCCCGTCCGTACTCAAGGTCCACCACCGAACCGGCGACAGATTCGAGATCCATGTCCGGGACCACGTGCTGTCGGTCGACCAACCAGTCGGCGCCGGCGGCGAGGACACCGCCCCGACGCCGACCGAGCTCTTCGTCGCGTCGCTGGCCACATGCGTCGCCTTCTACGCCCGCCGCTATCTGCACCGGCACCAGCTCGATACCACCGGCCTGGCCGTCGACGCATCCTTCCGGCTCGCGACCAAGCCCGCCCGGGTCGACCGCATCAGCCTCACCATCCGGCTGGCCACGGACCTTCCGCCCTCTCGGCGCGACGCGCTGCTGGCCGTCGCACGCAAGTGCACGGTTCACAATTCGATCGTCACTCCGCCCGACATCTCGGTCGACCTCTCCGACGGCTGATTCGCGCACCCGGCAACGCGCCGACTCCGGCTGGTGGTCGCGTTGCCGGGCCGCTTACCTCTTGCCCCACACCTGTTGCGCCTCCACACTTCAACTCCACATCGATCCAGCGCTCGGAGGCACCGAAATCATCACCCGGCTGGAGATGACGTCCCCCGATCAACTCGTTCCGGGGGAGCGGTCGGACGTGTCCGTCGAGTTGATCGAAGTGGGGCCTGACGAGGCGGCCGTCGTTCGGTCGACCTATGTGCGGATCTGGGAGCCCTTGAAGGCGCATGGGCGGCTGGAGTGGAGCGATGACGAGTGGAGCGCCGAGCTGTCCCACCCCGCGATCCGGAGCTGGCTTGCCCGGGTGCAGGGGGAGACGGCGGGCCTCCTGGAGTTGGAGGTCAGCGTCGACGGCGAGGTCGGCATCGTGGTGTTCGGGCTCGTTCCGGCGTACCAGGGGAGAGGGCTCGGGGCCGCGTTCCTGACCCGGGCGACGGAGCTGGCGTGGCAGCTCGGGCGGCCGACCAAGCGGGTCTGGCTGCAGACCTCCTCCGACGATCACGCCCACGCGCTCGGCAACTACAAGAGCCGTGGCTTCCAGGTCTTCTCGGCTGAGACTCAGTAGCGGACGTCGCTCTGCAGGAGTGGCGGATAGACCGTTGACTGCACCCCGTCGACCGTCGCGCCGGCGAACTGGAGCATCGCGCGCGGCGCTCCGTGCATCGGCGCGGGGTAGTTGAGAGTCGGGGCGGAGAGATCGTCCAGGGTGTTCAGCTGTTCGGGGGTCAAGGTCACTGCGAGGGCGGCGAGGTTGTTCTCCAGGTGCTCGACGCGGCGCGCTCCGATGATCGGTACGACGGTGCCTTGGCGGGCACGCAACCAGGCCAGCGCGACGGCTGCCGAGGTGGTTCCGAGTTCGTCGGCGATCTCGGCGACGGCATCGATGACGACGTACTGGGCTTCGGTGGGGCTGCCGACGTACGCAGTACGGGCCGAGTCGGTGACCTCGGTACCACGGCGGTACTTGCCGGAGAGGAAGCCGTGGCTCAGCGGGCTGTACGGGGTCAGCGCGATGCCCTGGTCGAGCGCGAACGGCGCGACCTCGCCCTCGACCGTGCGGGCCAGCAGCGAGTACTCGACTTGGAGCACGATCAACGGCGTCCAGTTCTTGAGCAGAGCCGTCGTCTGTGCCTGGGCGGTGAACCAGGCAGGCGTGTTGGAGAAGCCGATGTAGCGGATCTTGCCGGCCCGGACGAGGTCGTCGAGCGTGCTCAGCGTCTCCTCGATCGGGGTGTGGCGATCCCAGTTGTGCAGGTAGTACACGTCCAGGTAGTCGGTCTGCAGGCGGCGCAGCGTCTGGTCGAGCTGCGCGCGGATCGACGTCCGGCCGGCGCCGCCGCCGTTCGGGTCGCCGGGGAACATGTTGCCGAAGAACTTCGAGGCCAGTACGACGTGCTCGCGGCGACCCGGCTGGGCGGCGAAGTAGTCGCCGAGGATCTTCTCCGAGTGGCCGTTGGTGTAGAAGTTCGCCGTGTCGACGAAGTTGCCGCCGAGGTCGAGGTAGGTCGCGAGGATCTTCTCGGACTCCTCGACGGTGGTGCCGGCGCCGCCCGGATCCTCGCCGAACGTCATCGCGCCGAGGGCGAACGGGCTGACGCGGAGGCCCGAACGGCCGAGGGTTACATAGTGGTCGAGTTGCATGATCATGCTCCTAGTTGCTCCGAAGGTGACCTCTCTATCGAAGCTTTCAGGACCCGGCCGACGGTAGACCGTTCCTCGCTGGCTGTTGCCTATTCCGATCAATGGCGTCTGGATCGGGCTTTCGGGTGCTTTGATGGGATCGTGACCGATCCAGACCTGCTCCTCGCCGAGATCCGTGATCTCATCAGCGCGCATACGAGGGCGGACCTGCGCACCCCGATCGACGGGCTGCTGCTGGCCAGGATGGAGTCGTCGGACCCGGAGTACTCGCTCACCGAACCGCTCCTGGTCGTGATGGCCCAGGGCGCCAAGCAGCTCCTGCTGGGCGACAAGGTCTACGAGTACCGCGCGGGCGACGTCCTCATCGTCACCGCCGACCTCCCCGTCACCGGCCACTTCATCGAGGCCTCACCAGAGCAGCCCTCACTAGGCCTCGGCCTGGTACTACGCCCTGCCACCATCGCCCCACTCCTCCTGGAGTCAGCAAGACCCCGTACTACGCCCAGCGGCCCCGCCATGGCCACAGGCCCCGCCTCCCCGGAGCTCCTCGACGCAGCGGCCCGCCTGCTCCGCCTCCTCGACTCCCCGGCCGACATCCCGGTCCTGGCCCCGATGATCGAGCGCGAGATCCTCTGGCGCCTACTCACGGGCCCGTACGCCGACGTGATCCGCCAGATCGGCCTGGCCGACAGCAGCCTCACCCACATCAGCAGGGCCATCCGCTGGATCCGCGACAACTACGCCGAACCCATGCGCATCGCCGATCTGGCCAGCCTGGCCGGCATGAGCCCAGCCGCCTTCCATCGCCACTTCCGCGCCATCACCGCGCTGAGCCCGCTCCAGTTCCAGAAGCGCATCCGCCTCCAGGAAGCCCGCTCACTGCTCGCCTCCCACCCCAGCGACATCGCCGGCATCGGCCACCTGGTCGGCTACGACAGCCCCTCCCAGTTCAACCGCGAATACCGCCGCCTCTTCGGCACCCCACCAGGCCAAGACGCCGCCCGCCTCCGCACAACCACCCCCCACCTGCCTTAGCCGGCCCGTACAGGCGCATCGGCTGAGAAGATTTCTTCGGGCCGGTGTCGATCGCTGGGTCGGCCGTTCGACCTGGGGGTGCGAGGGCCGAGAGGCGGCCCCGCTGGACAGGGAGCAGACGATGTCGAAGTACATGCTGATCATGCGGGGTACCGACGAGTCGAACGCGGCCATGATGGCCGACATCGAAGAGCTGATGACGACGACTCGCCAGTTCATCGAGGACCTGGAGAAGGCCGGCGTACTGCTCGCGGCCGAAGGGCTCGACGTTCCGGAAGAGAGCGTCGTGGTCGACTTCAGCGGCGAGACCCCAGTGGTCACGGACGGGCCGTACGGCGAGACCAAGGAGCTGTTCGGCGGCTATTTCCTGCTCGATGTCGCCTCGAAGGAGGAAGCGGTCGAGTGGGCCAGGCGGGTGCCGGCGGCCACCGGCAGCAAGATCGAGGTCCGGCGAGTGGCCGGGGACGACGAGCTGCCCCCGGGCCTCGAGGAGTCCGTCGACGCCGGCAGCGACCGGAACTGATGGATCCTGCCGAGGTCGGGGCCGTCTGGCGGATCGAGTCGGCGCGGATCGTTGCCGCGCTGACCCGGTTCACCGGCGATTTCGGGCTGGCCGAGGATGCCGCCCAGGAGGCGGTGGCCGAGGCGCTGATGTTGTGGCCGCTGAACCCGCCGGCCAGTCCGGCCGGCTGGCTGATGGCCACGGCCCGGCGCCGGGCGATCGACGCGATCCGCCGCCGGGCCGCCCTCAAGGACCGCTACGCCCAACTGGTGCCCGACCCGGTAATCGACGAAGAGATCGACCCCGACCGGATCGACGACGACATCCTGTCGCTGATGTTCATCAGCTGCCATCCGGTACTTTCGCCAGAAGCTCGCGTGGCGTTGACCCTCCGGGTGGTCGGCGGCCTGACCACCGAGCAGATCGCCCGCGCCTTCCTCGTCTCGGTCCCTACTGTGCAAGCCCGGATCACCAGGGCGAAGAAGACGATCGCCGCGGCCGGCGTGCCCTTCGAGTTGCCGCCCGCCGATGAGCGCCGCGAACGGTTGGGTGGCGTCCTCAGCGCCATCTACCTGATCTTCACCGAAGGCTCGACGGCCACGTCCGGCGATCAATTGGTTCGCCGCGACGTCGCGTACGAGGCAATCCGCCTGGCCCGCACCCTGGCCGCCCTACAACCTGACGAGCCGGAAGTACACGGCCTGCTAGCCCTCTGCGAACTAACTGCCGCCCGCTTCCCAGCCCGAACCGCCGACGACGGTTCCCCTATCCTCCTCGAGGACCAGGACCGCAGACGCTGGGACCTCTCCGCCGTACGCCGAGGCCTGGCCGCCCTCGCCAAGGCATCACCCCGCGGTCTCGGCCCCTATGGCCTGCAAGCCGCCATCGCCGCCACCCACGCCTCCGCCCCCTCGGTAGAAGCCACCGACTGGGACCGAATAGTCCTCCTCTACGAGGCCCTGGGCCGTGTCGCCCCTTCCCCGATCGTCGACCTCAACCGAGCCGTAGCCGTAGCCATGGCCTCAGGCCCAGCTGTCGCCCTCCCCATGGTCGACGCACTGGCGGCTTCGAACCGCCTCCCCGGCTCCCACCTCCTCCCCACCGTCCGAGGCGAACTACTAACCCGCCTAGGCCGCCACTCCGAAGCCCGCACCGAACTAGAACTAGCCGCCCACCTCTGCCCCAACCCCCAAGAACGCTCAGTACTCCTCCGCAAGGCCGCCGCCCTCTGATCCTCGAAGAGGACTACTGTCCCGCCATGAACTGGCCCGCAGGACGCAAGGGAAGAGTCTTCGCCGCAACCTACGTAGTCGCCTTCGCAGCCATGGTCGCCGGCATCACCTGGACCCTCTACAACCAAGCAACCGACGCCAGCACTCCAAGGTTCATCGCCGGCGCCTGCCTCTTCCTAGCCGGCCAACTACCGATAGTCCTCCTGGCGATAACCCTCACAACCCAAGCCCCTCCCACCCAAGGCAAGACTCACCCGGATGCATACCCACTCCGCTGGAATCGCCTGACCCTGGGCCGAGAACTACCCGCAGCTACCCGCGTGCTGCGCGGCTCCTAAAAGCTCGCAGACAAGCAGAAAGCCGGTTCCGTGAGGAACCGGCTTGGGGTGGAGACGAGGGGACTCGAACCCCTAACCCCTGCCTTGCAAAGGCAGTGCTCTGCCAGTTGAGCTACGCCCCCGTGGGGGTGAGAATCAGCGGCCCGGGGTGACCGGGTCGACGGCCTCGGCCCAGAGGTCCTGCTCGGCGCGGGCCTGCTGGGTCTTCTTGTAGACGAAGTATCCACCGACGCTGGCCAGTAGTACCACCAGAATCTTCTTCAGCACCGGGGATTCTCCTTGGATCGATGTCGATCAGGGTGGGCCTAACAGGATTTGAACCTGTGACCTCTGCCTTATCAGGGCAGCGCTCTAACCAACTGAGCTATAGGCCCGCGAACTGCGGGTTACGAACCTGGGAGAGATTACCGCACCGGATGCCTGGCTCCCAAATTGGATTCGGCCGAGCGCGATCAGCACCCGGCCGAATCCAGAAGTCAGGTCTCAGTCCTCCGACGCGAGCGTCACCTCGAGGCCGCCCAGCAGGGTGGCCGCGATGTTGTAGAGGAACGATCCGAGGGTCGCCAGCGCCGTGATGATCAGCACATCGGCGCAGGCCAGCAGGGTGGTGAAACCCATCACCTTGCCGGTGTTGATGTAGTCCTCGATCTGGAACGGATCGGCGCCTTCCTGGTTGCCCAGGACCTCGCGGACCGTGTTGTTGATGTTGTCGAACACACCGGCCGCGCCGATCGCCGACCAGATGATGAAGACGGCCACCCAGGTGACGATGCCGAACGCGATCGAGAGCAGGAACGCGGTCTTCATCACCGACCACGGGTCGAGGCGGGTCAGCCGCAGCCGCGCCTTCCGGGTCTGCGGCCGGCCCGAGGGCTTCGGCGCGGCCTCGACGGCCGGCGTGAAGTCCTCGCGCTGCTCGATCTTCGCCTTCGGCTCCGCGGTCTGCGTCCCCAGCGCCCCAGAGGTCACCGAGGTCGCGGAGTCCTTCAGCGCGCTGGCCCGGCCGAGCACTGCCTGCTTGGCCGCGTTCAGCTTGTCGCTGAAGCTCTCCGTCGGAGTATGCGTGGGCGTCGCCAGCTTCCCGGTCTGCCCGTACGCCGATACGCCCCCATCACCCACCTTGCCACCACTCGGCAGCCGCGGCTCCGGCCGTCCAGGCGTACTCGGGTTGGCCGGGAACGGCGTAGCCGCCGGCCGACCCGACACGGCACCCGGCCGCGCACTCCCAGCTGTCCCCGCGCTCGCCGGCGTTGCGGCCGGCCTCACCGGTGGCTGCTGCGGCGGCCGTGACGGCGTACCGGTCGAGCCTGCGCTCGAGGGGGTCGCCGCCGGCCCGCCCGGACGCGGCTGACGCGCATCGCCGGGCCGCTGGCCGTTCGCAGTACCGGATCTGGTCTGGCCGTTGCCGTTCGAACTGCTACGACCGTTGGAGGCCGGAGTGGCAGGTGGGGTGGACTGTCCCTTCCCGGCGCCGTTCTGCGGTCGCTGGGGATTGGGGCTGTCCGCTCCATCAGGCCAGGTCGGCCTCGCGCGGTTGGTCATCAGGTACCCTCCTGGCCGGCTTCGTCGTCTTCGACCGTAGCCGCGCCGTCGACGTCCGTCGAATGCTGGTCATCAGTGCTGACGCTCTCGGAGGGGGTTTCGGTTGTCGAACCGTCCACATCCTGGGCAACTTCTTCGCTGCCTTCGACGTCCGCTGCCTCGTCGTCACTGACCGTGAGGTCGGTGTTACGCGCGATCGCGACCACCGCGTCGGACTCGCCGACGCCGGCGAACTTCACGCCCATCGTGTCGCGGCCCTTGACCGGAACACTGTCCACCCGGCTGCGCACGACCTGGCCGCTGTTCTTGATCGCCAGCACCTGGTCGCTGTCGACGACGATCAGCGCACCCACCAGCGAACCACGCTCGTCGTTCAACTTCACCGCCTTGATGCCCAGACCGCCGCGACCCTGCTGTCGGTACTCCGATACCCGCGAACGCTTGGCGTAACCCGCATCGGTCACCGTGAAGACGAACTGGGTGTCCTCCTCCGAGCCGGCCCGGATGACCGCCATCGACAGCAACTCGTCGCCGTCGCGGAACTTCATCCCGGTCACACCCGAGGTGGCCCGGCCCATCGGCCGCAGCTGCTCGTCGTTCGCGGTGAAGCGGATCGACTGGCCCTTCTTGGAGACCAGCATCAGGTCGTCCTCGGCCGACGCCAGCTCAGCGCCGATCAGCTCGTCGTCCTCGTCGCGGAAGTTGACCGCGATGATGCCGCTCTGCCGGGCCGAGTCGTAGTCGGTCAGCGCCGTCTTCTTGACCAGGCCGCGCTTGGTGGCGAGCAGCAGGTACGGCTCTTGCTCGTAGTCGCGCAGCGTCAGGACCTGGGCGATCTCCTCGTCCGGCTGGAACGACAGCAGGCCGGCCACGTGCGAGCCCTTGGCGTCGCGCGCGGACTCGGGCAGCTGCCACACCTTGGCCCGGTAGACCCGGCCCTTGGTGGTGAAGAACAGCATCCAGTGGTGGTTGGTGGTGGCGAAGAAGTGGCCGATCTCGTCCTCGGCCCGCATCGTCGCGCCCCGGACGCCCTTACCGCCGCGGTTCTGGGTGCGGTACAGATCGGTCTTGGTGCGCTTCGCGTACCCGCCACGGGTGATCGTGACGACGACCTCCTCGTCCGGTACCAGGTCCTGCACGGACAGGTCGCCGTCGGCCGCGATGATCTCGGTCCGCCGCTCGTCGCCGTACCGCTCGACGATCTCGGCCAGCTCGTCGCGGACGATGTGCCGCTGCCGGACCGGGTCGGCCAGGATGTCCTCGAGGTCGGCGATGACGACCTCGAGCTCGTTCAGCCGGTCGACGATCTTCTGCCGCTCCAGGGCGGCCAGCCGGCGCAGCTGCATGTCCAGGATCGCCTGGGCCTGGATCTCGTCGATCTCCAGCAGCGACATCAAGCCGGTGCGGGCGTCGTCGACGTCCGGGCTACGGCGGATCAGCGCGATGACCTCGTCCAGCGCGTCGAGCGCCTTCACCAGTCCGCGGTAGATGTGCGCCTGCTTCTCGGCCTCGCGCAGGCGGTACCGGGTCCTGCGCTGGATGACCTCGATCTGGTGGTCGATCCAGTGCGTGATGAACAGGTCCAGGCTGAGCGTGCGCGGCACGCCGTCGACCAGCGCGAGCATGTTGCAGCCGAAGGTGTCCTGCAGCTGCGTGTGCTTGTAGAGGTTGTTCAGTACGACCCGCGGCTGGGCGTCACGCTTCAGCACGATCACCAGGCGCTGGCCGGTCCGCGACGAAGTGTCGTCGCGGATGTCGGCGATGCCGGTCATCTTGCCGGTGTTGACCAGCTCGGCGATCTTCTGCGCCAGGTTGTCCGGGTTGACCATGTACGGCAGCTGGCTGACCACCAGGCTGGTCCGGCCCTTGGCGTCCTCCTCGACGTCCACGACCGCGCGCATCGTGACCGAGCCACGGCCGGTGCGGTAGGCGTCGTCGATGCCCTTGTAGCCGACGATCAGGGCGCCGTTCGGGAAGTCCGGGCCCTTGATGTTCTCCATGCACGCCGCCAGGACCTCTTCCTGGGTGGCCTCCGGGTGCTCCAGGCACCACTGGGCCGCGGCGGCGACCTCGCGCAGGTTGTGCGGCGGGATCATCGTCGCCATACCGACGGCGATACCGGCCGAGCCGTTCACCAGCAGGTTCGGGAAGCGGCTGGGCAGGATCACCGGCTCCTGCGAGCGGCCGTCGTAGTTGGGGCGGAAGTCGACCGTCTCCTGGTCGATGTCACGCACCATCTCCATCGCCAGCGGGGCCAGCCGGCACTCCGTGTACCGCATGGCGGCGGCCGGGTCGTTACCCGGTGAACCGAAGTTGCCCTGGCCCTGGATCATCGGCGCCCGCATCACCCACGGCTGCGCCAGCCGGACCAGGGTGTCGTAGATCGCCGAGTCGCCGTGCGGGTGGTACTGACCCATCACGTCACCGACGACGCGGGAGCACTTGGAGAAGCCGCGGTCGGGGCGGTAGCCGCCGTCGTACATCGCGTAGAGGATCCGGCGGTGCACCGGCTTGAGGCCGTCGCGGACCTCGGGCAGCGCCCGGCCGACGATGACGGCCATCGCGTAGTCCAGGTACGACTGCTGCATCTCCGTCTGCAGATCGAGGGGCTCGATCCGGTCGTGTCCCGGAGAAATGGGGGTCTCGGTCATCTGGTGCTCGTCCCGTTCGTGTCAGTACGTCGGTGAGGTCGGCGCTGCGCGAGGAGTGCCCGGGCACGGCCCGGGCAGCCCTCAGATGTCAAGGAACCGGACGTCCTTGGCGTTGCGCTGGATGAAGTTGCGGCGGGCCTCGATGTCGTCGCCCATCAGCGTCGCGAAGGTCTCGTCGGCGCGGGCGGCGTCGTCCAGGGTGATCTGCAGCAGCACCCGGTTGGCCGGGTCCATCGTGGTCTCCCACAGCTCCTGCGCGTTCATCTCGCCCAGACCCTTGTAGCGCTGGATCGCGTTGTCCTTCGGCAGCTTCTTGCCGGCCTCGATACCGGCCTCCAGCAGGCCGTCCTTCTCCCGCTCGGTGTAGGCCAGCTCGTGCGGCTGGCCGCTCCAGCGGATCTTGTAGAGCGGCGGCTGCGCGGCGTACACGTGACCCCGCTCGATCAGCGGCCGCATGAACCGGAACAGCAAGGTGAGCAGCAGCGTCCGGATGTGCTGGCCGTCGACGTCGGCGTCGGCCATGATCACGATCTTGTGGTACCGGAGCTTCTCCTCGTCGAAGTCCTCGTGGATCCCGGTGCCGAGCGCCGAGATGATCGCGAGGACCTCGTTGTTCTGCAGGACCCGGTCGATCCGCGCCTTCTCGACGTTCAGGATCTTGCCCCGGATCGGCAGGATCGCCTGGTACTTCGGATCGCGGCCGCCCTTCGCGGAGCCACCGGCCGAGTCACCCTCGACGATGTAGACCTCGCACTCCTCCGGGTTGGTCGACTGGCAGTCGGACAACTTGCCCGGCAGGCCGCCGCCACCCAGCAGGCCCTTGCGGTTGCGGGCCAGGTCGCGCGCCTTGCGGGCGGCGATCCGGGCACTCGCGGCCGCGGTGGCCTTGCGGATGATCTCCTTGCCTTCTTGCGGGTTCTGCTCGAACCACGCGCCCAGCCGGTCGTTCACGACCCGCTGGACGAAACCCTTGACCTCGGTGTTGCCGAGCTTGGTCTTGGTCTGGCCCTCGAACTGCGGCTCCGCCAGCTTGACCGAGATGATCGCGGTCAGGCCCTCCCGGATGTCGTCGCCGGTGAGCCTGTCCTCCTTCTTCTTGATCATGCCCTGGTCCTCGCCGAACGAGTTGACCAGTGAGGTGAGCGCGGCCCGGAAGCCCTCTTCGTGGGTGCCGCCCTCGTGCGTGTTGATCGCGTTCGCGAAGGTGTGCACGGACTCCTGGAACGAGCCGCTCCACTGCATCGCGACCTCGAGGCTGAGCGAGTCCTCGCCGGTGGCCGCCTCGAACGCGATCACGTCGCGGTGC
This sequence comes from Kribbella koreensis, assembly GCF_039525325.1. Classification (NCBI taxonomy): domain Bacteria; kingdom Bacillati; phylum Actinomycetota; class Actinomycetes; order Propionibacteriales; family Kribbellaceae; genus Kribbella; species Kribbella koreensis. Next base: position 121,816 of record NZ_BAAAHK010000005.1, read on the forward strand.
ACGGTCTCCCGGATGCCGGTCAGGTACTTCACGTAGTCGACCAGACCGTCGTCGTACTTGAAGGACTGCTCGGTCGGGTTGCCGTCCTCGGTGTGGTCCGGACGCTCGTCGCGGATGACGAGTTCGAGGCCCTTGTTCAGGAAGGCGTACTCGCGGAAGCGGGTGGCCAGCGTCTCGTACGAGTAGACCGTCGTCTCGAAGACGTCCGGGCTCGGCCAGAAGGTGATCGTGGTGCCGTCGTCGGTCGAGGGGCCGATCTCCTTCAGGTCCTCGTCCGGTACGCCGATGGTGAAGGACTGCATATAGGTCTTGCCGTTCTTGCGGACGTCGACCCGCAGCCGGCTGGACAGCGCGTTGACGACCGAGACACCGACGCCGTGCAGACCACCGGAGACCTTGTACCCGCCGCCGCCGAACTTGCCGCCGGCGTGCAGCACGGTCAGCACGACCGTGACGGCCGGCTTGCCCTCGGACTCGACGATGTCGACCGGGATGCCACGGCCGTTGTCGACCACGCGGACGCCGCCGTCGGGGAGCAGGGTGACCACGATCTTGTCGCAGAAGCCGGCCAGCGCCTCGTCCACGGCGTTGTCGACGACCTCGTAGACTAGGTGGTGCAGGCCCCGCTCACCGGTGGAACCGATGTACATACCCGGGCGCTTACGCACGGCGTCCAGTCCTTCGAGGACCTGGATCGCGCTCGCGTCGTACTCACGCTCGACCGCACTTCGGGTGATCGCTGTGAGGGGTGCTTCTTCGATACCGGTGCTCTCGGCGGACGTTGTTTCGTCGATCTCGGTCGGCTCGTCGGTCACCGGCTGTTGTCCTCCTCGGACCCCGCGTGCGCGGGGCATCGATGCACAGTAGAAGCCGCCCCTCCGGTGCTCATCGGTGGGGTGGCTTTCTCAACAGCTCCATCTTACCCGTCGACCGAAGCAGAACCTGCCACCGGACGGCTAAAACTGTGGACAGGGCGTCTTTTCGGACTCCTCGCCATGTCCCCCCACGCGGGGAGGGGGCTCCGAAAGCGCTCACGGCGCTCAGTGGCTTCTGACCGGATCGCCCCTGACTGTCTGGGAACCGAGACCTGCTGACCCGGCGACCACCGGCCCCACCGCCCCCTAAGATCGCTGCCGTGGAAAGTCTCGACGACGTCATCGACGCCATGATCGCCGACCGGGTGATCCACCGGCACCGCCGGAAATGGCTGATCGCCGTCGGTCTGGTCCTGGTCCTGGCCGTCGTCATCTTCTTCACCGGCGGCTGGAAGGAACACAAGGGCCGCAGCGTCGACACCCTCGACGCACCGACCACCTTGAAGGCCGGCCGGTTCGAGGTGGGGTTCACCGGCGCCACCATCATCAGGACACCTAAGACGCAGTACGAGCCCGCCAAGGCCCGGCTCGAGGTCGAGCTGCAGATCAAGAACATCGACGAGGAGACGCACACCAGCGTCTCGTTCCCGCAGGAGGACCTGTTGCGCTGGGTCCTTCCCGGCAAGGATCCGATCAAGCCCACGAACATCGGCTGCAAGGACGTCATCGGTTACGTCCTGGTCTACGGGCTGCCGGCCGAGAAGTGCGTCGCGAAGTTCGAGGTCTCACCCAGGTACAGCACCGACAAGATCGAGATCGGCGTTCTGGCCGAGAACTTCGGGACGGCCGACGAGTTGCAGGGGGCGTCGGCCGCCAAGTACTGGGGAGCGCCGACAGCACAGGCCGTCGTCCGGGTACCGACGAAGATCACGACGGAGACCGAATGAAGCTGTATCGGCCGGCCACCGTGCTCGTCGGCATCCTGTTCGTCCTGCTCGGTGGTCTGACCCGGCTGGCCGATCCGGAGCACGTGTTCGACGACAGCAGCCGGGTGGTCAAGCACGGCGGTATCGGACAGGCGGTGCCGTTCGGCGGATCGTCCGTCTCCGTGGACCGGCTGAAGTTCGCGCGGGCGTATCTGCCCGACGACAGCAGCGGTGAGAAGGCGATCGAGTCCAACGGAATCTTCGTCGCGCTCGAGTACGACACTGTGCAGGGCACCGCGCCGACCCCTGGCCGAGACCTCAAATTGACCACGGACAAGGGCACTGTCTACCGGCCGATCTCGGGAACGTACGGCACCCAGCTCGACTTCGCCGACCCTGGTTTCGGTGTGGTCGGCGCGGTCGTCTTCGAGGTGAATCCGGCCGATGTCACCGGGTTGGCCTTGCAGGTGAAGACGACCCAGCTCTTCAACGTGCTGGCACAGGACGTCGAGATCGATCTCGGCATCCCCGACGAGCAGGTCGCTCAGCGGCTGATCGACGCGGCGGCGCCGGAGTACCTGATTCCCAAGAGCGTGAAGCGGGTCGCCTCATGAAGTCGTCGCAACGTGCCGTCCGGCTGACCGTGCAGATCTCGCTGCTACTCGCGCTCGCCGCGACCAGCGCGCTCCTGCTCCTGCGGACCTATCTCGGCGACACCGAGAAGGTCTACAAGAGCGGCACGGTGACCGAGGTGGTCCAGCAGGGACCGGTCACGATCGACCGGGTGCAATGGAAGTTGGAGTCGCTGGAGGAGTACACCCAACTGGTCAACGAGGAGATGAAGACGATCTCCCTCGACCAGCCGGCCGGCTCGGTGATCATCGTCGCCATGGTCGCGATCACACCGCTGGACGGTGTGAAGCTGGGCGCCAGTGGCTTCTCCTGTACCTCCGTGCTGCGTGACGACCGGGGCAACGTGTGGCCGAGCCAGGACGCCTTCGGGTTCGCCCTGCCGACCAGGTGCAGCGACGACGACCACCCATTCGCGCGGAACAAGGCGGGTCAGCTCGCGCAGGTCTTCGTCGTACCGAGGTCGGCCGTGCCGCATCTGAGTGGAATCCAGGTCGAGACCCGGACCGACTTCCGCCGGGTCCTGCTGACCCGCTGATCCGTCGTCCGTCAGGCTTTGGCGGGCTCTGCTTCGGCGGGCTCTTCTGCGGCGGCCGTGGCCTCGCTGCGACGCTCGGCGCTGACCGAGATGCAGAGGTCGAAGGCCGCCGCCAGCAGGGCGATTCGCAGCGTCTCGAAGACCACGTCGGTGACGGCTTGAGCGATCTCGTTGTTCATCAGGCCCCAGTCGGAGCCGTGCACACCGATCAACCGGATGACACCGGCGAACGCCCAGTCGTCGGCGAGCAGCCACAAGGTGTAGACCGTGCAGACGACCCCGAGGAAGACCGGTCCGACCCGGACCAGCAGGCGGAAGGCGGTCAGCGTCGGATAGAACTTCTCCCGCAGTCCACCCAGCAGCAGGTTCGGCGCTTGGTTGGTGAGCGCCACCAGGCGATTCGGCTTCGGCGCATCGTCCGCGGCGGCCAGCTGGCTGCCGAAGCGACGCTCGATCCTGGTCCCGCGGAACACTCCGCTGCTGGTCAGCACCCGATGTCCGAAGACGACGGTGGTGATCGCCAGCCAGGTCAGCGGCTCGGCCACACCGGACTTGAACAGCGGCCAGAGGCTGTCCCAGAAGAAGCCCCAGAGGAACTCGATGCCGGCTGGGATCGGGATGTGGATCCCGGCGAAGAAGTCCTTCAGTCCGTCCCACCAGCCGCTGGCGAAGTACCAGAAGTCTCGATTGGCGATCCAGTCCTTGAAGTCGCCGACGGCGTACGGCGTGACCACGACGGTGAGCAGTACGAAGAACGCCTCGGCCCAGATCTGGGCGAAGCTGAGCGGCCGGCTCGGCCAGCGATTGCCAACTGCCTCCAGCACCCGGCGGAGGACGAGCAGGATCACGATGGCCGGCACGAAGGAATGCCAGGCGCCGTTGTGTACATCGAAGAAGCCCGCGCCGGACCCCATGCCACGCTGGACCAGATTGCTGACCGACAGCGCCTTGAGCCGGTCGTCCAGGAATCCCCAGGCCGACCAGACCGCGACGAGTGGCAACAAGGTGATGGCCAACAGCTCCATCAGCCCTTGCTGGGTCGGGTCCGAGGTCTCCTCCGCCTTGTTGCTGGCGGCATCTCGCCAGCGGTAGAGCGAGGTCGCGCAGGTCCGGATCATCCCCACCGTGGCAGCGATCTGAATCAGCACACCCGTCGCAAACAACCCGACTGCGAGACTCGAGTGCTGATGCTCGTCCAGCCAGATCGAGGCCTGGATCGACGCCCGAAACCCGACGTACCCGGCCAGGAACCAGGTCGTCAACGGCAACAGGTTGCGCCACCACAACCGGAAGGTGTCTCCGACCAGGTGGATCAGCTCTCGAAAACCGTCAACGATCGTGCGCATCGCGCCGATCCTAGGTGATCGGCTGGGTCTCTACAGCAGCCGATCAGCCATAGGTATCGCGCGGTCCGCGGCCGCCACGGACAGTGCGCGGGCCCTTGCGCCAGCTGGGGGCGTTGGGGCCTTCGACCTTGACCCGGGTGACGGTGCCATCGCCTAGCTCGGCGTTGAGGCGGCGTACCAGATCAGGGGCGAGTAGGCGGACCTGAGTGGCCCATGCGGTGGAGTCGGTACGGACCGTGAGCTCGGTGTCCGTGTAGCTCTCCGGCTGGCAGTGCGAGGCCATCTCCGGGCCGACGATGGACGGCCAGCGAGCCATCACGCCGTGCACGGCGACGTCGACCTCCCAGCCCTGGTCGCGCATCAGCCGGCCGAGGGTGTTGGTGAGCGACTGCGGGTCGCGGTCGTCGGGACGGGAGCCGCTGACCTGGTTGCCGGTCGGGCGGCGCCGGCGAGTCTTCTTGACAGGCTGGATCGGGCCAGCCCCTTTGAGCCGGCTGGCGAGCGCTTTCGCCAGCTCCAGGCCGCGTTTGTCGTGCTCAGGCTCCTCGACGGCCTCGCTCTCGAAGCCGCTCTCAGAGGAATTCTGGCCTTCAGACACGACGGACCGAGCCCCCGCCGACCTCGAACCGGGCACCCTGCAGCTCCGCCGGTACATCCGCGCCGACAGCCGCCGTGACGAGAACCTGCTCCGCGGGCGCGACGAGTTCGGCCAGCCGGTCGCGCCGGCTCGTGTCGAGCTCGGCGAACACGTCGTCCAGAATCAGCACCGGCTCACCCCCGTCCGACCTCAGCAACTCGTACGACGCCAGCCGCAACGCGAGCGCGAACGACCAGGACTCACCGTGACTCGCATACCCCTTCGCAGGCAAGTCCCCGAGCCCGAGTACGACGTCGTCGCGATGCGGACCGACCAGCGAGACACCCCGTTCGAGCTCATCGGTACGCCGGTCCTGTACCGCGTTCTGCAACACCTCGGCGAGCTGCTCCCGACTCGCCACGCCGGGCTCCAACGGCACCGACGACTTGTACTCCAGCCGCGCATCACCCTTGCCCCGGGCAACAGCGTCGTACGACCCGGAAACCAACGGGCGAAGGGATTCCAGCAGATCGAGCCGCGCCGCCAGGAGCTCCGATCCGGTGGTGACCAGATGCGAATCCCACACATCGAGAGTGCGCAACTGGCCCTCGATCGCGCCACCGGAACGATTCTGGCGTCTGGCCACCGCGGCACTCTTCAGCAACGAGTTCCGCTGCTTGAGGATCCGGTCGTAGTCCTGCCGGACGCCGGCGAACCGGGGTGACCGCAGGGTGAGCAACTCGTCCAGGAAATGGCGGCGCTCGGACGGATCGCCCTTCACCAGCGCGAGATCTTCGGGCGCAAAAAGCACCGTACGGAGCAATCCGAGCACTTCGCGCGGCCGGGGGACCGGCGAACGGTTCACCCGGGCCCGATTTGCCCTCCCAGGATTGATTTCCAGCTCGACGATCAGATCGCGTTCGTGATCGGAACGGATCTCGGTCCGCACGATCGCGCGCGGAGCGCCGGCCCGGACCAGGGGCGCGTCGCTGGCGACCCGGTGCGAACCGAGGGTCGCGGTGTAGTGGATGGCCTCCACCAGGTTGGTCTTGCCCTGGCCGTTCGGACCGACGAAAGCGGTCACGCCCGCCTGGAGCTGGACCTCCGCCTGCTGGTACGACCGGAAGTCGAGCAGTCCGAGCGCGGTGACAAACACCTGAATTCCTCTGCTGGGCGGTTCCTAAGACAACAGATCCGGGTCACCGATCATGTCGGCGACCCGGATCACGTGCTCAGTGCTGGATCGGCGGGGTGGCGTACGACGGGTCGGCCGCCGCGCCCTTGACCGCGTGGCCACCGAACTGGTTGCGCATCGCGGCGATCGCCTTCATCGCGGGGGAGTCCTCCTGGCGGGACGCGAACCGCGCGAACAGTGACGCGGCGATCGCCGGCACCGGTACGGCGTGGTCGATCGCGGCCTCGACGGTCCAGCGGCCTTCGCCCGAATCGTCGGCGTAACCGCGGATCTTGTCCAGGTGGGTGTCTTCCTTGAGCGCGTTGACCATCAGGTCGAGCAGCCAGGACCGGATCACCGTGCCCTCACGCCAGGAGTCGAACGCCTCGGGCACGTTCTCGACGATCTCCGCGGCCTCGAGCAGCTCGAACCCCTCGGCGTACGCCTGCATGATCGCGTACTCGATGCCGTTGTGGACCATCTTGGCGAAGTGGCCGGCGCCGACCTTGCCGGCGTGCACGAAACCGAACTCGCCCTCGGGCTTGAGGGCGGTGAAGATCGGCATCAGCGTGGTGACCGTGTCGGTGTCGCCACCGCACATCAGCGCGTAGCCGTTCTCCAGACCCCAGACGCCACCGGACACTCCGCAGTCGACGAACTTGATGCCCTTGTGGGACAGCAGTTCGGCGCGCCGGATGTCATCGGTCCAGCGGCTGTTGCCGCCGTCGATCACGATGTCGCCTTCGGAGAGCAGTTCGGCCAGCTCGGTCAGCACCGGGTCGATGGCCTGGACCGGCACCATCACCCAGACGATCTTCGGCTGGTCGGTCGCGGTCAGCTTGCCGACCATGTCGGCCAGATCTGTCGCATCGGAGATGGCTTGGTTGTGATCGAAACCGACGACGGTCAGGCCTGCGCCGCGAATCCGCTCGCGCATGTTGCCGCCCATCTTGCCGAGACCGACAAGGCCGAGCTCCATCGTGAATCCCCTTGTTCTGTTGGCGTTGCGCTGATCAGCTGTTCAGGCGAACCGGCATCAGCACGTACCGGAACTCGCTGATCGGGTCGCCGTCGAAATCCTTCACGCCGGTCAGTTCGGCCGGCTTCGTCGCCTGCGTGAAGGCCAGGTGCGCGACCGGGGTGCCGATCGCGTTCAGACCGTCGAGCAGGTACGTCGGGTTGAATCCCACGGTAACCGGCTCGCCAACCACGCGCGCCTCGATCGACTCCGACGCCTGCGCCTCGTCGCCGCTGCCGGCGTCCAGCGTCACGGTGTCGTCGGAGAACGTCAGCCGGACCGGTGCGTTGCGCTCAGCCACCAGGGCGACTCGCTTGACGGCCTCGACCAGGGTCGCGGTGTCGATCCGGACCCGGGTCGCGATCGCCGCGTCGGTCGGGATGATGCCGCGCACCTTCGGGAACTCGCCGTCGAGCAACCGGGTGGTCGCCCGCCGGTTGCCGCCGGAGACCTCGCCCTCGAAGCCGACGATGCCTTCGCCGCTGCCCGGCGCTGCCAGGGAGACGATGATGTCGGTTCCGGTCATCGCCTTCGCGGTTTCCGAAAGGACGCGGGCCGGGATAAGGGCTGCAGCAGAGGCATCTGGGCTCTGCGGGTTCCATTCGAGCTCGCGGATCGCCAACCGGTACCGGTCGGTGGCCAGCAACGAGATGGTTGACCCCTCGATCTCGACCCGTACGCCGGTGAGCACCGGCAAGGTGTCCTCACGACCGGCCGCGGTGACGACCTGCGCGACCGCCTGAGCGAAAACGTCGCTGCGGACGGTACCGGAGGCGGCCGGAAGATCCGGCAGAGCCGGATATTCCTCTGTGGGAAGCGTTTGGAGCGTGAACCGCGAGGTGCCGCAGGTGACTTGCGCCTTGGCGCCGTCCACCGAGACGTCCACGGGCTGGTTCGGGAGACTCTTCGAGATGTCGGCGACCAGCCGGCCGGAGATCAGGCACTTGCCGGCATCGGCCACCTGAGCGGGAACGGTCACCCGGACGGAGGTCTCGTAGTCGAAGCCGGACAGAGTGATCTGGCCTTCCTCGGCCTCGACCAACAGTCCGGCAAGGATCGGAACGCTCGGACGACTGGGCAAACTGCGCGCCGCCCAGGCCACCGACTCGGCCAGTACGTCGCGCTCGACGCGAAACTTCACCGCTGGGTGCCTCCTGTTTCGGCTGTGTGCCAGGCAGATCCTGCCACGGACAGATGTGATGTGCGCCAACCGGGCTTGACGTGGCGGTTCGGGCGGGTCGCGTCAAGAGCATCCAGGTGCTCGTGGGGACAGCCTGACAGGCCTGTCTCGTCGGCGCTCTGGCAGGGGCGAAATCGGAGTTTTCCCCAGGAAGGCCGGCCAGAAACTTTTTCGGTCTGGAGCCTCATTAGGGATTCCATAGGGTTCTTCGCACCTGTGGATCTTGTGGAAAAGCGACGAGTTCGCAGGTCAGACCCGGTTTTGCCCTGTGGGCGGGCTGTGGACGGATTGGGGGCGATCCGTGGATGCCTGGGTACGACGGATTCTCTCCACACAGCCAATCCACAGCGAAGTGGCCTGTGTCCACCGAGATACCCACAGTTATCCACAGCTCTGTCCCCAGCCTGTGTGGTTCGTGTGACCGCGTCGTAGCGCTCGGCGTACACGCTTTTCGACCCGGTCACACGGCACCTCATTGCTGCTTGGCCTGGTGCTTGATCCGGTTGGTCAACTCGGTCACCTGGTTGAAGACGCTGCGCCGTTCCGACATCAGCTGGCGGATCTTCCGCTCGGCGTGCATGACGGTGGTGTGGTCGCGGCCGCCGAACTGCTGACCGATCTTCGGCAGGGACAGATCGGTCAGTTCGCGGCACAGGTACATTGCGATCTGCCGGGCCGTCACGAGCACGCGGCTGCGGCTCGAACCACACAGGTCGTCGATCGACAATCCGAAGTACGAGGCGGTCTGGCCCATGATCATGCTGGCCGTCACCTCGGGCTTGCTGCCTTCGGGGATCAGGTCCTTGAGCACGATCTCGGCCAGCGACAGATCGACCGGCTGCCGGTTGAGGCTGGCGAACGCGGTCACCCGGATCAGCGCGCCCTCGAGCTCACGGATGTTCGTCTGCACCTTGCTCGCGATGAACTCGAGCACCTCCGGCGGCGCGGTCAGCCGCTCGGTGGCGGCCTTCTTGCGCAGGATCGCGATCCGGGTCTCGAGGTCGGGCGGCTGGATGTCGGTGATCAGGCCCCACTCGAACCTGTTCCGCAGCCGATCCTCCAGCGCCTCGAGCCGCTTGGGCGCCCGGTCGGAGCTGATCACGATCTGCTTGTTCGCGTTGTGCAGCGTGTTGAACGTGTGGAAGAACTCTTCCTGGGTCTGGATCTTGCCTTCCAGGAACTGGATGTCGTCGATCAGCAGCACGTCGACGTCGCGGTAGCGGCGCTGGAACTGGGCCGCCTTGTCGTCGCGGATCGCGTTGATGAAGTCGTTGGTGAACTCTTCGCTGGAGACGTACCTGACGCGGGCGCCGGTGTAGAGACTGCGGACGTAGTGCCCGATCGCATGCAGAAGGTGCGTTTTCCCCAGCCCGGAGTCCCCGTAGATGAGCTGCGGGTTGTACGCCTTGCCCGGCGCCTCGGCCACGGCGACAGCAGCCGCGTGGGCGAACCGGTTCGAGCTACCGATGACGAAGGTCTCGAACGTGTACTTCGGGTTGAGCCGTGCCTCACCTTGCGAGTCGGTCGGCGGCTGGAACTGGGCCGAACCGTTCGGCGGCGGCGCGACCGAAAGCGGTGGGGGCGGCTGCTGGATCTGCTGGATCGGTTCAGGTTGCTGTGGACGATGCGTCGGCTCCTGCAGCGCGGGGGCCGCGGCCGGCTGCTCAGCCTGCTGGTGCTGGAGCGGTTGGTGCATCGGGTGCTGCGCCGGTTGTTGCTGTGGTTGCTCGTACGGCTGCTGCATCGGCTGCTCGTACGGCTGCTCGACGGGCTGACCGAACGGCTGGGTCAGCGGCCGGTTCGGCGGCTGGTTGATCGGCGACTGATAGACCGGAGCTTGCTCCCGTACGACGGGCTGCGGCGCCGGCGCCGGCTCGCGAAGCTCGGGATCGAGCGACGGGTCCACCGTGACGGCGATCCGGATGTCGCGGCCGAAGCTCTCGGTGAGGATGCGCTCCAGGTCGGGCCGCAGCCTGGTCTCCAGCTGCCCCCGGGTGAAATCGTCCGGTACGGCGACGATCGCGGTGCTTTCGTGCAGCGTCACCGGCCGCGAATTCGTCAGCCAGGCGCGCTGGTTGGGTGGCAGTCCGGCGAGGACCCTGGTCCAGGCAACGTCCAGATCATTCACTTCCGCCTTGCTTTCCGCACTGGCGGACTGGTCCTCGACCACGCGTTGCTCCCCGAATCCTTCGCTGCGGTGGCCGCCGCTCCCGGGCTGGTCCCCGGTACAACGCGACCATTCGACCCGGCACCCCACCCGTGCCGCCGGTCGGCCGCACGTAGCAGTTGCTTTCTCCTCAGCCGGTTTTCCTCATTGTCCACATCGTTGTCCACAGTTGTGAACGAAGCGCGGAGCCTGTTGGTTACCGGTCTCGGGGTGTGGGACCTCTGGTGTGAGGGGCTGACGCTAACAAGTCCGCCCATGCCGCTTCAAGCCGTCATCCACAGGCTATGGGGCGTAAATTGGGGGCAACTTGCGGCGTGTCGGGTAGACGCCGGAGCGTAGTCGTGTTTGAGGTCGGGCCGAACTGTCGCCGTCGGTAGTGGTGGTGACCTGGCTGTGACCGGCCTCTGACAGGCCGTTCCATCCACAGGCCTGTGGAAAACTATGGGGACGGCTGGTTTGACCTGTCCACAGGCCGCCACGTACCGTGGATCAGTCGGTATTGAACCGGCCGTTTCGTGCTGCGCTCCCTCCGGGACCGTTCTTCTACGGGTGTCTCTCGAGCGGTGGGCCAGGACCTGCACCAGGGACAGATCTATCAGTGGATTTGTCGACAAATGTGATCTCGAGTAACCGGAGTCATTCCAGTGAGCAAGCGGACGTTCCAGCCGAACAACCGGCGTCGGCACAAGAAGCACGGCTTCCGTCTTCGGATGCGCACCCGTGCGGGTCGCGCCATCCTCGCAACGCGTCGTGCGAAGGGTCGCCAGCGCCTCGCGGCCTGACGCCGTTGAGCTGGCGACGGTGACCACCTCGTGTTACCCGCGTCGAACCGGTTACGCCGGTCCGACGACTTCCGTCGCGCCGTCCGTACCGGACGCCGCGCCGGTCGGCGTGCCGTGGTGGTCCATCTGTTGCCAGGGACCGATCCGGCGACCGAGCCTGCTCGTATCGGATTCGTGGTGAACAAGGCGGTGGGCAATGCGGTTCTGCGGAACCGCGTCCACCGCCGTCTGCGCGCTGTGATGGCGGCGCAGCTCCCCGGCCTGCCGGCCGGCAGCCTGACCGTTGTCCGGGCGCTGCCGCCGTCGGGCTCTTCGTCGTTCGAGGAGCTGACGGCCGACGTGCAGGCCGCGTTGTCCCGGGTCCTGCGATGAAGATCGCGCCCGTCAAGTACGGGATCATCGGTTTCCTGAAGTTGTACCGGAAGTTCGTCAGCCCGATGTACGGGCAGGTGTGCCGGTTCTACCCCAGTTGTTCTGCTTACGCCCTGGAAGCGGTCGAACGCCACGGCGCGGTGCGCGGTAGCTGGCTGGCGGCGAGGAGACTCGCCCGCTGCCACCCGTGGAACCCCGGCGGCTACGACCCCGTTCCACCCACAGATGTCGACCAGCGCGGAGATGCAGTCTCCGCCAACCAGCCCGAGCCGTCTACCGACGGTGGGCCTGTGCAGCGAGGTGCTTGAGTGACTCTTCTGGCCATCCCCGAACTCGCGTTGTGGGACGGGATCGTAGACATTTTCAACGCCGTGATGACGCCCCTGTACTGGGCGGTGTCGGCGCTGCTGGTGGGATGGCACTGGCTGCTGTCACAGGTGTTCGATCCGGACAGCGGCTGGGCCTGGGCGTTGTCCATCGCCGGCCTGACCATCGTCATCCGGACGCTGCTGATCCCGCTGTTCGTGCGGCAGATCCGCTCCAGCCGGAACATGCAGCTGCTGCAGCCGAAGATGAAGGAGCTGCAGAAGAAGTACGGCCACGACCGGGAGAAGCTCGGTCAGGAAATGATGAAGCTGTACAAGGAGACCGGGACCAACCCGTTCTCCTCGTGCCTTCCGCTGCTGCTGCAGTCGCCGATCTTCCTGGCGCTGTTCCGGGTCCTCGACTACGCGTCGAAGGGCAAGTGGCACAGCGAGATCATGAAGGATCACGTCAACTCGCTGCAGCACGCGAAGATCTTCGGCGCGGAGATCTCGCAGACCTTCCTGAAGGCGAACGGCGACGGCGCCGGCAACGTCAAGGTGGTCGCCATCGTGCTGATCATCCTGATGACCGCGACGATGTTCACCACCCAGCTGCAGCTGATGCGCAAGAACATGCCGAAGGAGGCCCTCGAGGGCCAGGCGGCGCAGATGCAGAAGATCATGCTCTACGTCTTCCCGGTCTTCTTCCTGATCGGTGGCTTCAACTTCCCGATCGGTGTGCTGATCTACTGGTTCGTCTCGAACCTGTGGACGATGGGCCAGCAGTTCTACGTGATCCGCCGCAACCCTGCTCCTGGCACGCCGGCGTTCGACGCGATGGAGGCTCGCAAGCGCGAGCACAACCTGAAGGCGGGCCGGCCGGCCGACGAAGGCCTCGGTGGCGCCGCGGAGGACGGCTCGGTCGCGACCGACCGTCGTCCGGCGAACCGGCAGCAGCCGAAGCGTCAGTCGCGGAGCACCCGGAAGACCGTCGCCCCGGCGGCCAATGAGTCCTCGGTGCAGGACACGCCGAAGGTGCAGGACACGCCGAAGGCGTCGAGCAACGGCCAGCAGCCGGTCAAGAAGGCCGCGGCCAAGCAGACGTCCGGACAGACCTCGGGAGCGAAGCGACAGCCGGCCGCGAAGTCACGCGCCGCTCGCCAAGCCGCCCAGAAGAAAGCCGCGCAGAAGAAGCCAGGTGGAGGCTCCGGCGGCCGTTCCTGACGTTCGCCGTCCGGACGGCCGGCTGACCCGGCACCCCGTTTTCTCTGCTGTGTACGACCTGGGTCCCCGTGGGGCGGATCTCGAAACGTGAAGGAGTGGCCGTGAGCGACGGCATACAGAACACCGAGGCGGCGGAGAAGTCCGCGCCGGCAGACCAGGCGGCTGACCGCCTGAAGGCACTGGAGGCCGAGAGCGACATCGCGGCCGACTACCTGGAAGAGCTGCTGGACATCGCGGATCTCGATGGCGACATCGATATGGACATCGACGGCGACCGCGCGGCGGTCTCGATCGTCGGCGCAGACCTGAGCAATCTGGTCGGCGAGAACGGCAAGGTGCTCGAGGCGCTCCAGGAGCTGACCCGGCTGGCCGTCTACCGGGAGACCGGTGAGCGTTCGCGGCTGATGCTGGACGTGTCGAACTACCGGGCCAACCGGAAGACCGAACTGGAAGAGGTCGGACGCAAGGCCGTCGACGAGGTGAAGGCCTCGGGCGAGGCGGTCAAGCTCGCCCCGATGACGCCGTTCGAGCGCAAGGTCGTCCATGACGTCGTGGCCGCCGCCGGCCTGACCAGCGAGTCCGAGGGCGAGGAGCCGCGTCGCCGGGTCGTCGTCCAGCCCGCGTGATCGCCGTGTCCTGCTCGTGACGGACGACGTTTCACGTGAAACACCGCCGCTCGTGGAGAAGCTGTACCCACGAGCGGCGGAGCGGCTTGCGGCGTACGCCGAGCTGCTGGCGACCGAAGGAACCCTGCGCGGACTGATCGGTCCGCGCGAGGTGCCGAAGCTCTGGGATCGGCACCTGCTGAACTGTGCGGTGCTGGAGCGCTTGATCCCCGAGGAGTCCACGGTCGCCGACATCGGCACCGGCGCGGGCCTGCCGGGGATCGTGCTCGCCCTTGTTCGTCCTGATCTCCAGGTGTCGCTCGTCGAGCCGCTGCTCCGGCGCACCACGTTCCTGGAAGAGGCGGTGGAGCTGCTCGGCTGCACCAACGCCGTCGTCGTCCGCGCTCGTGCTGAAGATCTGATCCCCGGCACCCGGTCTGGCGCTGAAGGTGCCGCCCGCGGCCAGGCGCCGTACGACGTGGTGGCGTCGCGCGCGGTCGCTCCACTCGGCAAGCTGGCCGGCTGGTGCTTGCCGCTGACTGCCGAGGGTGGCCTGATGCTGGCAATGAAAGGCGCTTCTGCGGAAGAGGAACTAGCTGCCTCCGAAGCAGAACTGGAGGCCCTCGGCGCCGAAGAATGGCACGTCCACCAACTAGGTGTCGATGAACTGGCCCAGCCGACGACAGTCGTGAGTATTGTGGCCGGACGTGCTGCGCGGGGATCGCAGCAGCGGAGACGCGGGAGGTGATCGGGTACGTGAGTCGCGCCCTCGGATGGCCTGAGAAAAGCACCGGACAACCCCGACCCACCCAAGGAATCGGCTGGCCCGCCGACAACCCCACCCCCACCCAAATCCCTGCAGACCCCACCCCTAAGTCCGAGGACTCGAACGCCGAGGACCTGAGGACCGAGGACTCCGGGCCGGGCGCTCCCACGTCAGACCTGCCGACGTCCGAGGCCCCTGTACTTAGCCCTTCCGAGCCTGACGGTCCGTCTGATGTCTCCACGTCCGACGCCCCTGTGCCTAGCCGTTCCGAGCCTGACGGTCTGACGTCTGGCGTCTCCACGTCCGCCGTCCCTGCGCCCGACTCAGCCTCGGTATCGGCGGCCGCCACCAGCAGCCCGGCAGCCGAAGCGCAGGCACCGGCACCGGCACCGGCACCGGCGCCGGCAGCCG
>NZ_BAAAHK010000005.1:136677-262099 GCF_039525325.1 Kribbella koreensis
GAGGCGGCCGCAGCCGAGCCAGCTGCAGCCGCCACCGCGCCTGTGCCCGCCGCCGGTACGGCCGCCGCACGGGCCGAGACACCTGAAGCCGCCGAGGTACCCGCGCTCCCCGGAGTTGCATCCGGTGCCGTGCCCGCCGTTAGTTCGGGCGGACAAGCTACCCAGCCTTCCCCGGCGCCCGCCGCTGCATCCAGCGTCGCGGGACTTGTGGAGGCCGAACCCACCAGCGCCGGACCTGCGGACGCGGAGCCTACTAGGGCTGCGCCGGCGCACGGGTTGCCGGCGGCTCCGGTGTTCACTCCGCCGGTCCGGCCGGAATCGTCGGTTGATTCTGGTGGACAGGTTGAGTTGGACGGGTCGGGCGAGCGAGACTTTGACAGGACCCCGGAAGGGCAGTCCGCGCTTCAGGCGGCCGCTTCGATCGGGCTCGGTGACGAGCCGGAGGCGACGCCGTCAGAAGCCGTTTCACGTGAAACTCCAGAGGCCGTTTCGTCCGAAACGGCCGCCGCCGAGCGGTCTGAGGAAGAGTTCCCCGAATCGCCCCGGCCTGTGGATGACTACCCCCTGGAAACGCCTCCCTACGCGGGAACTCATCCACAGAGGGCTGTGGATAAACCTGGGGGCAGAGCCGCTCCGACCCCCACCGACATCCTCTTCGGGCCAAGTACCGCACCTATCGGAATGGGCGCTATGACTGCCGCACAGATCGCCGCGCGGGCCACCTCGGACGAGCTTCAGCGACGACTTCTCGAAACTCCGATCGCCGCCGCCACCGAACGGACCCTGCTGGTGAATGAAGGACGCACGATGGGCCGCGAGTTCCCGCTGCCCGCAGAGACCCGGGTCTTCGTGGTCGCCAACCAAAAGGGTGGCGTCGGCAAGACCACAACAACCGTCAACGTCGCCGCCGGCCTCGCGCTGTACGGCGCGCGCATCCTGGTGATCGACCTCGACCCCCAGGGCAACGCCTCGACGGCCCTCGGGATCGAGCACTCGGAAGGCACCCCCGGTGTCTACGAGGCCGTCATCGAGGGGGAGCCGCTGAGCAAGCTGCTGGCTCCCTGCGCCGAGCACCCTGGCATCGTGGTCGTCCCGGCCACGATCGACCTGGCCGGCGCGGAGATCGAGCTCGTCAGCATCGTCGCTCGCGAGAGCCGGCTGAAGAAGGCGCTCGATCAGCACCTGGCCGAGACCGAGGCCGCGGGCGAGAGGTACGACTACGTCTTCATCGACTGCCCGCCGTCGCTCGGCCTGTTGACCGTGAACGCGCTGACCGCGGCCCGTGAGGTACTGGTTCCGATCCAGAGCGAGTACTACGCGCTCGAGGGTCTGTCCCAGTTGCTCCGCCATATCGACATGGTGAAGTCGCACCTGAACCCGACTCTCGATGTGTCGACAATCCTGCTCACCATGTACGACGCCCGCACCAAGCTGGCCGGCGAGGTGGCGACCGAAGTACGCAACCACTTCCAGGACTCGGTACTGCGCACGGCCGTGCCGCGCTCGGTCCGGATCTCTGAAGCGCCGAGCCACGGCCAGACCGTACTCGCGTACGACCCGGCCTCGGCCGGCGCGCTGTCCTACCTGGAGGCGTCGCGCGAGATCGCGATGCGCAACAACGCTTCCTGACCAGAACTGACTGACGGCTCGCCGGCCCTGCTGGCGAGCCGTTCGTTGTACTACTAGGCGTTTCACGTGAAACCCGGACTGGTGATCCAGTGGGTGTTCCACGTGAAACCGAACCACGGCTCGACTGATGTTCCACGTGAAACCCGGCCATCGGTGGAGCTGGTGTTCCACGTGAAACGGGTTGCTGGTGAGGGAGTTCTCCACAGGAGGGGGACCGGCTCTGCGGCCGTCACCTGAGACCAGCTACCGTGGCGCAGTTGCTGTCGACGACACTTGATCGATCCGAAGCACTTGAACTCGAGGGAGCAGCGATGAACACCCGACTCGGACGCGGACTCGGTGCGCTGATTCCCAGCACGCCTGCTCCCGGCACAACCAACAGCCTGGGCAGCAAGTCCAGCTCGATTCCGGGGGCACCGCCGGTCCAGGCCGGCCCCGAGCTCGCTGCGGTCCCCGGTGCGGAGTTCGCCGAGATCGACGTCGAGAAGATCACCCCGAACCCGAAGCAGCCCCGCAGTGTCTTCGACGAGGACGCGATGGCGGAGCTGGTGCACTCGGTCAAGGAGATCGGCCTGCTGCAGCCGATCGTCGTCCGGCGGCTGACCGATACGACGTACGAGCTGGTGATGGGTGAACGCCGCTGGCGCGCGACCCAGCTGGCCGGCCTCACCACGATCCCGGCGATCGTCCGGGACACCTCAGACGACGTCATGCTCCGTGACGCGCTGCTGGAGAACCTGCACCGCAGCCAGCTGAACCCGCTGGAAGAAGCCGCGGCCTATCAGCAGATGCTCGACGACTTCGACTGCACCCAGGAGGTCCTGGCCAGCCGGATCGGCCGCTCCCGCCCGCAGATCTCCAACACCCTGCGCCTGCTGAAGCTCCCGGCATCGGTCCAGCGCCGAGTAGCCGCCGGCGTCCTCTCGGCCGGCCACGCCCGTGCGCTCCTAGGCCTGCCCAGCGGCGACGCCATCGAACGCCTAGCCCAGCGAATCGTCGCCGAAGGCATGTCGGTCCGTACCGTCGAAGAGATCGTCGCGATGGGCGACATGTCCGCCGACGACCCGACCCCCGCCCGCCGCCGCAACAAGCCGGTAGCCCCGCGCCTGGTCGACCTGGCTGACCGCCTCTCCGACCGGTTCGAAACCCGAGTCAAGGTAGACCTGGGCAAAACCAAGGGCCGCATCACCGTCGAGTTCGCCACCATCGACGACCTGGAACGAATCGTCACCCTGATGGACCCGAACAAGACCTCCACCGACCCAACAGATTCCCCCGAGTCCTAACCACAGAACTCCCCGAGTCCGAAGAACCGCGCCTCGCCGAGGATCCGCCCCCGCCCGACCACAACCCGCCGCCATTCATCCGGGCTGCCCGGGCGCCGTGGCGATCTACCTCCTCAGCTGGCCGCCCTCTTCCCGCCGAGCCCGACCCTTGCCAGCGGCCCCCACGCCGGTGCGGCCCCAACGTCGGCCCGGCTCGCTTCGCTCAGACCCGCCGCCACGATCGAGACCGGCTTAACCGGGCCCGGCTTCAATCGGGTCCGGGCTTCGGTCAGGTTTGGGCTTCGGATGTACCGCCGTCTGACCGTCCGCTACCTCGGTGCGGGCCCCGCCGCTCTCTGGTCGCAGCTAGTTCGGGCCGTCTGTGCCCGCGACTGGCGGGGCTCTGGTTGCCGCTAGTCGCGCGGCTCTCTCGAGGGTGACGGCGGAGACGATCGGCGCGGTAGCGGCCGCGGCGCCTCAGCAAGGTCGGCGAGGCCGGTAGTGCAACGACCCACGCCAGCGCGCGGTTGGGTGCGTCGACGGAGGCCAGCGCCTCAGTAGGTGGGACGGCGCAGGCCGGCGCTCCGGTTGGGGCGTCGACACGGACAGCGCTCCGTTCGGTGCGACGGCATAGACCAGCGACCGGTTGGCGCGTCGAGGCGGATCAGCGCTTCGTTGGGTGGGCCGCCGCTCTGTTGGGTGCGACGGCACAGGACCCGGACCGTTTGGGGCGTCGACGCCGACCAGCGCTTCGTTGCGTGGGCCGGCGCTCCATTGGGTGCGACGGCACAGGACCCGCTCCGTTTGGGGCGTTGGCGCGGATCAGCGCTTCGTTGGGTGGGACAGCGCGGGCCGGAGCTTCGATATGTGGGGCGGCGCAGGTCGGCGCATGGGTGGGTGAGGGGGTGGGGGGCGACGGGGAGTGGGGTGGCTGGTCAGAACGGGCTGGCGGCTTTGATCTTTTCGACTAGGGGAGCGAGGCCGGTGGTGAGTTCTGCTATTTCTTGGGCTGAGAGGCAGGTATACGCCGGGGCGGCTAGTTCGTCGGTGAGGTCTTCGATGTCGGTCCTGAGCTTTCGGCCGGCTGGGGTGAACCAGCCGTCGTTGTCGACCAGGCCGCGCTGGCGTAGGCCGTCGATGACTTCTTCCAATTGCGCGTCGCTGAGGGGATCGAGGCGGCCGAAGTCGCGGGGCTTCATGTCCCAGAAGAGGGCCAGGAGTACGTGCGACTCCTGTCCGTTGATGCCGTTGGCGATCAACGCGGCCAGGTGGCCGTCGCCGCGGTGTTCACGAAGGAGCGTGGCTGCGTGCCAGAGACGAGCGAGCGGCTCCTCGGGTACGGGGAGGGAACGGAGGCCGGCGAAGAGCATCCTGCCCTCGACGGGAACGCTCACCGCCGCCTTCAGGAAGAGTTCGGCTGCCCGGGCGACCACCGGGCTGTGGGCCAGCTCGCCCAGGATGTTGCGGAGTGCGGCGACGCAGCCGCGCTGGCGGGCGGCGAGCACGGCCTCCGGTGTTGCGACGTCCCAGACGGCGGGGATGCAGGCGGCGACCTCGCCCGGAGCGAAGTTGTAGAACAGCGCGTCCACCACCTCAGCAGGCACCCGGCCGAGCGGCGCCGACCGCGAGGCGAAGTACAGCGGCCAGTAGCCCTCGTAGCCCAGCGCCTGCAGCTCCTCGTTCGGCTCGTCCGCCATATAGGCGACCTCGTGAATCGGAACGAACAAGTCCTTCAGCTGCTGCGCCACGCTCGCCATCGCAGTTCTCCTCATCCCGAACCGGCCCGCTGCCGGTCCCTCACCCTCTCTACGAACCACCTCACGCCCTTTCGACAAAGTGCCCGAATCCTCCCCACCGAAGCGGCGCCGTTTCACGTGGAACGTCAGCGAGGGGTTGGGAGCAGGCCATGGACCTGGCCCTCGCCGGATGCGACCAGACGTGCGACTTCCTGGAGGGTTTCCAGCGGAGTGAGGACTGAATTGTCGACGGGCGCCGACCAAGGGGACCGTTTGGTCCGCAGATTGCGGTGGTCGTCCAGTAGATGGGCCGGTGAGCGGTCTGGATCGTTGGCTGTTCGGCGGAGCACCGCTTCCGTGGTGGGCGTCAGGGAGCAGTGGAAGACCTGGCCGATGCGCAGCAGGTCCGGGATGACCGGGTTCAGGTCGATGGCGTCGTGGATGCTGTTGCCGGCGATGAGCACGTTCTCGTAGTCGGCCGCGAAGAACGACTCGGCGAGCTGGACGCACTGGCGTAGGACCAGTGCGGTACGTGCGTCGTCATACGGCAGGTCCCACTGGGGATCGACCATGAGGAACAGTTGGTCGGTGTCGACCGCAGCGGTGCGACCCCACGTCGCGACCTTCTCCGCGTAGCTCAGTCGGAGGACGGTCGTCTTCCCGGAGCCGGCAGGCCCGGAAAGGAAGACGGTCCTAGGCATCGGCTGTCACAGGGCCGGGGGGAGCGGGAGCTAGGAGTTTCGCCACTGCTGGTGCGTCTGCTGGGACTGCGCGGCGGCTTTGAGGGTTAGTCATTGGGAGGTCTGTGAGCCATTCGCGGGTGTGGAGGAGCTGGCGGAGGACTGCTGGGTGGGTCCGGACTTGATGTGGTGGGTGAGGGTGCCGGGGAGGTCGATGGTTACGTGGCGGGTGGTGAAGTGCCAGGTGGTGGTTCTGGTGAAGGTGTCGTCGTAGTGGCCGACAGCTATGGGTTGGAGGGGAAGTCGGGGAGGGCTTGGTAGGCGGTGAAGGTGCTGCGGGAGGTGGCGGTGCCGGACGGCTCGTCCACCTCGATGAGGAAGTTGGTGACTATGTGGCGGGTGCGGGGGGTGCCGTCGGGGTAGCGGATGACGGTGTTGTTGAAGTTCTGGGTGATGGCTGCTGCGCCGGTGACGGAGGTGGTGCCGGTGAAGGCGGCGTTGGCGAGTAGGGCTCCTAGGGCTTCGAAGTCGCCGGCGTCTACCAGTTCGGCGTACCTGAGGATGAGGGTTTTGATGGCTTCTCGGCTCGACATCTGAGGGGGGTCCTAGTCGGGAGGGTGGCTGCGGGATTTGTCGACATAGCTACTTGGCGACGTATCGGCCGGAATGTTTCATGTGAAACATCGCGGTTGGGGTCAGGGTTTGGTGGCTTTGATGACGTAGTAGGCCGGGAGGTGGGCGGTGGTCGGTCCTAGGCCGGCGTAGCCGTCGGGGGTGGAGTGTTCGGTGAAGGCGTCCAGGCGGAGGCCGGCGTTGAGGAGGGCCATGACCACGTCGCTGGTGGGCCAGACGAAGGCGTTGAAGGGTGGCGGGGTGGCAGTGCCGCGGGCACCGAAGGGGAGTTTGGCGTCGTCGGTTTCGGCGCGGGGAGTGGTGCGGCCGAAGTAGTCGCCGGTGACCGCGAGGTGGTTGTCGCCGCGGACTGCCAGGACTTCCCAGAGGGGGTGGTGGTCCGCGATGAGGACAGAGCCGCCGGGGCGGAGACGGGTGGCGAGGATGTCGGCCAGACGGCTGAGGTCAGGGGCCCAGCAGATCGCGCCCCAGCTGAAGTAGATGAGGTCGAGATCGACGAGGTCGTCCGGCAGGTCGAACATGTCGGCGCGGCGGAAGTCGGCTGGGATGCCTGCGTCGGTGGACTTCTGCCGGGCGATGGCGAGGGCCACTTCAGAGATGTCTACGCCGACGGCGGTCGCGCCGAGGGTGGACCAGGAGAGGACCTGGTCGCCGCAGGAGCAGGCGAGCTGGAGGACGCGTTTACCGCGGACGTCGCCGGCCAGGGCCAGCTCGAAGTCTTCGAGGGCCAGGCCGCCCGCTCCGAAGAACTCGGCGGGTTGGCCTTGGCGGACGGGGGCGATCTGGTTCCAGCTGGCGCGGTTGGCTTCGGTGACTTGCTCGAGTGAGTCGGTCATGCGGCTGAAGCTAGGTCAGAGCTGGAGACGCCGCACTGCATTTACCGCTGAGGCTGGGCCCGGGGCGGGTGAGGCGAAGCCGCCGCCCCCGCGGTGGGTCAGGAACGGGTGAGCTCGTGGGTGACCTTGCGCTCCGCGTAGAAGGAGAGGAAGGGGATGGTGCCGGCGAGCGCGACCAGGACGAGGCGGGGGAGGCTCCAGCGGACCCGGCGGGCGAGGTCGAAGGCGCCGAGCAGGTAGACGACGTAGAGGAAGCCGTGCAGCGGGCCGACCACGTTCATCGCCGAGGGGTTGTCGCCGAGGTACTTGAGCGGCATCGCGACGAACACCAGAACGAGCAGCATGACGCCGACGACGTAGGCGATCACGCGGTACCGGGTGAGTGCGCTCTTCACTGCCGGGGACAGGGCGGACGTGGCGGGGTCTGCGGGGGAGGTCACGCTGAAACGGTACCGCTTGACTCCAGCTCGCCGTCCGCCTGGTCCGACTCGCCCGAGCGAGGCCGGTCGTCGTCCGGGTCGCGCTTGTCGGCGTCGTCCGACCCAGCCGCGTCGCTGTCGTCGGAGCGGTGGGCGTCGAGGACCATGCGGCCCCACATCCACAGGGTGAAGGCGGCGAAGATCCACCACTGGAAGGCGTAAGCGACGTTGCGGAGACCGGCGTGGTCGGTCGGCGGGGATGGGGCGGGGACGATCGCGGGAGACAGAGCAGCCGAGGAAGCAGCGGGCTTGTCGATCGAGGAGAGCACGACGAAGGCGTCGTAGATGCGGTAGTCGACCAGGTCCACGATGGTCGGGATCCGCAGGGACTGAAGAGTGCGGCCCTTGGCTGCGTCGCCGGATGCATCCTGGGCCTCGGACTGAGCTACGGCGCCGGTCAGCTCGACCCGGCCGGTCAGTGGCTTCACCGCAGGGTCCGCGACAGTCGGTACCCAGCCACGGACGACCATCACGGCACCGGTCGAGGCGTCGGCGCTCCCGGTCGAATCCAGCATGACTGGCGAGACCACCCAGAAGCCGTTCTTGTCACCCAGCCGGCGGTCTGAGATGTACAGCTGGTCAGCGGCCGGTCCCCAGGTCCCAGTGACGGTCACCTTCCGCCCGACGGCCTTCGAGGTCAGTCCTTCGTCGATCGAGAAGAGTGTGTTCAGCGGTACCGGCGCACCCTCGGCCCGCTTCGCCGTCGCTGCCGCGGTCTTCGAGTGATAGACGTCCAGCTGCCAAACGCCGAGTACCGACATGGTGGCGGCGATCGCGAGCGCGAGGAGCAGCAGTGCCATCCAGCGTGGCGTGAAGACCGTTCGCCACAAGGGTCGCGCCAGCGACGGGGCCACAGGCGAGGTAGGAGGCGCGACAGACATCAGTGACTCAACGAGCAGCAGCCGCGGCCAGCAGATCGCGACACAGCACCCCGAGCTCGATACCGGCTGCCTCCGCGGCCAAAGGCACCAACGACGTCTCGGTCATCCCCGGCGCCACGTTGACCTCGAGGAACCACGGCACCCCGTCAGCGTCGACGACGAGGTCCGAGCGCGACAGATCCCGCAATCCCAAAGCAGTGTGGGCAGTCACGGCCGCCGCAGCACAAGCCTGCGCAACCGAGGTCTCGAGCCGAGCCGGTACGACGAACTGCGTAGCCCCCGCCGTATACCGAGCCTCGTAGTCGTAGAACCCGGAGTCGGGCCGGATCTCAACAGCCGGCAACGCGCGCGGGCCATCACCCGTGTCCACCACGGTGACAGCCACCTCGACGCCATCGACGTACCGCTCGATCAACGCGACCGGCCCGTACGCATAGCAATTCACCATCGCCGAAGGCAGCTCATCGGCCGCCCGCACGATCGAAGCCCCGAGCGCCGATCCACCCCGAGCCGGCTTCACCACCAGCGGCAGCCCGATCTGACTGATCACCGCCTCCATCAGCGCGGCGGCGCCCAGCTCGCGGAAAGTGTCATGACCCAGTACGACGGAAGGCGGCGTGTGCAGCCCGGCCGAGGTCACCATCGTCGCGGCAACCGGTTTGTCGAAGGCGGTCCGGCAAGCCTCCGCATCGGCACCCACGTAAGGCACCCGATACAGGTCGAGCACCTGTCGGAGCGCGCCGTCCTCGCCCGTGACGCCATGCAGGACCGGGAAGACCGCGTCAGGCGGGTCGTTGCGCAGCCGTTCGACCAGGCTCGCGTCGACGTCGCGTTGCTCGACCTCGACCCCGACGCTGCGCAGAGCGTCGGCGACGCGCCGGCCGGAGCGCAGCGAGACATCCCGTTCGTGCGACAGTCCGCCGGCCAGTACCAGCACTCGACCCAGATCACTCATAGAAACTTCCCGATCGCTAGTGGGCGACTCCGGCGGGCGCCGGTCCCGAGGCCCATTTGAACGGTACCGCCACCACCGGGCCGGTCAGACCGGTGCCCGGCAAATCCTTAACTAAGCTCTGGCCCTGGCGCGTCGTAGTCCCGGCCCGCGCCGGGCTTCAGCGGACCGAACGTCTGCCGCAGCTCGAGCTCCTCGTTGATCACCGCGGCGAGCCGGGCGACCCCTTCGGTGATCCGCTCGGGCGTCGGATGACAGTAGGACAGCCGCATGCACTGGGAGCCGAAACCGTCGGCGAAGAAGGCGGTGCCGGGGACGTACGCGACCCGGGCGGTGACCGCGCGCGGCAGCATCGCCTTCGAGTCGAGCCCGTCCGGCAGGGTCAGCCAGACATAGAACCCACCACCAGGCCGGGTCCAGGTCGTTGCCGCAGGCATCTTGTCGGCGAGCGCCGCGAGCATCGCGTCCCGGCGCTCGCGGTACATCTCCCGGAACTGCTTCACCTGGCCGAGCCAGTCGTGCCGCATCAGGTACGACGAGATCGCCAGCTGACTGAAGATCGGTGGGCACAGCGTCGCGGACTCCTGCGCCAGCACGAGTTTCTCCCGCACCGCATGCGGCGCCACCGCCCAGCCGACCCGGAAGCCCGGGGCGAAGGTCTTGGAGAAGGAGCCGAGATAGATGACCCCTTCGCGATCGTCGGCCCGCAACGCGCGCTGCGGCTCACCGTCGAACCCGAGCAGCCCGTACGGGTTGTCCTCGAGGATCAGCAGATCGGCCCGCTGACAGATCTCCAGCACCCGCCGGCGGCGCTCGTCGGACAGCGAGATGCCGGCCGGGTTGTGGAAATTCGGGATCGTGTAGAAGAACTTGATCTTCTTGCCGGCCGCCCGGACCGCGGCGATCGCCTGCTCCAGCGCCTCCGGCACCACACCGTCGTCGTCCATCGCAACGTGAACGACCTCACACTGGTACGCCCGGAAAACACCGAGCGCACCGACGTACGACGGGGCCTCGCAGATCACCACGTCACCAGGATCACAGAACACGCGGGTGACCAGATCGACCGCCTGCTGGCTACCCACAGTGACGACGATGTCGTCCGGATGCGCGTCGATACCCTCCAGCCGCATCACGTCGCAGATCTGGTCGCGCAGCGTCGGGTCGCCCTGGCCGGAGCCGTACTGCATCGCGACCGCGCCGTTGTCGACCACCAGATCGCGGACCGCGCCACCGACCACATCGAGCGGAAGCCCTGCGATATTGGGCATTCCGCCCGCCAGCGAGACCACCTCCGGGCGGCTCGCGACCGAGAACAGCGCCCGGATCTCCGATGCGGTCATACCCTTGGTCCGTGCTGCGTACCGGTCGACGTAGTTGTCGAGACGGGTCTGCCGGACATCAGGCAGGTCAGCACTCACGGAGCGGCTCCAAGAACAGGCGACGAGGGGCATGCCGGGGAAGGCACCAGGCTACGCCGAAGTAGCCGAGCGTGTTCGCGTGCCCGGACTGCCGATCGGCGCTACCTCTCACTACCATGCCTTATAGGGGCAGGTTCGACCATGGTGCCGACTGGTGGCTGAGATGACCACTGGCCCTGGAGCACGACCTGGAGTGGTGCGGAAGGCGGGATCGGATGAGCATGGGCAAGGCGATCGGACTGGCGCTCGGCGGACTACTGTTCGGCGTCCTCGCCGGGTTCGCGGGCGAGCTGTTCAGACGGCAGCCGGCGGCCAAGGTGCAACAGCGGTACGTCGCTCCGGAGGCGGCGGAGACACCCGACGCCAGGACCCCGGCGCCGGCTGCCCGGTGACCGACCGGATGCGCTGATGGCACGACGGCTGGAACCGCTCACGCTCGCCAACCTCGACGAGCTGCCGGTGCCATGCCGTTCCTGTGTTTTCTGGGAGCTCGATCCGGTCGCAGCGCGCCAGGCGAGCCGCACCGGTGACACCCACCTCGAGAAGGAAGCCTGGCTCTCCCAGCTGCTGCTGGACTGGGGTACGGCCGGAGTCGTCCTGTACGTCGACGACGCACCCGCCGGATTCGCCCTCTACGCCCCCGCGGCGTACCTGCCCCGCATTCAGGCCTTCCCCACCGCTCCACCGAGCCCCGACGCCGTCGTACTGGCAACAGGGCGCATCCTGCCCCGGTACCTGGGCATGGGACTCGGCAAGGTCCTCATCCAGGCCGTCGCCAAGGATGTGCTCAAGCGCGGCTTCCGGGCGGTCGAGGCCTTCGGCGACTCCCAGTGGCACGGACCGGCCTGCGTCTGGCCGACCGACTTCCTCCAGGCGGTCGGGTTCGGCGTAGTACGGGAGCATCCGCGCAATCCGCGACTCCGGCTCGATCTCCGCTCCGTCATCATCTGGCGCAGCGAGATGGAGGCCGCGGTCGAGCGCCTGATGGGCGCGATCCGGCCCGAGCCCGCCCGGCCCGCGCCGGCGGCCGTGCGCGACACCCTGACCCGCAAACCGTCGTCATGATCTACCGGGTGCTCGCCGATCTGGTCGCGATCGTGCACGGTGCCCTGCTGGTGTTCTTCCTGATCGGCGGCTTCCTGGCGTGGAAGTGGCGGCGGGTGATCTGGGCGCATCTGTTCGTCGGCGCCTGGAACCTGGCGATCGTGATCCTCGACTTCGGCTGCCCGATCACGGCGCTGGAGAAGCACTGGCGCCGCGAGGGTGGCGAGCAGCCGTACGCCGGCGGCTTCATCCAGCACTACATCGACGGCACCGTCTACCCGGCCGGCTACACCTGGGTCGCGGAGAAGGTCGGCTTCGCGCTGCTGGTCATCTCCTACCTCGGCCTGTACTTCGTCAGCCGACGAACCAGGGCTCGCTCAGTGGAGACCCGGACGTGATCCGGTCCGCTCGTCCCCATACTGGTAGCTGTGTCCAGTCACGGAACCGTCGTCCAGGACCCGGTCGAGACGTACCTGACCGGTCTGAGCCGCGCGCTGAGTGGACCGCGCCGGCGTAAGGCCGACCTGATGGCGGAGGCGCGGGACAGCCTGGTCGACGCCACCGAGGCTTACGAAGCCGACGGACTGAGCCCAGCGGAGGCTGCTGAGCGAGCTGTCGAGGACTTCGGCGACCTGGCCGAGGTCGTACCGGGGTACCGGTCCGAACTGGGGATCGCGCAAGGGCGGCGTACGGCGGTACTGCTCCTGATCGTCATGATCGCCCAGCCGATCGTCTGGCAGGAGGGTCTCTGGGTCTGGAACCAGCACCCTGACTCCGACGCCCCGGTCGTCATCTTCCTCAACCAGCTGGTGATGCTGGCCGGCGGACTGTCGATCGCGGGCGGCATGCTTGCGCTGATCGCTACCGGCATCGGGCTGCGCTACCCGGCGGTCCGTGAGCACGTGACCAGGGTGACGGCCCGATTCGCGCTGTCGAGTTGTGCCGCGGTGAGCATCGTCGCGCTGCTGCTCAGCACGGCCAGCGCGATCGTCAACGAGACCGACGCGACCGGACTGCTGGTCGTCTTCGCGTTCGTGGTCGGGCCGCTGCTGCTGGTGAGCCGTGCGGCCCACCGCTGTCTACGCCTGGCCTGACGCGCCCTTGGGCCGGAGTACGCCCTCGACGACGGCGCGGAACGTCTCCCACTCGGTCTTGCCGGTGGCGAGCATCTTCTGACCGGCTGACGTGAGCTGGTACGTCCGCCGCTTGCGGCCGCCCACAGTGCTCCACTCGCTGGCCAGGTAGCCGGCTCGCTCGAGTCGCCGCAGCGCCGGGTAGAGCGTGCCGGTCGGCAGGTCCAGCTCGCCGCCGCTGCGCTCCAGCAGCGCTTCCATGATCGCGTAGCCGTGCAGCGGTTCTGACTCGACCACCGCCAGGATCATCGGGTCCAGGTGCCCTCGGAGCGCATCCGCCTTCATGTAGTCAGTCTACTCATACAGGTGCTACCGTCGTGTGTATAAGTAGACGCGCTACATGTAGGGAGAAACGATGGTGCACCGGGTAGCGGGGTGGGCGATGCGGCGGGCGGGGCTGGCCGTGACGCTGTGGCTGGTCGCGTTGATCGTGGTGACCGCGGGAGCGACGCTGATCGGGAGCGCCTACAAGAACACGAACTCGCTGCCGGGGACGGACTCGCAACGGGTGATCGACATCTTCCGCGAGCACCAGCCACAGGGCGCGACCGACTCGGTCCAGATCGTCCTGTACGACGAGAACGGCTTGGCTGCCTCGTCGGCCAAGACCCGGATCGCCGGGATGCTGGCCGAGGTCGGCGAGTTGCCGCACGTCGCGGCCGTCGCCGATCCCTTCACGGCGAAGGGCTCCCTGTCGGCCGACGGCAAGACGGCGTACGCGACGGTCGACCTCGACGTCGCCGCGGCGGACATGCCCGCCGCGGACGTACGGGCGATCATCCACAAGGCGCAGGGGATCGCGACCGACGGGCTGCAGGTCGAGCTCGGTGGTGACCTGGTCCGCAGCGCCGAGGAGAGTGCGGGCGGAGCCTCCGAAGGCGCCGGAATCCTTGCTGCGCTGGTGATTCTCGTCTTCCTCTTCGGCTCACTGCTCGCCGCGAGTCTCCCGCTCCTGACCGCCGTCTTCGCGGTCGGCGGCACGCTCGGTCTGCTCGTGATCGCCTCGCACGTCTTCACCATCCCCAGCTACACGGCTCCGGTGATGATGCTGGTCGGGTTCGGCGTCGGCATCGACTATGCGCTGCTGATCTTCTCCCGGTACCGCGGTGAGCTGCTCAAGGGCGCCGACCGGGCGAAGGCCGCCCGGATCGCCCTCGACACCGCCGGCCGCTCGGTGATCTTCGCCGGCTGCACTGTGGTGATCGCCCTCCTCGGCCTGCTGGCGCTCGGACTCGGGTCACTGCAAGGCCTCGCGCTGGGCGTCACGGTTACCGTGCTGATGACGATGCTCGCCGCCGTCAGCCTGTTGCCCGCGTTGCTCACCTTGTTCGGCAAGCGGATCGAACGCAGCATTCGCAAGCACGCGGCCAAGTCGCGCCGCCACCCGGGCGACGGCTGGCGCAAGCTGGCGACGGCGGTCCAGCGCGGACCGTGGGTGCCGCTCGTGCTCGGGACGGTCGCTCTCGTCGCGCTCTGCCTGCCGGCCCTCGACCTGCGACTTGGGTTCGCAGACGCGAGTACGGACGCTCCGGCCAAGACCAGCCGCAAGGCGTACGACCTGTTGGCGAGCGGCTTCGGCCCCGGCTTCAACGGTCCGCTGATCGTAATGTCCGAGGGCACCCCGGAGGCGGCCAAGGAGCTCAACACCTTGCTGGCAAAGGATCCGGGCATCGCCGGCGTGACTCCGCCGCAACTCCTGGCCGATGGCAAGGTCGCGACGATGCTCGCCTTCCCCAAGTCGGGACCGCAGGACAAGGAGACGAGTGACCTCGTTCAGCGGTTGCGCGACGAGACGCTGCCGCCGCTCGCGGACGAGACGAAGGCGACCTACCTGATCGGTGGATCGACGGCCGCCGCGGATGACTTCGCCAGTGCGGTCAGCAAGCGGCTGCCGATCTTCGTCCTGGTCGTGGTCGGTCTGTCCGCGCTGCTGCTGATGGCGGTCTTCCGCTCGCTGCTGATCCCGTTGAAGGCGGCAGTGCTCAACCTGCTCAGCATCGGCGCTTCACTGGGCGTCATCACGCTGGTCTTCCAGCACGGCTGGTTCGGCGCGCAGCAAGGGCCGATCGAGGCGTTCGTGCCGGTGATGATCTTCGCGATCGTGTTCGGCCTGTCGATGGACTACGAGGTGTTCCTGATCTCCCGCATCCACGAGGAGTGGCGGCGGAGCGGTGATGCCCGGGAGGCGGTCCGTGAGGGTCTCGCCAACACCGGCAGCGTGATCACGGCGGCAGCGGCGATCATGATCGTCGTCTTCGGCGCCTTCCTGCTCAGCCCGGATCGGATGCTGAACCAGTTCGGCCTCGGGCTCGCGGTCGCCGTCCTGCTCGACGCGTTGCTGATCCGGTGCGTCATCGTTCCGGCGGTACTACGCCTGATGGGTGCTCGCGCTTGGTGGCTGCCTCGCTGGTTGGACCGGCTGCTTCCGGTGATAGCGCTCGAGCGCGAGGAGGAGGCGGATGCAGTACCGGCCGAGCAGCTCGTTCACTCGTAGCGGGAGCTCCAGACGCGGGCCTTGTAGATCTGTGCGCCGGCCAAGGTCCGCGTCGCCGCCGGTACTGCGAACTGCACCGTGTCCGTGCACCAGGACGTGTAGCACCCGGCCTTCGGTGTGGTGCGGACCTGCTGGGCATTGGGCATGCTGTTCGCACTCTTGATACCGCCGACGTTCTCGGTGGACACGATCGCACCGGACGACTTGCTGACCTGGTAGACCTTCGAGCCGG
This sequence comes from Kribbella koreensis, assembly GCF_039525325.1. NCBI lineage: Bacteria > Bacillati > Actinomycetota > Actinomycetes > Propionibacteriales > Kribbellaceae > Kribbella > Kribbella koreensis. The sequence continues at coordinate 152,093 of NZ_BAAAHK010000005.1, forward strand.
TCGAGACCCAGAGCAGGTCGTGGTTCTCCAGTACCGGCGTCAGGTCGTGGCCACCGCCGGTCGGCAGCGTCACCACCTTCGATTCCTCCAGTACCGGCGCCGCGGCGGTGCCCTTGATCTTCAACGCTGCCAGGCGATTGCCGCCGAGCACCCAGAGGACCTGCTGAGTCGGATCCCAGGTCACGCCGTGCGCGTCCGGCAGCGGGTACGAGGCGTACTTGCTGGAAGACGAGCCTTGCGACGCTGTGTAGACGCGGATGAAACCGCCGGCGCTCGCGGCCACTGCGACGTTGCCGTCGGGGAGTAGCTCGACGCTGTGCGGGTTGTTCGCGGAGCCGACGTTGAGAGCCCAGATTCGCTGGCCGCCGGGGTAGATGATCAGGCCGGCGAGACCCCGGGAGTCGGAGACCACGGCCACGTAGGCGCCTGCGCGGTCCATCCGCAGTTTCACGTCGGACGGGAGTCCCCAGGCGGAGGTGAGGCCGCTGAAGCCGTTGGCAGTGGTCGGCAACCAGGACCACTTCAGAGCCGCTGCGGTGTTCCAGTTGTAGACAGCAGGGTCCAGCAAGCGGATCCGCGCAGCCGGGCCGTTCTCGGACTGCTGGTCGGTCACCGCGACCAGACGACCTGCCTCAGCTGCTTGGGCCGGTTGACCAACTGGTACCAGGAGGGCCGCCAGCAGGCCGACCGCGCCGAGAATCCGGACCACAGTTCTCTACCACCCCAGGTTGGTTTCCTACCAACGACGGTAGTGGAGACGTCAGAAACTGGCGATCTCAGACGGTGAGTTGACCGAAGTGCAGCATGCCGGTCGACGCGTCCTGCTCCGGCGGCAGGTAGACGCGCTGGATCGCGACCACGATCGCCTCGGCGATCACGTCGCGGAAGGCCGGATCCGCGAGCCGCGACGAGTCGTGCGGGTTCGTCACGTACCCGATCTCGAGCCGGACCGCGGGCATCTTGGTCCGCCGCAGCAGGTCCCAGGTCTTCTGGTGGGTGCGGCAGTTCAGCAGATCGGTGCGAGCGACGATCTCGCGCTGCACCAACCCGGCGAACTGCTCGCCGACGCTGGAGGAAGCGCCGTGCAGGTCGCTGCCGTAGTAGTACGTCGCGATGCCCTGCGCCTCCGGGTTCATCGACCCGTCGGTGTGCAGCGAGACGCACAGATTCGCGTCCGTCTCGTTGGCGAAAGCAGCCCGGGCCAACTCGTCCGGCCCCTGATCGCGACCCCGCGAAAGATAGGCCCGTACGCCGGTAGCGCCCAGCCGGCCTTCGATCCGCGAAGCCAGGTCGTACGCCACGTCCGACTCGCGCAGCCCGAAGCCTTCCCAGCCGTAGTCGAAACCACCATGGCCGGGGTCGATCACGACCGTCTTGCCCGACAGACGCGGGCCGGCCGCGCGGACAGCCTCCGAGGCGCGCAAAGCGTCAGGACGGCCGCCGGTCGCCATCGGGCGGATCCGCTGCAGCGCCTTGAACGTCGAGGGGCCACACGTGCCGTCAGCAGGCAAGCCCATGTTGCGCTGGAACTCGGTCACAGCGCGCTGGGTGTCGGCCGCGAAGATGCCGTCCACTCGGGCGACGGCGAAGCCCAGCTCCTGCAGTTTCGCCTGCAGGGCCTGGACGTCGTCGCCGGTGAGCGGGTGCGAGACGACGTACGTCAGCAGCCGGTCACCCAGCCGCCAACGGGCGTCGTCGATCGCGCGGTACGTCTGCGGGCCGACGATGCCGTCGATCATCAGCCCGCGTTGCTGCTGGAACCCCCGCACGGCATGAGCGGTCGCTTCGTCGTAGACGTCGTGACCGCCCGGCTGCAGCAGCCCCAGTCGCTGCAGCTTTCCGATGATCTCGGCGACGGCTTCACCACTGTCGCCGATTCGGTAGATGCCTTGGGAGGCTGCCATCAATGCTCCTTGCCATGCGGCGGAAAACGTCCCCTCACGGGGGCGCCTAAAGCAGTGTCTCAGCCGGTGAAGTCAGCCAGCTCCCGGAGCAGCGCAGCCTTCGGCTTCGCGCCCACGATGGACTTGGCCAGTTCACCGTTCACGTAGACATTGATGGTAGGGATGCCGGTGACGCGGTAAGTACTCGGGGTGACCGGGTTCTCGTCGACGTTCATCTTGAGGAAGGTCACCTTGTCGCTGTGCTCGCCGGCCAGCTCCTCCAGGATCGGCGAGACCTGACGACACGGTCCGCACCACTCGGCCCAGAAGTCCACCAGTACCGGCTTGTCGCTCTTCAGCACGGTCGCGTCGAACTCGGCGTCCGTGACTGCGTTCATCTTGTCGCCCATGGCGATCTCCTTAAGGGTTTGCTGCTCGAAGTGGCGAAGGGTGGTTCGGAGTCAGACCGTGACCGGCTCGGTGGCCTCAGCGGCCGCGGCGGTCGCCTCGAACTCCAGCGTGGCCAGGAAGCGCTCGGCGTCCAGAGCTGCGGAACAGCCGGTGCCGGCCGCCGTGATGGCCTGGCGGTAGGTGTGGTCGACCAGGTCGCCCGCGGCGAACACACCGGGCAGGTTGGTCCGGGTGCTGTCGGGCTGGACCAGCACGTAGCCGTCCTCGTCCAGGTGCACCTGGCCCTTGACCAGCTCCGAGCGCGGGTCGTGACCGATCGCGATGAACAGGCCGGTCACCGGCAGCTCGCGGGTCTCACCGGTGACGGTGTCGCGCAGCACGATGCCGGTCAGCTTCTCGTCGCCCTTGATCTCGGCCACCTCGGAGTTCCACGCGAACTCGATCTTCTCGTTCGCGAAGGCCCGCTCGGCCATGATCTTCGAGGCGCGCAGCTCGTCGCGGCGGTGCACGATGGTGACCTTGTCGGCGAACCGGGTCAGGAAGGTCGCCTCCTCGATCGCGGTGTCGCCACCGCCGATCACGGCGATCTCGTGCTGGCGGAAGAAGAACCCGTCACAGGTCGCACACCAGGAGACACCGTGGCCGGACAGCCGGTCCTCGTGCTCGAGGCCGAGCTTGCGGTAGCCGGAGCCCATCGCGAGGATGACGGCCTTGGCGCGGTGCACGGTGCCGGCCGAGTCGGTGACGGACTTGATCTCACCGGTCAGGTCGACCGCGACGATGTCGTCGGCGACCAGCTCGGCGCCGAAGCGCTCGGCCTGGGTGCGCATCTCGTCCATCAGCGCGGGGCCCATGATGCCCTCGGAGAAGCCCGGGTAGTTCTCCACCTCGGTGGTGGTCATCAACGCGCCACCGGCCGTGACGGAACCTTCGAAGACCAGCGGCGCCAGCTGGGCGCGCGCGGCGTAGACGGCGGCCGTGTAACCGGCTGGGCCGGAACCGATGATGATGACGTTGCGGACTTCTGCCTCGCTCATTCAGGCGTTCCTCGGGTCGTCGAGACTGGGTACGTCGTACTCAACGGATCCTTGAGGCCGACCATTCCCACGGTACCCATGGAGGTGAGCCGCTACCCAATCGGCTCACCGCCTGGAATCAACGGTTGCGCAACGTCACCGTGGTCTCGTAAACCGGCGTGGCGACGCCACCGGACGTGTTGCAACCGGTGACCACGGTGATCTGGATGTCGCTCGGCGAACTGCCCTGGACGCCGATCACCGTCGCCCGCTTGCCGTCGACCTTGGCCTGCTGGACCAGCCGCAGGTCCGGGTTGGACCGGCCGGCTGCGAAGCTGCGGGCGCAGTCGACCTCGGTCGGGGTGGCATGCAGCAGCGGGCCGTTGGCGTTCTCGAGCCAGCGCTGCACGTTCGGTCCGACCTGGTCGGTCGACAGCGACGGGATCGAGTCGATCGGCACGGTCGGGTTGATCCCGGCGGCGCCCTCGTTGCCGTGGCCGGCGGTGCCGAGCGCGACGCCGACGCCGATCCCCGCGATCGCGAGCACGCCGGCGGCGGCCAGCACGAGCTTGGGGAGATGACGACGTGGCTCTTCGCGCATCTGGACCAGCGAGTGGACGCCGACCGTGGAGGCGCGGAGTACGGACTCGGAGACGATGACGGAGTCGAGGTGCTCGGCGACGGCGGTCGGCATCGGGATGTCGGCGCGGCCCTCGTCGGCCAGGTCCTCGGTCAGTTGCAGCAGCGCGTCGTACGTCTGCTGACAGTCCGGGCAGGCCTTCACGTGTTCACGAGCGCGATGCGCGTCGGGTGCGGGGAGCAGGTTCTCGATCAGGTCGGCGATGGTGTCCGTGTCCAGGTGCTCGAGGTGCTCACTGGTCGGCAGACCGGATTCGGTCATCGGGAACTCGCCTCCTCACGGGAGGTGCGCAGAGTGGTCATCGGTGAAAAGCTCCGGTCGGCGATCACGGGGTCGCAGGATGGCGACTCTGCTTCGACGGGGACGGCGGTCATTCGGTTCCCACTGATTCCGCGGCAGTCTTCGCCGGTACGTCGGAGCCGCCGCGGGTGGTCTGCCAATGGCGCAGCAACGGCAGCAACCGGGCCCGCCCGCGGGCGCAGCGGCTCTTCACCGTGCCCGGCGCACAGCCCAGAATGGCGGCCGCCTCCTCGATCGAGTAGCCCTCCATGTCGACCAGGACGAGCGCGCTGCGCTGGTCGACGTTGATCTGCTTCAAAGCATTCAGTACGTCGAGACGGCGCTCGCGGACCTCGGCCGCGTCCTCCTCGACCGGCCCCGCCAGCTCGGCCGCGCGGTCCTCGTCCTCGGGCAGCGGGTCGGCCTGGCGGACCTGCCGGCGGCGGATCCGGTCCAGACAGGCGTTCACCACGATCCGGTGCAGCCAGGTGGTCACCTTGGCGTCGCCACGGAACGAGTCGGCCCGGCGGAACGCCGAGATGAACGCCTCCTGCAGCGCGTCGGCCGCCTCCTCGGGCTCGCCGAGGGTGCGGATCGCGACCGCCCACATCCGGTCGCGGTGCCGCTTGACCAGGATGCCGAAGGTGTCCGGGTTGCCGGCCACGTGCAGCCGGAGCAGCTCGTGGTCGTCCATCGTGTCGTAGCCCGGCGGCAGAGCCGAGGGCCCGCCATCTACAGGGGGGCCTATCCGAGTGATATCAGAGGTCATTTCTGGACCGAGACCTCCGCGATCTCGCCGCGGTACCCGGTACCGTCCTTCGGGATCTTGGTCAGCCACACCAGCACATAGCGGGTCTTGACGGGCGCGGCCGGCGTCAGCACAGCCTGTTCGCCCTGATCCCCGAGTGACGCCACCGACTTCCAGCCGCTGACCGCGGGTGCGGAGACGTTCGGGTCCGCCTTCGGCACCATCAGCTCGAGACTGGTGCCGTCGCCGACCAGAGTGACCGTCACCTTGGAGACATCGGTGAGCGCGCCGAGGTCGTAGATGATGCCGACGCCGTCCTTGCTGCCGCCGAAGTTGGGCTTGTTCTTGTACGACATCGTGGTCCAGGTCGTACTGGCATCGCCGTCGTAGGTCTTGCCGACGTCCTTGGGGTGTTCCTCGCCGTTGCCCTGTGGCTCGGGGTCGAAGTCCTTGGCGGCGACGATCTTCGCCGGGGCGCCGGACGCCGACGGGGGTGGCGAGCTGGCGGCCGGTGGCGGGTTGGTCTTGCTGTCGTTGCCCTGGTCCTTGTTGATCGCGCCCTTGACCAGGAACTGCGCCATCGCGACCACGGACAGCAGCGCCAGGACGGCGAGCAGGATCAGGATCCGGCCACCCCAGCTGCCGCGCTGTTTCGGCTCGTCGGCGGGCGGCTTACGCCGGCCACCGTTTTGCGGGGGCGGGGCTTGGCGGCGTACCGGCCGGGTCTCCGCTGCCGCGGCGTAGGCCGGTTGAGCGGGGACGCGGCCGTTGTTCTCGGCGTAGGCGCTCTGCTGGTACTCCGGGATCTGCGGCGTCGGGTCGAGTGCGGGCGGCGCCTGGATCGGCGGCGCGATCTGGGTGGCGTCGTCGACGCTGCCGTTCTGCCGGGCGACCGCGACCGTCTCGTCCATCTGGCTCGGCGGCTCGTGCGAACTGCCGATGACCCCGGACAGCGCAGCGGACAGGCCTGCCGCGCTGGTGATCGGGACGGAGTGGTGCCGCGGCGGGTCGCCGAGCAAGCGGTCGGAGATGTCGTCCAGCGAGCGCGGTACGCCGGCGCGCACCTGGCGCGGGCTCAGCAGCCGACCGTGCTCGACCGGGGCGGGCTGGAGACCCCAGGCCGGGGCCGGGCCGGGCCAGCGCCCGGTCAGAGAGGCGTACAGCAGCTCGCCGAGCGCCCGGACGTCCTCCTCCGGCGAACCGGGCCCGGTGGAGCGCAGGGCGGCCTCAGTGGCGAGTCCGACGACCTTGATGGCTCCGGCGTCGGTCACGACGACGGTGGAGGGGCTGATCGAGCCGTGCGAGTGGCCGGTGCGGTGCAGGTTCTCCAGTGCCTCGGAGACCTCGCGGGCCAGCCAGCCGGCCTGCTGGCCGGTCAGCGGTCCAGCGCTGAGCATCCGCTCGAGGGGCCGGCCACCGGCCCACTCACGGACGCAGTACGTCACGCCTTCGTGCATGTCGCAGTCGAGCACCCGGAGGAACCGCGGGTCCGCTGCTGCCGCGGCACGCCGGGCCGCGTCGAAGAGTTGGTTCGTCCTCGGGTCGCCAACCGGCAGGACGTCTACGACCACTGCCCGGCTGAGCACCTCGTCCACTGCTCGCCACACCCGCGCACCGTCGATCTCCGCGAGCAACTCGGCGATCCGGTACCGGCCGGCGAGCAGGGCACCAGGACTGACGGTCTGGTTCGACACGGTGTCTCTCGCCCTCCTCGATGCACTGGTCGTCCTGCGTCTCCGCCCTGGATCCGGTCGGCGGCCGAATTCGGCTGATCCAGGCAGGTGCGAACGGTTGGCGGTCCGATCGCAGCCCCCATGCTAGTGCCCCGCTGACCGGACAAGTGGTGCACGAGTGCACAAGCGGCCGATCAGGGCCTACCGGGAGCGGCCGGGGAGCTTCGATGTGACCGCGGCCACCACGTCGGTGACCTCGTGGATACGGAGTACCCGCGCCACACCGACGTACACCGGGAGCATCACGACGCCGCCGACGGCGAGCTGGACGACCGCCGCGAGCGGGCCGGTCCAGTCGACGGCGGAGTCGAACACGGTCAGCACCCCGCGGCCGATGCCCGCCCCGGCCACGGCGGCGATCACCATCGCGAGCAGCGGCAGCCCGATGCCCGAGCCGGCCACCCGGGGGACCCGGCGGCGGAGCACGCGGCGGGACATCAGCACGGCCACCAGGTACGCCAGCGCATACGCGGCACCGAGCACCACGCCGCTGAACCGCAGGTGCTGCTCGTCCAGCAGGACCCGTACGCCGATCAGCGCGGCGGCGATGTTCGTCGCGGCGATCGCGCACTGCATGAAGAACGGCGTCCGGGTGTCCTCGAACGCGTAGAAGGTGCGCAGCTGGAAGTACTGGACCGTGAACGGCACGATCCCCAGCGCGAGCGTCATCAGCGTGTACGCCATCAACTGCAGGTTGTTCTTACCGGACCCGTAGCCGGCGATCACCGTCACGATCGGATAGGCGAAGGCGATCATCGCCGCGGCCGCCGGTACGACGATCGCCAGCGTCTGGCGGATCGACCGGGCCGACAGCCGGGCCACCTCGGTCACGTCACCCGCCGCCGCCAGCGCCGACATCTGCGGCAGCGCGGCCGTGGCCAGCGAGACGGTGACGATGCCGTGCGGCACCAGGATGATCAGCATGGCGGTGCTGTAGGCGAACAGACCGGCCTTGGCGCCGGGATCGTTCGAGGCGCTACCGGCGATCGCCAGCTTGGTGACGACCACCAGCGTCACCTGGTTGACCGCGACGAAGAGAACGGTCCAGGTGCCGAGCTTGGCGGTCTGGCCGAGGCCGGTGCCGCGCAGCCCGAACTTAGGCACATAGGTGTGGCCACTGGCCTTCAGGTACGGCAGCAGCACCAGCAACTGCACGGCGATGCCCAGCGTGTGGCCGAGGCCGAGCAGCAGCTCCTCGCCGTGGCTGAAGGTCGGCGGGTTGTCGCCGGCCCGGTAGACCAGCAGGAAGATCACGATCGAGGCGCACGCGACCACGTTGTTCGCGATCGGCGCCCACATCATCGGGCCGAACCGGCGCCGGGCGTTCAGCACCTGGCCGACCAGGACGAACGCGCCGTAGAAGAAGATCTGCGGCAGGCAGAGCCGGGCGAACATGATCATCGAGTTCTTCTCGGCCAGCCGCGACGGGTCGTGCAGCTCCTTCGGCAGGTAGAGCTCCGAGATCTGCGGCGCCAGCACCACACAGGCCACGGTGACCACGGCCAGCACCAGGAAGCCGAAGGTCAGCAGCCGGTTGGTGAAGTCCTGGCCGCCGTCGTCGTGGTTCTTGATCGCACGGACCAGTTGCGGCACCAGCACGGTGTTGAAGATGCCGCCGGCCAGCAGGATGTAGAGGCTGTTCGAGATCGTGTTGGCGGCGGTGAAGATGTCGCCGCGCAGCGCGGTGCCGATGGCGGCGGCGAGCAGGGCGATCCGGACGAATCCGAGCAGGCGGGACAGCACCGTTCCGGCTGCCATCACCGCCGCGGAGCGCAGGGTGCGGTCAGCCATCCTTCGTTCCGACTCCTTCTTTCAGGCTTTCGAGATCGCTCTGCCCAGGCACGAGCGGTGCCGGGGCGTCAGAGTGTGAGGCGCCGTTCGGGCTGGTGGCCGGGTCGTCCTGGCCGAGGTCCTCGAGCGGCAGCGGCTCCGGATGCAGCGCGTCGGCCTCGGGCTTCGGCGTCGGGTTGCGGCGTTCGGAGCGCACTCGCCGGTAGATCCGGACGATCGACGTACCGAACAGCAGCGCGACCGCGGCGCCGACCAGGATCCAGCCGACGCTGCCGTACTGCGCCGCCTGGATCACCAGCGGCTGCGAGTCGCCGACCGGCTGCTTCCCCGCCGTCACCAGCTGCGCGGTGGCGTTGATGACGCCGTTCTGCTCGGCGCTCGCCTTGACCTGGAAGGTGCCCTTCTGACCGGCCGGCAGCAGCAGGGTGTGCAGCTGGGCGATCTTCAGGTCGTTCCGGTTGCCGGTCGCGGTGACCTCCAGGCCGACCCGGATCGTCACGTCCAGCCCGTTCTCGACGGTCAGCGGGAAACTGCCCTTGCTGCCGGAGAGGTTGACCTTGATGCCGTCGTGCTGGCCCTTGCTCTTGTTGGTGACCAGGTGGACTTTCTTCAGCTGCGCGGCGACGGCGTTGCGCTGGTAGTTGACGAAGCGCTGCGCTTCGTTCGGAGTGGCGCTCCATTCGAGCGAGGCCGACCGGAGCAGTCCCTGGGTCATGCTCAACGGGGTCTGCGCGGCCGGGTCCGACAGCAGCGATTCGTACGTCGAGGTCGTGCTGCTCAGATCCCGGATCTTGTCCAGCTGCCCGCCGGAGAGGCCGGACGTCTCAGCCGGAGCGGCCGGAGCCTTCGTCTGGCCGGCAGCAAGGCTGGTGACCTGGTTGATCCCGACCGGCGTGATCCAGGGCGAGGTGGACATCGTCTGCAGGACGGCAGAGGTCGACAGGCCGTCGTTGTCCCAGCCGCGAGGCGGTACGACGACCACTGTCCACGTACCGGCCTTGCCGGCGAGCAGCGAAGTCTCCGCCGCGAACCGCTGCTGCAGCTGGAGCGGCTGCTTCGCGCTCGCCGGGTCGGGACCGCCGGCCAGCAGAGCGGAGTCCGCGATCACTGCCTTGACGTACTTCGGGGCCGGCGCCTCTGGAGTCAGCACCTTGTACACCGGGCTGGGCTGCAGCTTCGGCCGCTCGTTGGCGGCCCAGGCCGAGCTCGGCAGGATGTTCACGTCGTCGTCGCGCTGCGCGGCGAACCCGAAGGAGCCGGCGGCCAGCGTCTTGGAGTCGACCTGCCGGTCCCCGAGCCAGAGGCCGGACGGGTTGCCCTGCTCGGACAGCGGCATCCGCAGGTTGTACCGCTCGCTGGCCGACCGGGCGCTGCTGATGATCTTGTCGGCCGCGTCACCGGCGGCGGCGAGGCTCGCGATGTCGGGATCGCCGTACGGGAGCAGGACGGTCGGGTTGACGTTGCGGCTCTTGTCGAACGCCTCCAGCCACGCCTTGACGATCGCGCGGCCGGTACCGGCCTTCGTCTGGCCCGGGCCGGCCGCGACCTTGTAGCTGTCGGACTCGGCGATCGTGCGCGCCTCGTCGATCATCGCCGGATCGACCAGCCAGGTGACGAGCCGCTTCTGGCCGAGGGCGAGCAGCCGGCCGAGCTGGCCGGTCGGCGCCATCGCCTCGGCGAGCGAGTCGTTGGCGAAGAGGTGGTCGGCGAGCAGCGTCGGCCGATGCGTCAACGGCAGCACCACAGCGGCGTTCACGCGGCCGGGCAACGGGGTCTTCGGGATCACCGGCATCAGGATCCGGGTCAGCCCGGCGGTGGTCCGGTCCGTCTTGCTGACGTTGCCACGGAACCGGACGCCGACCGAGTAGACGCCGGGCTCGCTCGAGATCTTCCACTCGCTCCACGGCACGACCAAGGTGAACGGGACCGAGTCCTTGGGGGCCAGCGGAGCGTCGAACTCCTGGAAGGTGGACGCTTCGGGGTTGGTCAGGCCGGAGCAGTCGTTGCGGTCCTTGACCGGGACGTCCGCCTCGGTCGGGATGGCCGCGACCTGGGCGGCCGTCGACAGCCGGTCGCGCTCGATACAGGCGGTCGCCTGGGAGCCCTCGAAGGTGGTCTGGCTGGTGTTCGTGACGCGTCCCGTGATGGTGACCGCCTGGCCGGGCGCAGGGGTCGACGGGCTGAAGGAATCGATGGCGACATCGACCATCGGGTTGTCTTCCGCCGCGGTCGCGGCCGCCTGCGCCGGGGCCAGCGCGGCGGCCGACGCAGCGATCAGCAGGCTCGCGCCCGCCGCCGCGGAGAGCCTCAGTCGCCGTCTGAACACGCCGTCACCGTAACCTAGTCTCCCGTGTCCATTACTCCCGACCGCTCAGCCTCTGCCGGATCGTTGTCCGCGGTACAGCGGCAAGGTGTCCAGTCGTTGCTGAAGATCGCTCCGGTGGTCGACGAACTGGGTGCCCGGTTCGCCGCGGCCGGCCATGAGATCGCCTTGGTCGGAGGCCCTGTCCGGGACATTCTCCTCGGTCGTGGGAGCAAGGATCTCGACTTCGCCACGTCGGCCCGGCCGGACGCGGTGGAGCGGTTGCTGGCCGGCTGGGCGGACCACGTCTGGGACATCGGCAAGGCGTTCGGCACCATCGGTTGTCAGAAGGACGACTGGGTTCTGGAGATCACGACCTACCGGTCGGAGTCCTACGATCCCACCTCGCGCAAACCGGAGGTTGCCTACGGCGACAGCCTGCAGGGCGACCTGGCCCGCCGCGACTTCGCCATGAACGCGATGGCGGTGATGCTCCCGTCGCACCAGTTCGTCGACCTGTACGGCGGGCTCGAGGATGTCGCCAACAAGGTGATCCGGACCCCTGGCTCGCCCGAGGACTCGTTCTCCGACGACCCGCTCCGGATGATGCGCGCGGCCCGGTTCGCCGCCCAGCTCGGCTTCACCCCCGACCCGGCCGTGGTGACCGCGATGAAGGAGATGGCCGAGCGGATCACGATCGTGTCGGCCGAGCGGGTCCGCGACGAGCTGATCAAGCTGGTCTGCGCGCCGTACCCGCGGATCGGTCTCGACCTGCTGGTCTCGACCGGGATCGCCGACCACGTGCTGCCCGAGCTGCCCGCGCTGCGGCTGGAGCTGGACGAGCACCACCGGCACAAGGACGTGTACGAACACTCGCTGACCGTGCTCGAGCAGGCGATCGACCTGGAGCCCCGGCTCGGCGTCGAGCTGCCCGACTTCGTGGTCCGGTTCGCCGCGCTGATCCACGACATCGGCAAGCCGAAGACCCGCCGGTTCGAGGACGGCAACAAGGTCACCTTCCACCACCACGACGTGGTCGGCGCGAAGCTGGCGAAGAAGCGGATGAAGGCGCTGCGGTTCAGCAACGAGCAGATCGACCAGGTGGGCAAGCTGGTCGAGCTGCACCTGCGCTTCCACGGCTACGGCACCGGCGAGTGGACCGATTCCGCCGTACGCCGGTACGTCCGCGACGCCGGCGACCTGCTCAGCCGTCTGCACGTGCTGACCCGGGCCGACTCCACCACCCGCAACCGGCGCAAGGCCGAGGCGCTCCGGACGGCGTACGACGATCTGGAGAAGCGGATCGAGCGCCTGCAGGAGCAGGAGGAACTCGACTCCATCCGCCCCGACCTCGACGGCAACCAGATCATGCAGCTGCTCGGCATCGCCGCCGGCCGTGAAGTCGGCGAGGCCTACAAGTTCCTGATGGAACTCCGGATGGACGAGGGCCCGCTCGGCGAGGAAGTCGCCGGCCAGAAGCTCCTGGAGTGGTGGAGCACTAGATCTCCTGCCACGGGATCCTGAGGTAGGCGTTCGCGATCAGGTCGGCCGACGCCGGGTCGGGCTTGTACTCCGTACTGCCGGCCGGGCTCGTGATGGAGGCGACCGGGAGCGCCGGGTCGATCGAGTTGGTCAGGTACGCGGCCCGGTAGTCGCCGAGGGCTGACAGCGGAATGTCGACAGTTTCACGTGCAACATCGAGGGCTGCCCGGAGGCTGAGCATGGTGATGCCGGGCAGCACCTCGGCGGCGGGCCAGACGATTCGGTCGTCGACAGCGAAGCAGATGTTCCAGATGGACGCCTCGGAGACGTGGCCCGCGCGGTTGTAGAAGAGCGCGTTGTCGTACCCGGCCAGGCGGGCTCGGCGGATCTCGTGGGTCTGCGAGAAGGTACCGGTGTGCTTGAGGTGCGGCGCGGTCCGCTCGTGCTCGACGGCTAGCAGGCGCGGCGGCTCGGAGGTGGGCTCGATGGGGTCGGTCAGCGTCAGCAGCAGGTCGGGTTCGACCGGGGTGCCGTCGATGAAGGAGCGGTCCCTGGTGAACGCGTTGACGCGGATCGAGAGGTCTCCTGACGGCGAGCTTGCGAGCGTAGTACGGAGGTAGGTCAGCACGCGGTCAGCGGCGACGCCGTGGCCGAAGAGTTCGCGGGAGCTGCGGTCAAGGCGCTCAAGGTGCAGGTCGAGGCCGCGGACCTTGCCGTCGCGGACCTGCATCGAGGTGAAGTGGCCGTAGCCGGCCGCGCTCAGCAACGCTGGGTCGTCGAGCGCGAGCGGTGTGTCGTTCAGCTGTACGAGGTGGGTCACAGGCCCAGTCTGCGGGCATCAGTCCACTGCGCTACCTGGTCTAGTCTCACGCCGTGGACCTCTTGAGCATCATCGGGTGGGGCGGGTCGGCCCTGGTCGTCGTGTCGTTGCTGCAGACCCGGATCCTGCGACTGCGGGTACTGAACCTGATCGGCTGCGTCATCCTGGTCGGCTTCAATCTCGCCATCCCGGTCTGGCCGATGGTCGGCATGAATGCCGTCCTCGCCGTGATCAACCTCGTGCACATGTGGCGCCTGCTCCGGCATCGTCACGACGACCTGGAGTACGCGGTCCTCGAAGTGAACAGTGGCGACGCCTACCTCACTCACGTGCTGACCGCGCACCAGAAGGACATCTCCAAGTTCAACCCGGGCTTCACGTCAGCCACCAGCCCCTACGCCTTCCTGGTCCAACGCGGCGAACGCACCGTCGGCGTAGTCCTGGCCCACGACGCCGGCTCCGGCCGCGCCCAGATCGACCTCGACTACGTCCTCCCCGAGTACCGCGACTTCACCCCCGGCGAGTTCGTCTACCGCCGCAGTGACGTCTTCACCGACCACGGCTTCCACCAGGTCCTCGCCCCACCCCGGATGAACGCCTCCGACGGCTACCTCAAGAACCTCGGTTTCCACCCCGAAGGCAACCACCTCGTCCTGGACTTGCCCGACTAGTCCAGGTGTTTGGCGAAGCAGCGGGAGACTGCTTCGTTCTCGAAGGGTGGGTAGCGCGGGGTCTCGTCGTAGCCGTGGTGGGTGTAGAGGGCGATGGCTTCGAGTTGTCTGGTGCCGGTTTCGAGGCGGAGGGTGGTCAGGCCCCGGGTGCGGGCGTGGGCCTCGATCTCGGCCAGGAGGAGGCGGGACAGGCCCCAGCCGCGGGACGTCGGTTCGACGTACATGCGCTTGATCTCGCCGAGGCCGGGGGAGATCGGTTGCAGGCCGACGCAGCCGACGGGGGTGCCGTCGAGGGTGAGCAGGATGAACTCGATGTCGGGATGCAGGGCGACGAGGGGCTGGTCTTCGCCGTAGAGGGCGGCCAGTTCGCTCTGCTGGGCAGTGGCCAGCGCTAGGACGGCTGGATCGGTCCGGTCGGCGTGGCGTAGCTCGACGCCCTCCATCAGCTCCATGGGCCGACGCTAGCAATCAGCCGTGACGCTCCTGTTTCGCTTTCCTCACTGCCTGTCCGGGGGACAGTGAGGTCGACAGGCTGTCACCGATCGGTCGCGCTGAGGTCTTCCCAGATTCATCATTACCTCTCAGTATTTTCTGCATGGCTGACCTCACCCGCAGGACCGTCCTCGGCGCCCTGGGCGTCGCCGGTGTCACCGCAGCTGCTCCGGCCACCGCCTGGAGCACCGGTACGCCGACCCTCCGCACCGCCGCCGACGCCTCGCCGACCCTGGTCCGCGGCGCCACCTTCCCGGAGGGGATCATGGCCGGCGTCCCACGCACCGACGGCGCGACGCTGTGGACGCGGGTGCCACGCGGGCTCTTCGACGGCGATGCCGAGCTGGCGATCGTGGTGTCGAGGCAGCGCGACCTGAGCAGCCCGGAGATCGTCGAGATGGTGATCGCGGAGAAGCAGTGGGACGGCTGCGTGCACTTCCAGGCGAACGGCCTCGCCGCCGGCGCGGAGTACTTCTACCAGTTCCGCGGTCGGGACACAGTGAGCCCGGTCGGCCGCTTCCAGACCTTGCGCCCGGCCGACTCGAACCAGCCGGTCCGGATCGGCTTCTTCACCTGCCAGGGCTTCACCGAGGGGTACTACGCGACGCACCGCCACCTCGCCGCCGAGGACCTCGACCTCGTCGTGTGCCTGGGCGACTACGTCTACGAGGCCACCGTGCCCGGCGTCCGCGGGATCGACCTCAACCTCTATCCGCAGATCCTGCCGAGCATGCGAGCGAAGTACACGCTCTATCGCAGCGATCCGGATCTCAAGGCGATGCACGCGCAGCACGCGTTCCTGCCGCTGTGGGACGACCACGAATTCCGCAACAACTACAGCAAGGACAACTGGACGCTGCCGGAGCTGTTCTTCCAGGAGAAGAAGAGCGCCGCCTGGCACGCGTGGTTCGAGCGGATGCCGGTACCTCGCTACGCCGACGACATGACGCGCACCTACCGCTCGCTCAAGCTCGGCCGGACCGTCGAGCTCTTCGCCATCGACAACCGGCAGTACAAGGACGACCAGCCCTGCGACGACGGCGGCAGCATCATCTGCGCGGCCGCCGACGCGCCTGGTCGCAGCATGCTCGGCCCGGCGCAGAAGGCGTGGCTGGAGGACGGGCTGCGCTCGTCGGGTGCGCGCTGGAAGGTGCTGGCGAACCCCAACATGATGATGGGTATGGTCACCGGCGCGGCCGGCGAGCGTGCATTCATGGACACCTGGGACGGGTACGGCGCCGAGCGCACCGAGCTGTTGTCGCTGGCGGCCGAGCGCGTGTCCGACCTGGTCGTGGTCACCGGCGACGACCACGACACGTTCTCCGGCGAGCTGTGGGACACGGGCTTCGCACCCGGTACGCCGGGCAACCCCGGCGGCACGCGGCGGGCCGGTGTCGAGTTCGTCGTACCGTCCGTGTCCTCGACCAACACCGGCGACACCAAGGGCGTGGCCGGTGCGAAGGCGGAGGAGCAGAAGCGGCTGCAGTACAACCCGCATCTCAAGCAGGTCGACATGCGGCAGCACGGGTACGGCGTACTCGAGGTCACCCAGGACGACGCCAAGCTCTCCTACCGGGCCGTAGACAAGCTGCACGCCAACGCAGGAGTCAGCACCAGCTATCAGGTCCGCACTGCGCGGGGGAGCTCGACAGTAGAGGTGATCTGATGGGCCAGTGCCCTCTCTGGAAGCCACAGCAGCAGCTGTCCGTGCTGGTGAACTAGACCCAGTCGACCTGGTCGAGGCCGCGCTGCAGCGAGCAACTGACGCAGCGCGGCTCAACGCAGTCGTCCACTTGGACGTCGAGGGTGCTCGGGCCGTGGCTGCTGCCCACAGCAGGACGGGTGCGCTCGCGGGCATCCCCGTGCTGGTCAAGGAGATCATCGAGGTCGAGGGGCTGCCGTACCGCTGCGGCTCGGCTTCGATGGATGGGCCGGCTGTTAAGGACGCCGACGTCGTACGCCGGTTGCGTGCGGCCGGTGCGGTCGTCATCGGGCTCAGCCACTCGCATGAGTTCGCCTACGGCTGCACCGGTACGTCGAATCGCACCGGGCCGTGCCTCAACCCGCATGACCTGTCGCGGATGACCGGGGGCTCCAGCTCGGGGGCTGCTGCAGCAGTAGCGGCCGAGGTCGTGCCACTGGCGATCGGTACCGACACGGCCGGGTCAGTGCGGACGCCGGCGGCGCTGTGCGGGGTAGTCGGGTTCAAGCCGACCAGGGGGACGTTGCCGATCGACGGGGTATGGCCGCTCGCCCAGAGCCTTGACGTGGTTGGGGTGTTGACCGGGTCCGTTGCCGATGCGGTCTATGCGATTGCTGCGCTGTCCGGGGGTGATCGGGCGGCTGTCAGTGCGCCGCTACTGGGGGTGCCGGGCAATCCGGAGTACAGGGACTATGACGCGGAGGTCAGTGCCGTGTGGGAGCAGGCGCTGGGGAAGCTGCCGACAGTGGAGGTCGAGCTGCCTGACTGGGCGACCACACTGAGGACAGGTGTCGACCTGCAAGGTCCCGAGGCGGTGGCGAACCACATGGGTCGGTCCACGGAGCTCTACCAGCCAGATGTCCAGCAACGTCTGCGGGAAGCGGCAGAGGTACCGGCCTGGCGCTACGTTCAGGCCCGAGCAACCGCAGCCGAGCTGGCCAGGCAACTGTCCGAGGTGCTGGACCACGTCGACGCAGTAGTCGTGCCGACAGTGCCCATCGTCGCTCCACTGCTCGGAGACGCACCAGACGTCCGAGCCACGCTGATGCGCCACATCCGCCTGGCCAACATCGCCGACGTCCCTGCCATCACCATCCCGCTGAAGACCGCCGGCCTCCCGGTTGGTCTCCAGGTCATTGCCCGGGACAACCAGAAGGCCGGCGCTGTGGCGCTGTGGATCGAAGCTCAGCTGTAGAGCCTCACGTCCGCGAGAGACCACCAGTGGTCGCTCGTACCGGTGTTGGCGATCCGGACGAAGCGAGCGCGCGTCTGCTTCACGTCGACGTTGGTGAGCTGACCCGTGCTGGTGCCTGAGGCCAGGGGACGCCAGGTGGTGCCGTCGAAGCTGGTCGACACCTGCCACGCGGCAGCGAAGTCGCCGGTGTTGCCGCCGCTGTCGATGGCGATCCGTCGGAACTGCTTCGCCGTACCGAGATCCACCTGCACGTACTGACCAGCAGCCTGCGCTGCCTTCGACTGCCAGACAGTGGAGCCGTCAGCGTCGAACGCCAGCGCCGCATCGGCAGCCGGTACTGCGCTAGCCGTCGCGCCGTCCAGCGAAACCGGAGTCATCGACGACTTCGGCGATCGCTGCCAGACGAAGGTACCGATCGCGCCACCCGGCAGCGTGTACTCGAAGGACTCGTCGCCGACCGCCACCGCGAAGGTCCGCGGGTCGTCGTTCTCGTTGTGGACGACCAGCGCCGTCGAGCCGTCCGGGTTGCGGAAGGCCGACGACATGAGCTGCCCGTTCCAGCCGGTCGTGCCATACGAAGTACTGGCGATCCGTACGGCGCCGGTCCGCACGAACTTCGACAGATGGCCGATCGTGTAGTACTCCGCGTCGGTGGTGACGCTGCCGTCCGGCTGCACGGTGACGAGTCCGGTGCAGGTCGTACAACCACCGTTGTACGGGCCGCCCTTGTCGTCCAGCGCGATGTTCCAGTTGACGACCGACTTGGCCCAGTTGCGGGTGGTCCCGAGCATCAGCGTGCGGGCGTGCCAGGTCAGTGTGCCGCGGAAGATCTGCGGCGGCGTGTCGTTGGCGCCGTGCGAGCCGGAGCACTCGGTGAACCAGATGCCCTTGTCGGGGAAGGCCTTCTGCAGGTTGCTCTGGTTGCTCGGATTCCCGGAGTAGCAGTGGTACGCCGTACCGGCCAGCCACTTGCCGGCCGGGCTGTCGAGCAGCTGGTACGGGTAGTCGGTCTCCGGGTCCTCACCGGGCGGGGTGCTGTTGACGTCACCCGGGTGAGTTGTCCAGTTGTGGTCGTAGCCGAGGATCTTGGTACGCGGGCTCAATGCACGCAGCAGTGGGCCGAGCTGCTCGATCACTGCGGCTTCCTGGCGGACCGGCATGTCCGTGCCGGGGTAGCCGCTGGGCTTGCGGTTCTGCGGCTCGTTCTGGATCGAGATGAAGTCCACCGGTACGCCGGCCGCTTCGTACGCCTTCACGAACTTCACCAGATAGCGCGCGTAGGCGTTGTAGACCGCGGGGTCGTCCTTGAGCCGGCCACCGACCAGTGAGTCACCGGTCTTCATCCAGGCCGGCGGACTCCACGGCGTCGCCATGACCTTGAGCGACGGGTTGAGCTGCTTGGCCCGGCGCAGCAGCGGCAGGATCTGCGCTTGGTCGTGCGCGATGCTGAAGTGCCGCAGCGGGAAGTCGGTCTGTCCGGCCGGTACGTCGTCGTAGGTGTAGTGCTGTGGCGCCGCGGTGAAGTCGGACGAGCCGACCACCTGGCGCAGGAAGCTCACGCCGATGCCCTGGTCACGGTCGAAGAGCGAGCGCATCGTCTGGTCGCGCACGGCCGGGGTCAGCCGGTAGAGCACCGCCGCCGACGAGTCGGTGATCGAGGCGCCGAAGCCGTCCATGGTCTGGTACTTCGTCGCCGGGTCGACCGTGATGGTCGTCTGCGTGCTCTGGCCCTTGGCGAAGGCGACGTCCGGACGCTGGTGCATGAGCTCGGCGCGGTCGGGGGTGGTGACCCAGATGCTCGCCTTGCTGGTCTTGCCGCTTTGCTGGGTTTGCGCGGGGGACAGTTCGACGGCCTGGGCCCCGGCCGACAGTCCGCTGAGTAGTAGGGCGGAG
Organism: Kribbella koreensis; assembly: GCF_039525325.1. NCBI lineage: Bacteria > Bacillati > Actinomycetota > Actinomycetes > Propionibacteriales > Kribbellaceae > Kribbella > Kribbella koreensis. The sequence goes on from NZ_BAAAHK010000005.1 coordinate 171,151, forward strand.
CCGGCCACGACGGCGCCGATCGCAGGTCTCTTCATCGTTCTCCTCAGGTCAACCCCGATGTAACAAATGAAACAAGAACGCAACATCTGCGCCTCAGGAAACGACGGCAGGCGAGGGCTGTCAAGATCTGCTAGCGTCCGGAGTGTGAAACAAGGCGATGTAACAAATGCCGGGTAGGGCCACGGTCCGGGACATCGCGGCCGAGACCGGCGTCTCGATCGCGACGGTTTCGCGAGTGCTCAACCAGCAGGGGAACGTCGCGCCGGCCACCCGTGAACTGGTCGAGCGGGCGGTGGAGCGGCTCGGCGTACGGGCGCCCAATCCGCGGGGTGGGTCGCCGAAGCCGGTTGGCGGGGCGGTGTATCTGCGGTGTCCGTATGTGCTGACCGACTACTTCGGGCTGATCGTTTCGTCGATCGCGGAGACATTGGACCGGCATGGGCGGCGGCTGGTGCTCAATGCGGGTGAGGCGACGCAGCATGACCAGGTCCTCACCAAGTTGCCCGCGCAGCGCGACCTCGCCGGCGCGATCCTGATCCTGCCGCCGGAGACGAGCGACGAGCTGATCCAGCTCCGCGCGCGGCGGTTCCCGTTTGTCGTCGTCGATCCCCGTACGCCGCTGCCGCGCGACATCGCCGCCGTCTCCGCAGCCCACTTCGCCGGGGCGCGGCAGGTCACGGCTCACCTGTTGTCGCTCGGCCATACCCGGATCGGCGTCATCGGCGGCCCCAGCGAATGGCTGGCCTCCGACGCCCGCCTAGGCGGCCACGCCGCCGCCCTCGCCGACGCCGGCATCCTCCCCGACCCCACCCTCGTCCGCCCGATCCAACCCACCACCGAACACGGCCACCGCGCCGCCGCCCAACTCCTCGACCTCCCTGACCGCCCCACCGCGCTGATCGCCTTCAACGACAAAGCAGCGGTAGGCGCCCTCCAAGCCGCCGCCACCCGAGGCCTCTCCGTCCCCCACGACCTCTCCATCGCCGGCTTCGACGACATAGACATCAGCCGCTCCACCACGCCAGCCCTCACCACCGTCCGCCAACCCCTCCAGGAAATGGGCCGAATGGCAGTAAGCCTCCTAACCCGCCTCCTCGACCGCCACGAACTAGAAGCCCTCCACGTAGAACTGGCCACCGAACTAGTCATCCGCAACTCCACAGCCCCTCCGCGCTAACCCACGAAGTCCCTCCAGCCGCGCTCGCCGGCGCACGCATAAGTCGTTGCCAGTCCGGTGCTGCCACCGCATCAACCGTCGTACGGCGGAGTTGTGCGTGCGTGGGCGGCCGCGCCAGCGGGCCGGGGCGGGTGGTGACTACAGCGCGCGGAGGGCGGTTAGGGCTGCGATGAAGTGGGTGACCAGTTCGTCTGGGGTGGTCGGGCGGTCGGGTTCGGGGAGGCCGGACCATTCGATGGTCAGGTCTTCTACGTAGGCGAGCCAGGCGTGGACGGTGAGGCGGATTGGGGACGCCGGGGCGGTGGCGTCGGGAGTGCCGAGGAGGGTGAGGACCCGGTTGGTGAGGCCGGCTCGGGTGGTGGCGTAGACCTCTACGACGAAGTTGTCGCCGCCGGCAGCGCCGCGGACGAAGGAGATGTAGGAGTCTCGGCGGCGGGTGACGAAGGCTACGAACGACAAGAGCATCTGTCGGAGTTGCTCGTCGGGCGGCAGGTCGGGGTCGGGTTTGGTGACCCGCAAGAGGCGGCGGCCGGCGGCGCTCATCACCTCGACGTAGAAGTCGCGCTTGGTCGGGAAGTAGTGGAACAGCAGCCCGCGCGAGATCCCCGCCTCCGCCGCGACCGCATCGATCGACAGCTCGTGAATCGGCTGGGTCCGCAGCATCATCAGCCCGATCCCCACCAACTGCTTCCGCCGATCCTCCGCCGTCAACCGCCGACGCCGCCCATCCGGTGCCTCAGCCCCGCCCCGTGCCCGCACCCCACCGTCCTCCAGCGACGCCGCTGCGTCAGCCTCCAGCTCCGGCTCCGGCTCCGCCGACGCCTCCGCGTCAGCCTCCGGCTCCGGCGACGCCTTCGCGTCAGCCTGCAGCGACGGCTCCGGCGACGCCTGCGCGTCAGCCGTCAGCGACGGCTCAGCGCCGTCCCGCGCTGACCCGTCCGGCTCGGCCTGTGGTGCCGTGTTCTCCCCGGCTCGCGTGGGCGCATCGGTGGGGGTTTGTTCACCGGCTTTCACGCTATTGAGCATTGCTCAGTAACGCGCTACCGTCAAGGGAGCCGACCGAGGAGACGTGATGGGGTTCGAACCGTCCGCGAGGGCGCAGGAGTTGATCGGGCAGGTCGACGGGTTCATCCGGACCGAGATCGAGCCCGTCGAGGCCGAGATGCATGCCGCGACCAAGGCCGCCAGTGATCCGTGGGAGCCGCAGCCTGCGTTCAAGGAGCTGCAGGCGAAGGCCCGCAAGCAGGGTCTGTGGAATCTGTTCCTGCCACCCGCCGAGCCCGGCAACGAGCAGTACGGCGAAGGACTGAGCAACCTCGACTACGCCCCGATCGCGGAGCTGACCGGCCGCTCGTTCATCGCGCCGTACGTGTTCAACTGCAACGCCCCCGACACCGGCAACATGGAGGTCCTGCTCCGCTACGGCAGCGCCGCGCAGAAGCAGCAGTGGCTGGAGCCGTTGCTGGAGGGCACGATCCGGTCCGCGTTCTGCATGACCGAGCCCGACGTCGCCTCCTCCGACGCGACCAACATGGCCGCCACCGCGATCGTCGACGGCGACCAGGTCGTCATCAACGGCCGCAAGTGGTGGAGCACCGGCGTCGGCCACCCGGACTGCGAGTTGCTGATCTTCATGGGCCTCACCGACCCCGACGCCCATCGGTACGCCCGCCACACGATGGTCCTCGTGCCGCGCGACGCCCGCGGCGTGAAGGTCGAGCGCCTGCTCCCCGCCATGAGCCGGTACGACGAACCGCACGGCCACGGCGAGGTCTCCTTCACCGACGTGCGGGTGCCGGTGTCCAACATCCTGGTCGGTCCTGGTCGCGCGTTCGAGATCGCCCAGGGCCGGCTCGGTCCCGGTCGCGTGCACCACTGCATGCGGCTGATCGGGCTGGCCGAGAAGGCGCTCGAGTTGGCCATCCTGCGGGGCACCAGCCGGACCGCGTTCGGCAAGCCGCTGGTCAACCTCGGTGGCAACCGCGAACGGATCGCCGACGCTCGGATCGCGATCAACCAGGCGCGGTTGCTGGTGCTGCAGACGGCGTACCTGCTGGACACGAAGGGCCTGGCCGGCGCGTTGAGCGAGGTCAGCCAGATCAAGGTCGCCGTGCCGCGGATGGCGCAGGACGTGATCGACATGGCGATCCAGCTGCATGGCGGTGGCGGGCTGTCCGATGACTTCCCGCTCGCCGGGGCCTGGACGAGTGCGCGCGCACTGCGGCTGGCCGACGGGCCGGACGAGGTGCATCGTGGAGTGGTCGCGAAGATCGAGCTGGCGAAGTACAAGGAGTCCGAATGAGCAGGGTTCTCGTCACCGGTGGGGCCAGTGGACTCGGGGCGGCGCTCGTTGCCCGGTTTGTTGCTGACGGCCACCAAGTTCTCAGTACCGACGTGGCGGCGGAGTCGACGCCGCCGGCAGGCGCGGAGTACCGGCAGCTGAATGTGCGCGACGCGGGGGACTGGGACAAGGCGGTCGCATGGTGTGAGGAGAACTGGGGTGGGCTCGACATCCTGGTCAACAACGCCGGGATCGCAACCGGCGGGCGGATCGACGTCGAGTCGCTGGACGAGTGGGACCGCGTCGTCGACATCAACCTGATGGGTGTCGTGCGTGGTTGTCGTGCCTTCACGCCGCTCTTCAAGCGTCAGCGCTCCGGCCACATCGTCAACACCGCTTCGGCGGCCGGGCTCGTGCACCCGCCGATGATGAGCTCGTACAACACGGTGAAGGCCGGTGTCGTCGCGCTCTCGGAGACGCTCTCGCACGAACTGCACCCGTACGGCGTGACCGTCTCCGTCGTCTGCCCGTCCTTCTTCCGTACCAACCTCGGCGACTCGATCCAGGGCGACGACATCGAGATGCGCGCCACCGCCCGCAAGCTGATCGAGAAGTCCCCGCGCACCGCCGACGAGATCGCCGCCAACGTCATCACCGGCATCAAGAAGCACCAGTTCCTGATCATCCCCGACCGCCCGGCCCTGCTCGCCTGGCGCACCAAACGCTTCGCCCGCCCCCTGTACGACCGCCAGATGCGCAAGATCGCCACCCGAGCCCGCGACCGGGCCGAAACCGCGACGAAGCAGGCCGCCGGAGACCGTTGATGCCACCCAACCCAAGCGCAGTCGAAGGCGCCCGACCGGTCCGCGACGAGGACGCCTTCGACGTACTGGCTGTGGACACCTGGCTCCGGCAGCAGACGAAACTGCCGGACGAGCTTCCGGAGGTTCGGCAGTTCTCGGGTGGGGCGTCCAACCTCACCTACCTCCTGCAGTACTCCGACCAGGATCTGATCCTGCGGCGGCCGCCGGCCGGGACCAAGGCGAAGAGTGCGCATGACATGGGGCGGGAGTACCGGATCCAGCAGCAGTTGGCGCCGGTCTTTCCGTATGTGCCCCGAATGGTTGCCTACTGCAACGATGATGCGGTGATCGGTTCGGAGTTCTACGTGATGGAGAGGATCGCCGGGACGATCCCGCGGCGGTCCGAGTTGGGGGTCGAGCTGACCGCGGAGCAGGCGCGGCAGCTCGGGTACAGGTTGATCGATACGCTCGTCAATCTGCATCAGGTGGATCCGGTGGCTGCTGGGCTGGCGGATCTGGGGAAGGGCGAGGGGTTCGTCGAGCGGCAGGTCGGCGGGTGGAGTGGGCGGTACCGGAAGGCCAAGACGTGGAATGTGCCGAGTTTCGAGAAGGTGATGGCTTGGCTGGAAGCGAACAAGCCAAAGGATGTGCGGATCTGCGTTATCCACAACGACTTCAGGCTCGACAATGTGGTGCTGGCGCCGGATGACCCGCTGAAGATCGTCGGGGTGCTGGACTGGGAGCTGGCGACGCTGGGGGATCCGTTGATGGATCTCGGAAGTGCGCTGGCCTACTGGGTGCAAGCCGATGACGACTGGGCGTTCAGGAGGTTCCGGCTGCAGCCTTCTGATGTGCCGGGGATGATCGGGCGGGACGAGATCGTCCGGTACTACTGCGAGAAGACCGGCCTCGACGCCTCCAACTGGGCCTTCTACGAGGTGTTCGGGTTGTTCCGGCTCGCGGTGATCGCGCAGCAGATCTACTACCGGTATCACCACAAGCAGACCCGCAACCCGCGCTTCAAGAATCTCTGGCTGCCGGTCAATCTGCTCGAGCGGCGCTGTCGCAAGATCATGAGCCGCTGAATGCCGGCCATCTACCTGATCCGGCACGCGCAGGCGTCGTTCGGGCGCAGCGACTACGACCGGCTTTCGCCGCAGGGCGAGCAGCAGTCCGCAGTACTGGGCAAGGCGCTCGCAGAACGCGGTATCAAGCCGACCCGGGTCGTCATGGGCGCGATGCGCCGCCACGCGCAGACCGCCGAGATCGCCCTCAGGACCGCCGGCATCGAAGTACCAACCGAGATCGACGAAGGCCTCAACGAGTTCGACCACGACCACGTGATCGTCGCGTACAAGCCTGCCTACAAACGCCGCGCGGTCCTACTGGCCGACCTCGCCCGCACCGGCCACCCGACCAGGGCGTTCCAAGAGATGTTCACCGCCGCGACGCAACGCTGGGTCGAGACCGACGGCGACGACTATCCGGAATCCTTCCAGGCCTTCTGCCAAAGATCAGAGGACGCGGTACGCCGTACTGCGACCCGCCTCGGCAAGGGCGAGACAGCCGTCGTCTTCACCTCGGGCGGCCCGATCGCCGCGGTCACCAGCCGGCTCCTCAACGGCACCGACGACCTCTGGCTCAAGCTCAACCCGGTCACCGTCAACACCGCGATCACCAAGCTCACCGTCGGCCGCAGCGGACTCACCCTGGTGAGCTTCAACGAACACGGCCATCTCGACGGCACCGAACTGCTCTCCTACAGATAGGGCGACCTGATGCGACGCAACATCCTGATCACCGGGGCGAGCTCGGGCCTGGGCGAGGAGATGGCCAGGCAATTCGCCGCCAAGGGCCACAACCTCGCGCTGACCGCCCGGCGCGAAGACCGGCTGAAGGCGCTGCAGACCGAGCTGACCAGCAAGCATCCCGAGCTGACCATCCTGGTCCGCACCCTCGACGTGAACGATCACGACGCGGTCTTCGAGACGTTCCGCGCGATCGACGCCGAGCTCACCCTGGACCGGATCATCGTGAACGCCGGCATCGGCAAGGGCGCGCCACTCGGCACCGGCCGCTTCGACGCCAACCTGATCACCGCCCAGACGAACTTCACCGCCGTCCTCGCCCAGGCCGAAGCAGCGATGGAGCTGTTCCGGGCAAGGAACGCCGGCCACCTGGTCTTCATCTCGTCGGTCGCCGGGGTGCGCGGCCTGCCGAAGTCGGTCACCACGTACGCGGCGACGAAGGCCGCCGTCGCGACCCTGTCCGAAGGCCTCCAGCTCGAACTGCTCGGCAAGCCGATCAAGGTGAGTACGATCGCTCCCGGCTACATCAAGTCCGAGCTGAACGAGCACGTCGCCAAGACCCCGCTGATCGTCGACACCGTGCCCGGCGTCCGGGCGATGGTGGCCGCGATCGAGGCCGAGAAGGCGAAGGCGTTCGTGCCCGGCTGGCCTTGGGTCGTGATGGCCAGGGTTCTCAAGTACGCTCCGCTGCCGCTCGTGAAGAGGATGATCTGATGCGCTGGGGTCTGACGGTTCCGCTGACCGGAGTACCGATCCGGGATCACAAGCCGCTGATCACCGAGCTGGCCTCGCTGGGGTACACCGATTTGTGGTCGGCCGAGGTGGCCGGCGCCGATGCGTTCACCCCGCTGGTGCTGGCGTCGGAGTGGGAGCAGGAGCTGCGGTTGGGGACGGCCGTAGTACCGGTTCACACCCGCGGTCCGGCGGCGCTCGCGATGAGCGCGGCCGCGCTGGCCGATCTCGCGCCCGGGCGGTTCGTGCTGGGGATCGGGGCTTCGTCGGAGACGATCGTCACCGGCTGGAACGGGATCGCGTACGACCCGCCGTTCGCTCGCACCCGTGACGTCCTGCGGTTCCTGCGCCAGGCGTTCGCCGGGGAGAAGGTCGACGGCGAGTTCGACAGCTTCACGATCAAGCGGTTCCGGCTGGAGAAGGCGCCCGACGTACCGCCCGCCATCATGCTCGCCGCGCTCCGCCCGCAGATGCTCAAGCTGGCCGCGCGGGAGGCGGACGGCGCGATCACCAACTGGCTGTCGGCGGCGGACGTCCGGCAGGTGCGGGCCGAGCTCGGCGACGAGAAGGAGCTGGCCGCGCGGATCTTCGTCTGCGTCACCGAGGACGCCGAGATGGCCCGCAACATCGGCCGGTTCCTGATCGCGACCTACCTGACCGTTCCCGGGTACGCCGCCTTCCACGACTGGCTCGGTCGCGGCGAGGCGATGAAGACGATGCGCGACGCGTGGGCGGCCGGCGACCGGAACGCCGCGATGGCCGCCGTGCCGATCGAGGTGATCGACGACCTGGTCGTGCACGGCTCGGCGGCGGACTGCCGGGCGCAGATCAACGAGTACGTCGCCAACGGCCTCGACACCCCGATCCTCGCCACCCTGCCGACCGGCGCGGACCTCCTGGAGACCGCCCGTTCGCTGGCGCCCTGATCAGTTCGCGGAGAGCTGGAAGACCTTGACGCAGGGCCCCTGGACGATGACCATCCCCGTGACCTGTTGGCCTTTGGTGGTGCCCGTGAACCGAACGACGTAGGGATCTTCGCCGAGCACCGGCTCGCTCACGGTGAGGCTGGTCTTTCCCCCGATCCAGAAGTCGATCAGGGTCGGCATCGTCGCCTTGGTGTCGGCGCAGGTCATCGCGACCGCGGCGTCGGTGTCGCCGGCGTTGAGCTGACCGGCGAACTTTCCGGCCAGGGCGAACGCGGCCTGCTTCGTTCCGGCGGCCGGCTTGCTGACCACCGGCTTGCTCGGCGCGGTCTGCGTGGGCGCGGGCTTGCTGAGCACAGGCTTGCTGGGCACGACTTTGGAGGGCGCCGGCTTCGGTGCCGTGGTCACCTGAGTACTGGTCAGCGGACCTGCCGGTGCTGTACCACCGTCGCTCCCGCCGGAGCCGGAAGTGAGCCGGTAGGCGACGAATCCGATCACGCCGATGATCAGCGCTATCAGCACCACGATCAGGAAGATGATCAGGCCAGCGCGGTTCTTCGGCGGCGGTGTGCCGTACGGCGGCGTCGCCCAGTTGCTGGGCTGATTCTGCGGCGATGGGTAGCTCACGAGGCAAGTGTGGCAGCGAGAGGTCCATCCCGACCTGCCGTTCGCTCGCGCGTCTCGACGGCTCTTGCCCCTTGCCGTGCAGCAGACTGATCCGGTGACCGATCCCTCACGAATAGTCAGGGCCGTGGCCGGTGCGCTGGTGGTCGGGGTCGCGCTGGGATTCCTCACCCAGTACCTGCAGGGCGAGCTGCCCGGCAACTGGAACACCTTGGCCAACTCGGGCGTCGTCTGGGTGATCGTCGCCTTCATGGTCACCGCCGCCTGGCGCTTGCCGACCGGGTGGTCGGCGCTCATCGGCTTCATCACCCTGTTCGGTGCCTTGACCGGGTACTACGTATCGGCCCGCTTCATCGAAGGGGTCACCAGCTCGGCGTCGACCATGGCGGTCTGGGTGCTCGCCGCGCTCGTGGGTGGACCCGTCTTCGGGGTCGCTGGGACGTGGTGGAGTGAGGATGGCGCGGTGCGGAGTACGGGCACCTGGTTGAGCAGCGGTGGCGAGTCGGATCGGGCCGAGGCGCGGTTGTGGCACCTCAGCCGGTCGGTCGTCGCGGTGGCGTTGCTGAGTGCCGTGCTGCTTGCCGAGGGCATCCATTTCCTCTGGCGGGTGGAGAACAAGCACGCCTCCGGCCGGCTCGAACTCATCGCGGCGGTTCTCGCGCCGCTGTCGCTGGCCCACAGCAGCCGTGACCGGGTGACCGGATTCCTCCTCCTGATCCCCCTGGGTCTACTCGGCGTCGCCGCCTACGGCCTGCTCGACATGCTGCTGGCCGCCTGAGTCACTTCAGCTCGTAGATTCGCACGCACAGCGGCTGACCGGAGATGTCCTGGATCCGCACGAAACCGCTCTCCGGCCCGAAGCGGGTTTTCCCGGCGATGGGGACCAGTACGATCCGCATCGGGTAGGCGGTCGTGCCGGGTTCCTGGACGATCGCTTTGCCGCTGACCCTGAGCTTGGTCTGCTCGTCGACGATCAGCATCAGCGCGCCGGGCAGAAGCTGCTTCGAGTCCTCACAACCGAGTGCCGCGGCCTCCTTCTGCTGGTTCGCGCTCATGAATGCCACGAACTTCGCGGCCATCGCCGTGGCCGCCGCCACGCGGGGCGCCGTCGCAGTCGCCGTAGGACTCGGTGGGAGCCCCTCGCTCGGCACCTGCTGGCTGGGTTGGGTCAGACCGGGCTGCCCCTGTGGCTCGGTCGGCACCTCGCCCTCACCCTCGCCTTGCATGATGACGACCAGGCCGACGATCGTCATCAGTACCAGGACGACAGCGGCCACGATCCCGATGATCGACCCGACATTGCTCCGCTTCGGCGGCGGCCCGTACCCGGGCGGCCCATATCCCGGCGGTGGCCCATAGCCCGGGGGCGGCGGCCCGTACCCCTGTGGCGGTGACCCGTACCCCTGCGGCGGCGGCCCGTAGCCTTGCGGACCGTTCTGACCAGGAGGAGGTGTCGGTGAGCTCACGCTTCGTAGTTTTGCAGTGGAGGGGTCTATGTCAGGCGGTGTTCTTCGAGCCAGGTGGTGGCGCGGCGCTTGGAAGCGCGGGAGAGCCAGGCGTCCTGGATGACTTCGGTCAGCTCCTGCACGGTGAGTTCGCCCAGCCGGCTGCCGCGGACCAGCACCGACAGATGCCCGTCGAAGTGCGGCGTGGTGAAGAAGGGGTTGCTCTCGTCCGCCACCAGCGCGAGCTTGTCCTCCTCGGCCGGCACCCAGAACACGATCACGTCGTCGTACCGTTCGCCCGTCTCCGGATCGAACGCGTCCGGCCGCCGCGTCCGGAAGAACACGAACGACTTGCCGCCGACCTGGTAGACCGGGTTCTCCCCGCCGCCCTGCACCACGGTCACATGCGGCATCCCCGCCGCGACCGCATGCACGTCGGCCACCCGAGCCTTCCGACTCCTCGCCATCCCGGCAGTCTAATTACCGCGCAGGTAGATGGATCGTGAAAGTCGATCCGTGCCCGACCCGGCTGGTCGCCGCGATCGTGCCGTGGTGCGCTTCGACCAGATGCTTGGTGATGGCCAGGCCGAGCCCGCTCCCACCGGTCGTCCGGCTGCGAGACTGCTCGGCTCGGTAGAACCGGTCGAACAGATAGGGCAGGTGTTCCTCCGAGATCCCCGTCCCGTTGTCCGCGACAGTCAGGTTGTAGCCGTTGCCGACCCGCCGTACGCCGACCAGCACCCGCCCGCCGCTGGGCGTGAACCGGATCGCGTTCGAGACCAGGTTGCCCAGCGCCTGCCGGATCCGCGCGTTGTCCACCACCGCCGGCGCCGGCCCGCTGACCTCAGCCGTCAGCGTGACCTCGGCTGCCTCAGCCGCGGGCCGATGCGCCGACACCACCTGCTGCGCCAGCTCGGACAGGTCCTTGAGCTCAGGATGGATGCGCAGCTTGCCCGCATCGGCCAGGGCGAGATCCTGCAGATCCGCGACCAGCCGCTCGAGCAGCCCGGCCTCCTCCAGCAGCGAGGTCACCAGCTCACGATCGAGCGGCACCACCCCGTCCTCGGAGGCGACGAGATACCCCTTGATGTTGGCCAGTGGCGTCCGCAACTCGTGGGCGACATCGCTGACCATCGCCTTGCGCTGGTGATCGTGATGCTGGATCGATTCGGCCATCGCGTTGAACGCGTGCCCGAGCCGGGCCACCTCGTCCCGCCCGGTCACCGGGACCCGGGCGGCGTGGTCGCCGTTCGTCATCCGCTGGGCCGCGCCGGTGAGCGCCAGGATCGGCCGGACCAGCCGGCGGCCGGCGAACACCATCACCAGCGCCGCGATCAGGAGTACGCCGAGCGCGGTGGCCGCAGTACGGGCGAGGCCTTCGCCGGAGAAGACGTTGAAGGTGCTCTTCGCCCCGAGATAGAGCTTGGCCTCCGGCGCGACATACGGCGCGAGGGCCTCGGTCCGGGCCGTGTCGACGCAGGTCGCGAAGGCGGCCGACGCCGGGGACTGGCTGTCCACCGGTACGACGGAGAGCAGCCCGTACGCCGAATTCGTGCCCAGATCGTAGGTCTCACCGGCCGAGTCCAGGCACCGCTCAGCCCGCTGGATCTCGTCGACGTTGACCGCCTTGGCCTTCGCGCTCGGCGCGTACAGCCCTGGCGGCACGCACGGGTCGTTCGCGAGCGTGGCCGGGTCCTGGAACTGCTTCACGGTGGCGCCGTCGGACGTCTGCCCGGACTCGACGATCAATCCGGCGTAACCGCCGGCGGCCGGCTCGGTCTTGGTGACATCGGTGCCACGGGCCTCCATGCAGGCGGCCGCCTGATCCGTGAGCCGGTCCCGCTCGTGCTTCTCCGCGTCCGTCAGCCCCCAGTCCGGCGAGCCCGGCGCTTGGCTGCCGAGCGCGACGGCGGTGGCCGCCCGATACGTCACAGAACGCGGCGCTGCCGTCCCGGCGGCGACCGCGGGCACGCCGCTGGTGCTCCACATCGACACGCCCGGCTGCGTGCTCACGTCGATGGTTGCCGCGGGCACCGAGGGGAGGTCGGGGCCGGCGCCGAGCATCCGGGCCGAGTCGGCGAGCACCGTACCGTCGGGCTTGGTCAGCGCGATCCGCCGGCCGGTCTGGTCGGAGAGCGTGGAGACGAGCTTGTCGACGCCGGACCAGGTCGTGTTGTCGACGGCGTACGTGCTGAGCTGGCTGTAGATGTCGCCGTCGACCTGGAGCTGCGACGTGTTCTGGTCGAGCTCGCCCTGGAGCTTCTCCGAGGTGCTGTAGGTGGCGATCACGGCGGTCGCGATGACCGCGCCGAGCGCGACGGCGAGCGAGAGCCCGAGAAATCTCAGCAGGACACTACGACGCATCGGTCGTCACCACCTTGTCGGCGAGCTTGTAGCCCACGCCGTACACAGTCTTCAGGTACGCCGGGCTGGCCGGCGCCCGCTCGATCTTCTTCCGCAGGTTCATCACGTGGACGTCGATCGTCCGGTCGAAGACGTAGTGGTCGAAGCCGAACGCGTGCTCCAGCAACTGCTGCCGGGAGAACGCCCGGCCGGGGGAGGCGGCGAGGCAGGCGAGGATCTTGAACTCGGCCGGCGTGACCTCGACCAGCTCGTCGTCCAGCCGTACTTCGTGCCGCACCGGGTCGATCTCCAGCGCGCCGACCCGGTAGACCTCACCCTCGGAGCGGATCCGCGTGCGCCGCAGTACGGTCCGGACCCGGGCCACCAGCTCGCGCGGGTTGTACGGCTTGGTCAGGTAGTCGTCCGCGCCCAGGTCGAGGCCGAGCAGCAGATCGTCCTCGGTGGACCGGGCGGTCAGCATGATGATCGGTACGTCGCCGTTGCCGGCGGCATCGGCACGCAGCACCCGGCAGACGTCCAGACCGTCGACCTTGGGCATCATCACGTCCAGGACGAGCAGGTCCGGGCTGCGCCGGCGGGCCTCGTCGATCGCGGCCCGCCCGTCGTGCACGACCACGGTCAGGTGGCCCTCACGCTCCAGGTAGCGCCGGATCAGCTCCGCCTGCTTGAGATCGTCTTCGGCGATCAGAATCCGGGCTGGCATGCCTTGACGATGACTGATCTTCATGAGATTTCGATGAAGATCGGCTGAGAGCATCGGGTGCTGATCGGTCCTTCACAGGTTCTTCACAGCGTTCCAGCCACGCTCCACGGCATGAAGAACTCACGCATAGCGCTCTCCCTGGTGGCCGTCCTGGCTCTCGCCGGCTGTGGAGCGAGCAGCTCGGCAGCTGACAAGGAACCGGTCAAGAACGGCGAGGACAAGAGCCCGCTCGCGGAGTACATGGGCGACGGTTTCATCAGCAACTCCGGTGGCCCGATGATGGCCACCCGGGCGATCGGCGGCCCGAACGAGTCGTCGGAGGAGCAGCTGGCCAAGCAGCGCAAGATCGAGGAGTCGACGGCCGCCTGCATGAAGTCCGCCGGGTTCGACTACGTGGTGGTGCCGCCGGAGCAGGAGAAGAAGGGCAAGTTCGACGAGGCCTTCAACCTGCCGCCGGACAAGTTCGCCGAGCAGTACGGCTACGGCGTCAGCACCATCGACTGGGGCAAGCCGGACGACGCGCAGAACAACGATCCGAACGCCAAGATCCGCAAGGCGCTGTCACCGAACGCGCAGAAGGCCTACGACAAGGCGCTGAACGGGCAGCTCGCGATCAGCGGCAACGGCAGCGGCGGAGTGATCTCCATGCAGCCGGCCGACGGCAAGGGCAAGCCGACCGACATGGGTTGCCGGGGCAAGGCCGCCGAAGAGGTGTACGGCAAGGCCGAGGACCACCAGGCCGACTTCGCCAAGTTCGACTCGCTGTTCAAGGACCTCGACGCGCTGCGGAAGCGGTTCGAGGCCGACCAGCGGGTGATCGACGCGACCGCCGCCTGGGCCGACTGCCTGGCCGACGCCGGTCACAGCGGCTTCAAGAAGCTCGAGGACCCGCGGTCCTCGATCAGCGAGAAACTCGACAAGCTCACCGGCGCGAAGAAGGACGGCGGCCCGACCAGCGCCGGCGGCGACGGCAAGGGCAACGTGACGGTGTTCCAGGCGCCGTCGCTCGACAAGGTCCCGGCCGCCCAGCTGGCCGACCTGCGCAAGGAAGAGATCGAGCTGGCCAAGGCGGACCAGGGCTGCAAGAAGAAGGTCTACGACGAGCCCGCCAAGAAGGCGCAGTACGAGCTGGAGAAGGAGTTCGTCGCGGCGAACAAGACCCAGCTCGAGGCGTACCGCGACTCGGTGTCGGAGCGGTGACCGCCTCACCCAAGTCGCGCCGCCGGGTCCTGGTCGGAGTCTCCGCGGTGGCGACGCTCTCGCTCGGGGTGGGCGTCGCCGCCGGCAGCCGGTTGATGTCGCCCGAGGACGCGGCGGCCAAGACGGCGCCGCCGAAGGCCTCGCAGATCACCGTGCCGGTGGAGCTGAAGGCGTTGTCCAGCAAGGTCGTCGGACGGGGGGACACCTCGTTCGACGGAGCGGTGAACATCCGGGTCGAGACGAGCGGGCTGCAGACGCCGGCCGTGGTGACGGGCAAGGTTCCGAAGGTGGGTTCGACGCTCCAGGCGGGCAAGGCGCTTTTGGAGATCGCGGGTCGGCCAGTCATTGGGCTTCCCGGCGTACTGCCGATGTACCGGGCGCTTGCTCCGGGGTCGAAGGGGCCGGATGTGTTGCAGCTCGAGCAGACGTTGGAGAAGTTGGGGTTCGATCCGGGCAAGGTCGATACGAAGTACACGACCGACACCTCGCATGCGGTGGAGAAGCTCTACGAGGCGGCCGGGTACGACGCACCGGAGCCGGACGAGCAGCTCAAGCAGGCCGTGGACGCCGCCGACAAGAACGTCGACGCGGCGAAGAACGCGCTCCGGCAGGCGAAGGTCGCGCTCAAGCAGGCCAAGGCCGGCCCGGGAAAGGCGGACACCACCGTGCAGCAGGGCGCGGTCGACGACGCCGAGGAGAACCTGGCCGACGCGGTGGAGGCCAAGAACGAAGCCGAGTTCAAGGCCGGTACGCCGCTGCCGGTGTCGGAAGTCGTCTACGTGAAGTCGCTGCCGCGCCGGGTCGACGAGGTCAAGGTCGAGCGCGGTGGAACGGTCAACGGAGTGGTGATGTCGGCCAGCGGCGCCTCGCTGGTGGTCAGCGTGAAGGTGGACGCGGCGACCAAGGAGCGGCTCAAGGCCGGGATGCCGGCCACGTTCGACATCGGCGACGGCACGATCATCAAGGCGACCATCGTCCGGATCACGGGCAGCGGGGACGAGTACAGCGTGGTGATCTCGCCGAAGTCGCTGACCCCGGCCCAGCTCAACCGGCTGCGGGACGCGAACGTGAAGGTGACGATCCCGCTCAAGAGCACCAACGGCAAGGTACTGACCGTGCCGCTGGCCGCGCTCTCAGCGGGCTCGGACGGCAGCTCGCGGGTCGAGGTACTCCGTGACGGCAAGGTCGAGCTGGTACCGGTCAAGGTCGGACTGTCGGCCGACGGGTTCGCCCAGGTGACGGCGACCGGGGATGCGAAGCTGTCCGAGGGCGATCAAGTGGTGGTCGGCAAATGACCGCGTCGAGCGCGATCGCGCCGATGGGCTCGACGGCGGTGGCGTTGCCGGCGCCGGTGGTCGAGATGATCGGCGTCCGGCGGTTCTTCCCCGGGCCGCCCGAGGTCCAGGCGATCCGGGAGATCGACCTGACCATCCGCGAAGGCGAGTACCTGTCCATCGTCGGCCCGTCGGGGTCCGGCAAGTCGACGCTGCTGCATCTGCTCGGGCTGCTCGACAACCCGACCGGTGGCGTCTACCGGCTCGACGGCGTCGACACGATGAGCCTGCGGGAGCGGCGGCGGGCCGTGCTGCGGGGTGAGCGGATCGGGTTCGTGTTCCAGTCGTTCCATCTGCTCGACCACCGGACCGTGCTGGAGAACGTCGCACTCTCGATGGTGTACGTCGGAGTGCCCCGGAAGGAGCGGATGGCGCGTGCACGAGTCGCCCTGGAACGGGTCGGGCTGGCACACCGGATGGAGTTCGGGCCGACGACACTGTCGGGTGGCGAGCGGCAGCGGGTCGCGATCGCCCGGGCGCTGGTCGCCGAGCCGAGTCTGCTGCTCGCCGACGAACCGACGGGAAACCTGGACAGTGCCAACGCGGAGGCGATCCTCGAGGTGTTCGACGAACTCCACCACGAGGGCATGACGCTCGCGGTGATCACCCACGACGACCACGTCAGCGAACGCGCCCAGCGCCGAGTCCGCATCGTCGACGGGACCCTCCAGTGGTGAGCTGGCGGAAGAAACCTCAAGCAGGCCCCCCGGATCCCGCCGGCGGGCCGTCCACCTCGCATCGCCAGCGCAAGCCGGGGCGGCTTGCGCTGGCGAGCGTGGTGCGGCAAATCGCCGGCGCCCGCCGAGACGACCAACGGCCAACGCGTGCTGGGACACCACGGCGCAAGAGCGGGCCTGCGTTGCGGGATCTGCTCGACGAGGCGCTTGCGGGGGTTGCGGCTCGGCCGACGCGGTTGATTCTGACGACGCTCGGTACGGTGCTGGGGATCGCCGCATTGGTGGGCACGGTCGGGCTCGGGCAGACGGCGGCTGGTCAGATCACCCAGCTGTTCGACCTGGCGGCCGCGACTCGTGTCGTCGTCAGCCCGGACAGCAACGGCTCCGACGAACAGGCGACCCAGCTGCCGTGGGACGCGCCGCAGCGGATCGTCCGGCTGAACGGAGTCGACGCCGCCGGCACGGTCAGCAACGTCGACGTCGGGGCCGACACGGTCCACAGCGTCGCCGGGCTGGACGGGCAGAAGGACGGACTCAACCTGCAGGTGATGGCCGCGTCGGGTGGCTTGTTCGACGCGGTCCGCTCGGTGCTGAAGACCGGGCGGTTCTTCGATGCGGGTCATGACGCCCGCGGGGACAAGGTCGTCGTACTGGGCAAGAACGCGGCGAAGCGGCTCGGCATCAACCGGGTCGACTCCCAGCCGGCCATCTTCATCGGCGACCAGGCGTACACGGTGATCGGCATCCTCGACTCGGTCAGCGGCAAGGCCGAGCTGCTCGATTCGGTGATCATGCCGAACGGGACGGCCAAGACGGCGTACAAGCTGAAGGCGCCGGAGTCGGTGGAGATCCGTACGTCGGTAGGCGCAGCGCAGCTGATCGCCAAGCAGGCACCGGTCGCGATCGACCCGAACAACCCGAGCTCGCTCAAGGTCGACGCGCCACCGAAGCAAGGCGGCGTCCGCAAGGGCGTCGAGTCGAACCTGAACGCGCTGTTCCTGTTGCTGGGTGCGGTGGCCCTGCTGGTCGGCGGCCTCGGCATCGCGAACGTGACGCTGCTGTCGGTGCTGGAACGGGTCAGCGAGATCGGCCTGCGCCGGGCCCTGGGCGCCGCGCGACGACACGTTGCCGGGCAGTTCCTGGTGGAGAGCGTGATCGTCGGCTTCCTCGGCGGTCTGTTGGGCACGGCCGTCGGGGTGCTGCTCACCGTCGGGGTCTCGTTCGCCCGGGACTGGACGCCGATCCTCGACAACAAGCTGACCTTCGGGGCGCCCTTCCTCGGCGCGGTGATCGGCCTGATCGCCGGCACCTACCCGGCCTGGAAGGCGTCGGCCATTCAGCCGATCACGGCATTGCGGGGGAGTGCGTGACCGCTGCTGAGGACCGCGAGTACAGGAACGCGGTCAGCAGGAAGCCGAGGACCACGAAGGTGAGAACCGGGTAGGACTTCCCGTCGTCGGGCAGGATGACCGCGCCGAGTGCGGCCGCGGACACCTGCCCGACGTTGAAGATCATGTCGTACAGCGAGAAGACCCGGCCGCGGTAGACGTCGTCGACACCCGTCTGGACGAGGGTGTCGACGCTGATCTTCACGCCCTGCGCGCAGAAGCCGGTGAGGAACCCGGAGACCAGGATCGCGGGCTGTGTATAGAGCCCGCCCGGTACCGCCGTCACCACGGCCGCCGCGACGAACAGCACGGTGATCCACCGGCGCAGCGTCAGAACCCTCGTAGCCCACGGTGTCACCAGCGCGGCGATGAAGAGGCCGGCACCGACTGCTCCGGTCGCCAGTGCGAGCGCGCCGAACGCCTGGTCCAGCTGGTCGGGACCGTAGAACTTGTTGCGGTACAGCAGGATCATCGCGACCGTGACGAGCCCGAAGAAGAACCGCAGCGACCCGATCGCCGCCAGCCCGAGAGCCGCTTGCCGTCGCTCCCTCAGATGCCGGCCACCGTCGATCAGCCCGGCCACGATGCCGCGGATCGCCTCGACCACCCCCGGCTCGTCGCCGGTCAGATCCGGCCCGAGCTGCTTGCGCCCGAGTCGCAACGCGAGAAGGGCGGCGGTGAGATAGACGGCGGCCGTCGTACCGAGCACCGCCAAGTCCGAGTCGGAGATGAGCTTGACTCCCGCCCCGACACCCCCACCGATGAGGAAGAACGCAGTACCGGAGGTAGGCGTGACCGCATTGGCCATCACCAGCTCATCTTGCTCCACCACATGCGGAAGCCCCGCCGAGAGCCCGCTGAGCAGGAACCGGTTGACTCCCAACGTCAGCAGCACCGCCAGATAGAACGGCACGCCCGCGTTGCCCAAGGCAACAATTCCACCCACCACCAGCACCAGCGCCGCCCGGGTCAGATTCGCCCCGAACAGAATCTGCCGCCGGGACCACCGATCAAGCAGCACTCCCGTGAACGGCCCCAGCACCGAGAACGGCAGCAACGCCACCGCGAACAACCCGGCGATCGCCGCCGCATCCGGCGCCCGCTCCGGCGAGAACAACACATAAGCCGCCAACGCGACCTGAAAAACCCCGTCCCCGAACTGCGACGTCAACCGAACAGCAAACAGCCGACGGAAATCCCCCCGCCGCAACAACCGCCCCAAGTCCCGCATGAACTGCACGCCTGCACTGTAACCACACTTACTTGACGTCCAGCCGCTCGGCCGCGGTCTGGCCCCGCTTGTTCACCGGTATGACGCCTGCGACTTTGCCGAGGCCGGTGATGGGCATGTTGCCGTAGATGGTTTCGGTGTGGCCGGTGGGGACTACGTAGGTCTCGTGGTAGATGCCGACGTTGTTGCCCTGGTAGGCGTACTTGAAGAAGTTGGTCCAGGCCGGGCGGTGGGTGCGGCCGGGGTCGTTGGCGAAGGCCTGCAGCTTCTCGGCCGACTCCCAGTACTGGATCATCGTCGTGGTCCGCAGGCCGGGGAAGGTGCGGAAGCCGAGCAGGCCGCTGTCCTTGTCGGCGGTCAGTTCGCGCAGCATCGGGACCATCGCGCGGGCCACCGGCAGCCATTGGCGGAAGGCGCGCAGTTTGTTCACCCGGAAGCCGATCACGAAGACGACGATCTCGCCCTCGTACGCCGCGGTCTGCCGTCCCTCGACAATGCTCATCGTGACTCCTCTTTAGATAGTTCGACTACCCAATATTGGAAAGTGATACTCTCCAAAAGTCAAGAGGAGGGCGCGGATGTGGATCGCTGAACTGTCCCGGCAGAGCGACGTGCCGGTGGCGACGATCAAGTACTACCTACGCGAAGGCCTGCTGCCCGCCGGCGAAGCGGTCGGCGCGACCAGAGCCCGGTACGGCGAAACGCACGTCCGCCGGCTCCGGCTGATCCGGGCACTCGTCGAGGCGGGCGGATTGTCGCTGGCCCGGGTCCGCAACGTGCTCGCCGAGGTCGACGAGGAGTCCCTCGAGATGCACGACGTCCTGGGCGCGGCCCATGGCGCGCTGATCCCCACCGACCTCCCGGCGACCGACGAGTCCCGGCGCCGGGTCGACGACCTCATCGCCGAGCGCGGCTGGGAGGTCCACTCCGGGTCGCCGGATCGAGCGCTCCTGGCGAATGCGCTCGACGCGTTGGAGAAGGTGGGTTATCACCTCGACGACGACCTGCTGAAGACGTACGCGTCGGCGGCCACGCAGGTCGCCGACGCCGAAGTCGCCGCCCTACCGGCCGACGACCGTCAACGAACGGTCGAGGCAACGGTCCTCGTCACCGCACTGGGAGGGCCGGTGCTGCTGGCCCTCAGGCGACTGGCCCAGCAAAGCGCTTCCGCCCGCCGCTACGGGATGCCGCGGCGGCCGGCGTGCGATGTGGGTGAGGGCGGCGTACGCAGTACGGGTTAGTTGGCGCGGGCTGCCTGGCGCTCGAGGAGACGGGCGCGCTGCTCGACGAAGCGGGAGGCCTGGGCGTCGAGGGCGGTCATGAACTCGGCCAGCTCGTCGCGGGCCTTGGCGCCGTCGCCGCTGAGGTCCTCGCGCTCGAAGACCTTCCACATCCGCAGGATCGGGGCGACGACCTCGTCGTGGTGCAGCCGCAGGTCGTAGATGCCGGCCTTGGCGATCGTCACCGAGTTCCGGGCGAACCCCTCCATGGTGGCGCCCGGCATCGAGAAATCCCGAACCTCGTTGACGACCGCCCGCATGGTTTCGTTCGGGGCCGACTCGAAGGCGGCCGAGACCAGGTTGCGGTAGAAGATCATGTGCAGGTTCTCGTCGGTCGCGATCCGCGCCAGCAACTGGTCGGCGATCGCGCAGCCGGTGGCCTTGCCGGTGTTGCGGTGCGAGACGCGGGTGGCGAGCTCCTGGAAGCTGACGTAGGCGATCGCCTCGAGCATGTTCTTGTCGACCTCGTGCCCGGCGGTCATGTGCGCCATCCGGGCCACCTCGAGCTCGACCGGGTCGACGCCGCGGGTCACCACGAGGTAGTCGCGCAGCGCGATCCCGTGCCGGCCCTCCTCGGCGGTCCAGCGGCCGACCCAGGTGCCCCACGCGCCGTCCAGCCCGAACTGGGTGGCGATCTCGCGGTGGTACGAGGGCAGGTTGTCCTCGGTCAGCAGGTTGGTGATCATCGCGACCTTGGCGACCGGGTCGAGCCGGGACTGCTCCGGCGCCCAGTCCTCGCCGCCGAGGAAGGCGAAGTCACGGCCCTCGCTCCACGGCACGTAGTCGTGCGGGTTCCAGTCCTTGGTGATCGCCAGGTGCCGCTCGAGATTCTCCTCGACGACAGGCTCCAGCTCGTGCAGCAGGTTCGTGACCAGCTTGTCGTTCACCGGATCTCCTTCGTCGGGCGGATACCCCCACCCTACGGCACCGTAAGTTACGCAACCGTAGGTTATGCCCGTCGCCACCCCTCCAGCAGACCGGCCAGCTCGCCCGGGTGCCCGAGCATCGGGAAATGCCCGCCGGGCAGCTCCGTCGGCGCGACCCCCAGCCGGTCGACGGTCAGCTTGCGGAGATAGCCGGCCGGGAACAGCAGATCCTCGGTCGCAATCACGGCCTGCATCGGTACGTCCGGCCAGCGCTCGAACAACGCTGGATCGTCCATCGGCCGCCCGGCCTGCGACCTCAGCCGGCGCCTCGCCTCGGCGGCGAGCTCCACCGGTAGGTCCTGGAAGAAGTAATCCGAGTCCGGATCGCCCTTCCAGTCGTACGCCGTATTGCTCCAGTACTCGCTCACCGCCTCCCGCGGTCGCGGGATCATGCCCGCCACGAAGACGATCAGGTCCACCGGCAACTGTTCGCAGACGGCCGCTGCGGTGAAGCCGCCGAGCGAATGCGCGACCAGCACCAGCTCGGTCCGTTGACCAACCGCGTTCAGCACCGCGTCGCGGTACTCGCGCAGCCCCGCGGTCTCGTCGTCGCAGGGGAGGTCGACGGCGACGACGTCCTGCCCGCGCGCCTGGAGTTCGGCGGTCAGCGGATGCCAGTGCCATGGAGTGCAACCGGCGCCTGGAATCAGCACGTAGGTCATCGCATCACCTTAGGGTGGACGGATGGATCGGAGCGCCTACCCGCACTTCCTCGCGATCGGGACGCGGTGGAAGGACAACGACGTCTACGGGCACGTGAACAACGTCGAGTACTACAGCTTCTTCGACACGGTGATCAACGAGTTCCTGATCCGGGCCGGGGAGCTGGACATCCACCGCGGCGAGGTGATCGGACTCTGCGTCGAGTCGCAGTGCAGCTTCAAGCAGTCGCTGGCGTTCCCGGAGACTGTGGATGCTGGGTTGCGGGTGGCGAAGCTCGGTAACTCGAGCGTCACCTACGAAATCGGCCTGTTCCGCGCCGGCTCCGTCGAACCTGCAGCGACCGGACGGTTCGTGCATGTCTTCGTGGATCGGTCTGAGCGTCGGCCTGTCCCGATCCCGGCCCCGATCCGGACCGCTCTCGAAGGGATCAGCGGATGATCGTTCGTGGCGCAGTACTGCGGGAGATGGGACTGCCGAGCCCGTACGCCGAATCGCGCCCGCTCAGCATCGAGGAGGTCGAGCTCGCGCCGCCGGGCCCGGGTGAGCTGCTGGTGCGCATCCGCGCGGCCGGGCTCTGTCATTCCGACCTCTCGGTGATCGACGGCTCCCGCCCGCGGGTGATGCCGATGCTGCTCGGCCACGAGGCGACCGGCGAGGTGATCCAGTCGGAGTCGCCCGATTTCAAGGCGGGCGACACGGTCGGCTTCGCCTTCGTACCAGCCTGCGGCACCTGCGCCCCTTGCGCAGAAGGCCGAGCCGCCCTCTGCGAACCAGGAGCCGCCGCCAACATGGCCGGCACCCTCCTAGGCGGCACGCGCCGCCTGACCACCGCAGCTGAACCACCGCCAATCGGCACCAGCAGCTTGGCCGGCCGCCTCGACGGGTCCTCCGGACAACCGGGTCGCTCGGACGTCCACCACCACCTCGGCGTCTCCGGATTCGCCGATCATGCAGTGGTCTCGGCCCGCTCGGCCGTCAAGATCGATCCGTCGCTGCCACCTGAGATCGCCGCGCTCTTCGGCTGTGCGGTGATGACGGGCGTCGGCGCCGTCGTCAACACGGCGAGGGTCCAGGCGGGGCAGAGTGCGGTGGTCTTCGGGCTCGGGGGCGTGGGGTTGTCCGCACTGCTCGGCGCCGCTCTGGTCGGAGCGCATCCGCTGGTTGCAGTGGACGTTGTACCGGAGAAGCTTTCCCTTGCGCTGGAGCTCGGCGCCACCCACGCGATCGATGCCCGGGGCAACGATGTGGTCGAGCAGGTGCGGGAGGCGACGGCTGGGGGCGCGCATTATGCGTTCGAGACGGTCGGCAGCTCCGTAGTACTGGGACAGGCCTATGCCGCGACCCGCCGCGGCGGCACCACGGTCACCGTCGGGCTCCCGCATCCCTCGCAGCTGTTGAGCATTCCGGCCGTCAGCCTGGTCGCGGAGGAGCGCACGCTCAAGGGTTCCTACCTGGGATCGGCGATCCCGAGCCGCGACATCCCCCGCTACATCGCGCTCTACCAGGCGGGCCGTCTGCCGGTCGACCGCTTGCTGACCTCGACGGTCCGCCTGGAGAGCCTCAACGAAGCCTTCGACACCTTGGCGGCCGGTACGTCGATCCGCCAGGTGCTGGTGCTCTAGTTGTTGTTGATGAAGGTCCGGGCGAGCTCCTGACCGCGCGACACGGCGAGGTCGTGGTTCTCGATCGGGTTGATGGTCGAGTTCTTGAACACGATGTACGTGACACCGGAGTCGGTGCCGCCGTTGCTCGGGTCGGGGTTGATGCCGAGCTGCTGCGCGGCGGCGTACGAGGCCTCGCCGATGATGTCGGTCGGGCCGGTGTCACCGACCACGGCATAGGTGACCTGGTTGTTGTAGATCACCGCGACCACACCGCCACCGGCGATCTGGAAGTTCTGGAAGTTCCAGGTGCTGCTCGGGCTCGGGACCACGACATACGGGAGCTGCGCCGCGTTCAACGGCGCGTCGGCCGACGTGTGGAACGCGGTGTCGGGCTGGAAGCAGCAGTCGGTGTTCTCGTTGCACTGGGTGGTGCGGATGCCGTCGCAGTCGATGTCCATGTCGGCCTTCCAGAAGACGGCGCCGTTCTTGCCGCAGACCGGGATGGTGCGGCCGAGCTCCTCGTCGGTCTTGTAGGTGCCGTTGGAGATCTGGCTGCAGGTGGTCACCTTGGCCAGCAGCTCGGCCGCGGTCGGCGCGCCACCGCCACCGCCACCGGCGTCCGTGACGGTGAGCGAGTCGAGGTTGGGGCCGCCGTTGGCGGTCGTGGCGGTGGTCTTGATGGTGTGCGAGCCGGCCGACAGCGTGGCGTTCACCGTGGTGGTGTTCCAGGTGGTCCAGACGCCTGTACTGGCGAACTGCGGGGTCGCGACGGTGGTGCCGTCGACGGCGATCGTCATCGGCCGGTTGACGGTGGTGCCGTTGGCGTACCGGAACGCGAGCGACGCGCTGCCGGCCGTGCCGACGTTCACGGTGAACGTGACGGACGAGCCGGTCACGTTGTCGTAGTTGACGAACCCGGTGCCGGTGTAGCCGGCGTGGTTGGACTCGACCACTCCCTGGGTCCGGGCCGCGTTCTCGGCCTGGTAGGTAGTGGTCGCTGCGGACGCTGAGGTCGCGACGGCCGGCACCAGCAAAGCGGCGCCGAACAGGGCGAGGGCAAGTGCGATGGGGCGGAACTTACGCATCTTTCACCTCTCTGATAGTTAGTAAACTTTCCTAACTATCAGAGAGGTGATTCGCCTCGTCAAGAGCCTGTGGTTCCGGAACTTCAGCTGTCGACGCTGAAAGTGGAACTGCCGTCCTCGATCACGGCGGTGCCGGTCCGGAACGGGGTCGGGGTGAGCGCGGAGTACACCGCGCCGGTGCCGGTGACGCGGCTCTCGATCAGCTTGAAACCGGTCGCCGGGGCGTCCTCGGTGAACAGCCGCTTGCCGGTGCCGACCGCGACCGGGAAGGTGATCAGCCGGTACTCGTCGATCAGGCCGGCCGCGTGCAGCGAGCGGGCCAGTGCGCACGAGCCGTGGATCTGCAGTTCGCGGCCGGGCTTCGCCTTGAGCTCCTCGACCTGCTTGACGATGTCGCCGCCGATCGCGGTGCTGTCGTTCCAGACCGGCTCGAGCGGCGTGGAGGTGGCGATGTACTTCGGCAGGTCGTTCAGTCCGGTGGCGGTGTTGCTGCCGTCGTGGATCTGTGACCAGTACGCCTCCATCATCGTGTACGTCGTCCGGCCGAGCAGGATGGCGTCCGCCTCGGCGAACCAGCCCTCCACGATCTCGCCCATCACCTCGTCGCCGTACGGCATCAGCCAGCCGCCGCGGTCGAAGCCGCCGCTGCGGTCCTCCTCGAAGCCGCCCGGACCCTGCATGACGCCGTCGATGCTGAGGAAGGTGTGCAGTGTGAGCTTCATGGTCGTCTCCGATTCGTCGCGGTGTGTCCTGCTGTCGACGACGCGTCGGGTGAGGCCTGGCTGAATCGACATCCGCTTCGATGTGATCCAGGTCACAGAGTGCGGGGAAATGTAAATTCCTCGGGGAAATGTATACACCGAGGCAACCGATGGGGCACTCTACGCAGAGTGCGCGTGAGTGCACCACAAGTGAGGCATGACGCTGCTCCCCGCCGCCCCGGCGTACTCGCCGAGCAGCCGTCAGGAGTCCCCGAGGAGGACCCCAGAATGCACAGCAGGTTCCGCCGAACCGGTGCCCTGGTCGGCACCGGCGCCGTCTTGTTCGGATCGCTGGCAGTAGTCGCCGCGAACCAGGCAGGCGCTGACCAGACTCCGTCCCCAGCTCCGTTGGCATCGTTGCTCGGAGGCCGGCCGCTCCAAGGTAAGGCCGCCCTCGGCAAGCTGCAGCCGCGACTCGCCGAGCTGGCCGAGCGCAACGGCATCGCCGAGCAGAAGCTGCAGCGGATCCTGGCGACCGACAAGACCAGCTGGCTGGACAAGGACGGCAAGCTCTTCTACTCCGAGCCGGTCGCCTCCGCCAAAGCACGCACCGCCACCACCAAGTCCCCGCAGTGGGCGACCAAGGCCGTCGCCGCTGCGACCGGTCCCGCCTTCGAGCTGCACAGCAAGCCCGGCTCGAACAGGGTCATCTACCTGGACTTCGACGGGCACACGATCACCGGCACCGCCTGGAACGCCAACGGCAAGCCGGCCACCGTGAACATCACCGCGTACGACACCGACGGCAACACCGGCAACTGGAGCACGGCCGAGCAGAACGTGGTCCGCGAGGTGTGGGCCCGGGTCGCCGAGGACTACGCGCCGTTCGACGTCGACGTGACGACACAGGCGCCGGCCGAGTCGGCCATCACCCGGTCCGGTTCGTCCGACCAGCAGTACGGAACGCGCGTCGTGATCGACCCAACCAGCTGGTACCAGTCCGGCTGCGGCTGTGGTGGTGTCGCCTACGTCGGCGTCTACGACAACACCTCGCAGCACTCCTACTACCAGCCCGCCCTGGTGTTCACGAAGGGCGTCGGTACCGGCGCGAAGAACATCGCCGAAGCCGCCTCCCACGAAGCCGGCCACAACGTCGGGCTCAGTCACGACGGCACCGCGTCGGTCGGCTACTACAGCGGTCACGGTTCGTGGGCGCCGATCATGGGTGTCGGCTACTCCAAGGCGATCAGCCAGTGGAGCAAGGGCGAGTACTCCGGCGCGAACAACAAGGAAGACGACTTCGCGGTGATCGGGCAGAACGGCCTGGCCCTGCGCGCCGACGACCACGGCAACGCCACCGGTGACGCGACGCCGCTCACGCTGGGCACCGCCGTCAACGGCATCTACGCCAACGACTCGGACGTCGACACCTTCTCGATCGACCTGGCGGCCGGCACCTTCACCTTCGCGGCCAACGCCGCCTCGGTCGGTGGCGACCTGGACATCAAGCTCCAGTTGCTCAACTCGTCCGGCGCGGTCGTCGCGACCGCCGACCCGGCGTCGGGGCAGTCCAACTCGGGCACGCCGACAGGGCTGAGCGCCAGCATCAACCGGCAGGTGAGCGCCGGGCGTTACTACCTGCGGGTCGAGAACACCGGGTACGGCAATCCGCTGAACACCGGCTACTCGACGTACGGCAGCCGCGGCGCGTACGCCGTCAAGGTCACCGCCGGCTGACCCACCTAGTTGTGGCCCGGGACATGTGGGCGCTCGGCCCGTCCACATGTCCTCGGGCTACGTCCGCGGGGGCGGAACTGTTTGTTTCTGGGGGGAATCCTTGAGGAGGATTCCAAATGATCAGCAAATTCCGTCGTACCGGTGCGCTCGTAGGCGTCGGTGCCGTCGTCTTCGGAGCGCTGGCAGTTGCTGCCGGCACCCAAGCCGACGCACAGCAACAACCGCTCGACCAACTGCTCGGTCAACCGACACCTGGTAAGACCGCGCTGACCAATCTCCGGTCGCGGCTGCCAGAAGTTGCCCAGCGCAACGGTTTGTCCGAGGCCCGGCTGCGGGACACGCTCGCCACCGACAAGACCGCCTGGCTCGACTCCGCCGGTCGGCTCTTCTTCCGCGAACCTGTCCTGACTCCAGCGCAGAAGGCTCCCGAGGCGTCACCGCGCTGGGCGACCGAGGCCGTCGCCGCCGCCGAG
The DNA here is from genome assembly GCF_039525325.1 of Kribbella koreensis. Lineage (NCBI taxonomy): Bacteria > Bacillati > Actinomycetota > Actinomycetes > Propionibacteriales > Kribbellaceae > Kribbella > Kribbella koreensis. Next base: position 198,310 of record NZ_BAAAHK010000005.1, read on the forward strand.
GGACCGGCCTTCGAGTTGCACAGCAAGCCTGGCTCGAACCGCGTCATCTACCTCGACTTCGACGGCCACAGCATCACCGGTACGGCGTGGAACGCGGACAAGGGGATCGACCCGGTCAACGTGTCGGCCTACGACACCGACGGGAACCCGGCGACCTTCGGCACCGCCGAGCAGGACGTCGTACACGAGGTGTGGGCGCGGGTCGCGGAGGACTACGCCGCCTTCGATGTCGACGTCACGACGCAGCAGCCGGCCCAGGACGCGATCAACCGGACGAGCGCTTCCGACCTCCAGTACGGCACGCGTGTACTGATCGATCCGGACACCTGGTACCAGTCCGGTTGTGGTTGCGGCGGCGTCGCCTACATCGGTGTCTACGACAACGCAGGCCAGCACGACTACTACCAGCCCGCGCTGGTGTTCACGAAGGGCGTCGGTACCGGCGCGAAGAACCTCGCCGAAGCCGCCTCCCACGAAGCCGGCCACAACGTCGGCCTCGGCCACGACGGCACCGCATCCGTCGGGTACTACGAGGGCCACGGCTCCTGGGCGCCGATCATGGGCGTCGGCTACTACCGGGGCATCAGCCAGTGGAGCAAGGGCGAGTACTCCGGCGCCAACAACACCGAGGACGACTACTCGGTCATCGGCACCCACGGCCTCGCGCTGCGTACCGACGAAGCAGGCGACACCACGAGTGCCGCCGCGGCTCTCGCCATCGGCGCCACCGCCAACGGCTTCATCGCGGCCGAGACCGACACCGATGTCTACCGGGTGGACGTCACCACGGCCGGCAACTACACGGCAACGGCCAGCGCCGCAGCCATCGGCGGCAACCTGGACATCAAGCTCGACCTGCTCAACTCTGCCGGCACGGTAGTCACCTCAGCCGACCCGGCGTCCGGCCAGTCCAACGCCGGCACCCCGACGGGCCTGAGCGCAACCGTCACCAGCAACCTCCAGCCCGGCACCTACTACCTCCGCATCGACAACGTCGGCTACGGAGACCCGCTCAACACCGGCTACTCCACCTACGGCAGCCGTGGCGCCTACGGCCTGGCCATCAACCCTTCCTGATTCATCCCGGGCTCCCGCTCTCTGGTGAGGCGGGAGCCCGGGATCAGTGGGTGGTGTACTCCCGGCGGACGGCCTCGATCGTCGCTACCGCGGCATCCACGCTGGCCAGCCCGGCGGCGCGTGAGGTCGCCTGCACGCCGGGCTCATCGCCGTCGGTCACTCGCAGAGTCGCCATCGACCGCAACGGCGCCCGCATCGCCTGATCGACTCGTCCGGCCACCGCCGCTCGATGGTCTGGTGGTACGACTGGTCCTAGGCCGCTCGCATTCAGCAGCAGGGTCGTCATCTCCGGCCACTTCCCGGCGGGAGTGACGGCGTTCAGCCGTCGGAGTACCTCATCGGGAGCGAGACCGACCCGACGGCCGATCGCTGTGCTCAGCGCCTCGGCTGCCGGCAAGTACGACGGATAACCGTCCGGAAGGCTGACCTGCTCGATGCCGGGAGCTAGCTGCGGAATGCCGAGGGCTTGCAGGTAGTCGTCCAGATGCCGAGCCGTCCAAGCAGCTGTGACCCCGAGTTCGAGCAGCCGCACGGCCGGGTCCGCGAATGCCGCCATGGAAGCCCGGTACGACGTACCGGCGGCGGCCAGCAGATGCGACTGCTGGTGGAACATCTCCGAGAGCGCGAATCGGTACCGCCGCAAGGTCTCCGGTGACTTGGGCATCGCGGGCTGGTCGTACATCTGCTTCAGCGGTCCCGTCACGTGCACCTCGTCGAGCAGCAAGGTTCCGTCCCAGGTTGCGAGGCCAGGCAGCACTCCGCCGCCACCTGTGCTGTCCGGTCCGGCCAGGAGTCGCAAGGACTCCTTCATCCGGAGCACGGACAGCCGGTCGATCTCGTCGTCGCATCGTCCGCCGAGCCGGTCGATGGACGAGATGGCCTGCTCCAGTCTCGCGATCTGCTCAGCGCTGGAGCCGGTACTCAGGTCGATGGCCGCGAGGATGTCGCTCGCCGCCACCCGAGCCTGCGGTCCGCTCAGCCTCGTGCTCTGCTCCACGCCGGACCTACTCGCCACGACCAGTACCCCCCGGTCCGCTGGGTCGCTGGGACTGACCATGCGCCTGCTCGGCACCGTGACCGCCGCCGCGTCGACTACCGAACGAGCTCTCGTCGAGCCGAACAGAGCTGCCCATCGGGCGCTGCCCCTCGGTGGCCAGCCGGAGTGCGTGATCGGCGTCGCGCTCGCCGGCAGCCCGTCCGGGGGTTCTTGTCCCGGTACGCGCGGGCGCTTCCGGCGTACCGGATCCTTCACCGACCGCGGGAGTGGAGTCGATCGCGGGCTGGGTGGCCGCGGGTCCAGCGGCTTCGGCGGCGCCGGCCAGTTCAGGCTGAGCCTGAGTCTGAGTCTGGGTCTGAGCCTGGGCCGGGGCCGGGGCCGGGGCCTGGGCCTGGGCCGACAGGTCGACTTGCGTCTCGGCTGCGGGGGGAGCGAAGACCTTCTCTTGGCGTTCGGCCTCGGCCAGACCGGCACTGACGGCATCCTGGCCGATCGCGGCCGACTGCGCCTCGAGGGTCGGGCTGTCCTCGTCGAGGCCGTCCAGCCGGCCGTACTCCTCCCGCATCTTCTGTTCGATCGCCTGCTTGACGCTCTCCTCCTGATCGGGCGGCACCAGCTGCGGTAGGTCGCTGGACTCGTAGAGCAGGTCGGTCGCCCTGGACCACTGCCCTTCGGCGGTCTGATTGTTCAGCTCGGTCAGCACCTCGCCCTGGGTCATCCCCGCCTGCTCCCCGATCCCGGACGCCAGTTCCCGCGCGGCCGGAACGAATTCGGGATAGGAGGTCTCACTGGTGGCGGTCTCGATCCCGGGCGCGATCTGGTCCGCTCCGGTCCGCTCCAGGTAGTCGTCCAGGTTGTCCTGGGCCCATGCCTCGGTGACGCCCTCTTCGAGCGCCTGGGCTTCGAACTCCTGGAAGGCGATCCTGGCCCCGTCCTGCGTGGCGCCCTCGGGCCCGAGGAAATGGGACTGCTCGTGCAGCAGGGTCACGAACGCGTCCCGGTACTCCGTCAGGGTCGCGTCGTCGCGTTGCTCGCCAGGCGACGAGTACATGTCGCGCAGCGGCTGGGTGACGGCCTCACGGTCGAGTTCGAGACTGCCGTCCCAGTTGGCGACCCCGAGGTCACCGTTGTCGGTCTCGATCAGGGTGCCGTTCCAGGCGGTCTGACCGGCTCCACTCAGCTCCTTCGCGATCTCGGCGTGCCGCGCCGTGAGCTCGTCGAAGGTCTTCGGGTACTCCGGCTCCGATTCGCTCATCGAGGCGGTTCATCCCGGTCGCTCGGTCCCGCGTCGGCTGAGCTGTCCTGACGCAGCGACGACGCGAGGCGGGCCAGCAGGTCGGTCGTCCGCAGGATCGCCATCCGCTGACTGGGACTGGTCGCGTCCGCCGCGATCGCACGGATCTGAGCGATCCCGTGCTCAGCTCGCACGATCCGCTCTTCGGGCGTCCCGCCGCTCTGCCTCGCCTCCCGCAGGGCCTTCGTAGCCCGGCTGACCGCCGAGTCGGGGTCCGGGGCAACACCGGCCGGCGACTTCCCGTACCCCGCCAGCCGCTCGAGCGCATCCAGTTTTCCCTCGAACCGGCGTCGGTCGTCCTCGGGCAGATCGCTCGACTGAGCCCGCAGCAACACGCTCATGGCAACCAGTTCGGCAGGCTCCAACGACCCAGCCAGGAACTCGCGCCTGAGCGTGTCGTGCTCGCTCATCAGTGCAGCGTCGTCCATCCCAGCCTCCGCCTACGATTCGTGTCCCGGGACCTCGAGTATCTCCTGACCCAGGGCTCGTCGTAGTTCCTCGGCCCGGTTACTCAGGCTGGTGGGGGCAGTTCGATGCCGTGTTCACGGAGCAGCGCGAGAAGTGGGTCGTGGCCTTGGCTCAGGTCCCATCGTCCGGCGGCGAGGCCGGCCCGGCTTGCGCCCTCGACGTTGGCGGCGGTGTCGTCGATGAACAGGATGGTCGATGGGTCGGCGGCGATCCGGCGGGCGGCCTCGACGAAGAAGGCCGGGTCGGGCTTGGCGACACCGAGGTCATAGGAGTAGCAACTGACGTCGAAGAGTTCGTCGTAGCCGAGAGTCGTGCGCATGTGCCCACCTCGGTACTTCTCCTGGTTCGTGCCCAGGTGGACGCCATAACCCTCCTGCCGAAGGGCTTCCACGATCGCGAACGACTCGTCGCTCGGAACGATCCGATGCCACACGTCCCGGTAGACGACCTCGACCGGAGTCTCCACCCCGTACTCCGCGAGCGTTGCCGCCAGCAACGGCAGGTAGTCGCCCTCTCCGGCGAGCATCGGCAGCTCTTCCTTCCAGGTTCGATGCAGGAACTCGCGCGCCTTGTCGCCGAGATACGGCTCCATCGCGGCGTACCAGCCACCGGGCATGTCCTGCAGAACCCCGTCGGCATCGAAGAGCACGTGCCGGATCGGTGCCATCAGTGCGTGCCCCGAGTCAGACCGAGTGTGGCGATCAGGTCCTCGTGCAACTCGAACCACACGGTGTGACAGGAGTCAGCCCCCGTCCGATCGACCCAGCTACCGTCCCCCGCGCGCACCCGGCTCAGCGCTGCCGCGAATCTGTCGTCATACCCGTCGAGCCGCTCCAGGACCGCACCGATCTGCTCCGAGATCTTCCGCAGTGAGTCGCCCAGCGCGCCCAACTCGTCGACGACCCGCCGATCCCAGTCCAGGTCGGTGTGATCGTTGAACGCCAGCGCGTCGCTCGCTGTCGGCCGCAACTGCCAATCGGTACAAGCCTGTTGTAGCCGCCCGTTGAGCGGCAGAAAGTCCGAGTACGCCTGCTGAATCGCGGCTCGCCCACCCACCTGGTCGAGTTCGGCGGCGAGCTGTCGCGCATTCTCCGCCCGCCCAGCCTCCGTCAGCGACCAACCACGAGATCCGGCGAACTCACTCCACGCAACCCACCCGAACGCCTGCGAATCAAGCAAGAACTCCGCCGCCACATCCACCTCGAGCCCGAACCGCCCGGCAACCGCAACCTCGTCCCCGAACCCCTTCAACCGAACCGCATGCAACACCAACAACCCCGCCGAGGAACGCCCACCAACTCCGCCCGAAGCACCACCAACTCCGCCCGAGGTGCCGCCAACTCCGCCCGAAGTAGCACTGGCCCCGGTCGAAGTGCCGCCAGCTCCGGCTGAAGTACCACTGGCTCCGCCCGAAGTGCCGCCAGCTCCGGCCGAAGTACCACTGGCTCCGGCCGAAGTACCACCAGCTCCGGCCGATGCGCCGCTGGCGCCGGCTGGCGGGGGCCCCGGGGTGGTCATGGTGCGAGTCCCTCGGTCGATCGGCCGCTCCGGGAGGTGAGGCGGTCTAGGCGTTGCTGGCAGGCCTGCGGTGAATTCAGTCCGAGTGCCTGGGCCATCTGAGCCCAGGTCAGCCCGAGCCCCCGCGCCGCGAACAACAACCCGGTCTCAAGCTGATCGATCTCCGCCCGAGCCGCCGGCAACAACTGCAGCGCAGCCACCACCGCCCGCGTCATCTCGTGACCAGCACTGCTCTGACCAGAACTGCCCTGATCAGCACCCGCCTGATCAGCACCGACCTGATCAGCACCGGCCTGACCAGCACCGATCTGAGCAGCACCGGCTGGCTCGCCCCATGGCGCGGAACTCGACCGCCACAGGAAGAACTGGATCAGATCGACCGCAGATGGCGGCATCGCCCCAACCTGCCACGGCCGCCGCCCCAGCTGATCAGCCCCGACCGCCAACAACTGCTCCCGGGCATCCCGCTCCCGCGCGGCCTGCCGCTGATCACTCGCCGACTCGTCCACACCCTCATTGCGCTGCACCCCGAAACGGTCCATCATCAACAAAAGGTTGTCAACATTCTGTTGAAGTTAAGCCGCAGAAGCTCCGCTCGTGAGGACGGGTCATCGCGAGGGAGCACCGAGATCCGATCGCTGGCCGACTGTCCCGGAGGGAAGCACGCGTTGATCATCCCGCTCACCGAAGCCACGCCGGAGAACGCCGGCGCCAAAGCAGCTGCGCTGGGCCGCCTGATCCGCGCGGGCTTCCCAGTCCCCCCAGGCTTCGTAATCCCCAACGCCGCCCACCGCTCCGCCACCACTCATCCCAACCAGTCCGTCTCCGGCACCGCCCACGACACCGGCACCGCCCACGACACCGGCACCGGCCACGACACCGACACCGGCCACGACACCGGCACCGGCACCGGCCACGACACCGGCACTGGCACCGGCTCCGGCACCGGCTCCGGCACTGGCACCGGCACTGGCACCGGCTCCGGCACCGGCACTGGCACTGGCTCCGGCACTGGCACTGGCTCCGGCACTGGCACTGGCTCCGGCACTGGCACTGGCTCCGGCACTGGCACTGGCTCCGGCACTGGCACTGGCTCCGGCACTGGCTCCGGCTCCGGCACGGCACACGGCGCTGGTGTCGGCCATGGGTGTCGGGATGCGGTTGTGCGGGGGTGGTTGGTGGAGGAGTTGGGTGGGGTGTTGGAGGTGCTGGGGGAAGCGCCGGTTGCGGTGCGGTCGTCGGGTGGTGGTGAGGACGGTGAGGAGGGCTCGGCTGCGGGGCAGTACGACAGCTATCTGGCGGTCGAGGGTTTGGCTGCGGTCGTCGCGAAGGTTCAGTTGGTGTGGGGCTCGTTGTGGAGTCGGCGTGCGGTCGCCTATCGGCTGCGTCACCCCGGACAAGCACCAGAGATCGCGGTGATCGTGCAGCGGCATATCGATGCGGAGGTGGCCGGGGTTCTGTTCACTGCTGATCCTCGGACGCCAGGTGGCGCGGCTGTGGTCGAGGCGTCGTGGGGGTTGGGGGAGAGCGTGGTGCAGGGATTGGTAACGCCCGACAGCTTTGTGGTGCAGGCCGATGGGGAGATTGATCGGCGGTGTGGCAGCAAGGGCGTCAGGCGGGATCGGGGGGCTGGTGGTGATGGTCACGGCGTTGTCTCCAGTGAAGTGCCGGTCGAGCAGCGGGAGGAGTTGTGTTTAGGAGACGAGCAGGTCAGGCGGATCGTGCAGCTGGGACAGCAGGTTGCCGAGCTGATGGGTGGGCCGCAGGACATTGAGTTCGCGATGGAGAACGATCAGGTTTGGCTCCTGCAGGCTCGGCCGATCACAGCTCCTCTCGATGCCACGGATCAGCCGCGACGCGAAGCGAGACATCAGCCGCGGCAGACGGACGATGAGCCTGTACTCCGCGGAGTCGCCGGCAGCCCGGGAACGGCGTCCGGGCCAGCGCGGTTGATCCATGGGGTCGAGGATTTCGGGCGGGTCGAGGCGGGGGACATCTTGGTGTGCCGGTTCACCGATCCTGCGTGGACGCCCCTGTTCGGAGTGGTCGCCGGAGTGGTGACCGAGGTCGGTGGGCGGCTGTCGCATGCGGCGATCGTTGCGCGGGAGCATCGGATTCCTGCTGTGCTTGGGGTTTCGGGCGTGATGAGCGTGGTCGAGGACGGACAGGTGATCACGGTCGTGGGGGATCAGGGCACGGTCAGCGTTCCAGGTCTCTCACGCTCGTAGCTGTGCCGGCCGAGGCGGTGGCCCTGATCGCGGCGGGTGGAGGGGCGGGCGTGGAAGCGGTTGGCGGGCTGATTCCGTCGAAGGCGTGTGCCGCGGCTTGGTAGGAATCGGCCGGGCTGAGCCGGTGGGTTGACGCGGACGTCCCGGCAGGTGTGGCTGGATCGCCCATGGGGGCGGCTGGCGCCGTCAGGTTGGGCGAGGCAGACAGAGGCGACGGCACGGCCTGGCTCGATGCGATGGAGATCGGCGGCGGGGTGGGGCGGCTCTGTGGAGCGGTCGGTGGGATGGGGCGGAGTGGGGTGGTGGGCATGGGCGGTGGGGACAGGTGGATTCGGGAAAGGCGTGGGGCGGGGGTGTAGTGGCGTTCGGCGGTGGCTAGTTCTTGGTGGAGGAGGGTGAGGGTTCTGGTGGTGGCGGCCTGGGAGCGGGAGGCGGCGAAGCCTCGAGGGAGGGGTTCGTAGAGTTCCAGGGCTTTGAAGGATGATCGCAAGGCCTGCTCCAGATGGAGGCGGACGGCTGGGGCCTGGTCGGGTGGGACCAGGTGGGGCAGCTGGGTGGAGTGGTAGATGCGGGTGACTGCCTGGTGCCATTGGCCCTCGGCGGTCTGGCGGTTGAGCAGGTCGAGGGTTTCGCCGGCGGGGGCGCCGGAGAGGCGGTCGAGGTCGGCGGCGAAGAGGCGGACGGCCGGGACGAACGCGGCGTACGACGGTTCGCCGCGGACGTGAAGGATGCCGGGGGCAACTTTGTCGATGCCGAGCTCGCGGATGTAGTCGTTCAGATGGTGGTGCGCCCAGGCCTCGGCGACGCCTTCCTCCAAGGCACGGCCGCCGGGGAGCTTGAAGGCCGCACGCGCCGCCTCCTGCGTGGCACCCGCAGGACCGAGGAAATGCGACTGCTCGTGCAGCAGCGTCACCAGCGCCTCGCGACAGCGGAGCAGCTCGGCCTCGGTCCGCGGCTCATCCGCTCGGTCGTAGAGATCTCGCAAGGGGTCGAGGATGTACTCGCGGTCGAGATGCAGCGTGCCGTCCCAGTGCGCGAGGCCGAGGATTCCTTCGCCGGCTTCGACGATCTCACCGTTCCAGGCGGTCTGGTCGGCGCCGCTGATGCGCAGCGCCGCCCACGCATGCTGCTCCAGCAGCTCCTCGAGCGAGGCGATCACGGTGCGAGCGCCAGGGCCATGCGGATCAGGGAGTCCACGGATCGTCGCAGGTTGACCTGCTCCTGTGGGTTCTCACAGGTCTCCGCGCGCCGGCGCAGGTCGGCGATCAGCAGCTGGGTGCGGATGTAGCGGTCTTCAGTGGATTCCATGGCTGTCCTCCCGGGAGATTGGTCTCACCGGGGAACATATGGATTTTCATCCCGCGTTCAGCCGCGGATTTCTCAGCTGTGGACAACCCTCAGAACAGGGTCGGCGGCTCCGCTGGAACCGCTACGGGCGGCGGCAGGACAGGTACCAGCTCAGGCACCCGCAAGCGGACGTCGTCGTAGAACCGCCGAGCCAATGCAAGTGCCTCGACGTTGTCCGGAGTGTGCAGGAAGACAGTCGGCGACCGCCCCTCCTGCAACCACACAGCGGTCTGATCCGCGAGGTACTGCCAGCCTGCGGCCGTCACCTCGACGTCGTCCCGCCCGATGTACCGCACGATCGGGTACTGCGTGAGCGCCCGCGTCCGGCGCGGCAACCGTGGCTTGTTCAGCCAGGCCTCCCGCTCGCCATAACTCGAAGCAGCCGTCTCGAACAGCGTCACCGTGTCGAAGGGCACCCACTCGGCCCCCACCCGCCCGAGCACCTGCTCCAACTGCTGCGTCGCCCGATCGTCGGCGAAGAACGCCGGATGCCGTACTTCGACCGCGTACCGGAAGCTCGAGGGCGCCCGCCGGAGAAACGCCGCCAACGCCCCCACCTCGGACGGACCGAAGGACGCCGGCAACTGAATCCACAACGCATGCGCGCGCGACCCGAGCGGCCGCATCGCCTCCAGGAACGCACGCAACTCCACGTCGGCCTGATCGTGCAGCCGCAGATCGTGCGTGATCACCTTCGGCAGCTTGAGCACGAAGCGGAAGTCCGGCGCGACCTGCGCGGCCCACATCTCCGCCGTCGCCCGTGCCGGCGTCGCATAGAAGGTCGTGTTGCCCTCGACCGCGTTGCACCAGGTCGCACACGCCTCCAGCCGCTCCGAGGCAGGCAGCGGATGCGGCAGGAACCGCCCGTTCCACGGCGTGTGCGTCCACATCGCGCACCCCACATGCAGCTGCATGAGGCAAGACGCTACCGAACCGCACCGACAACAAACGCCGACGTTTCGGCTGCCGCCGAATCGTGGCAAGGCCGGCGCCTGGACCCTGAGCCTTCCCTCGTGCCCCTCATCCGGACAGGACCTAGGAACAAGGAGTCGTCATGAACCGATCCGCCACCCGCCGCGCAGTAAGCCTGGTGGCCGCCGCGACCGCGGTCATCGCCATGCCGGGCGCCGCCAACGCCGCAACAGCGGCACACGACAGCACGGCAACCCACGACAAAACGGCAACCCACGACGACGCGGCAGTCCACGGCAGGACAGCGACGACACAGGCCAAGTCCTGCGCGCAGAAGTTCGACCAGGCGCAGCGGACCGACATGGAGTCGTTCCGCGACTTCGACCGGGACACCTGGCTCGCCGGTCACGACAAAGGCGTGGTGAGCATCGTCGCCGACGGTCGTGTCCGGGTCGGCCTCGATGCGGTCGCCGCGGCAAGCAAGCCACGCTTCATCAGCAAGGACTCGGTCTGGTCGTGGACCGAGCAGACGCGCAAGGTCGACGGCTGCAAGACCGGCTTCATCGTCTACACCACGAAGTACGCCATTCCGCGCCTCGACTACTGGTTCACTGCTGTCACGGCGGTGACGTACACGTACAAGCACGGCCGGTGGCTGATGGTTCTCGACCAGGGCACGCTGCTCGAAGAGCACGTCGGATCCGCCGGGTAAGAGGAGAGCACCATGATCGAGCTGGAGCTGACGGTGCCGGACCTCACCAAGGTCCGGTTCACCAGCGACGCGGTCTGGGAGACGACGGCGAGCCTGACCCTGATCAACCACCGTCAGCACTTCCAGCTGCACCGGCACCTGCAGCCCCGGGTGCCGCGCGACCCGGACTTCGACCTCGCGCTGCTGCTGGAGCTCACGCAGGCCGATCACTTCATCCCCGATCTCCTGGGTCCGATGCCGTCGGCCCGCCCGGCCCACCCGCTCGACCAGTTCGCCCGGCTCGCCACGACGGACGAGCAGGTCCTCGAGTCGGATCTCCGGGTACTACGCGAGCTCGGCTCGCGGATCGGGCGGATGCCCAGTCGCGAGTACGCCGAACGCACAGCCGAAGCCATGGCGGCGTACTGGACGGCAGTACTCGAGCCCCTCTGGGGACGCATCGAGGCGATCACCGGCGCCGACATCGCCCACCGATCCGTCGCCCTGGCCTCCGACGGCCTCGAACGAGCACTCGACGAGCTGCACGACGCAGTCACCTGGGCAGGAGACGGCCTAACCCTCGCGCTCGGCCAGGGACAGGTACGGCTGCCCTCCACTGGCCAGGGGCTCTGGCTGCTGCCACTGGTCTTCCGCGGGCCGGGTGTGATGCTCGCGGACAACTCAACCCCGCCAGTGATCGCGTACTCCGCACGCGGCGCCGGCCAACTCTGGGAACGCCCGGTCGAGTCGATCGTCGGCGGCCTCGACGCCCTCATCGGCCGCTCCAGAGCCGCCATCCTGGCGCACCTGAGCGTCCCACTCTCAACGACGGCCCTGGCCGAGTCCCTCCTCCTCAGTCCCGGCACTGTCAGCCAGCACCTCGCAGTACTCGTCTCAGCCGGCCTCTGCACCTCACGCCGAGACGGCAAACGAGTCCTGTACTCCCGTACCTCCCGCGCCGACCTACTCCTCGACATCGACGCTGCCCAAGCGCGCTGAAGGCCTCCCTGCTCAGGACGAGCAGGGAGGCCTTCCGTAGTACAGGGGGACTAGCTCAGCGCTCGACCTCGCCCTTGATGAACTTCTCCACCAGGTCGCGGCAGACGTCGTCGGCGTACTGCTCCGGCGGCGACTTCATGAAGTACGACGAGGCGGACAGGATCGGGCCGCCGATGCCGCGGTCCTTGGCGATCTTCACCGCGCGGATCGCGTCGATGATGATGCCGGCCGAGTTCGGCGAGTCCCAGACCTCGAGCTTGTACTCCAGCGACAGCGGGACGTCGCCGAAGTTGCGGCCCTCGAGCCGGATGAAGGCCCACTTGCGGTCGTCCAGCCAGGCCACGTAGTCGGACGGGCCGATGTGCACGTTGCGCGGGTCGATCTTGTCGACCAGCTGCGAGGTGACGGACTGGGTCTTGCTGATCTTCTTGGACTCCAGCCGGTCGCGCTCCAGCATGTTCTTGAAGTCCATGTTGCCGCCGACGTTCAGCTGGTACGTCCGGTCGACCGTGACGCCGCGGTCCTCGAACAGCTTGGCCAGCACCCGGTGGGTGATGGTGGCGCCGATCTGCGACTTGATGTCGTCGCCGACGATCGGCACGCCCGCCTCGGTGAACTTGTCGGCCCACTCCTTGGTGCCGGCGATGAACACCGGCAGCGCGTTGACGAACGCGACCTTGGCGTCGATCGCGCACTGGGCGTAGAACTTCGCGGCCTGCTCGGAACCGACCGGCAGGTAGCAGACCAGGACGTCGACCTGCGCGTCCTTCAGCGCCTTGACGACGTCGACCGGCGCCGCGTCGGACTCGGTGATGGTCTCGCGGTAGTACTTGCCGAGGCCGTCCAGGGTGTGACCGCGCTGCACGGTGACACCGCTCGGCGGCACGTCGCAGATCTTGATCGTGTTGTTCTCGCTGGCGCCGATCGCGTCGGCGAGGTCGAGTCCGACCTTCTTGCCGTCCACGTCGAACGCGGCGACGAACTCGACGTCGCGGACGTGGTAGTCGCCGAACTGGACGTGCATCAGACCGGGGACGCGCTCGTCGGGCTTCGCGTCGCGGTAGTAGTGCACGCCCTGGACGAGCGAGCTGGCGCAGTTGCCGACACCGACGATCGCTACGCGGATCGAAGTCATCTGGAACTCCTTAGTTGGGGGGTGGAACAGGCGGTTGGTGCTCTTCAGGGGGCCGCTGCCGGCTGCGTTCGCCGTCGATCAGCTCGTTCAGCCAGCGGACCTCGCGCTCGGCCGACTCCAGGCCGTGCCGTTGCAGCTCGAGGGTGTACGCGTCGACCCGCTCCGCGGTCCGGCTCATCGCGGCCCGGAAGTTGGCCAGCCGTTCCTCCATCCGGGCCCGTCGGCCCTCGAGGATGCGCAACCGGGTGGCCGGATCGGTCCGGCCGAAGAACGAGAACCGGACGCCGAACGTGTCGTCCTCCCACGCCGACGGTCCGGCGTCGTGCATCGCTTGCGCGAAGTGGTCCTTGCCGTCGGCCGTGATCGTGTAGACGATCTTCTGCCTCCGCCCGGCGTCGGTCGTACCGGCGTCGGCGGAGATCAGTCCGTTGCGGAGCATCGCCTTCAGACACGGGTAGAGCGATCCGAACGACAGCACGCGTCCCCAGCCGAACTGGGCGTTGACGCGCTTGCGGAGCTCGTATCCGTGCATCGGCGCTTCGTGCAACAGGCCGAGTACGGCGAGTTCCAGGACCCCGCTGCGGTTTCCCATGACCCACCTCCCTCGACCATTTTGTCATGGTTTGTCATGACCTGATGTATCGAGTTGATACATCGCTCCGCCACTGTAAGCACGGCGGTCAGCTGTGGACAACTCCTGACAAAGACGGACTTTGTTAGCTATCCCACGACCCACTGCGGAAAAACCTGTTACGTCAGGCGCTGATCTGCGTTAATCAGCTGACACAGCGTCGTGGGTCAGGAGCGGAGGGTCATGGCGGACAGCCATGGGAAGCACGCGAAGCACGGCACCGAGGGCGAGGGCCCGTTGGCCCGGACCGCGCTGCGCTTCACCGCCTTCACCGAGAAGTGGTTGCCGGACGCGTTCGGATTCGTGCTGGTCGGCACCTTCGTGGTGCTCGTCTTCGGGCTGATCACCGGCGAGCCGCTGCTGAAGCGCCCGGACGACCCGGCCGCGACCAAGGGCTACGGTCTGGTCGACGCCTGGGGGCTCGGGTTCTGGAGCCTGATCACCTTCACGCTGCAGATGGCGATGATCATCATCGGCGGGTACGCCGTGGCCACCAGCGGCCCGGTCGCCCGGTTGATCACCAGGCTGGCCCGGATCCCCAAGTCACCCCGTACGGCGGTGGCCTTCGTCGCCGCGGTCGCGATGCTGGCGTCGTACCTCAACTGGGCCTTCAGCCTGATCTTCGCCGCCATCCTGGCCCGTGAGGTCGCCCGCAACGTGCCGAAGGCCGACTACCGGGCACTGGGTGCGATGGCGTTCCTGGGGCTCGGCACGGTCTGGGCGCAGGGGCTATCCGGCTCGGCCGCGCTGCAGGTCGCCAGCGCGAGTAGTAGCCCCGCGCCGGTGCAGGAGGTGATCCGGGCCGGCGGGCACGCCAGTGGGCTGATCCCGCTCAGCGACACGATCTTCACCTGGCAAGCGATCGTGGCGACGCTGATCGTGTACGCCGTGGGCGTGACGATGGCGTGGTTCGTCGCACCCGGGGAGGGCAACGCCAAGACGGCCGAGAACATCGGCATCGAGCTGCGACCGCTGATCGGGCGCGGTTCGGCGTACAACGGGAAGCGGGTGGACTGTGAGGACGACGAGCAGCGCCGACCGGGGGACTGGCTGGAGCACTCGCCGCTGTTCAGCCTGCTGGTCGTGCTGCTCGGTGCGATCTACCTGGTGCGGTACTTCGACGGCAAGAGCTTCTTCAACGCGCTCGACCTGAACACCGTCAACCTGATCCTGTTCCTGCTCGCCATGCTGCTGCACTGGCGGCCGTGGCGGATGGCGCGGGCCGTGCGCGACGGTGCGCCGGCAGCGGCCGGAGTACTGCTGCAGTTCCCGTTGTACGGCGGCATCTTTGGCATGATCGCGTACACCGGCATCTCGGCGAGGCTGGCCGGGTGGTTGGTGCAGGCAAGCAACCAGTTCTTCTTCCCGCCGCTGGTGGCCATCTACTCCTGCGTGCTGGGCGTGTTCGTGCCCAGTGGTGGCAGCAAGTGGGTGATCGAGGCCCCCTATGTGCTGGACGCAGCCAACCAGCTGCATGTCGACGCGGGCTGGATGGTGGTCGTGTACGACCTCGGAGAGGCCAGTGCCAACCTGCTGCAACCGTTCTGGATGCTGCCGACGCTGGCCATCCTCGGGCTCAAGGCGCGCGACATCATGGGCTACACGTTCACCATGTTCCTCGCCTGCTTCCCGGCCGCGCTGATCGCTGTGACGCTGCTCGCACCGCACGTGACCGGCTGAGTCGGTGCTGACCGGGTCAGGCGGCTACGATCCAAGGCGGAATAGGGACCGTTACCACATCCGCCGTACTCTGTGACGCAATGACTTCAGCGAGATCGTCGAGGATTGCACTGTGAGTGAAGGTCGTAGGAAGGCTCCTACCCGCGCACGCCGCAAGAAACACTGGGCACTGAGAGTAGCGGGCTGGTTGCTCGGACTGTTCTTCCTCGGTGTGATCGGCGTCGTCGCGGCCTTCTTCATCGGCTACCAGACGACCGACATCCCGGACCCCAACAAGGAGTTCGCGGCGAACACGACCACGGTCTACTGGTCCGACGGAAAGACGGTGCTGGGCACCTTCTACGACCAGAACCGGCGCTCGGTGCCGCTGGAGCAGATCCCCAAGTACGTCCAGGACGCGATGATCGCCGCCGAGGACCGGACCTTCTGGACCAACCCAGGCGTCTCGCCGTCCGGCATGGCGCGGGCCGCGTTCAACATCGCCAGGGGCCAGCAGTTGCAGGGTGGCTCGACGATCACCCAGCAGTACGTGAAGATCATGTACCTGACGCAGGAGCGGACCTTCTCGCGGAAGTTCTCCGAGCTGTTCATCGCCACGAAGCTGAGCCGGTCGCAGGACAAGAAGCAGATCCTCGAGGGCTACCTGAACACCATTTACTTCGGTGAGGGCGCGTACGGCGTAGCCGCGGCCGGCGAGGCGTACTTCAGCGTTCCCGACCCGAACAAGCTGAACGTTCCGCAGGCCGCCTTCCTCGCGACCGTACTGAACAACCCGACCCGCTTCGACCCGGACAACCCGGCGGCGCACAAGCGGATCCTCGAGCGCTACCAGTACGTCCTCGACGGGATGCGGCAGAGCGGCACGATCACGGACGCGCAGGCGGCGCAGTACGGCGCGAAGCTTCCGGTGATCAAGAAGCCGAAGAAGTCGGGCGGCAAGTACAAGGGCCCGAACGGCTACCTGCTCGACATGGCGAAGAAGGAGCTCGCGAAGCTGGTCCCGCAGGACCAGATCAGCGGTGGCGGTCTGAAGGTCATCACCACTTTCGATCGGGCCAGGCAGGGTGAGATGACCCGGGCCGCCCAGACCGAACTGCCCGAGAAGCGGAACAACCTGCACGTCGGCCTCGCCTCGGTCACGCCGGGGACCGGCCGGCTGGTCGCGATGTACGGCGGCCCCGACTATCTGAAGAGCCAGCTGAACTGGGCGACTGCGAAGGGCCGGCCCGGCTCGTCCTTCAAGCCGTTCGCCGTCGCGGCCGCGCTGCTGGACCAGCGCAGCATCTGGGACACGTTCCAGGGCGACAGCCCGATCGAGGTCAACGGTCAGGAACTGAACAACGAGTTCGACGACGACTACGGCGACGTCAACCTGTACCAGGCCACCGAGCAGTCCATCAACACCGCGTTCTACGACCTGATCGACAAGCAGATGGAGGACGGCCCGGCGAAGCTGGTCAACGCCGCCGAGGCCGCCGGAATCCCGAAGACCTCGGCGCTCGAGCGTGGGCGGAACAACCCGTCGACGGTGCTCGGTCCGGACCCGTACGCGGCGCCCGTCGACATGGCCAACGCCTACGCGACCTTCGCGGCCGGCGGGAGGTACGTCCCGCTGCACACGCTGAAATCCGTCACCGGTCCGAACATCAAGCCCTGGTCCGATCAGAAGGCCATCATCGAGAAGCAGGGCAAGCAGGCGTTCCCGCCCGAGGTCGCCAACATGGTCAACTACGTTCTGCAGAACGTGGTCGAGGGCAAGAAGGGCACCGGCGACCGGGCCCAGGAGCTCGACCGGCCGGTCGCGGGCAAGACCGGCACCGCCGGTGGTGTCGCCCTCGAGCACCGGAAGAAGAACGCAGCTTGCGACAACTGCCTGGAGGGCAAGGACACCTTGACCTCCTGGTGGGTGGGCTACACGCCGCAACTCTCCACCGCAGTGCTCTACCGGGCCGGCGCCAGCGGTGAGGGCGACCTCGACCCGTACAGCGACGACGAGGCGTTCTTCGGCGGCAACTGGCCGGTGAGGACGTGGCTGGCGTACATGGAGCCGGCCCTCAAGGGCCTGCCGGACGAGCCCTTCCCCGAGCCGGACCAGGACGCGCTCGAGGACAGCCCCGCGCCGCCGCCGAGCACGCCGCCGTCGTCGACCCCGCCGCCGAGCACGCCCCCGCCGAGCACCCCCCCGCCGAGTACCCCGCCGCCGAGCACTCCTCCGCCGAGCTCGCCGACGCCGCCGACCCCGACCAAGACCAAGACCACGAAACCGCCTGGCTGGCCGTCGATCCCGACCAAACCGACCAAGCCGACGAACACTCCGGAGACACCCGGCGGCGGCGGTCAGTAAGCCCCAAGAACGGCATCTCGAACCGAGGTGCCGTTCTTTCTTGTCCGGAGTGAGGAGCTGAATAAGGGTGGCGAAAGGGCCGGGGCTGGTGCGGCGGTTGGGTGGGTTGGCGGTTGGGTTGGCCGGGTGTGGGGTCGTGGTGGTCGGCGCGTTGATCTACGGGTTCTTCCTGCTCTCGGTCTACGAGCCGATCCTGCCTGCGAGTGAGGCCTGCGCGAACGCTCGGGGCGGCGTCGGCCGGGACTACGGCGGGGAGCCGACGACGACGCCGGGGGTGTTTCCGATCAGCTCGGTCTGCCTGTGGCCGGAGACCGGGGAAGAGCTGGAGTTGGTGTCTCGCGACGTGACCGTTCTGCCGTTGGTGGTGATGGGGATCGGGGTGGTCACGGTGGCCGCTGGTGGGGTGGTGTTCTGGGGACGGAGTGGCGGCCGGTAGGCCGAGCGGGCTGAGGGCGGCTTGTTCGACTGGGAAATGGGGGATGGGGCACGATGGGGGTGTGAAGGCGCCTAGGCGGAAGGTTGCGCAGCAGGGTTGCTGTGCGCAGAAATGGGCGTCTGGTGGTTGTTGAGCGGGCCGCTTCCGAGGAGCAGCCGCGGCGGGCTCGGCGGGCCAAGGATGGGGCGGTGCTGGGGATCCGGTGGCGGCCTGATCTGACGTTCCGGGAGACGCTCGGGTGGTGGCTGGTCAGCCGGATCGGGATCTTCGTGATCTCGGTGTCGGCGCCGTTGCTGTTCAACCGGGGGACCGACTATCCGAATGTGTGGCACGCCTGGCTGCAGTGGGATGTGTGGCATTTCAAGGCGATCGCCGACTACGGGTACAACCATGGCGAGCCGTCCGGAGCTCCGTTGGCGGCGTTCTTTCCGGGGTTGCCGTACCTGATGCGGGTGGTCGGCTGGATCGGGATCGGTCCGGTTGCCGGCGGGGTGGTTGTCTCGCTCGTGGCCAGCGCGGTGGCGGGGGTTTACCTGGCCAGGCTGGCGCAGTACGAGTTCCCTCAGCTGACGAACTTCGGGCCGAAGGCGGCGCTGATCTGGTTCGCGGCGCCGGTCGGGGTCTTTCTCGCGGCGCCGTACACGGAGGCGTTGTTCTGTGCCTTCGCCTTTCCGGCCTGGCTCGCGGCCCGGCAGGGGAGATGGGCGCGGGCGGCACTGTTCGTCGCGCTCGCGTCGACGGTCCGGGTGTCGGGCATCTTCTTGATCTTCGCGCTCGGCGTCGAGTTCCTCACCTCGAAGAAGCGCGACTGGTACTCGCTGCCCTGGCTGTTCTTGCCGGCGGTACCGGTGCTCGGCTTCATGGCCTACCTGAAGCAGATCCACGGCTCCTGGTTCGCCTGGCAGGAGGCGCAGGAGAAGGGCTGGGCGCGCGAGTTCACCAAGCCGTGGATCTCGCTGAAGCACACCGTCGAAGCCGCGACCAAGGGCCACTTCGCGGCCGACCACAGCGACTGGACCTGGATGTTCCGGGCCGAGCTGGTCGCGCTGGCCGTCGGCCTGATCCTGCTCGCGTGGCTCCTCTGGCGCCACTCCTGGGGCGAGGCCGCCTGGGTCGCCAGCACCATCGCTGCCTTCGTGACGTCCTTCTGGATCTACTCACTCACCCGCGCCACCCTGCTCTGGTGGCCGCTCTGGATCGGCCTAGCGGTCCTGGCCGAGCGAAAACCCTGGCTAGGCCGCCTCTACCTGGCGGTGGCAGTCCCTCTGGCGGCCATCTGGGCCGCAGCCTTCTTCACCGGCCGCTGGACCGGCTGACAGCTGATCTGTCCAGGATGTGGACAGATTGGGGTCGAGGCAACCGAACCGGAGTCTTGCTCGTCAGTACTGGTGTTGGGGTGGCAGGCCGGGCGGGGTCGCCACCCCTCCATAAGTTCTTCGGCGGAACCTCTCAGGGGCAGGTTCCGCCGGAAGATATCGAGAAGCGCGGCGACCGCGGTGGCGGTCGCCGCGCTTTGTCGTGTCAGCCGAAGTTGCGGTCGATCGGCTGGGACGGGGTGACGCTCGGCTTGGCCTGGGCGACCCGCTTGTCGCTCGGGTGGACGCCCGCCTCGACACCCTTCAGCGTGCCGAGCAGCTCCAGCTCGGACAGCGTGACGCCGGAAGCGCCGGCCGCCGGAGTCATCACCAGCCGGTACTGCGTGTAACTCTTCGGCGCGGCCACGCTGAACGACCGCGTGTACGCCGGGAAGGCCCACGACTCACCAGCCCGCTTGTCCACCTCGGCCCACGTGGTCCCGTCGTTCGAACCCTCCAGCGTCCAGGCCGACGGCGCGACCCCGGTGTTGCCACTGGTCAGCGTGTACATCGTGACCGGCCGGCCCTGCTCCAGCTGGACCGAGACGGTCGGCGTCGCGCCGGTCAGCGTGACCTGCTTCTTCGAGTCGTTGTCGGTCAGTGCCGACACGTCGACTCCACCGGCCGAGACCACCGCACCGGCGTCCTCGGTCGAGTCGCGCCACGTCTTCGGGTCCTCGCCCGGAGTCGTGATCGACGGCGGAGCGTCGTTGCGGCCGGAGCCCCAGGTCGACGGCTGGTCGGTCATGTCGAACTCGATCTTGCCGCCGGACGCGATCAGGTCGTGCGGCAGGTTGGTCGAGGTCCACGCCTTGCCGTTGACCTTGACGCCCTTCACGTACTTGTTCGTCGCGCTGTTGTTCGGCGCGCTGATGGTCAGCTTCTTGCCGCCGGACAGCCGGACCGTCGCCTTGGTGAACAGCGGCGCTCCGATCGCGTAGTTCGGCGAGCCGACCTGCAGCGGGTAGAAGCCGAGCATGCTGAACAGGTACCAGGACGACATCTCGCCGTTGTCCTCGTCGCCCGGGTAGCCCTGGCCGATCTCGGACCCGAGGTAGAGCCGGTCGAGGACCTCGCGCACCTTCTCCTGCGTCTTCGACGGCTGCCCGACGAAGTCGTACATGTAGGCGATGTGGTGCGACGGCTGGTTCGAGTGACCGTACTGGCCCATCCGGACGTCCCGCGCCTCGAGCATCTCGTGGATCGTGCCGCCGTAGCCGCCGGTGTGCAGCGCGTCCTCCGGCGTGCTCCAGAACTCGTCGAGCTTCTTCGCCAGCCCGTCGCGACCGCCGTACACGGCAGCCAGGCCGGCGCCGTCCTGCGGGGTCGAGAAGGCCATGTTCCAGGCGTTCGTCTCGGTGTAGTCGTGACCCCAGTCCATCGGGTCGAAGGTGGTCGGCGAGTTGCCCCACGTCCCGTCGCCGTTGCGGCCCTGGAAGAAGTTCAGCGCCGGGTCGAACAGCGTGACGTAGTTGCGCGCGCGGTTCAGGTAGTAGTCGTAGTTGTCCTTGTACTCCTGCTTGCGCGGGTCGCTGCTCTTGGCCGCGTCGTACAGCGCCTTCGACATGTTCGCGATGCCGAAGTCGTTGATGTAGCCGTCCATCGACCAGCTGAAGCCCTCACCGGTGGTGTTGGCCGTGTAGCCGTTGAACACCGAGTGGTCGAGCCCCTTGCGGCCGACGTTGTCTGTCGGCGGCCGAGCCGCGGCGTTCTTCAGCGCCGCGTCGTAGGCAGCCTGTACGTCGATGCCCTTGATCCCCTTGAGGTAGGCGTCGGCGAAGGCGACGTCCGAGCTGGTGCCGACCATCAGGTTGGCGTACCCCGGCGAGGACCAGCGTGAGATCCAGCCGCCGTCCTTGTACTGCTGGACGAACCCGTTGACCAGATCGGCCGCGTCGTCCTGCGAGAACAGGCTGTACGCCGGCCAGACCGTCCGGTACGTGTCCCAGAACCCGTTGTTGACGTAGGTCTGGCCGGTGACGATCTTCGAGCCGGTCGTGGTCGGCGTGTCCGCCCCGACCTTCGGCGAGGTCGGCGACGCGTAGCTGATCACCGGGTTCGAGGCGGTACCGGTGTTCTCCGAGCCGTTGTTCGGGTAGAGGAACAGCCGGTACAGGTTGGAGTACATCGTGTGCAGCTGGTCGGTGGTCGCACCGTCGACCTCGATCGTCGACAGTTTGGCGTCCCAGGCGTTCTGGGCCGCGTTGCGGACCTTCTCGAACCGGCTGCCCTCGGCCAGCTCCAGCTCGAGGTTCTTCTTCGCCTGCGCGGTGCCGATCAGCGAGGTGGCGATCCGCAGCTGGACCTGCTTCACCGACGGGCCGAAGGTGAAGTAGCCGCCCACGTTCGCGCCGCCGCCGTTGGCGAGTTTGCCGCTGGCAACGACCTTCTGGTCGACGACGCCGTACACGAACAACCGGCCGGCGCCGGTCGACAGCCCGCTCTTCACGTCGCTGTAGCCGGTGACCACGCCGGTCGCCGCGTCGAGCGTCAGGCCGCCGAGGTTGCTGGTGTTGTCGAAGATCAGCGACGCCTTGCCGGCCGGGAACGAGAACCGCATCATCGCGGCGTGGTCGGTCGGGGTCAGCTCGGCCGCGTTGCCGTTGTCGAACGTGACGCCGTAGTAGTACGGCCGGGCGATCTCGTTGTCATGACTGAACGACCAGGCCCGCGCGTCACGGTTCGCCGTCGGCGTGTCGGCGGTGGACGGCATCACCTGGAAGGTCTGCCGGTCACCCATCCACGGGCTCGGCTCGTGGCTGATCGAGAACGCCTGGATCTCCGGCTTGTTCTGGTCGTTGTTGCCCTTGGCGTAGTCGTACAGCCAGGAGATCGAGCCGGCGTTCGTGACCGGCGTCCAGAAGTTGAAGCCGTGCGGGACGGCGGTCGCGGGGAAGTTGTTGCCCCGGGAGAAGCCGCCGGTGGAGTTGGTGCCGCGGGTGGTGATCGCCAGGTCCGACGGGTGATGCCGGGCGGTCAGCTGGGAGGCGGCGTCCGAGGTGGTCGCCTTGCTGATCCGGACGTCGTCGATCCAGCCGCGGAAGTCCGCCGGGCCGGAAGGCTTGTCGTAGCCGACCAGGATCCGGGTCACCGTCTTGCCGGCGGCGACCTTGCCCAGGTCGGCCTCGACGTTGTTCCACTGGTTCGTCGACAGGCCCTTGGCATCGCCCTGGCCGCGCGGGCTGAGCTCGAAGCCGTGGTGGTCCTTGGCCTTCAGGTCGCTCAGGTAGGTGCCGTCGGAGAACGCCAGATCCACGGCGGCGAAGGTGCTCGGGTAGCTCAGGTCGCCCTCGACGTGCTCGGGGAAGATCTTGTACCCAAGCTGGGTGTCCGGGCCGATGGTCAGGTCGACGTCGGCGATCTTGTTCCAGGTGTAGCCCCGGCCCTCGGCGGTCTGGTGACCGGCGTACCGGAAGGACTTGACGCCGGTGAAGCCGGTCCGGGCGCGGGCGTTGTACGCGCTCGTCGGGCCGGAGTCCAGACGAGACTCTGCCGTCTTACCAGGAGGCGGCAGCGGGGCGCCGTTGGACAGGTACCAGTCGGCGAGCTGGACGATGTCCTCGCCGTGGTTCAGCGTGACGTCGAACTTGAAGAACTTGTACGCCGTCTCGTTGGAGAAGCTGTACTCCTTGGTCTGGAACCGGTTGGCGAAGCTCTCGCCGGTCCGGGTGTCCAAGGTGGTCCAGGTCGTCCCGTCGTTCGAGCCGGAGACGGTCCAGTTCTGCGGGTCGCGGCCGTCGGCGTCGTTGGCCGAGGTGAGCGCGTACTTGCGGATCACCACCGGGGCCGACGTCTCGTAGGTGAGCCAGCCGGTCGGCTCGAAGACCAGCCACTTGGTGAACTTGTCACCGTCGGCCGCGTTGGTCGCGATCTCACCGGAGCCGGTGTTCTCGCCGTTCGCGGTCACCTTGACGACCTTGTCCATCTCGCTGCCGCCGATCCCGGTCGGCGTCGGGCCTTCGACACCGCCTGCCCGCGGCTGACCGTCGGGGCCGGTCTCGACCGCGTCGGTGTACCCGGGCTGTGGCTGGCCCGGCTCGAAAGAGGTGAAGAAGCTGGAACCGGACACGGCCGGCTGTGCTTCGGCGGCCGGGCTCGCGGAGGAACCGGCGCTCGCTGACGTGGAGGACATGGCAGACATTGTCACAACAAGCCCGACGGCCGTGACGAGCCCCAGGGGGCGGCGGAGATCCATCAACGCTCCTTGCACGACAAGACCGGCGTACGGCGGTCGCCGCGTACCGGAGGTTTACGCGGCCCCGATGACAAGGTTGTCAGCCCGCGTCCGGGGTGATCTTCCCCATCATCGTCACCCCTGGTCAAGGGTTCGTGGCGGACCGCTTCCGGCCGTCGGCGAGTTGGACCCTCACCGGTAGGTTGCTGGTATGGACGGATTCGACGACAGGGTGCTCGTGACGGGTGCCGCGGGCTTCATCGGGCGGGCCGTGGTGGCTGCACTGCGCGAGCGGGACCTGCCGGTGACGGCGGTCGACCGGGAGCCGGCGGATGCGGCGTGGGCCGACGACGCGGGCATCACGGTGATCACCGGTGACCTGGCCGAGCAGGAGGTCTGCATCGCGGGCTTCGAGACGCGGCCGCGGGCGGTGGTCCACCTGGCGGCCCTGACCTCGGTACTGCGCTCCGTCGACGCCCCCATGCGTACCTTCGCCGAGAACGTCACCATCACCCAGGTGCTGCTCGAGTTGTCCCGCGGTAGCGGCGTCGACAGCTTCGTGATGGCCTCCACCAACGCGGTAGTCGGCAATGTCGGCACCGAGACGATCACTGCCGAGCAGCCGCTGCGCCCGCTCACGCCGTACGGCGCCACGAAGGCAGCGGCCGAGATGCTGCTCTCGGCGTACTCCGGAAGCTACGGGCTGGCGACGGCCGCTCTGCGTTTCACCAACGTCTACGGCCCGGGCATGTCGCACAAGGACAGCTTCGTGCCGCGCATGATGCGAGCAGCCCTCGCCGGTACCGGCGTGAAGGTCTACGGCGACGGTAAACAGCGCAGGGACCTCGTGTACGTCGATGACGTGGTCGCTGCCGTGCTCCTGGCGCTCGACACCCGGTTCGACGGCCGCGCCATCATCGGCTCGGGCAACTCGGTCTCGGTGCTCGACCTGGTCGACACGGTGCGCGCAGTGACGGGTGCCGGAGTACCGGCCGAGCATGTGGAGGCACCGGCCGGCGAGATGCCGGCCGTGGTCGTCGACGTGTCCGCCAGCGCGGAGACGCTCGGTTACCAGCCCACGGTTTCGCTGGAGGACGGCCTGGCACGGACTTGGCAGTACTTCCAAGCCCAGTGAGAAGGGCGCTCCGGACGCACTGGTTGCTCGCCATCTTCCTGGTGGCGGGCCTGGTACTGCGGGTGCTGGCAACCGTCGCCTATCGACCGGCGATCATCTACGTCGACTCGGTCCAGTACCTGACCAACATGAAGGACCTGAAGCCCGATCAGCTCAACCCGATCGGCTACGACTTCGTCCTGAAGCCGCTGGTCGACCTCGGCGGCCTCACCGGCGTCGTGATCGTGCAGCACCTCGCCGGACTGGCCATAGGCGTCGCCATCTATGCGCTGGCCCGGCGGCTCACCGTCTACCGCTGGCTGGCCGCGGTGGCCGCCGCACCGATCCTGCTCGACGCCTACCAGGTGCAGATCGAGCAGAACATCATGGCCGAGACCACCTTCGACGTACTGCTCGTAGCGATCCTCTGGACCCTGCTCGGCTGGGGCAAGCCGGGCTGGAAGCGGGCACTGCTCGCAGGCCTCCTCCTGGGTGCCACCTTCGCAGTACGCACGATCGGGCTGACCCTGATCGTCGCCGCGGTCCTGTACCTCGTCGTAGTCGGCTCCGACTGGCGTCACCACCGCGGCCGGCTCGTACTGCGAACCGCTGCCGCCCTGGCTGGCTTCACCCTCGTCTTCGGCGCCTACGTCGGCTACATCCACAGCGAGACAGGCAAGTGGGCCATCTCCGGCGCGGACGTCACCGTCCTGTACGGCCGGACCGCTCAGGTCGCCAATTGCGCCAAGCTGCCACTCAATGCGGGCACCAAGCTGTTCTGCCCGGAGGAGCCACTCGGTCAGCGACTGGGTGTGGATAAGTACGCGCACAACCGTTACGGCGACCCGAACTGGCCTGGACCGCTGCCACCCGGCACCACCAAGCAAGAGCTGGCCCAGGAGTTCAGCTCGCTGGTGATCAAGCATCAGCCGTTCGATGTCGCGTGGGCCGCGACCAAGGACTTCCTCAAGGGATTCGCGCCGACCAGGACCACCTCGCCGGATGACGTACCGCTGGAGCGCTGGCAGTTCCAGCTGACCTACCCGAACCTCGAGGACCCGCACACGGCTGAGGCATCGCAGGAGTGGGGTGGCCAAGCTCCCCACGTCAACCACGGCCCAGCCGCCGTACTGCGCGCCTACCAACTCAATGGGGGCTACACGTCAGGTCTGGCGCTAGGGATCGCAGTACTGATCGCACTGGCCGCAGTGGCTGGGGTTGGTCGGGCTAGGCAGTCAGGGTTGCGCGCTGCTGCTCTCCTGCCTGCAGCGGCGGGGGTGATCCTCTTACTGGGGTCAGCGGCTTTTGAGTTCTCCTGGCGCTATCAGTTGCCAGGCCTCGTGTTCTTCCCGCTTGCCGGAGCCCTGGGTCTGCGGGCGATCCTCGGCAAGGATCAGGCGCGGCCGCCGCTGGACAACTATCCGGACCAGACCGATTCCGAAGCGCTGGACGACTTTCGGGCCAGACATGGCGTCGTGGCTTTCGCGCCGGTCGTCGTGGTGATTGCGGCGTACAACGAAGCGGGCGGCATCGGCCCGGTGCTGGCGAACATGCCGAAGACCTGCGCCGGGCTGCCGGTCGACGTGTTGGTGGTCGTCGACGGAGCCGAGGACAACACGGCCGAGATCGCTGTAGCGCAAGCTGCATACGTCTGCGTTGCTCCGCGCAACCGCGGGCAAGGTGCCGCGTTGAGGCTCGGCTACCAGCTGGCAGGGCAGGGCGGAGCGGAGTACGTCGCCACTACGGATGCCGACGGACAGTACGACAACGATGAGCTCGACGTGTTGCTGCAGCCGATCCTCGACGGCAAGGCCGACTTCGTCACCGGCTCACGACGCCTGGGCGAGGAGGACGCGGACAGCAGGTTGCGCTGGCTCGGGGTTCGCGTTTTTGCTGCCCTGGCGTCGATTCTGACCAGGCGGCGGTTGACCGACACGTCGTTCGGATTCCGCGCGATGCGGACAGCCCTTGCCTGCAAGGTGACGTTGCGCGAACCGCAGTACCAGTCGTCGGAGTTGTTGCTCGGCGTACTGGCCAGCGGTGCCCGGGTGGTCGAGTTGCCGATGACCATGCGGCGCAGAGGAGACGGGACGAGCAAGAAGGGACCGGGGCTCGTCTACGGCGCCCACTACGCGCGCGTGATGACCACTACCTGGTGGCGGGAGTACGTTCGCGTCCCGAGAAGACGTAGCGGTCGAACAGTACGAACTTCAGGATGAACGTGAAAGCGTTCGCGGCCAGGAAGACCGCACCGGCCAGGATCGTCCGCCAGGTGTGCGAATCGATCCAGCCGCGGACGACATGGTCGCCGGCGGTGGTGCAGGCGATCACAACGGCCGCACTGCCCAGCACGATGATTGCGTAGGGCAATAATTCGCGCCGGGCCGAGACCCGGCCCTGCTGGTTCCATGCCCAGCGGCGGTTCAGGAAGTAGTTGGGCACGGCACCGGCCGCGAAGGCGATCACGCTGGCCACGGCGGACGTCGTACCGATCCAGTAGCAGAGCAGGAAGAAGACCTCGCTGGTTGCGGTGGCCACCAGTGATGACGCTGAGTACTTGGCCCATGTCAGCAAGTTGGCCGGCCTCTTCACGTCGCCCATTCTGCATCGTCCGTCCCAGCCGTTGCACCTGCGACCGGATTCACAGGAGATTGCCAGCTTCCACGCAGGTGAATCCTCCACTGGCTGGGTACACATGACAGGACAAAGGCAACATTTCCGTCCGGAAGGTGGTTGGTCCGTGCGCGTTCTCGTCCTGGGTGGTGACGGTTACCTGGGGTGGCCGACAGCACTGCATCTGTCCGACAGCGGACATCAGACAGCGGTGCTCGACAACTTCGCGCGGCGAGGGTACGACCGCGAACTCGGTGTCGACAGCCTGGTCCCGATCGAGGATCTCGACACCCGGGTGGCAGCCTGGCACGAGGTGTCGGGGCAGCAGATCACGGCGTACTCCGGCGATCTGTGCGACGCCGACTTCGTCTATCGGGTGGTGCGGGAGTTCCGCCCCGAGGCGATCGTGCACTTCGCCGAGCAGCGGGCGGCGCCGTACTCGATGATCGACCGGCAGCACGCCGTGTACACGCAGCAGAACAACGTGATCGGCACCCTCAACCTGATGTACGCCGTGGCCGAGATCGACCCGGACATCCATCTGGTCAAGCTGGGCACGATGGGCGAGTACGGCACGCCCAACATCGACATCGAGGAGGGCTGGCTCGAGGTCGAGCACAACGGCCGCAAGGACCGGATGCTCTACCCGAAGAAGCCGGGCTCGTTCTACCACCTGAGCAAGGTGCACGACTCGCACAACCTGGAGTTCGGCTGCCGGGTGTGGGGACTGCGCGTGACCGATCTCAACCAGGGCGTGGTCTACGGCCAGCAGACACCGCAGACGATCCGCGATCCGCGGCTGGCCACGCGGTTCGACTACGACGCCGTGTTCGGCACGGTGCTTAACCGCTTCGTCATCCAGGCGGTGCTCGGCGAGCCGCTGACCGTCTACGGCACCGGCGGCCAGACGCGTGGCCTGCTGGACATCCGGGACACCATCGAGTGCATCCGGCTCGCGGTCGAGAATCCGGCGGAGGTCGGTGAGTTCCGCGTCTTCAACCAGATGACGGAGAGCTTCTCGGTGGCGGAGATCGCCGAGCTGGTCGCCGATACCTTCCCCGGTCCGGTCCAGGTCGACCACCTGGAGAACCCGCGGGTCGAGCAGCCCGAGCACTACTACAACGTCAAGCACACCGGCCTGGTCGGCCTCGGCCTACAGCCACACTTGCTGTCGGACACACTGATCGAGTCGATGTTCCCGATCGTTGCCGAGCACAAGGACCGGGTGAACCTCGGCGCTTTGCTGCCCACCGTCACGTGGCGTGGGGGACTGAAGACCGGCTAGTACGCGGATCAGCGGGTGCCGGTGACGACGAGGATCGGTGCGATGCCCAGGAAGCGGTCGCGCCGGCCTCGGTCGGCCTGTTCGGCCAGCCAGCCGTCGGCGTCCTCGCGGGTGATCAGCGCCTTCTTGATCGAAGCCGCTGCGGCATCCGCCAGGTCGTCGGCCAGTTGCCGGTAGTCGGTGGTGATCCGGGCATGGACGGCGACCTCCACGTCGCGGAACCCGGAGTCGAGGAGCAGATCGCGATAGCTCCGGGCTGCCCGCGGCGCCACCGACCGGGACTCCAGTCCGAGACCGATTACGTCGGTCAGGTCCTGGTCGTCGCTGTCGAGCAGCAGGAAGCCGTAGTCCTGACCGATCAGGGCGATCCGCCCGCCAGGGCGTAGTACCCGCCTTGCCTCTGCCAACGTCGGCAGCGGGTCCGGCAGCAAGTGGAAGACGTTCGCGGCGCGGTAGCCGTCGACCGACTCGTCCTCGAGCGGCAGATCGCCGGAATGTGCCACGTGAAACACCGCGCCAGGTGTCCGCCTGCCCGCGACGGCGATCACCTCGGGATCCGGATCGATCCCGATCGCCTTGACGTGCGCGTGCGTCAGCGCGGCGACGGCGGTCCCGTCGCCACAACCGACATCCACACAGGTGTCACCGGCGCCGAGCCGGAGGCCTTCCAAGAAGTCGTAGTCACCCATGCCGCCAAGGCTCGAACTTCAGGTGCACCTGAAGTCAAGCCCCGGCTCAGTCCATCGAGATCTTGTCGAAGACGGTGGTGGTGAAGCGGACGTCCACGCCGACCTCGTCGCCGACGGCCGGTGGGGCGACCGAGGACGGCAGGAACAGCATGCTGGCCTGCATGTGCGGCGGCTCGGCGAACCAGCGTTGCTTGCCCTCTATCGTGAACGGCGACAACGCCATCCCGGCGGCGTCCAGGCTGCCCTTGGCCATCGCGATCGCGCGCTGCCGGACGGTGGCCGCCGCGGTCGGGGCCTCCAGGCCGACGCCGTGCGCGGTACCGCCGGAGACGACCAGGATGTGCCCGTCGCCGGCCACCCGGCGCTGCCGGTAGCCGACGCGTTCGCCGCGGCGTACCGAATGGACGTCGAGCACGGTCGCCCGCACGGTGAGCGCGCCGCGGTCACCCAGCCAGAGGCCGGTGCCCATCCGAAGCTTCACGTTCTCGCCGATGTCGGCCAGCTTCTGCGCCGGGACGTGCGACACCCAGACCGGACCGTTGCGGACCGCGCGGGCGGCGCGACTGAGCTCCTGAGCCTCCCTGATGTTCGCGGACGTACCGCCCGCGCCCATCGGGAAGTGCAGCGACCAGCCCTCGAACTTGATCCGGTCCAGCGCGTTCAGCAGCATCGTGTGGCGCAGCTCGCGGGCGCCGATGCCGTGCCGGCGCATCGAGGTCTGGACCTCGATCAGCACCCGGCTGCCGGCCGGGATCGAGACCAGGTCGGCCAGCCGGCTGACCGTGTGGATGACGTTCTTGCCCTGCGGGATCTCCAGGAACGGCCGCCACGGCGTGAGCACCACGACGTCGTCCTTGAAGTCCGGCGGGACCTCGGTGTACGTCCCGACCGCGACGGTCCGGGCGCCGAGCGCGCGGGACTCGGCCAGCAGCCGGGTGTTGCCGACGCCGTACCCGTTGCCCTTGGCGACCGGGACGATGTCGGGGTTCCACGTGGAACGAAGGTGGTCGCGCCATCGATCGGAATCGATGTGCAGGATCAGGGGCATGTTGTCATCGCCGTCTCATGTAGAGGTCGAATGCGGTGTAGAGCGCCTTGTTCAACGGCAGATCCCACTCACCGACGTACTCGACGGCTTCGCCGCCGGTGCCGGTCTTGAACTGGATCAACCCGACATGCGAGTCGTTCGGGTCCAAGGTGTCGGTGATGCCCCGTAGGTCGTACACGAACGCGCCAGAGCTCAGCGCGTCCCTCATCATTCGCCACTGGATCGCGTTCGATCCACGGACGTCTCGCTTCGCGGTCGAGCTGGCACCGTAGGAGTACCAGGAATGACCGCCCACCCGGACCCAGATCGTCGAAGCGACCAGATCGCCCTCGTGGTAGGCCATGTAGAGCCGGAAGTCGCAGCAGTCGGCCGGCTGGGTCGACATCGCCTCGTACATCTTCTGGAAGTACGGCAGCGGCCGCGGGGTGAAGTGGTCCCGCTCGGCCGTCAGGACGTACAGCGCGTGGAAGGCCTTCAGGTCCTCGGCCGTGCCGAGGGTGACCTCGACGCCCAGCTTGGCCGACTTCTTGATGTTGCGCCGCCACTGCTGGTTCATCCCGGTCAGCAGGTCGTCCTCGGTCTTGCCGGCCAGCGGCACCTGGAAGACGTACTGCGGTTGACCGGCCGCGAATCCCTCGACCGCTCGCGGCGCCTTCCAGCCCAGCGCGCGCAACTGTGCCGCCACGGTCGCGCCGGACGGTTCGATCACATCCGGGCGGACGTCGCCGAGCTTGGGCTGCTGCCCGCCGGCGATGGCGTCCTTGATCGTCTGAGCGCGCCAGCGCCGCATCGGCACCGGCGGACCCATCCGCAGGCCGAAGGCGCCTTGCGCCAGGCAGTGTTCGGCCAGCGGGCGCAGGTACCGGCCGAGGTCGATCGCGTCCCAGTCGATCACCGGGCCCTCGGGCAGGTAGGCGAGGTAGCGCTTGACCTTCGGCATCTGCCGGTAGAGCACCAGCGTGACGCCCAGCAGATCGTTGGGAGCAGCCGGATCGAACCAGCCCAGTGACTCGGCCTTCCACTCGCTCTTCACCGCCGCCCAGCCAGGGGTCTGCAGGAAGCTGGCCGAGGGCTGCGCCGCGAGGTAGGCGGCGTGCTGCTCGGCGGAGATGGTCCGGATGCTCAAGTCACTCACGGTCGGTCAGGTTACCGGCCCGAGGCGCAAGACCGTAGCCGAGCCGGGAACCTGACTGCTTACCGCTCAGCCGAATTTGATCAAACGGGACCCATGGGCGGGCACGTTCGAGGCAGTCCAGCTGTTGGTGAAGCTGCCGAGATCCGTCCGCGCCACCAGGTCGCGGACGGTCTTGCTGCCACTCAGGCCGAGAGAACTCCAGTTCACGGTGATGTTCGCCGACGACGATCCGAGGTTGTAGACGGCCGCGTACGTGACGCCGTTGATGACCTTCTTCCAGACCTGTGAATTGCCCGCCGTGATGCGAGTCGGCAGCACCGCCGCCTGGTCGACAGCGACCACCTCGGGGTTGGTCAGGATCGCGATGGCCGAGTTGTCCATCCAGTAGACGTCGCCACCGACGTACAGGGGAGCCGACGCCATCGACCAGAACGTCATCACCGACTGCCGCTCGGCGTCGTTGAGCCCGTCCTGGAGTGCGCTGCCGGTGTTGTTGTTGATCGGCATCGAGTCCAGATCGGGCAGGTAGCTCGAGGTGAGCTTGCTCAGCCAGTTGGGCAGGTCCGCCCAGCGATCGTCGATCGAGCTGGTCCACGTCGACGTCGTACCGCAGTAGCACTCGACATCGGTGTCGATCCGTACGCCGTTCGCCCACGGCCGCAGTCCGTCGCCGGCCGCAAGGTCCACCGGCCAGGCGCTGGCGGTCAGCCAGATCGAGCGCCCGGACTGGTCGATCGCTTGCGAGATCGCCTGGATGTCGGGCACGTTGTCGGCCGTCACCCCGTCGACCTTCAGGAAGTCGACGCCCCAGGAGGCGTACTTGTCGATGATCGAGTTGAAGTACGGCTGCGCGCAGGGCTTGCTGTAGTCGACCTTCCAGTTGCCGCCCCACTTGTTGGTGGGGGTCAGCGGCAGGACGACGATGTCGCGGACGGTGCAACTCGTGCCGGCGATCGGCGCGCTCTTGTTGTAGGCCTCCTGCTCGAGCCCGGCCGCCATGTAGATGCCGGTCTTCAGGCCCTTGCCGTGGATGTAGCTCGCGATCCCGCTGATCCCGCTCGGAAACCGGGCCGGATCGGGATCGGGGATCCCGTTGGCATCGCTGTGGAAACTCCACGCCATCGTCGCGTTCCAGCCCGCGTCGATGTTGATGTAGCTGTAGCCGGCCGACTTGAGCTTGGTCGCCACCGCGTCGGCGGCATCCTTGATGTGCGCCTCGGTCAGCCAGGCTGTTCCGTACGTCGCCCGGGTGGACGACTCGTTGCTCCAGCTGCTCCAGCCCATGAAGGGCTTGGCGAAGCTGGTCTTGGCTTCGGTGGTGGTTCTGGCTTCGGCGGTCGAGCCCGGCGCGACCGCTGCGAGCAGCGGCAGCACCAGGGCGATTCGCAGTACACGAGTGGAGATCATCGGGGCGGTCCCTCCATCGAGAGCAGATAGGAGGGACCGTACGACCGTTACTTAACTCTGGCAAGAAACACGTCTACTCCGCGATCAAGTCGAGCGAGAGCTCCCACAGCCGGTACGCCGCCTCCGGGTCGAGCGCGTGCTCAGCTACTCCGGACAGGCCCGGTACTACGGTCCGCTCGGCCTCGTTGACGTCCTCGAAGTACCGGCCGGTGACTCCGTCGATCAGCGGCGACCCGGCCAGCAGTGCCGAGGTGGCGGCGCCCTGCTCGGTCGACTTCCAGGGGTAGCTCGCGAAGGTCGCCTTGAGGGCCGGGTCCTCCTCGTCGATGTGACGCTGCAGGGCGGACCGGATTCCGCCCGGCATCAGCGCGTTGGTGATGATGCCGTCAGGGGCCCAGCGCTTGGCTGCCTCGACCGCGAAGAGAACGTTCGCCGACTTGGACTGGCCGTAGGCGAGCCAGGGGTCGTACGGACGGCGGTCGAAGTGGATGTCGTCGAAGTCGACGCCGGCCCGCTGGTGGGCCGAGGAGCTGACCGAGACGATCCGGGCGTCCCCGGCGGCCGCCAGTGCCGGGTGCAGTCCGAGGGCCAGTCCGAAATGGCCGAGGTGGTTGGTTGCGAACTGGTGCTCCCAGCCTTCCGGCGTACGGTTCAGCGGCTCGGCCATCACGCCGGCGTTGTTGACGAGGATGTGCAGCGGGCCTTGCCAGTTGGTGGCGAAGGCTCGCACCGAGGCGCGATCGGCCAGCTCCAGCGGAGCGACGTACAGGCCCTTGTTGCCGGTCGTTGCGATGATGTCGGCGGCGACCTTCTCGCCGGCCTCGAGGTTGCGGACGGCCAGGGTGACCTCGGCCCCGGCGGCTGCGAGGGCCCGGGCGGTCTCGACGCCGATGCCCGACGCGCCACCGGTGACGACGGCCCGGCGGCTGGTCAGGTCGACGCCGGCGAGAACCTCCGCGGCGGTCGACTCGCGAGTGAAGGGGGTGGTGATTCTGCTCATCCGACTCTTCCTGTCCTGAGCTATGATTTAACCGGAGGAGCCTCCGGTAGATCTTCAGTTAACCGGAGGAACCTCCGTTTCACAAGCGCACGCCTGGGTCCGCTAGGTTCTGGGGGTCAGGCAGGTGCTGACCGGCGTCGAGAGGGGGAGCGGATGAGTGAGCGGCCGTTGCGGGCAGACGCCCAGCGCAACCGCGATCTACTGCTCGACGCCGCCGGCAAGGCCTTCACGGAGTGCGGCCCGGACGCGACGCTCGAGGGCATCGCGAAGAACGCCGGGGTCGGGATCGGCACGCTGTACCGGCACTTCCCGACCCGGGAGGCGCTGGTCGAGGCGGTCTATCGCAGCGAGCTCGCCGCTGTCTGCGCGGCCGCGCCCGAGCTGCTCGCCGCGATGCCGCCGGTCGAGGCGACGCGGGCGTGGATGGATCGCTTCGTCGACTTCATGACTCGCAAGATCGGGATGGCCGATGCGCTGCGGGCGCTGATCGCCTCCGGGGCGGATCCGTACGCGCACAGCTTCGAGCTGCTGACCGGCGCGATCCAGCCGTTGCTGGAGGCTGCTGCCGCCGCTGGAGAGATCCGGCCGGACTTCTCCTCCGAGGACGTGCTGATGAGCCTGAGCGGCGTGGCGCTCGCCGCAAGCTCCAACCGGGAGCAGGCCGGTCGCTTGCTCGACTTGCTGATGGATGGCCTGCGCTACCGCGCCTCCTAGGGTGTGCCCATGCAGAGAGTGGCGCTGGTGACCGGGTCGACCTCTGGGATCGGGGAGGCGACGGCACGGCGGTTCGCTGCCGACGGGATGACAGTGGTGGTCCACTCGCGTAGTAGCCGGGATGCGGGGGTAGCGCTGGCTTCTGAGTTGGGTGGGACCTACTTGCAGGCTGATTTGTCGCGGGACGAGGAGGCGGCGGCGTTGGTTCCTGCCGTTCTGGCTGAGTTCGGGCGGCTCGACGTACTGGTGAACAACGCCGGCATCAGCTGGCCGGTGCCGCATGCGGAGCTTGATGGGTTGTCTGCCGCCGACTGGCGCCGCCTCCTGGAGGTGAACCTCATCGCGCCGTGGCTCCTGTGCACCGCGGCTCTGCCCGCCCTCCGCGAATCGCGCGGCGCGATAGTCAACGTCACCAGCCACGCCGGCGTCCGCCCCAAAGGCAGCTCGATCGCCTACGCGGCGACCAAAGCCGCCCTCAACCACGTCACCAAGCTTCTGGCTGCCGCCCTCGGCCCCGAGGTCCGCGTCAACGCAGTGGCCCCCGGCCTGGTCGACACCCCCATGACAGCCGACTGGACCGAAGCCCAGACCCTGTGGAAAACCGCACCGATGGGTCGTGCGGCGCAGCCGGCGGATGTCGCGGACCTGATCGCGACGATCGCCGGGCACGGCTACCTGACCGGCGAAGTGATCATGCTCGACGGCGGGCTGAACCTGCGCTGACTTGTCTTGTCGGTGGCGGCTTCTACGCTCGGGCGCGTGCCGTCACTGAATCAGGACTTCCGGCGGTTGTGGACCGCTTATGCGATCAGCGCGATCGGAAGCGGGATCGGGTACGGCGCGCTGCCGCTGGTCGCCGTCCTCGTGCTCGACGTGAGCACCTTCCAGGTGGCGCTGCTGGCCGCGTTGTCGGCGCTGGCTGGTGCCGCGCTGGCGTTGCCGATGGGGGACTTCATCGAGGAGCGCCGCAAACGGCCGGTGATGATCGCTGCAGATGTCGTGCGGTTCGTCGCGCTGCTGAGCGTGCCGGTCGCGGTGGCCTTCGATGCGCTGACTTATCCACAGCTGTGCATGGTCGGGGTGGTTCAGTCGGCGGCGTTGATCGCTTTCACGGCGGCGAGTGGTGCGCATCTGAAAGCGCTGGTGCCAGTCGAGGGGCGGGCCGAGGCGAACAGCCGGTTCGAGTCGACCACCTGGACGACTCTGAGTGTCGGGCCGCCGATCGGTGGCGCGCTGGTCAGCCTGGTCGGTGCTCCGCTGACGCTGGTGATCGATGCGGTGTCGTACTTGCTCTCGGCAGTTGGGGTCCGGCGTATTCGCAAGCCTGAGCCGGCGCCGGTCGCCCGGCAGGGCAAGCGCGACGTCGTTGCCGGTTGGCGCTATATCTGGCGCGATCGGGGGCTCCGGTCGCTGTTCTGGAACTCGCAGCTGTTCGGCGGTCCCGTGATGATGGTGTCGCCGCTGCTGCCCGTGCTGATGCTGCGTGACCTGCACATGCAGCCGTGGCAGTACGGGCTGGTCGCTGGGGTGCCGTGCCTTGGCGGAGTGGTCGGCGCCTGGCTTGCGCCTCGGCTGACTCGTTGGCTCGGGCTGCACCGGATGCTGTTGGTCTTCGGCGTACTGCGCACGCCGTGGCTGCTGTTGCTGCCCTTGGCGACGCCCGGTCTGGGCGGATTCGTGCTGCTGATCGCGGCCGAGACGGGCCTGCTGATTGCGGCTGGTGCCTTCAACCCGTCGTTCGCGACCTACCGGATGGAGGTCACGCAGGACGGGTTCATGGCTCGGGTGCTCACCTCGTGGTCGATCACGTCGCGGTCGGTCCAGCCCGCGTTCATGGCTGCGGGCGGCGTACTGGCGGGGCTGACCAGCCTGCGTACGGCGATGTTCGTCGCCGGCGGATTGTGTCTGGTCAGTGCGTTCGTACTGCCGTGGTCGGTCAGACCAGACCCATTGCCTGAGCCAGCCTGACCAGGTTGCCCATCACGCCGTGGTTGTCGTCCATCGCGTCGAGGTAGGCGATCGCCTCGTCCGGAGGCAGCACGAGTACCTCGGTGACCTGCTCGCCATCGTCGGGATTGGTCGGCTGGCTGTCGACCACGACGTCGACCACGTAGTTCGTCCAGTACGAGACCGGGTGTGGCAGATGCGGCCGGTACGGCTCGGGTCGCCGGTGGTCGGCTCGATGGCCGCCGAGCCAGATGAGTGGGCCGGTGGGGCGGGCGCCGGCCTCTTCGAGGAGCTCACGCTCGACCAGGCTCTCGATCGTCTCGTCCGGCTCGCGCGTGCCGCCGGGCAGGAACCGCCAGCCGAGGTCGTTGGCGCACACCACGATGCCGCCCTCGGTCCGCCCGACGACGTGCGCGTTGCTGATCAGCTCGTCGGCCGGCTGCTCGGTGGTGAACTGGACGTCGAGCTCACCCCATGGCCAGTGGCCGGGGGCGTACAGGTCGGGAAGTCGGTCGGCCCAGGTCTGCATCGGGCCATTCTCGTCTGCGGCTGGTGCACCGAGGGTCTTCGGGTCTGCGGTACCGTCCCGCGCATGGCTGCTGCCGAACCGAATCCCGAGCGCGCCCAGCGCACCACGATCCGCGTGCTCTGGGGCTGCGCCGTGCTCACCGCGTTCATCGGCGTCTTTCTGGTCGCCGACATCGTCAAGTCCTCGGACAGGTACGGCTCGGCCGCCTGGGTGGGCATCGCCCTCGCCGGGCTCGCCATCCTCGCCCTGGCTGCCCTGTACGTGGCCTGCGGGCTGGGGCGGGTCACTCTGGGCACCAAGGTCGGCCCGACGAACCTGTTCCAGCTCTCGGCCATCTGCCTGGTCATCGCCGTCGGCGCCGACATCCTCATCCCCGGCCGCGACACCGGCAGCCTGGCTCTGCTCCTGCCGTGGGGCATCACCTACTGGATCCACAACCTGAACCGCCCACCGGCCGACGACGAGCCGGCCAGCTGACTGCTGGCCGGCCTGCAGGTCCCCGGCGCTCTACTTCAGGTGGGCGCGGAGGTAGTCGATGTCGGCCTTCTGGCCGTGGTCGCCGTTCGGGGTCTCGACCACGACGGGAGCGTCGGCGGCCTTCACCACCGCGACGATCTCGGCCGGGTCGATCTCGCCCTCCTCGAAGTTGCTGTGCCGGTCCGCGCCTGAGCCGAACGCGTCCCGCGACCCGTTCGCGTGCACCAGGTCGATCCGGCCGGTGATCGCGACGACCCGCTCGACCACGGTCGGCAGGTCCTCACCGGCGGCGTGGAAGTGGCAGGTGTCCAGGCAGAAGCCGACCCGGTCGACGTGCTCGTTGCCCGAGCTCTGCACCGCGTCCCACAGCCGGGCCATCCGCTCCAGCTTGCGGGCCATCGCGTTCTCGCCGCCGGCGGTGTTCTCGATCAGCAGCGGCACCGGCAGGTCCGCGCGCTCGATGCACTTGCGCCAGTTGTCGAAACCCGCCTCGGGGTCGTCGTCCTCGCCGACGTGCCCGCCGTGCACGATGACGCCCTTGGCGCCGATCTCGGCCGCCTTGTCCAGGGTCTGCTGCAGCAGCTTGCGGCTGGGGATCCGGATCCGGTTGTTCAGCGTCGCCACGTTCAGCCGGTACGGCGCGTGCACGAACAGGTCGATCCCCTCGGCCTCGGCCCGCACCTTCAGCGCCTCCGCGCCGTCGGCGTACGCCACCTTCGGGGCCTTGTAGTCCTGCGGGTCGCCCAGGAAGAACTGCACCACCTCGGCGCCCCGGTCGGCAGCCTCGGCCAGTGGGTCGTTCTGCTCGACGTGCGCCCCAAGTTTCAAGCTCATGCCGGTCACCCTATGACCGGCCACCGACAACTCGCGAGAAGCAGGCCTGTGGATAGTGGTCAAGGGGGCGTCCAGGCGCTGGTATTCTGTTGGTGTGGGCCCGGTCCTTCGACCGGGCTTACTGCTTGACCCAGCTCGGCGCCGACGGCGATTGTCGGCGGCGGGCACGCATCGCCCTCCTGCCACGGAAAGACCGTGGCCGCCAAAGTCCGAAGGAGGTGGAGTTCGCGCATGCGTCGTTATGAAGTCATGGTGATTCTCGACCCTGAGCTCGAAGAGCGCACCGTCGAACCGTCCCTCGACACGTACCTGAACATCGTCCGCAAGGAAGGTGGCACGGTCGAGAAGCTCGACATCTGGGGCCGTCGCAAGCTGGCCTACGACGTCAAGAAGAAGTCCGAGGGCATTTACGCCATCATCGACCTGACCGCCACGCCGGCGGTCGTGAAGGAGCTCGACCGTCAGCTCACGCTGAACGAGTCGATCCTGCGCACCAAGGTCATCCGTCCGGACCAGCACTGATCCCTGGGGTCGTCAACAGCTCCGGTGTCGGTGCCATCCGCTACTGATAGCTGTAGACACAGCCACACCCGAATGCAGGAGGAACGGCAATGGCAGGCGAACCACCTATCACCCTGATCGGCAATCTGACGGGTGATCCGGAACTGCGGTTCACGCCCTCGGGCGCCGCGGTGGCGAATTTCACCATCGCGAGCACCCCGCGGACGCTGGACCGGCAATCCAACGAGTGGAAGGACGGGGAGACCCTCTTCATCTCGTGCTCGGTGTGGCGCCAGGTTGCCGAGAACGTCGCCGAATCTCTGACCCGCGGTTCCCGGGTCGTCGTGCACGGTCGCCTGAAGGCCCGTAGCTACGACGACCGCGACGGGAACAAGCGGACCGTCTTCGAGTGCGATGTCGAGGAGATCGGCGCCAGCATGCGGTATGCGACGCTGAAGATCTCCAAGACGTCGCGCACCGACGGCGGCGGTGGCTTCGGTGGTGGCGGTAACTCCGGTGGCGGCGGTTTCGGCGGCGGTGGCGGCGGCAACTCCGGTGGCGGCTTCGGCGGCAACCAGGGTGGCGGCAGTGCCCCGGCGAACGACCCGTGGGCCACTCCGGCCGGTGGTGGCGGTGGCGGCGGTCAGTCCGCGGCCCCGCAGAACGACCCCTGGGCAGGTCAGGGTGGCGGCGGCTCGATGGAAGAGCCTCCGTTCTGATCCGCTGCAGGACTTTGTTTGACCGAATGACCATTCCGGCAGCAGCCGGGCTCTAGCTAGTAGGAAGAGAGCACCACAATGGCCAAGATCATTCGGAAGCCCAAGAAGAAGGTTTGTGGCTTCTGCAAGGACAAGGCAACGTACGTCGATTACAAGGACACGGGCTTGCTGCGCAAGTTCATCTCCGACCGCGGCAAGATCCGCGCGCGCCGGGTGACGGGCAACTGCGTCCAGCACCAGCGCGATGTCGCAACCGCTATCAAGAACGCTCGCGAGGTGGCTCTGCTGCCTTACACGAGCACCGCTCGCTGAGGGAGGTCTGAGACATGAAGCTCATCCTGGCGCAGGAAGTCGAGGGCCTCGGAGCCCCCGGCGAAATTGTCGAGGTCAAGGACGGCTACGGCCGCAACTACCTCGTCCCGCGTGGTCTGGCCATCGGCTGGACCCGTGGTGCGGAGAAGCAGATCCAGTCGATCAAGCGGGCGCGTGACGCCCGGGCGATCCAGGGCAAGGAGCACGCGAGCGAGGTCAAGAACCAGCTCGAGCAGCTCGGCGTCACGCTGAACGTGAAGGCCGGCGAGACCGGTCGTCTGTTCGGCTCGGTCACCCCGGCGGACATCGCCGCGGCGATCAAGGCCGCGGGTGGCCCGCTGGTCGAGAAGCGCGCCATCACCATCGGCTCGCCGATCAAGACCACCGGCAAGCACCAGGTCTCAGTGCAGCTGCACTCCGACGTGGCCGCCACCGTCCGCCTAGAGGTCCAGGCGGTCTGAGGTCCCAGCACCAAACGAAGGCCCGCTCTCCATCGGAGAGCGGGCCTTCGCCTTTGTCCACAGGCTTAGGTCAGCCGGGTTCGGGGGCCGGCCATTCTGTTGGTTTGGGGTCGTTGGACGAGCTGTTGTCCGGCTTGGCGATTTCTGGCCAGTCGACTGTTTTGGGGTCGTTGGCCGAGCCGCCGCTGGTTCCTGGGTTTTCGATGGTGGGCCAGGACTGGGGACTGGGGTCGTCGCCGGCGGCTGTGGCCGGGAGGGCCGGTAGCAGGAGGAGCAGGGCGGCGCAGAGAGCGGCCAGGGGGCGGCGGTTCACTTTGCCTTGTCCAGGGCATAGAGGGTGCCGTCGTGGACGACGATCGCGTGGGTGCCTGCTACGCCCCACGGACGGGCGGTGTCGGCGGGCAGAGTACGGAACTTGCTTCCCGGCGTACCGGCGAGCAGGTTGCTGCCGGACTGGCCGTAGACGGTCATCCCCGTGATCGACAGCGGCTCGAAGTCCTTCGTGAACACGGTCTTCTTGCTGCTGAAGTTGATCAGGCACTCACCCCACGCCGCCACCTTGTGCGCCTCGTCGGGCACCCACTGCCAGCCGGCCGCCTCGTTGGCGGCGACAGTCGGGCAGATCGCCAGCGTGGCCCCGGTGGTGCTGTCGTTCACCGTCGGGATCACCCGGTCGACGACCGGGGTCTTCCAGACCACCAGCGCGCGACCGGGGCTGGCGGCAACGATGTGGTCGATGACCGTCGCACCCTTCGGCGTCTTGGGCATCACCGCGACGACCTGCTTGTCCGGCTGGTCCCAGTACAACGGACCCGCGTACCGCGCGGAGAGCGCCTTGTCGCCCTCGGCCAGCAGCAACGTGGTCAGCCGCTGAGCGGTCGGCAGCGCCTTCAGCGCGCCGCCGGAGACCACGCTCGCGCCGGCATCGCTGCTGAGCACGACGAGCGGCGACGTACCGAAGAACTGGACGGTCGCCGAGTTCGGCAGCTCGAGTTCGACTGCCTCGGCACCGTCGCCGGCCCAGTAGTACAGGGACTCCGGCGCGACCACGGCCACGACGGGCTTGCCGTCGACGGTGGTGTAGACCGGGGTCTCGGAGCCACGCGGCACCTTGTCCTGCCAGAGCACCTTGCCGTTGCTGTCGAAGACCGCGATCTTCTCGTCCGGCGTGATGATCGCGACCTCCTTGCCGTCGGGGGAGACGGCAGGCGCGGTGTCGGGATCGAGGTCCACGGTCCAGCTGGCGTTAGGCGTCCAGCCCATCGGCACCGGCCGGGCGGCGAACTGGTCCGGGCCGACGCTCGGCGCGGGCAGCTCCGGCAGCTTCGGCGAGACAGTCGGCTTGGTCACGTCGTCGCCGGGCGGCCGGAGGACGACCAGATACAGGGCCGTCCCGGCGATCAGCAAGCCGGCCACGACCGTCGCGACGATGATCGGCCAGATCGGTTTGCTGCTTTTGACATCGACGTCGACCGACTCGACCTGGCCGTCGGGGTGGATGATCAGTGGCCAGGACGCGCCGTCCGACTCGATCGCGGTCGCCTTCACCGGGCGGCCGAGTTGTGCTGCGCGCTCACTGACGAGCTGGATCGCTGCCTGCCGCGGGTCGTGGTGGTTGACCGGGTGACTGCGGCCGGCGATCTTCACCTCGGCGTTGTGGTCGTCGTACAGCCGGATCGTCACCTTCGGCCAGGACGGAATGCCCTTCTCAGCCACGGTGACCTCTCATTCCAGCCACAAAACTCCCTCGTTGAACCGTCTCTGCCGATGCCGTTCTAGCATGTCGTCCGCCCGTA
Source organism: Kribbella koreensis (assembly GCF_039525325.1). Lineage (NCBI taxonomy): Bacteria > Bacillati > Actinomycetota > Actinomycetes > Propionibacteriales > Kribbellaceae > Kribbella > Kribbella koreensis. The sequence continues at coordinate 240,177 of NZ_BAAAHK010000005.1, forward strand.
ACTCATGCTTCGGCCCGATGGCATGCCAGAACGCGAGCCGGACCCGGCTCGTCTGACCCCGACAAGGGGGTAGAAACATCCTCGCCTGTGGATGGGTCACGCCAGCACACCCGGATAGCGAGAGAATACTGTGGGCGACAGCCTGTGACACACCGCGAGAGGAGGGCCGATGACGCAACCGTCGCAGAATCCGTGGACCCGGCAACAACAGCCGGATCCTGGTCCGCAGCAGCTGCAGCAGGGCCCGCCTCAGCAGTCAGACCTGACTCCGCGAGGCCCGGCGACGCCGCAGCACGGCGTACCGGCGCCGGCGGAGGACCAGCGGCTGCCCAAGTTCGCGATCCCGGCCGCCGACACCCTGTGGTGGGTCGGTGTGCACGGGGGAGCGGGCGAGACGACGATGTCGCAACTGCTGCCCGGCACCAGGGCGGCCGGCCACCGTTGGCCGATCCCGCCCCCACCGGTGCCGACTCCGGTGGTACTGGTCGCCCGGACCCATGGATCGGGTCTGCGAGCGGCCCAGCGCGCTGCGATCGAGTGGGCATCCGGAGTGGTCCAGGGAGTGGCTGTGCTCGGCCTGGTGCTGATCGCCGACGCACCCGGCCGGTTGCCCAGAGTGCTGGACGATTTCGCCGACATCGTCGGCGGCGGGGTTCCGAGGGTCTGGGACATTCCGTGGATCGAGGAGTGGCGAAGGGGGGAGGATCCCACCCCTGACAACACCCCGGACGAGGTTTTCGAAGTCCTTGAATCCATCTACGCTCTTCGCGCGTCGAATCCAGCGGGATACCCCGCCCCTTACTGAAAGGCAACACCGCAATGATGATGTTGGCACACATGATTCCCGACCTGATCATGGGCAACGGCGGGACTCCGCCGCCCGGTTCGGACAAGCTGCTCAAGGTCGTCGACTGGGTGCGCTGGATCGCCTTCACCGTCTGCATCCTCGGCATCCTGATCGCCGGCGCGATGATGGCCGTCGGACAGCGTCGCGGTGAGGGTGGCGAGCACGCCGCCCGGCTCGGCTGGGTGCTGGCCGCCTGCATCGTGATCGCGTCCGCGACGGTCCTCGTCGGACAGCTGACGTGACGTTGACCCACTGCCCGCGCCCGACCGCCGGAGGCTGATCCGGGAGTGGGACTGTTCAGCAGGGACGACGACTCCGGGGCCGGAGGTGGCGGCACCGGCGACGAGGCCATTTGGCAGGGGCGCGGGTTCGTCGCCTCGGTGATCGTCGTCGGTGCGGTGCTCGTCTGCCTCCTGGTCTGGTTCGTGGCCCGGGGCAACAACACCCCGGCGAGCCAGCCGTCGGCGCCGACCACCCGTACCGCTCCGACCGAGCAGCCCACCGAGGAACCGACCGAGGCGGCGACCCCGCCGGCGGAGCCGACCGGTACGACGACTCCGCCGCCGTCTCGCCCGAAGCCGGGCCGCGGCGGCTGCAAGACCCTGAACCCCGACCAGCGGATCCCCAGGACGACACCGACGGCGGTGACCTGGGAGTTCGAGGCGGACATGTTGATCCCGACGCAGCAGGAGGGTGGGCCGGCCTTGACGAACAGCGCTGGAGTCCGCTCCTGCTTCGCCCACTCGCCCACCGGCGCGGTGCTCGCCGCCCTGGTGACGCTCGGCCAGATCCGCAACCCGGATCTGACCATCCCGGTACTGCGCGAGCGGTTCGTCCCCAACCAGGGACTGCAGCTGGCGCTGGCCGAGGGCAGGGCGACGCCGCCGACGCCGGGGCAGACCAAGTCGGTGGCCCAGTTCACCGCCTTCAAGGTGCTCGACTACCTGCCGACCCGGGCGATCATCGCGATCGCGGTCCGGATCGACGACAAGAACGTCGCCTCGATCCCGGTGACGATGGCCTGGTCGAAGGGTGACTGGAAGGGCGTGCTGCAGACCGACGGCAGCTTCAACGGCTCGACCGAGCCCGACCTGCTGCAGTCGATGACCGGGTACGTCCGGTTCGGGGGCGCGTGATGATCCCGCTGATGAACTGCTGGTGGCCGCCGAACTGGGACGACTGCATCACCGAGTTCCTGGGCAAGGCCATCAACGTCGCCCTCGGCGGCTTCTTCGGGCTGATCTTCGACGCGATCAAGGCGATGGTGATCGAGGCCGTCGTCGCGGTGGTCAAGGCGGTCGGCTTCCTCTGGGTCGACATCCAGTCACCGAATCTGCAGGGCAACGAGACGATCGGCTTCGTCTCCGGCCACACCAAGTACATCCTGATCTTCGCCGCGTCGATCGCGGTGATCTCCGGGGCGATCAAGATGGCCATCTCGCAGCGCGGTGAGCCGCTCCGCGACATCCTGAAGAGCCTGATCACGATGGCGATGGTGTCGGCCGGGATCACCGGCTTCGCCGCGTTGCTGATCGAGGCGTCGGACAGCTTCTCGGGCTGGATCATCAAGGAGGCACTGGGCAAGGGCAAGACCTTCGAGGACAGCCTGACCGCCAAGCTCACCGATCCGCTCAAGGGCCGGATCGGGCTGGCGCTGGTGGTCCTGGTCGGGATCTTGATGGTGATCAGCGGACTGATCCAACTGGTCTTGATGATCATCCGCTACGGGATGCTGATCCTGCTGGTCGGCGTGGTGCCGCTGACCGCCTCGGCCACCAACACCGAGATGGGCATGATGTGGTTCAAGCGGTCGATCTCCTGGCTGGTCGCGTTCGTGATCTACAAACCGGTGGCGGCGCTGATCTATGCCACCGCGATCAAGCTGATGTCCGCACCGGCCGACGACTCACTCAAGGTCATCACGGGCGTGACGATGATGGTGATGGGCATCGTCGCGCTCCCCGCTCTGTTGCGCTTCGTCTCCCCGAAGGCGGCTTGAGATGATCAGGATCGCGCTCTGCGCCGGCAGTTGGTACAACTGCCTGCTGGGTTGGGTCATGGACGCACTCGGAACTGCCGTCGGAAAGTTGATCGAACTCGTGTTCCAGCCAATTCTCGACGCACTGGCCGAGGCGGTGGCCAGCATGTTCGCCACCATCGCCACCTTCTGGGTCTACATCCCCACCCCGCCGGTGGGCAGTGAGGCGACCGGCCAGCCGGCCAGCGGCACGGTCGGCTGGATCTGGACCCACACGCAGTACATCGGTATCGCCGTCGCCACCCTCGGGGTGTTCGTGGCGGCCATCCAGATGGCGTACACCCAGCGCGGCGAGACGGCCCGCGACCTGATCCGCTCACTGGTCACCTTCGGTGCCGCCTCGGTGTTCAGCATCGCGGTGGTCCAGGCGCTGATCTCGTTCGGCGACCAGTTCGCGAACTGCATCGTGACCACCTCGGTGACGGCCACCGGCGACGCTGCCAAGGACGCATCGGGCTGGACCTGCATCGAGCTGGACAAGCCCGACCAGGTGCTCCACGCCAGCGACGGTTTCCGCGACGCCATGAAGGGCATCATGGGCTTCTCGGCGGCGGCGACCGGCGGGCTCGGTATCGGCCTGCTGATCACGATCGGCATCCTGACCCTGCTCGCCTCGGTGATCCAGGTCGTCTTGATGGTGGTTCGCAGCGGGATGCTGATCCTGCTGCTCGGCGTGCTGCCGATCGCCGCGGCGGCGACCAACACCGAGATGGGCAAGGCGTGGTTCAAGCGGATCGTGTCCTGGCTGCTCGCCTTCGTCCTGTACAAACCGGTGGCCGCCCTGGTCTACGCGACCGCCATCATGCTGGCGTCCAACAACGGCCACGGCTTCAACTTCAGCGAGGTGAAGGACCCCGTCGGCCTGCAGATCATGAACATGATCGTCGGCATCACGATGCTGGTGCTGGCCCTGTTCGCGCTGCCGGCCCTGATGCGCTTCATCGCGCCGATGGTCGCCGCGACGGCGGGTTCGGCCGGTGCCGGGATGATCGCGGCCAAGCTGATCGGCGCCGACAAGATCGGCGACAAGGTGAACGAGTCGGCCCAGAGCCAGGGCGACGGGCCGAGCGGTGCCCGTAACGTCGGCAGGCCGAGTCAGCAGGCTCCGTCAGGTCCGAGCGGCTCACCCCAGCCCAGCGGTACCGGTGGTTCCGGCGGGGGTGCCTCGCCCGCCGGCGGCGGGGGCGGTGGCGGTGGCGGTGGCGGTGCAGGTGGTGGCGCGGGCGGCGGTGCAGGTGGCGGTGCTGCCGGTGGCGCGAGCGGTGGTGCTGCGGGCGGCGCGGCCGCTGGTGGTGGCGGTGCCGCTGCGGGTGGTGCTGCCGCAGGCGGTGGAGCTGCTGCCGGTGGTGCGGCCGCAGGTGCCGGTGCCGCGGCAGGCCCGGTCGGCATCGCGGTGGTCGCCACCGCTGCTGCCGTCAAGAAGGGCATCGACGTGACCAAGGATGCAGCCCAGGCGGGCGCGAACGAGACGATCAACAACGACGCGATGGATGAGGGACCAAGTGGCAGCGGCTGACAACGTCCGGACCGCCCCGCGGACCTACGGCAACTGGCGCCAGCCGGCCTCGGCCGGTATCGGCGGTCTGGGGACGCTAGGCACCGGAATCATGATGGGCGGCATGGTGATGACCATCATCGCCCTGACCGCCGGCGGGCTCGGCGCCGCGCTGATCGTCATGCTGATCGTCGGCAGCTCCCTGTTGCTGCTGATGCTGAAGGACAAACACAACCAGTCCGCCCTGCAACGGCTCTCGACCCGTATTGGATGGCAGCGAGCAAAGATGGCCAAGCACAACATCTACCGTTCCGGTCCGCTCGGGCGGACGCCGTGGGGCAAGTTCCAGCTGCCCGGTCTGGCGGCTGCCTCCCAGCTGAGCGAGTACAAGGACTCCTACGGCCGGCCGTTCGCGCTGCTGTTCTACCCGAGTACGCGGCACTTCACGGTGATCATCAACGCCGAGCCCGACGGCGCGTCACTGGTCGACGAGGACCAGATCGACGTCTGGGTCGCACACTGGGGCCAGTGGCTCGCGTCGCTGGGGCACGAGCCGGGCATCATCGCCGCCTCGGTGACGGTCGAGAGCGCCCCGGACACCGGGATCCGGCTGCGCCGCGAGGTGATGAACAACATGCAGGAAGGCACCCCGGCGATCGCCCGGGCGATGCTGACCGAGGTCGTCCAGACCTACCCCGAGGGCTCCGCGCTGGTCTCGGCCCGGGTCGCGCTGACCTTCAAGGGCACTGACCGCAGCGGCAAGCGGCGCAAGGAAGAGGACATGGGCCGCGAGCTCGCGTCCCGGCTCCCCGCGCTGACCCAGAGCCTCAACTCCACCGGCGCGGGCGCCGCCCGGCCGGTCAACGCGCAGGAGCTCTGCGAGACGATCCGGATCGCGTACGACCCTGCTGCCGCCGGACTGATCGACGAGGCTCGCAGCCAGGGCATGTCGCCCGAGCTGCAGTGGACGGATGTCGGCCCGGCCGGCGCCCAGTCGTTCTGGGACAAGTACCGGCACGACAGCGCTTGGTCGGTGACCTGGCAGATGACCCAGGCGCCGCGCGGTGAGGTCTTCTCGTCCGTACTGTCCCAGCTGGTCGGCCCGCACCCGGACATCGACCGCAAGCGCGTCACGCTGCTCTACCGTCCGCTCGACGCAGCCACCGCGGCCCGGATGGTCGAGGCTGACAAGCGCAACGCGTCCTTCCGGGCGACCACGTCGTCCCGCCCGTCGGCCCGTTCGATGACCGAGGCCAGGGCGGCCGACCGGACCGCGATGGAAGAGGCCCGTGGCGCCGGCCTGGTCAACTTCGGCCTGGTCGTCACCGGCACGGTGATGACGGCTGAGCAGATCCCCGACATGGTCGCCGCGATCGACAACCTCGGCGCGACCGCCCGCGTACTGCTGCGCCCGGCGTACGGGTCGCAGGACTCCGCCTTCGTGGCGGCGCTGCCGCTCGGCGTCGTGCTGCAGAGCCACCTGTCGGTTCCGGCCGGCCTCCGGGAATCGCTATGACCCAGCGGGAGTCAGTGTGAGCAAGAAGGAGAAGAAGCCGGTCGACCCGAGCCGGGGAGGCCGCCGGCCGATGCCTCGCGGCTGGCCCGGGCCGGCGCGCGGCTATTCGACGTACCTGCAAGCCCCGCAGGAGTGGCGCGGTACGACGGTTCAGGTCTGTGGCATGTGGCCGTTCTCGGCCGGGACCGGCAGCCCGATGGTCGGCGTGCCGATCGGCCGCAACATCCTGTCCGGCGCGACCATGTGCTGCGACCCGATCAGCTGGTTCATGCGCGCCAAGCTGATCTCCAACCCGTCGATGTTCGTGCTCGGCAAGCCCGGTCTGGGGAAGTCGACGATCACCCGGCGGATGGCGCTCGGCCTGGCCGGATACGGGGTCATGCCGTTGGTACTGGGTGACCTGAAGCCCGACTACAAGGACCTCGTCGTGGCCCTCGGCGGCCAGGTGATCGAGCTCGGTCGTGGCCGTGGGCACCTGAACGTGCTCGACCCGGGCGAGTCCCGGCAGGCCGCGCTGCGACTCACCGGCAGCGCGCGGCAGGCGATCCAGGCCGACGCGCACGGCCGGCGGTCGACGATGGTCTCGGCGCTGATCTCGATCATGCGGTCCGCGCCGCCGACCGACCGCGAGGAGACCATCCTCGACGAGGCGCTCAAGGTGCTCGACGAGCGCCACGAGGGCACCCCCGTACTCCGTGACCTGCTGCAGGTCGTCCAGGAGGCCCCCGACCGGGTCCGCGACGTCGCGCTCGACCGCGGCAGCATGGACCGCTACCGGCAGATCACCGAAGGCCTCGAGGCGTCGCTGATCGGTCTGGTCGGCGGCGGCCGGCTCGGTGAGATCTTCTCCGAGCAGACCGACCAGCCGATGAAGATGGACCGCCCGGTGGTCTTCGACGTCTCGAACATCGACGACTCCGAGACCAGCCTGCAGGCCGCCGTACTGCTGGCCTGCTGGTCGTACGGGTTCGGCGCGGTCGCGGTCTCGCAGGCCCTCGCGGACGCCGGTCTCGAGCCCCGGCGGCACTATTTCGTCATCCTCGACGAGCTCTGGCGAGTACTCCGGGCCGGCCGCGGCCTGGTCGACCGGGTCGACGCGCTGACCCGGCTGAACCGGCAGCGTGGTGTCGGGATGGCGATGATCTCGCACACGATGTCCGACCTGCTCGCGCTGGAGCACTCCGAGGACCGGATGAAGGCGAAGGGTTTCGTCGAGCGCTCCGGAATGGTGATCTGCGGTGGCCTGCCGCGCGCCGAGATGGAGAACCTGACCGCCGTCGTACCGCTGTCCGGCGAGGAGCAGAACATGCTCATCGGCTGGCAGGACCCGCCCGCGTGGGACCCGGCGACCGGCGAGGAAGCGGCACCACCCGGGCGAGGCAACTTCCTGGTCAAGGTCGGTGGGCGTCCGGGCATCCCGGTGCACGTCGGGCTGACCTCGGTCGAGCGCGAGATCAACGACACGAACAAGCTGTGGAAGACCGGCGCCGACGGCCGGCCACTGAAGGTCGAGCTCCTCGACGACGGCACCGAAGAGGTCGTCGAGGAGTACACCTTCGACGACCCGGCGATGACGGCACTGCCGCCCCCGGACCCGACCACCCGCGTAGTCGCGCGCACGGGAGTTGATGAGTAATGGCTGAAGGCAAGAGGAGTACCGGCCCCGGTGGGCTGTCCGCGGAGTCGGTCCTGGTCTTCATCGGGATCGGGTTGTTCGCGCTCGTCGTCGGTGGGACCTGGGTGGCGACCAAGATCGCCGCCGCGATCAACCACACCCGGCCGGTCAGCGACCCGATGAGCAACATCTCCGACCTGCTCAACGGCCGGGTCCGCTGGTCCGGCGCGGCCACCGGCGTACTGATCATCGAGATCGTCGTGCTCGGCCTGCTGACCGTCGGCGCCTGGTACCTGGTCACCAGGAGGCGCGACTCCGGCTCCCGGGTGGACAAGTCCGCGCAGCTGATGTCGAAGCGCAAGGAGATCTACAAGCTCACCCGCCAGGGCGCGCAGGAGATCGCCAACCGGCTGGGCGCCGGGCACGCGGGGCCGGGCGTGATGATCGGCCGTACCGTCCGGGACAACCTGGAGGTCTTCGGGTCCTGGGAGGACATGCACGTCGACATCTGGGGTCCCCGTACCGGTAAGACGACGTCTCGCGCCGTACCGGCGATCCTGGACGCTCCGGGCGCAGTGGTGGCCACCTCGAACAAGCGCGACATCGTCGACGCCACCCGTGACCCCCGGTCGAAGAAGGGCCCGGTCTGGGTGTTCGACCCGCAGGAGGTCTGCAGCGAGCCGAACAGCTGGTGGTGGAACCCGCTCAGCTACATCACCGACGAGACGAAGGCGCGGGAGCTGGCGGAGCACTTCGTCGCCTCGCAGCGCAAGGAAGGCGCCCAGACGGACGCCTTCTTCGACTCCGCCGGTACGGACCTGCTGGCCGGTCTGCTGCTCGCGGCGGCCGTCGCCAAGCGCCCGATCACGCAGGTCTACAGCTGGCTGGCCGACCAGCGCAACGACGAGCCCGAGCGCATCCTGCGCTCCACCCCAGGTCTGCAGCTCTCCGCGGACGCACTGTCCGGCGTCATCAACGCACCCGACAAGCAGCGCGCCGGTGTCTACGGCACCGCCCAGCAGAGCGCCCAGTTCCTGGTCAACCGCAAGGTCACGCGCTGGGTGACCCCGGCCGGGCCGAACGACAACCGGCCGCAGTTCAACCCGCACAAGTTTGTCCGCGAGGGCGGTACGCTGTACAGCCTGTCCAAGGAAGGCGCCGGTACTGCGGGCCCGCTGGTGACCGCGTTGACGGTGGCCGTCGTCGAGGCCGCCGAGGACTACGCCAAGACGTGTCCGATGGGGCGGCTGCCCAACCCGCTGGTCGGCGTACTGGACGAGGCGGCGAACGTCTGCCGCTGGAAGAACCTGCCGGACCTCTACAGCCACTTCGGCTCCCGCGGCATCGTGCTGATGACGATCCTGCAGTCCTGGGCGCAGGGGATGGAGTGCTGGGGCGAGCGCGGGATGGAGAAGCTCTGGTCCGCGGCGAACATCCGGGTGTACGGCGGTGGCGCGTCCGACGCGAACTTCCTCGAGCGGCTGAGCAAGCTGATCGGCGACTACGACATCCTGTCCAGCTCGGTCTCGTACAACAAGGGTGAGCGCGGGACGAGCAAGCAGACCCAGCGGCACCACATCATGGAGGTCTCCGACCTCGCCTCGATGCCGCCCGGCCGCGCTGTCATCTTCCCGTCCGGTATCCCGGCGACGATGATCAAGACCGTGCCGTGGATGGCACGCCCCGACGCGGGCGCGGTGAAGGCCTCACTGGCCCACCACGACCCGAGTGCTGCTGCGGGGATGGCAGTGCAGGGTGGGGCGAACGCATGGGTGGCAGCCGGCACGGGTGGGGCGCCTCAGGCCCCGGCCGCGCCGTCGGGCCCGCCGGTGCCGATCTGGGAGCAGACGGAGGAGCAGCGCCGTGGATGGTGAGCAGGAACTCTTCTACCCGCACGTCGCGGCCTTCGTCGAGGACCGCCTGGTCTACCTGTACTGCCGACGTATCGGCCAGCAGTACATGTGGTGCCCGGAGTGGTTCCGGCATGCCGAGGCTCTGAGCCGGCTGGACTCGATCTGGCGGGCCTGGGAGCACCTGCGGCTCGACCCGGCGACCGGTATGTCGGTCTGGTGGCGCGACCACGCAGACCCGCACATGCAGGCGCTGCTCGACCCGGACGGCCCGTTCGCGGCCTGCCGCGGGGTGCACAGCGACTACCCGATCCCACCGCTTCCCGTGGAGGAGCCGCCCGCCGGCCTCTTCTTCGACCAGCGCCAACCGAATCTGCGCGGCATCTGACCGGTCTCGGAGAGCGGTAGAACATTTCGAGAGCAGTGCTCTTGCTTTTGCTGTCGGCAGCACCCACACTGGCAGCAAGAGAGAGCGCTGCTCTCGTTAGGTGAGGGGTTGGGGACGATGTACGAGATCTGGCGCTGGAGCAACCTGGGCCTGGCCTTCGTGGTGGAGCTGGCCGGCCTTGCGGTGTTCGCCTGGTGGGGCTGGAACGCGAGCAGCAGTACTGCGCTCCGCCTCGTGCTCGCCATCGGGCTGCCGGTGGCCGCCGCCGTCATCTGGGGTCTGTTCGCCGCCCCTACTGCGAGCTACGGCAACCCGGTCATCACGACCGTCGTGAAGGTTGCCTTCTTCGGGCTGGCAGGCCTCGCGCTGTGGACGCGCGACCACCACATCCTGGCGACCGTCTTCGTCCTGGTGGTCGCCGCCAACCTCGTGATCATCCGCGCCGGCCACCTGACCGCGGCGGCCACACCCAGCTAGGTCAGTCGCCGAGGCCGAAGTGGCGGAGGGCCTTCGGGTCCTGCTCCTTGTCCTTCATCCGGCGCCGGACCGGCTTGACGTTCTTGCGGGCCACCGGCGGCTCCTCCGGAGCATTGCGGACAGCCTCCGCAGCAGGAGCCTGCTCGGACCGGCTCCGCTCGGCACGGCCCTCGGCATAGTTCCAGTCGGCCCGGCGATCGTCATCGACGGCCGCGCGGTAGCGAGAGTCCGACCTGGCCTGGGCCCGGTCGGCAGCCCGCAGGTCGGTGGCGTCGTCCCGAGAAGCAGCATCTGCACGCAGGCGCGCGGCGTGGGCTGAGTCGGACCGGCCCAGCAGCCGCTCGTCGGCAGCCTGCGCGCGGAGGCGACGGTGATTCCCCTCGGCGACATCGGCGCGGCGCATCGCGTCGGTGACCTCGGCGTCGTGCTCGGCGGCAACGTCGCGCCGCAGCCGGGCCTCGCGCAGTTCACGCTCCTCGCGGGCATCGAGCTCCGCGTCCTCGTGGACCTGCTCCAGGTCGTCGTCGTCCGTGTCGGCCATGCCGCTCCTTCCGTCCGCAGCCCACGATGCCGCAAAACCAGGTCAGCCGCCTAGCGTGTCGCCCCGGTCACCAGCCAGCTGTCCCGGCGCTCGCGGGTCAGCAGGGTCAGCAGCCTGAGCAGCATGAAGCCGCCGAAGGCCCACCACAGAGCCACCACGCCCCCGTCGAACCACAGCACGCTGAGCGCCAGCGGCACGAACAGTACGAGCGCGATCACCCCGGCGATCGCCAGATAAGGCCCGTCACCGGCGCCGATCAGCACGCCGTCCAGCACGAAGACGACCCCGTTGACCGGCTGCCACAGCGCCGCCACCAGCAGGATCGCGGCCAGCGTGTGCCGTACTTCGGGATCGGACGTGAACCACGGGACGTACAGGTCCCGCAGCGCCCACAACGCGAGTCCACCGACGAAGCCCGAGACCAGCCCCCACCACATCATCCGCCGCGTGATCGCCCGCGTCCCGGAGACGTCGCCCGCTCCGAGAGCCCGGCCAGTCAACGCCTGCGCGGCGATCGCGATGGCGTCGAGTGCCAGCGCCAGGAAGGACCAGAGGGTGAAGGCGACCTGGTGGGCGGCGACCGACGTAGTACCGAGGGAAGTGGCGACGAACGTTGTCAGGACGATTGCCACGCGCAACGTCAGAGTGCGAACCACCAAAGGGATTCCGGCCTGCGCCGAGGCGAGGATGCCAGGGCGGTCGGGACGTAGCTTGGCGCCGTCGCGGCGGGCTCCACGGACTACCACCCAGACCAGTGCGACTCCTGCTGCGGTCTGGGCGATCGCTGTGCCCAGTGCTGAGCCGGCGATGTTCAGGTCGAGTCCGTAGACCAGGAAGAGGTTCAGGCCGATGTTGGCGAGGTTGGCGGAGATCGCCACGATCATGGGTGTCTTAGTGTCCTGCAGACCCCGCAGTACGCCGGTAGCCGCCAGCAGCAGCAACATGGACGGGATGCCGAGGCAGCTGATCCGCAGATAGGTCACTGCGTAGTCCGCGACGTCCGGCGACGGGTCGAAGCCGCTGATGGCCAGTGGGGCGAGTAGTACGCCGACGATGGCAAGTACTACGCCCAGCAGCAGGGCCAGCCAGAGTCCGTCGATGCCCTGCGTCAGCGCGCCTCGGTGGTCACCCGCCCCGATCCGCCGGGCGACCGCAGAGGTGGTGCCGTAGGCGAGGAAGACGCAGATGCCGACGAGCGTCTGCAGAATGGTGCCCGCGACGCCGAGGGCCGCGAGCTGCGGCGTACCGAGATGGCCGACGATCGCCGAGTCGGCGAGCAGCATCAGCGGCTCCGACACCAGCGCGAAGAAGGCTGGTACCGCCAGCCGGAGAATCTCCCGATCCTGCGACCAGCTGGTAAGGGGCATGGGGCTCATTGTGCCTGGCCGCGCCGGTGCGCCGCGCACTGGACCTGTGGGTATCGAATCTTTTTCTTCTCCACAGTTGTGGGCGGACAAAACCGCAGGTCAGGCCCGGGTTGTGGATCTTTGTCCCCAGATATCCACAGGGATATGCCCAACCTGTGCACAGCTCATCGTGGGGTTATGCACGGCTTGTCCACACCCCCTGTGGACGGCTGGCTACCAGGGGTCGGCGTGAGGGGCGTACGGTCGCGTGACTGCCCGCGAAAGTGTCGGCGATGTTCGCTAGGGTTCGATCAGGTGTTCGAAACAGGGCAGGACGAGGAGGCTGGACGAGTGAGCGTTGCGGAGTTCCGCGGGGGGCCGGGCGGCGGGAACGAAGAACGCAACCCGGAGATGGGCTTCGACCGCACCCCACCTCAGGATCTGGCGGCCGAGCAGTGCGTGCTCGGCGCGATGATGCTCAGCAAGGACGCGATCGCCGACGTGATCGAGACCCTGCGCGGCACGGACTTCTACCGGCCGGCGCACGAGATCGTCTTCGACGCGGTCACCGACCTGTATGCCCGGGGTGAGCCCGCCGACGCGATCACCGTCGCCGCCGAGCTGGCCAAGCGCGGCGAGATGGGCCGGATCGGCGGCGCGCCGTACGTGCACACCCTGGTCGCGTCGGTCCCGCTGGCCGCCAACGCCGGCTACTACGCGCACATCGTCCGGGAGAAGGCGATCCTGCGCCGCCTGGTCGAGGCCGGCACCAAGATCGTCCAGATCGGCTACGCCGGCGAAGGCGAGGTCGACGACGTCGTCGACCAGGCTCAGGCGGAGATCTACTCCGTCACCGAGAAGCGCACCACCGAGGACTACGCCCCCCTCAAAGACATCATGGAAGGCGCCCTCGACGAGATCGAGGCGATCGACTCCCGCGGCGACGCCATGGTCGGCGTCCCCACCGGCTTCACCGACCTCGACGAACTGACCAACGGCCTCCACCCCGGCCAGATGATCATCGTCGCGGCCAGGCCGGCGATGGGCAAATCGACGCTGGGGCTGGATTTTGCGCGGTCCGCGTCGATCAAGCACGGGTTGACGTCGTGTGTGTTCTCGCTGGAGATGAGCCGTAACGAGATCACCATGCGGTTGCTGTCGGCCGAGGCGAAGGTGCCGCTGCACCACATGCGCAACGGCAAGATGACCGACGAGGACTGGGCCCGGCTGGCCCGCAAGATGGGCGAGGTCTCCGAGGCCCCGCTGTTCATCGACGACTCGCCCAACCTGACGATGATGGAGATCCGCGCCAAGGCCCGCCGCCTCAAGCAGCGGCACGACCTGAAGCTGATCGTCATCGACTACCTCCAGCTGATGACGTCCGGTAAGAAGGTCGAGTCCCGCCAGCTCGAGGTCTCCGAGTTCTCCCGCTCGATCAAGCTGCTCGCCAAGGAACTAGAGCTCCCGGTGATCGCCATCTGCCAGCTCAACCGAGGCTCCGAGCAACGCTCCGACAAACGCCCGATGGCCTCCGACCTCCGCGAGTCCGGCTCCCTCGAACAGGACGCCGACGTCGTCATCCTGCTCCACCGAGAAGACGCCTACGAACGCGAATCCACCCGCCCCGGCGAAGCCGACTTCATCGTCGCCAAACACCGCAACGGCCCCACCGCCGACATAGTCGTAGCCTTCCAAGGCCACTACTCCCGCTTCGTAGACATGGCCCACGACGGCTAGTCGGTCAGGGGGCGGCGTGTTGTTCCACAGTCCGCAAGTGATCCTGTTCAGCCAGGATCTCCCACGCGCCGCCGCGTTCTATGCGCGTCTGGGATTCACCGAGACCTTCAGGGTGCCCACCGAGGGTGAGCCGATCCATCTCGATCTGGCGTTGGATGGTTACAAGATCGGCATCGCTTCTGTCGCATCCACGCGCGACGATCACGGCCTTGATCCAGTGCCTGAAGGCCAGCGAGCAGCTGTCATCCTCTGGACTGACGACACGACTGCGGCGTTCGCCGAACTGACCGCGAGCGGTGCGCCCGCTCTGGCGCCCCCACACAAGTGGCTCGATCGGTTGCTGATCGCTTGGACGGCCGACCCCGACGGCAACCCCATCCAGCTCGTTCAGCACCTCTGGCAGGCCGTCCGCTAGTTGCCGGCCGGTTTGGTCCAGCGTTTGGCGGAGATGGATTCCTGGGCCAGTAGGCGGAGGCTGGAGATGAGGGTTTCGCCGAGGATGGTGCCGACGATGACGCTTTCGGCGATTTCGTCGGAGGAGGTGCGGGTGGTGACGGCGGCAACCTCGATCTCGGTGAAGGACTCGACGGCGGCGGCGTAGGAGTCGAGGAAATCGACGAGGTGGTCCTGGTGAAGGGTGCGCAGGGCGGCGATCGTTTCGATCAGGGTGTTGAGGGCGGGGGCGTCGCGCTCTACCGACCAGCCTCGCGACGCCAAGAGTTCCTGTACCTGAGTAGTCGCGGCGTCGTGGGCCTCTGACGTGGAGGGGAGTTGACGTTGGGGGGTGATGGCTCGGTGGGCTCGGCCGATTTTGTCGTGGAGGGGCATGGTGGGCGAGTCGAGGCCTTCGAGGACGTCCTTGACGCCGGCGACCGGGACCTGGGCCAGGTCGACCAGAGCGCGGATCAGGCGTAGCCGGTGGAGGTGCGTCTCGTCGTACGAGGCCTGGTTCGGGCTGGTGAGCTCGCCCGGGGGGAGCAGGTTCTCGCGAAGGTAGTACTTGATCGTGGGCACCGGCACCCCGGAGATTCGGCTCAGCTCTGCGATCCGCATAAATCCCTTGCCTTTCCCTCGACCGTGATAGATAGTAGCAGTATCCATAAACGGATACCGTCACTATCCATGCAAGGAGAAGGCCCATGCAGTTGAGCGACGCGTCCCGGATCATCGCCGGAGCGATCCTGCTCACCATCGTCACGATCCAGATCGGCGGCTGGTTCATGACCAAGATCGTCCGTGGCGACGTCCCGATGACGGACTTCCAGAAGTCGTTCGCCCGGGCCGGCCACGGTCACGCCGGTGTCCTGGTCATCCTGAGCCTGGTCGGGCTCCTGTATGTCGATCAGACCGGCCTGACCGGCTTCCCGCTCTGGCTCGGCCGGCTCGGCATCCCGGTCGCGGCGATCCTGATGTCGGGTGGCTTCTTCGCCTCGTCGGCAGGCAAGGGCCTGACCAAGCCGAACCAGTTCATCTGGGTGCTCTGGCTGGGCGCCCTCTCGCTCGCGGCCGGTGTCGTGACGCTGGGCCTGGGCCTGATCACGGCCTGACCAAGCGCGACCCGACCGTCCGCAACAACGCGGCGGTCTCCGGCGACGCCTCCAACGTGTAGTCGGCGCCGGAGGCAGCGATCGCCGCGACGTACTGGACCAGGATCCGGGGGGAGTCCGCGCTCAATCGGTACTCGCAACTGTCCGGCCCGAGCGGCGAGATCGTCCCCGGCGACCCGTGGAAGAAACTCCGGCGGACCTCGTCGGCCGGCAATTGCACGACCATCCGGACACTGTGCCGGTACGAGGCGCCCGCGAACGATTCGGCGAGATACGTCGCTGCGTCAGCCGCCGGCAGTCCGCGCGGAGTGAAGTGATGCCGGGTCGGCGCCAGCTCGCCGATCCGGTCCACCCGGAACGTCCGCCAGTCGTCGCGCTCCGGATCGAAGGCGAGCAGATACCACTGGCCGACCACCGACACCAGTTGCGTCGGCTCCACCCGTCGCCGGCTGTCGTCCCCGCGCCGATTTTTGTAGCTGAAGGCAACGATCTCCAGGTCACGGCAACAAGCAGCCAGTACTGCGAGCAGCCCGGGATCCACCCGTGGAGCACCTTCCCGCCCGACCACCTCCGCGGCACCGACGGCAGCCACCGACGGCCTCAGTCGAGCCGGCAGGACTCGCTCGAGCTTGGCGAGTGCGCTCATCGAGCTGTCCGCGATCCCGCTGACGCCGGACGCCGCAGCCCCGGCCAATCCGATCGCCACCGCGACGGCTTCGTCGTCGTCGAGCACCAGCGGCGGCACGTTCTTGCCCGATGCGAGCCGGTAGCCACCCGCAGTACCGGTCGTGCCAGTCACCGGGTAGTCGAGGGATCGGAGGCGCTCGACGTCCCGGCGTACGGTCCGGTCGGTGACGCCCAGGCGCTCGGCGAGCTCGCTGCCGGACCACTCGCGGCGGCTCTGCAGTAGCGCGAGCAGCCGCAGAAGTCGCCCGGGCAGGTCCTTCCGCGTGCTCATGGATCTCAGATTGGCACACCTTGCGGACAAGATGAGTCCGGAAGGGCTTCTAGCGTCGGTGGCATGAATCGGCTCACCGGAAAGCATTGGACCGTCGGCACTCCCGGGTACGACGAGGAGCGGCTCGGCTTCCAGCGGCGCGAACCCCATCGGCCCGCCCACATCGTCGGCGCCACCACTCCCGAGGACGTGCAGCGCGCGGTCCGGTACGCCGGCGAGCACGGCCTCAAGATCGCCGTCAAAGCCAGCGGCCACGGACACGGCGCTCCGCTCGACGGCGGCCTCTTGATCACGACCACTCGTCTCAACCAGGTGACCGTCGATGCGCGGAACCGGACTGCCTGGGTCCAAGCCGGCGCGACCTGGCAGCAGGTGATCGACGCGACCGCGCCGCACGGTCTCGCGCCGATGTCGGGCAGCTTCCCCGGCGTCACCGCCGTCCCGTACACCCTCGGCGGCGGCCTCGGCCTGATGGCGCGACGCTACGGCTTCGCCGCCGACCACGTACGCCGGATCGAGGTCGTCACCCCCGACGGCGAACTACGCCAGGCCGAAGACGACCCCGACCTCTTCTGGGCCCTCCGCGGCGGAGGCGGCAACTTCGGCATCGTCACCGCGATGGAGATCGACCTCTTCCCCATCCCCACCCTCCATGGCGGCAGCCTGTACTACGACCTCGCGACGACCCCCGACGTCCTCAAAACCTGGCGCGACTGGACCCGAACCGTCCCTGACACCGTCACCTCAGCCGCAGCCGTTCTCCCACTCCCCAACCTCAAGCAGATCCCCACCGAACTCCGAGGCAAGTACGTCGCCCAAATCCAACTCAGCATCATCCCGGATGGTCTCGACGCCCCACGGTTGGTCAGCATCCTTCGCGATGCTCTGGGTGAGCCGCTTGTCGATACCGTGGGCGAGTTGCCGTTCAGTGAGTCCGGGAGGATCTTCGACGAGCCCGGGCGGCCCGATGCGTTCAGCTCTCGCAATGCGTTGCTGAGCGATCTCGACCCTGAAACCCTCGACACCATCCCTAAGCTGGCCGGGCCGAGTGCGCCGGTGATGTGTGTGGTTGGGATCCGGCACCTTGGTGGTGCGCTGTCGCAGAAGCCGGCCGTTGAGAACGCTGTCGGGCACCGCGACGCGCAGTACTCGATGACTGTCCTGTCACCAGGAGAGGACGACCTGCGAGCCCTGCACGATGCGATCCTCGCGCCCTGGTCGAAAGACATCATCGGCCGATCCCTCAACTTCAGCATGGGCCCTCTCACCGACGACGAACTCCGGTACGCCTTCGAGCCCGCCGACCACGACCGCCTCAAGTGGCTCCGTGGCGTCTACGATCCACACGGTCTGCTGCAAGCCAACCACTCGATCACCTGAGTAGTTCCCCGATCAACGCGCTCTTGCCGTCGACGTAAGCGGAACGGTCCGTCAGCAACAACGGCGCCAGCTCGCGCTTAAGTGCGGCGTACCGGGCAAGCGCCTCCGGATCCACCCGCAGCCGATCCCGTAGCATCACGTGATCGCGGTGCGCCTTGTTGCCGTCCACAACGACATACAGATGGTGGTACCGCGCCACCTCGGCCGGCAACCCGAACGCCTCCCGGCCGGCGATCCCGAGATCGCCCTGGTGCTCATAGCCGCCGGACACCAACGCGGCAACGGCCGCCGGAACCTCATCGGGACTCGGCACGACCACATCGATATCGATGATGGGCTTGGCGGCAAGACCGGGTACTGCGGTACTTCCCACGTGCTCGATCTCGTACGACAGCCCGTCGAGCAGCCCTTCGAGCACGACCTGGATCTGGTCGAACCAGTCCGGCCAGCGTTCGTCGTACGGGACGACCTCGGCAGGCGCTCTCACAGAGCAGCCGTCACGTCGATCTCCACGAGTTGGCCGGGGAAGCCGAGTTGGGCGACGCCGAGGAGTGTGCTCGCGCTGGTGAAGGCCGGCGCGAGCGGGGACTCGTTGAGCTGGGTCCAGACCGCGCTGAGCTGCGCGCGATCCGGGCTGGCCACGTAGATGACCGTCCGCACGACATCCTCCGGCCGTGCGCCGGCTGCCTCGAGCGCGAGCAGGATGTTCTGGATCACCTGCTCGGTCTGCCCGCTCAACCCGCCCTTGGCCAGCTCACCCGACGGCTGGAGCGGGCACTGCCCGGCGAACATGATCAGCTCGTCGGCGCGGATCTTCGTCACGTGGTGGTAGCCGGGAGTCGCGTGCAGGGCCGGGGGATTGCTGCGCTCGATCGTCACCCTCAGAGCAAACGCGCCGCGGCAGCCACCGTCAAACGGATATCTCGTTGTTCCACATCCGGAACATCACGCACTTGCCCCGCCGGTCGAGCGTCACCGTCCACAAGTTCGAGAACGTCCCGAGCTCGCGATACACGCCGGTACCACCGATCGCAGCCGTATCCCCGGTGATCTTCAGCAGAGACCACTCGAACTCCCACCCACCCGCCTGCCAGTCCTGCCGGCTGAGCCACCCCTCGACGATCGCCTCCCGCCCGATCCAGTCGGTCGCATAAGGCCACTCGTGGTACTCCGCCCCCGGACTGAACAGCGCCCCGATCTCCGCCGCATCCCCACTCCGCCAAGCCTTCACATAGCTCTCGACCCACCGCGCCACTCGCTTCTCCATACCTGCCACCCTGCGCCGCCAACCGCCTCCGCGGCAGACCGGCTCTTCCTAGGTGCACCACACCCACGCTCAGGTGGGCTGCCGGTCGGTCGCGACCAGATGCTTTGTCAGGAAGGCGATTTCGGCCTCGACCACGACGTCGTGCTGCTCGAGGAAGGGTGCGTAGTGGCCGCCAGGCACGCGAAGGAGTTCTGCGCCAGGGGTCTGCGCAGCAGCGTCGATGGAAGGTTGGGCGAGTGCCGTCTGGTCCTGGTCGGCGACGACGACCAGGAGCGGGATCTTCACTCGCGAGGCAGCGCGGCCGGGCCGGTAGGCGGCGATTCGCAGGGCTGAGCGGGCGGCGACTGCCTGGATCCAGTCGCTGTATTTATTGCCCGGGTTAAGGGCTTCGTTCGTCTGCAGCGAGTCCGGCGTCGTCAACAGCGCAACCGTGCCAGGCGGCCCGACCAGCGGAACGAGCAGCGGCGGCCGCCCGATCAGACTGCCGAGCCCGTCAGCCACAGCGCGTCCAGCGAATCGCAGCATCGTCAGCGGCTTCTGGTGCCGCGCCGCATTGCGGGAGGCAGCAGGCCCATCCGCGTTGGGCGTCTGCGCGATCGCCGCGGCCAACTGCGGATTCCGCGCGGCGATCGGGAAGATGTAGCCACCCGACAACGAGAACGCCCAGACCGCGACCCTCTCGACCCCAGGCACCGACCCGGCGTACGAGATCGCCGCCTGCCAGTCGACCAGCTGCTCACCGACCCGCGCCACCTGTCGCGGTGAGCCGCCGCTCTCCCCGAACCGCCGATAGTCGAAGGCCAGTACGCCGAACCCGGCCCGCTGGAACCGCGGGGCGAACAGGTCCGTACCCGGCTCCTTCGTCACCCCGAACCCGCCGGCCATCACCACGCACCCGCCGTTGCTACCCGGGTAGTACCAGGCCGCGCACTCCGCATCCCCGCTGACGAACCGCACCGACTCGCGTTCCATGACGCACCCCACCTCTGGCGAAAGCTCTCCGATGCCAAAAGTGAACCACGTGGTTCGCAAACTGTCGAGTCGCAACCTGGCGCGCTAGGTCCTGGCCTCTTCGTGGTCGAGCGCCCGGCTCAACGCGGCGAAGCCGGATTCGATCCCGGGTCCGTCGCCACTCGTCCGCCACTCGATCAGGAATCCACGCAGCACGGCGAGGATGAACTCGGACACCTGATGCTTGCGCTCGTCCGGCCAGTCGGGCGGGCAGATCGAGATCAGCGCGGGCAGGTAGCGCACCGACGCGGTGCGGGCGAGTTCGGCGTACCGGGCGGAGTCGTACATCGCGAGGCCGATCGCCTGGTCGAGCACCCAGGACTCGTCGCCGACGAGGACCGGCCACATCGCCCGTACCCGGCCGGCCAGCGTCGAGTCCGCCAGATCCGCGGCTGCGAGGCTGCGGTCGATCCGTCGCTCACGCAGTTGCAGCACGGCCTGGGTGAGCAGGTCTTCGGGTCCGTCGAAGTAGTAGAGCAACACCTTGTGCGTCGTACCGGCAGCCCGCGCGGCCCGGCGGAGCGAGAAGTCCACCAACCCGTTGGCCCCGACCTCATCGGTCACGCGCTCAAGCAGTTCGCGCCGCCGCGCCTCACCACGCGCCGACCCCGCAGACCGCCGATAGCCCGCCTTCTCCGGAGCATCCTCATCCATCTGCGTGACAGTAGCTAATCTCAACGTTATGAACGACCTAGGCGAGTTTCTCCGCGTACGCCGAGCGCAGCTCACCCCCGAGGAGGTCGGGTTGGCCGTGTCGGGTGCTCGGCGGGTCGCCGGCCTGCGACGCGAGGAAGTCGCTGTGCTTGCGGGCGTGAGCGCTGACTACTACACCCGTCTGGAGCAAGGTCGCGAGCGCAACCCGTCGGGCCAGGTCGTCGATGCCATCGCTCGCGCCCTCCGCCTCGGTCAGAACGGTCGTTGGTACGCGTACCAACTAGCAGGCCTGGCCCCGAAGCCCGAGACGCCTTCCGAAGAGGTCGCCCCCGCGCTGAGGCAACTCATGGATGCCTTCGACGAGGCCGTTGCCTACATCATCAATCGCCGCCTGGACGTCCTGGCCTGCAATGCCCTCGCCGCGGCACTGCTGTCACCACTCGAAGACCTGCGCCCGATGATGACCAACCTGTTCCACGACCCGGCGGCCCGCGATCTCTTCGACGACTGGCCCTCGGTCGCCCGCGAGTCTGTCGAGGCGCTCCGCCTGGCGTCCCCGGACAACGAGTCGGTCCACCAACTCATCGGCGAACTACTTGCCAGCAGCAACGAATTCGCCGAACTGTGGAAGCAACACGGCGTCAACACCCTCGGCAGCACGGTCAAGACCTTCAACCACCCGGTCGCCGGCCGCCTCACCCTCACCTACCAGACCTTCGACATCCAATCGGCTCCCGGCCAATCCCTCCTGGTCGGCACCCCCGCTCAGGAATCGCTCGAGGCCCTAAAGCGCCTCACATAACGCTTCTGCCAAAAGGTCTCCACCGCCTTGGCGTGGTAATTCGCCCGCACGTAGGCCACCGCATCGGCCGGCGGAACCCCATCGAGCACCGCCAAGCAGGCCAGCGCAGTACCGGTCCGCCCGCGCCCACCCGCGCAAGCAACCTCCACCCGCTCATCACCCGCCCGCGCAAGCACCCCCACCAACGCGTCCCGGGCATCCCGATCATCAGCAGGCAACCGAAAGTCCGGCCACACCACCCACCGAGACTCCCACGGAACCGCCGGCGGCTCCTTCCCCAGCAAATAAACCCCGTACGCCGGAAGCACCCCGCCAGGCACCCCGTCGCGCACCCCACGCCCCCGCACCAACCGCCCCGAAGGCAACCTCAACACCCCGCCCGCACCCAACTCCCACGTCTCCACCCCCCGACGCTAACGCCCCCGCCCCTACCCCCCACCCCACCCCACCCGCC
>NZ_BAAAHK010000006.1:0-179431 GCF_039525325.1 Kribbella koreensis
GGAGCCGGACGCTGCGGTCAGACGCTGCACCCAGGCGCTGCGATCGGACGCTGCAGCCCGGCGCTGCGGTCAGGCGCTGCAGCCCGGCGCCACGGCCGGGCGCTGGAGTCCGGCGCCACGATCGGCCGCTGGAGCCGGCCGCACGATCAGGTGTTGGAGCCGGGCGCGGCGGTCGGGCGTTGGAGGCGGGCGCTGCGGTCGGGGGCTGCGGTCCGGGGGCGGGATCGGGGTTGGGCCTCGCGCGCTGGGGTTCGAGTTGGAGGCTGTGGCTGGCGTTCTGGGGCATGGCGTCCGCTAGGTGCAGGTTGAGCTGTCGGCCGGCGAATGTGTGCGGGGGCGAGGTTGGGGAGGAGTTTGGTGGGAGGTGGGGAGGCGAATCTGCCGATTTGGGGGCAGGATCCTCCCCAGTCCTGGGGGGACGGAGGGCTCGCCGGGGCGGGGGCTTGGGTCGACTTCGCGGGCGAACGTACTGACTCGACGCTAGTCGGCTCCGGGTGGTGCGCGCAGAGTTTGCGGGCGCGAGGAGTGACAGGAACTGACGTGTGGTCCCGGGTGCCCCGTCACCGCGAGTAGTTCGCCCTCGCGAATAGTTCGGCATCGCGAGTAGTTCGGCCTCGCGAGTGGTGAGCGCTCGGAGGTGGCCGGCTCGTCGAGGGTGGGGTCCTAGGGGTAGCCGGGGCTGCGGGTGCCGGGCCTTTACGGTTCGACCACGAGGTGGCCGGGACTCGCAGGTGGTTGGTCCTCGCGCTTGGTCGGGCTGCGGGTGCGGGGCCTTTGGGGACTAGTCCGAGACCCTTGGGGCTGGTTCCTCGGCAGAAGGCGTGGGCGGGCATGTTCACCACTCTCTGCCGGGTCTGGATTCGCCGCATCGCAGGCAGACGTGCGGGGCCTGGCCTCGCCGGCCGTTGGTCCTCGGTGGTGGGCGGGCCTCGCCGGCCGTTGGTCCTCGGTGGTGGGCGGGCCTCGCCGGCCGTTGGTCCTCGGTGGTGGGCGGGCCTCGCCGGACGTTGGTCGTCGGTGGTGGGCGGGGCTTGCAGGTGGTTGGTCCCGGCGGGTGGGCGGGTGCCTGGGACCTTGGGGGTTGGTCCTCGCGGGTCCGGCGGGGCTCCGGGGGTGCGTGGGACCTTGGGGGGTGGTCCTCGTGGGTGGGTGGGCTTGCGGGGGCGGGGAGTTTGGGGGTTAGTCCTCGGGGGTGGCTATTTTGCCGGTGGGGAGGATTGTGAAGCGTTTGGCGGGTGGGGTGACCTTGGTGTTGTTGATGTAGACGGTGATGTTGCCGCCGCTTTCGAGGGTTACCCGGATTTCGCCTGCGTAGTTGATGGTCTGGGTGGAGCCGGGGCCGAGGACGCCTTGGAAGAGCTTGAGGCCTTTGGAGTTGCGGATGGTTACGTAGGAGCCGTCGCCGCGGGCGGTGAGGGAGAGCTTGGTGCGGAGGGGGGCGGCGGGCTTCTTGGGCGTTGCCGGGATGGTCGGCTTCGCGGAGGGCTTGGTGGTGGGTTTCGGGGCGGGGGTGGTGACCGCAGCCGTCGGCGTGGTTTTGGAGGCGTTGGCTTCCACGTCGCTGGGGAGGGTGAACAGGCGCATGATGCCCCAGCCCATCAGGCCGACCAGGATCGCGCCCAGGACCAGGCCCCAGCGCGGGCGCGCGGAGTGCAGGGTCGGGCGTTTGTCGCTGGCGCGTTCCTCGCGACGGACGCGGTCCGGCTGCGGGGCCGGGTGCGACTCGTCGAACTTCGCCAGCAGCGCTTCCGGATCGGCCTTCACCACCCGGGCGATCGCCCGGATATGACCGCGGGCGTAGAAATTACCGCCACAGCGGGAGAAGTCGTCGGCCTCCATGGCGGCGAGCAGCCCGGATCTGATCCGGGTCGACGTACTCAGCTGCTCGATCGTCATGTCGGCCCGTTCGCGGGCCGCCGTGAGCTCGCTGCCGATGCTCACGCCCCACCACCTCTCTCCACCGTCTACGAAGTTGGCTGCCAGTGCGCCGACGTCACAACAGTCAACGCCCTGGGCTCGACGGGGTCACGCGAAGCTCAGACTTGTTCCCTGACCGGACATCTCGTGTCAGCCAGCATGTGCAGAGCCTGTACCACTTCCCCGTTGGACGGCTTGGCCGTCAACCCGAACGGTACCGCGAGTGAGGTGCCGGTCAGCCGCCGGTTGGCATCGGTGACCTTGCGAGTCGCGGCCGGCATCTCGCTGAGCACCGGTCCGGGGTCGAGCAGGTGGACCGCGATCCGGCCGTCGTCGAGCAGGTGCCGCCGCTTCAGCACGGTGACCTCCTCGATCTCCTCCCACCGGGTGCCGATCCATTCGTTGCGGATCCGCAGCCGGATACCGACCTCGTCGGCGACCAGCATCGCGCCGACGGTCAGCGCCCGGGCGCAGATCACCGCGAGCACGGCGAAGGCGGCCGCGGCGATCCAGCGCAGTACGCCGGTAGGGCTGGTCGACCCCGAGGTCGCGAAACCGATCGCGACCAGCCCGGCACCCACGGCCAGCGCGCCGTGCACCTTCTGGGAGGCCTTGACGGTGAACTCGTGGGTGGCTTGGTCGATGTCGACAGCGTGCTGCTCAGACCGGGGCATCGCGGTATGGGCGGTCACGGGTCACTCTCCTCGCAATGTGGCGACGAAGTCCTCTAGGTCGTCCGGCTTCACCAGTACGTCGCGGGCCTTCGAACCCTCGCTCGGCCCGACCACACCCCGGCTCTCCAGGATGTCCATCAGCCGGCCCGCCTTGGCGAAACCGACCCGGAGCTTACGTTGCAGCATCGACGTCGAGCCGAACTGGGTGGACACGATCAGCTCGGCCGCCTGGACCACCAGGTCGAGGTCGTCGCCGATCTCGTCGTCGAGGTCCTTGCTCGGCCCGGTCGGCGCGATCAGATCCTCGCGGTACGTCGGCTGCAGCTGCTCCTTGCAGTGCTCGACGACCGCCCGGATCTCGTTCTCGGTGACCCAGGCGCCCTGGATCCGCATCGGCTTGCTGGCGCCCATCGGCAGGAACAGGCCGTCACCCTGGCCGACCAGCTTCTCCGCGCCGGGCTGGTCCAGGATGACCCGGCTGTCGGCCAGCGACGAGGTCGCGAAGGCCAGCCGGGACGGCACGTTCGCCTTGATCAGACCGGTCACCACGTCGACCGACGGACGCTGCGTGGCCAGCACCAGGTGGATACCGGCGGCCCGGGCCAGCTGGGTGATCCGGACGATCGAGTCCTCGACGTCGCGTGGCGCGACCATCATCAGGTCGGCCAGCTCGTCGACGATCACCAGCAGGTACGGGTACGGCGTGAGGGTGCGCTCGCTACCCGGCGGCGGCTTGATCTTGCCGCCGCGGACCGCCTTGTTGAAGTCGTCGACGTGCCGGAACCCGAAGGCCGCCAGGTCGTCGTAGCGCATGTCCATCTCGCGGACGACCCACTGCAGCGCCTCAGCCGCCTTCTTCGCGCTGGTGATGATCGGCGTGATCAGGTGCGGGATGCCCTCGTAGTTGTTCAGCTCGACCCGCTTGGGGTCGACCAGCACCATCCGGACCTCGTCCGGTGTCGACCGCATCAGCACCGAGGTGATCAGCGAGTTGACGAACGACGACTTACCCGAGCCGGTCGCACCCGCGACCAGCAGGTGCGGCATCTTCGCCATGTTGGCGACGACGAAGCCGCCCTCGACGTCCTTGCCGAGCCCGGCCACCATCGGGTGGTGGTCGTTGCGCGCGGTCGCGGACCGGATCACGTCGCCGAGGCTGACGATCTCCTTGTCCACGTTCGGGATCTCGATGCCGATCGCGGACTTGCCCGGGATCGGCGACAGGATCCGCACGTCGGCCGAGGCCACGGCGTAGGCGATGTTCTTCGACAGCGCGGTGACCTTCTCGACCTTGACCGCCGAACCGAGCTCGACCTCGTACCGGGTGACTGTCGGGCCACGGGTGTAGCCGGTCACCTGGGCGTCGATGCCGAACTGGTCGAACACCTCGGTGAGCTTGCCGACCACCGCGTCCGACGCCTTCGTGCGGGCCTTGTGGACCGAGCCGGGCTTGAGGATCTGGCCGTCGGGCAGCGTGTAGGTGATGTCGCCGGAGAGGCTGAGCTGCTCGACCCGCTGCGGCAACGGCGTGTGCGGCGGCGGCTCCGGAGCAGGCTCGGGCTCGGAGTCCTTCTTCGAACCGGCCTTCATCGCACCCGCGACGGCACCGTAGATCGGCGGCGCACCGGCCGCGGCGGCAGCAGCGCCGTCAGCGTCGACGTCGTACGGCTCCTCGTCCGGATCGATCGGCGCCTTCTTGCGGCCGCGCTTGTTGATCTCGCGGCCTTCGAGCACCGGCGAGTCGTACGGCTTGATGGTCGGCTCGCCGTCCTCGTCCAGGGCGGCCTTCGCGCGCCGCTCCTTGCGAGTCAGCCGGACGGTGTCGTCAGCAGCCGCGGTCACCGAGGGCGCGTCGGCAGGAAGCTCAGTACGTCCGAGCAGTACGTCGAACGCGGCACGGACCCGCAACGGGATCGCGTAAATCGGCGTCCCGGTCACCACCAAGGCACCGAAGATCGAAAGCAGCACGAGCAGCGGCGCTGCGACGTACTGGGTGAGCAGATCGGACAGGAGCGAGGAGACGACGTACCCGATCGCTCCCCCGGCATCCTGCAGCCGGCCATCCGATGGGTTGCCGGGACGCGGCAGACCGTTGGCAATGTGGACCAGGCCCAGTACTCCGAGGGAGACCGCGGTCCAACCGATCACCTGACGTCCGGCCGGGCCATTGCGGTCCGGGTGACGCATGGTGCGCAAGGCGATGAACAGGAGCATCAGCGGCACGGCCCAGCCGAGCATGCCGACGCTGCCGCCCACTGCGACCCGGAGGCCCTTGCCGACCGCGCCGGGCATGTCCCACCAGATCGCGGCGGCGACTACGAACGCCAGGCCGATCAGGGTGAGGCCGGCGCCGTCGCGGCGGTGGGCCGGGTCGAGGTCGCGGGCGCCGTGGCCGATACCGCGGACCATGCTGCCGAGTAGGTGGGCGATCCCGATCCAGACCTTGACCAGCCCTCTGGCGAGGGCGAGCATGGCGGCCGCGAACGGACCCGCGTTGCTCGTTTTGGGCACAGCCGTGCGCGCAGCGGTGGAGCCACTGCGCTTCGTGCTCTGCCCACGCTTCTGGGCGCCTGACGGACGGGAGCGGCCACCAGCTGCCGAGCGGCCCGATGCGGGGCTGCTGGCTGCCGACTTCCGCGCCCGCGCCGGGGAAGACGTGCGGGTCGCCATGTCTAGCAGGCTACCCCGACTACCACTCGAGTCACACGTGTCACACGCCGATCACACCGCCCCATCCGTAGCGTCACAGCCCCACGCGGCCGGGCGTGTCCGCAGGGGCCTCAGGCGCCGGTCACGCCGTCCAGATGTTCGCGAAGGAAGTCGGCGTGGCCGCAGTGGCGGGCATATTCGCCGATCAGGTGGATGTAGATCATCCGGAGCGAGGAGACCTCGTCACGGAAGGTGAACTGCTGGTCGA
Organism: Kribbella koreensis; assembly: GCF_039525325.1. Classification (NCBI taxonomy): domain Bacteria; kingdom Bacillati; phylum Actinomycetota; class Actinomycetes; order Propionibacteriales; family Kribbellaceae; genus Kribbella; species Kribbella koreensis. The sequence continues at coordinate 5,509 of NZ_BAAAHK010000006.1, forward strand.
GCGAGTAGCCCTCGGCGGCCTTGTCGGACAGCGCCCACTCGTCGATCAGGGCTTCGTACTCCGCTTGGGCGCGACTCGCGTCGATCAACTCGAAGTCGGCGTCCTTGCCGAGCGCCGGGTCGAAAACCGGGGTGGCCGGGGCCAGCCGGGAACCGGGGTCGGCGGGAGCGGTCGAGGCCGCGCCAGCGACGGCTGGGCCGGCTGAGGCGAAGTGGATGCGGAACCAGATGCGTTCGACCTTGGTGGCGTGCCGGATCAGGCCGAGCAGGGAGAGGTTCGACGGCGGCAGCGGCCGGGCGGCCAACTGGTCGGCGGTCAGGCCGGCGCATTTGTGGAGCAGCGTGGTGCGGTGGAAGTTCAGGTAGCCGGCGAGCAACTCCCGCTCGGGCGCGACGAGCGAGCCCTCGGGCCGCTCGACCTCAGGTGCGATCCAGGTCATCCGCGCATCCTCCCCCAGCGGCCCCCTGGCGAGCCATTGCATTAAGCAACAACCCCGGACAGCCCATCCGCTCACGCCTGGCGTCTCACGATACGTGCGAGTATCCCAATAAATGAGATGACTGCTGGCGCGAAGCACGGATCGTTGGTTACCGTCTTCGGCAGGTCATGAGTGTCAGCGTCAAGCCCCGGCTCGCTGGCCGGCAACCCTCCACCGCGGTGGGGTGCCCCGGGTGAGGACCCGGCCGTTCGGATACCCCGATTCGGCAAGTGCGGACCACCCGGGAGCAGAACCATGTCGATCCTCTCCATCCTTGAGCCTGCCAACACCGCCGTGACCACCCGGCCGGCCCTGGCCAAGCTCACCACCGGCAACATCCCCGCCACCGTCGCGAGCGACCTGCTGGTCCCGCTGGCCGACGGCCGCGTGACCGACTACGCGAACTTCGACCACGGGGCGAGCGCGCCGTGTCTGGAGTCGGTGCGAGCGGCGGTCGAGGCCGCGCTCCCGTCGTACGCGTCGGTGCACCGCGGCAACGGCTACGCCTCGCGGATCACCACCCAGTGGTACGAGCGGGCCCGCGCCGAGGTGCACGGCTTCGTCGGCGCCCGCGACGACGACCAGGTGATCTTCACCCGGCAGACCACCGACGCGCTCAACCTGCTGGCCCGGGCCGTACCGGCCGACGCGACCGTGATCGTGTTCGAGTCGGAGCACCACGCGGCCCTCCTCCCCTGGCCCGCCGAGCGCACCACCAGGCTCGCAGCGCCGACGAGCCACGCAGCGGCAGTCACCGCCGTCGCCGACGCTCTGCGCGAAGCACCCGAGGGTCCCCGCCTGGTCGTCATCACCGGCGCTTCGAACGTCACCGGCGAGATCTTCCCGATCGCCGAGATCGCCGCCGTCGCCAAGGCCCACGGCGCCCGCGTCTGCCTCGACGCCGCGCAGCTCGCTCCGCACCGCGTGGTCGACATCCAGGAGCTGGACGTCGACTGGGTCGCACTCTCCGGCCACAAGCTCTACGCCCCGTACGGCGCCGGCGCACTGATCGGCCGGGCCGACTGGCTCAACGCGGCCGACCCGTACCTCCTCGGCGGTGGCGCGACCGCTGCAGTGACCAGCGACGCGACCGTCTGGAACCAGGGCCCGGCCCGGCACGAAGGCGGCTCCCCCAACGTGATCGGCGCGATCGCGCTGGCCGCCGCATGCGCCGCCATCACCGAGCACCGCGAGGCGATCGAGCAGCACGAGCGCAGCCTGCTCGCCCGGCTCCGCACCGGCCTTGCCCAGATCGCCGGCGTGAACACGTACGACATCTTCGGCGCCGACGCCGACCGGGTAGGCACGGTCTGCTTCACCATCGACGGGGTCAGCTCGACGCTGGTGTCCGCGGCGCTCTCGGCGGAGTACGGGATCGGCGTACGGGACGGCAAGTTCTGCGCGCACCCGCTGGTCGGCCATCTGCTCGCCAACTCGCCCGAGGCCACCGCAGTCCGCGCAAGCCTCGGACTGGGCACCACGCGCGAGCACGTCGACCGCCTTGTCAGCGCGGTGCGCAGCCTGGCCACCAACGGCCTGACCACCGAGTACGACGAGACGCCGCACGGCTGTCAGCCCCACAACGACCCCCGCGACCTCGTCGCCCCCAAGATCTGGTGAACCCACCACCTCACCGACAAGCCTGAGCCCACGCCACCGCTCGGTGCAGGGCTGAGACCCAAGGCCTGGTGAGACACGGACCCCACAGGTGAGCGGCAAACGCCTAACGGTCCGGTTGGTTCGTGAGCCAGACAGCGATCTGGCTGCGTGACCTGAAGCCGAGCTTGTCCAGGATGTGCACGACCTGCGATTCCGCGGTCCGTCTGCTGATCACGAGTCGGAGCGCGATTTCCTTGTTCGTCAGCCCCTGGGCCACCAGCTCGGCCACCTGATACTCCCGATCGCTCAGCGATCCGGTCCCGTGGACGCGGGCCGCAGTACCGGTACTGCGGCCTCGCGCCCGACCGTGAGCTCCATCGCCTCGCCGAAGCCGGTACAGGCAGCCGCGCCACGCTCGAATGCGGCCCGGTACCGTTCGTTGCCCAAGGCATCCATCGGATCGCGCTACTGCGGCTGGAGTCCCGTGTGGTGCGCAGCGAAGGCCAGCAGGTCGGCCCACTCGGAGGCGACCATCGCTGCCGGTTTGCCGAAGCCGTGGCCGGTGTTTACCTCGATCCGGGTCAGTACCGGCTTGTCCCCCGCCTGCGCGTGCTGCAGCGTCGCCATGAACTTGTGGCTGTGCAGCGGCACCACCCGGTCGTCATGGTCGCCAGTGACGACCAGGGTCGCCGGGTACGACGTACCGTCGCGCAGGTTGTGCAGTGGCGAGTAGGCGAGCAGGTCTTCGAACTGTGTTGGGTCGTCGGGCAGTCCGAAGTCGGAGGCCCAGGCGGCGCCCACAGTGAAGAGGTGGAAGCGCAGCATGTCCAGCACGCCGACGCCAGGCAGCGCTACCGCGAACAGGTCCGGCCGCTGGGTCATGACTGCTCCGACGAGCAGTCCGCCGTTGCTGCGGCCGTGGATGGCCAGTTGGGCGGGTGTGGTGACCTTGGTCTTGGTCAGGTCCTCCCCGACCGCGATGAAGTCGTCGAAGACGTTCTGCTTGTTCCGAAGCCGCCCCTCGTCGTGCCAGGAGCTCCCGTACTCCCCGCCGCCGCGCAGGTTGGTGATCACCAGCACCCCACCCGCCGCAAGCCAGGCCGGCCAACCCGGCCGGTAGTCGGCCATGATCGGGATGCTGAAGCCGCCGTAGCCGTACATCAGCGTCGGCCGCGGCTCGTCGAACCCCAGGTCCGCCCTGCTGATCAGGAAATACGGCACCTGCCGCCCGGGCTCGACCCGGCGGCTCACGGTGATGTCCGGCGACAGGAAGCCGACTCCCGCGGGGACAAGCTCAGGCAGGGCCCGGAACTCGCCGGTCGCCATCGAGACCACATAGGCGACCGTCGGATCCGTGGTCGATGAGAGCCCGATGAAGAGCTCGTCGTACTTCGTCGACGCGTTCAACCCCACGAAGCCCCCGCCGGGCACCGGCACGACCTGGCCGTCGGCGCCCCCCAAGGAGTGCAACGTGAGCACCGGCTGAGCGTCCACCAAAGACACGACGGCAAGTCCCGACGATGCGCCGCTGACGGTCAGCAAGGCGTTGTCGCCCTCGGGGATGAGGTCCGTGAAGTTGCCGGCCAGGTCCGAGGTCACCACCCGGCCCCGAGATGCGTCCCGGTCGGTCTGCAGCACCAGCTGGTCACCGGACATCCGCACGAAGATGTTCTCGTCGCGGAACTCGTCGATCACCTTGATCGGTTCGCCCAGCACGCTGCCGTCCACCGGGTAGACCCAGATCCGGGATGCCGGATCGGTGCCCTCGGCAAGGGTCACCACGAGGTAGCGGTCGTCGTCGGAGACCTCGGGCTGGATGAAGAGCTGCGGGTTGTCGGGGAAGCTCAACACCAACTGGTCATCGTCCTGCGCAGTACCGACCTTGTGCAGCTTCAGCTGGCCACCCTCAAGCGCCTGCGTCTCGGTACCCTCGCTACGGCCACTGGCCGGGTAGTGCAGGTAGAGGTACGCCGACGAGTCCGGCAGCCAGGTGGCCTGGGAGAACTTGGCACGGGTCACCACGTCGTCCACATCGGCGCCAGTGGCGATCTCCCGGAGCCGGAAGGTGGTCCAGTCGCTACCGCTCTCGTTGACCCCGTACGCGAAGTACCGGCCGTCTGGACTGATCGTGAAGCTGGCCAGTGAGTCAGTGCCGTCCGCGGACAGCTTGTTGGGGTCGAGGATGACCCGGCCGCCCTCTAGCAGCGCATCCAGCGAGTCAGCGACGTACAGGACGTCCTGCGCCTGGGAGCCGTCGTTGCGGCCGACGAAGTACCAGCCGGACTTCCGCACCGGTACTCCGGCCCGCGGCCGCGCCAGGATCGCGGTCATCGTCTCCTGGAACCAGGCACGCTCGGGGTAGCTCGACAGCTCGGCCTCGGTGGCGGCGTTCTGGCGGGAGACCCAGTCCTTGGTCTCGGCGGAGTCGGGGTCCTCCAGCCAGCGGTACGGGTCGGCGATCTCGCGGCCGTGCAGGGTGTCGACGACACTCTCGTCACGGCGACTCTCTGGGTAGCTCATGCGAGCCAACTTACTGCGCGTCCCGCTCACCAGGCCTTCAGCGGGCGGCATCCCGCGCTGGGCATCCGGTCTGGTGAGCGGGCCGCTCCCCAGAGTTGTCAGTGGTGGGCTGCCGGCAGGTCCTTGCTCCACAGCACCTTGCCGTACAGATCCCGCAGCGAAGCGGTGAAGACCTCCGACCGCGGGTCGATCGACACGTGCCCGAAGAACTGGTTGCCACCCGACGGCGGCTGGTTCGGGAAGTCGGCCGCCTTCACGAACTCCAGCCGGGGGCCGAAGGTCGGGTCGAGCGCGTTCGGCCCGAACGTACCGGCGTTCACCGGACCGGCGACCAGCTCCCAGAACGGGTCGAAGTCGGTGAAGGCGGCCCGGGACGGGTCGTAGTGGTGCGCCGCGCAGTAGTGCACGTCCGCGGTCAGCCAGACCGTGTTCCGGACCTTCCGGCGCTTGAACTGCGACAGCACCCAGGCGATCTCGTGCTCGCGGCCACCGGGCGCACCGGCCAGTCCGTTCGCGACGGCCTCGATCTCGGTACCGTCCGGCACCAGCAGACCCAGCGGCATGTCGCTGGCGATCACCTTCCAGGTCGCCTTGGAAGCAGCGGCCTCGCGAACCAGCCATGCTGCCTGCTCGGCACCCAGCATCGCGACCGGACCGGCGACACCCGGTGCCGGGTTGGCGCCACGATAGGTCCGCATGTCGAGGCAGAAGACATCGAGCAACGGGCCATAGCTCACCTTGCGGTAGATGCGGTTGCGGCCGGCGGTGTGCACCATCGGCAGGTACTCCAGGAACGCCTGCCGGGCTCGGGACGCCAGCACGTCGACCCGCTTCTCGGTGTAGCGGTCGTCGGTCAGGATCTCGCCCGGGTACCAGTTGTTCAGCGTCTCGTGGTCGTCCCACTGGCTGACGATCGGCACGTCGGCGTACAGGTCGCGGACGTTGTGGTCGAGCAGGTTGTACTTGTACCGGCCGCGGTACTCCGCCAGCGTCTCGGCGACCTTGCTGACCTCCTCGGTCACCACGTTCTTCCAGGTGGTGCCGTCCGGGATCGCCACCGAGGCCGCGATCGGGCCGTCGGCGTAGATGTTGTCGCCGGAGTGCAGGAAGAAGTCGGGGCGGGTCTGGTGCATCGCCTTGTACGCGATCATGCCGCCGATGTCGGGGTTGATGCCGTAGCCCTGACCCGCGGTGTCGCCGGTCCAGACGAAGCTCACGGGGCGGTTGCGCCCCGGCGTACTGAAGGAGCCCTCGAGGGTCTCGCCGCGGCGGCCGTAGGCGTCCTCGAAGCCGATCCGGTAGTCGTAGCGCTGACCGGGACGCAGACCACGCAGCGGCAGCTGAGCCGTGTAGTCCTGGTCGGCCGAGGTGATCGGGCCGCGCAACGTCACGGCCCGGTCGAACCGGCCGTGGTTGGTCAGGTCGACGGTCAGCCGGGCGCGGCGATCGGTGCGCGACCAGACGACGGCGGAGTTCGAGGTGACGTCGCCCGACATGATTCCGGACGGCAGAGCAGGACGGTCCCGGCGTACTACGGAAGCGGCGGCGGTCACGCTCGGTACGGCGGCGGTCGCACCCGCGACGGCAGTGGCGGCCAGCAGCTGGCGGCGGCTCAAGTTCATGAGCCGAAGGTGCTCCTCCACAGTGACGTCCGGGTGACTGCGGAACGAACTAACCGACAACTCGCCCGGGGAATCGCGGGGGGCTTGCGCGGGCATCGATGATTGAGTCTCACAGGGTCGAAGGGAATTCCGGTGCAGTCCAGGGAACAACGCCTCACTGAGGTGTTCATCAAGCTCGCCGACACGCTCGGCGAGGACTTCGAGCTTGCTGCCTTCCTGGGCATGTTGGCCGAGGCAACAGTCGAGCTGCTCGAGGTGGACGCGGTCGGTCTGGACCTGACCGACGACGACCACGTACTCCGGGTCTTCGCCACCGCCGACTCCCCCGCCCAGCTGGTGGAGCAGGATCACCCGAGCTACCCGACGACCGAGATGCTCCCGCTTTGCCTGCGAGGCAAGGCGATCGGCTCGATGAACCTCTTCCGGACCGGCCCCGTCCCCTTCAGCGAGCAGGAGCTGGGGCTGGGGCAAGCGCTGTCCGACATGGCCACGATCGGCCTGCTGCACGAGCGCGAGCACCGCGGCCGGCAAGAGCTGTGCGGCCAGCTGCAACAGGCGTTGGACAGCCGGATCCTGATCGAGCAGGCCAAGGGAATGCTGGCCGAGCGGGCCGGTCTGAGCCTGCCGGACGCCTTCGCGGCGATGCGTTCGTACGCCCGTGGGAAAGGCTGTGGACTGAAGGCCGTGGCCAGGGGTGTGCTGGACGGCACACTCCGCACCGCGAGCCTGATGACTCCCTGAGCCTGACCTCGCCACGCCCCTACCGAGCGGTCGGTTGCGTGTGGTCGCCCAGCGTGGTTCCGTTGGGTGCTACAGCCACTCTTCTCGTGGCGCTGCCCTGGACCCGGTGGCGCATCGACTGATGCACTCCGGATGGGGCGTTCTCCTTGTCACAACTGCTCGCCGAAGACCCGCACCCCCAAAGACCGCAGCAGAAGTACGCGAGTCTTTACAGCGACCTCCTGCACACGGTCCGGGACCTCGGCCTGTTGCGACGCCGCTACACCTACTACTGGACCCGCATCGGCCTGGTACTGGCCGCGCTCGGCGGCGTCATCACCGGGTTCATCCTGCTCGGTGACTCCTGGTTCCAGCTGCTGATGGCCGGTGCCCTCGCGCTGATCCTGGTCCAGGTCGCGTTCCTCAGCCACGACAGCGCGCACCGGCAGATCTTCGACTCGGCCGCCTGGAACGACTGGACCGCCCGTCTGCTGGCCGGTGGCCTGGCCGGGATGAGCATCACCTGGTGGAAGAACAAGCACAGCAAGCACCACAACGCGCCGAACCAGCTCGGCAAGGACCCCGACATCGCGATCGGCGTCGTCGCCTTCACACCCGACCATGCGGCCCAGCGCAAGCGCGGCTTCATGAAGTGGTACCAGGATCGCCAGGGCTGGCTCTTCTTCCCGCTGCTGACGCTGGAAGGCCTGAGCCTGCACGTGTCGAGCCTGCAGCACCTGTTCCGGCGCGGCGCCACCAAGGTCGAGCGGATCGAGGCTGCGGTCGTCGTCTCCCGGCTCGGCCTGTACGTGACCGCGCTGTACGTCCTGCTGCCGATCGGCAAGGCCAGCGCGTTCCTCGGCCTGCAACTGGCCGTCTTCGGCGTCTGCCTCGGCGGCTCGTTCGCACCGAACCACAAGGGCATGCCGCTCGTGCCGGCCACGATGAAGATCGACTTCCTCCGTCGCCAGGTGCTGATGTCGCGCAACATCCGCGGCGGCGTCCTCACCGACTTCGCGATGGGCGGGCTCAACTACCAGATCGAGCACCACCTGTTCCCGAGCATGCCGAGGCCCACGCTGCGCCGGGTCCAGCCGATCGTCCGCGAGTACTGCGAACTGCACGGCGTGAAGTACACCGAGGTCGCGTTCCTCGAGTCGTACAAGATCGTCGTCGACTACCTCAACAACGTCGGCATCCGCGCCCGCGACCCGTTCCAGTGTCCGCTGGTCAGTCAGTACCGGAAGTAGCCAGCAAGGGCAGGGCAGCGGCCAGCGCGTCATCGGCCGCCGCCCGGCCCAGCGCGAGATGGTCGGCCATCACAGTCGCGCCCTGGAGCAGCATGAGCAACTGGCGCCCGACCCGGTCCGGGTCGGGCACTCCTGCCGCGGCGGCGATCTCGGTGAGCAGCGCCTGATAACCGTCGAGGTGCTGGACCGCCATGCTGTGGGCCGGCTCGAAATGCCGCTGGGTGGCCGCGTTCAAGAGTGCGCAACCCCGGTACTGCGGCTGGTCGAACCACTCCCCCAGTACTGCGAACACCGCGGTCAACTGGGCGACCGGGTCGTCCCCACCCGTGGCCGCTGCCCGCCGCAGCCAGGCGTTGTTGCGATCGCTGCGTGCCTGCAGGACGGCGGCGATCAGCCCGTCCTTCGAGCCGAAGTGCCGGTACAGAGTCTCCTTCGACGCTCCCACCGATGAGCACAGCTCGGCGATCCCGACGCCGTCCAGCCCGCGCTCGTAGAACACGACGGTGGCGGCCTCGAGCATCGCCGCCCGGGTCCGGTCGGGGTCGAGCGAGGTTCCTTTGGCGACGGGCATGAGACAGATGGTACCGATCGGGCCCATCTCTTGTTAGCGTTGCGATGGTACCGACCGGTTCGATCACAACCAGGAGTCGCATGACCTACGCCGGCACGATCGCCTATCCGATCTCCAGCGGCGGGCACGAGCTGCCCGGAGTACTTCATCTGCCGCCGGGTGACGGGCCCCATCCGGCAGTGTTGCTGCTGCACGGATTTCCGGGGTGGGAGCGAAACTTCGATCTCGCCCACGCGCTGCAGCGGGCCGGGTACGCAACGCTCGTCTTTCATTACCGCGGATCGTGGGGCTCGGCGGGGACCTGGGCCTGGAGCAACGTTCTCGAGGACGCGGCGGCCGCGGCCGGGCAGTTGCGGGCGGATCCGCGGATCGATGCCGAGAGGTTCGCGGTGGTCGGGCACAGCATGGGTGGGTTCGCGGCGCTGCAGACCGTCGCGGCCGATCCCACGATCCCAACGGTCGGCTCGATCGCCGGCTTCGACTTCGGAGCCGCTGGTACCGCGCCCGATCCCGACCAGTACGTCGAACCGTTCGACAGCGACCTCCTCCCGCTCCAAGGCACCAGCGGCCGGGCGCTCGTGGACGAGATGGTTGCCCACGGCCCGGAATGGCGCCTCGCGGACCTCGCACCGAAGCTGGCTGAACGCCGGGTGCTCCTGATCGGGGCGACCCGAGACACCGCCGCGCCACCCGAGCAGCATCACCAGCCGCTCGTGGAGGCCTACACGAACGCCGAGCATCACCTGTTCCCCACCGACCACGCACTGTCGGACCACCGCGAGGAGCTTGCGGAGGTGGTGGTTACCTTCCTGAACCAGAGGCTATGACAGTGTGAGGCGCATGTGGTGGGGATTGCTGTGCGCCCTGGCTGCCGCTCTTGCCTACGGGCTGGCGTCGGTCATGCAGGCGATGGCGGCGCAGTCCACGCCCGGCGGTGGTGAGGGAGTCGATCCACGGCTGTTGTTCCGGGTGGTCTCGCAGTGGCGGTTCATGGTCGGGATCGCTCTGGACTTGTGCGGGTTCGGCGTTCAGCTCGCCGCACTGCAAGTACTTCCGCTCTTCGTGGTTCAGGCGGCATTGGCGGCCAGCCTCGCCGTGACCGCAGTGGCGGCGAGGTTCCTCGGGATCAGGCTGGGGCGGCGTGAGTGGGCTGCGGTCGGCGCGGTGTGCGTCGGGCTCGGCCTGCTCGGGTTGTCGGCGGAGAGCGAAGGCGCCAGCTCGGTCAGCAGCGGGTTCCGGTGGGGGCTGGTCGTCGCGACAGCGGTCCTGGTCGTCATCGGACTCTCGGCGGGACTGGCACCGAAGAGGTTGCGGGCGCCGTTGCTGGGCCTGGTCGCCGGCCTGAGCTTCGGCGTGGTGGCGATCTCAGGGCGGATCATCGACAGCTTCAAGCCGATCGACCTGCTCACTGAGCCCGCCGTCTATACAGCGATCGTCGCCGGCGCCTCAGCGATGCTGTTCTTCGCTTCGGCGCTGCAACGCGGCAGCATCACCACCGCGACGGCCATGCTCGTCGTCGGCGAGACGGTGTTTCCGGCCGCCGTCGGCATCCTGGCGCTGGGCGACCGGACCCGCCACGGGTTCGTAGTACCGGCAGCGGCCGGGTTCGCTCTCGCGATCGCGGCCGCCCTGGCTCTTGCCCGGTACGGCGAGCTCAGCTCGACGGAGGAATCTCCCCCGAGCCACGAATCGTCAGCTTCACCGGCACCCTGACCGTCCGGCCCGGGCGGTGCGGCTCGGGCAGCCGCTCGGTCATCAGCTGGATCGCAGTACGGGCCATCACGTCGGCCGACTGCGCCACCGCGGTGAGTCCGGGGCTGAGCAGGTCGCCGAGCGCGAGGTCGTCGAAGGACACCAGCGCGACGCGATCACGACGGCCCGCCATCCCCCGCAGTACCTCGGCAGTGGTCATGTTGTTGGCCGACAGAATGGCTGTCGCGGGCTCGGGCCGGTCCAGCACTGCGGACAGCGTGATCCCGATCCCCTCCGTCGTCGGCTCGGACAGATGGACGAGGTCCTCGTCGACATCGATCCGGTGCCGGGCCATCCCGGCCCGATACGCGACGACCCGCTCGCGGGCCGTGAAGATCCGCTCGTCATCACCGAGGTACGCGATCCGCCGATGCCCCTGCCGGACCAGATGGTCGATCGCCTGGTCGATACCGCCCGCGTTGTCGGCGAGCACCGCATCGGCCTCGATCCCGTGCGCCGGCCGGTCGATCGTCACGACTGCCATCCCGGCGTCGACGTGCGGGGCCAGGTACTCCTGGGTCTCCCCGATCGGCGCCATGATCAGCGCGTCCGGGCGCCGGGCCACGAACTCCAGGCAGACCTCACGCTCGCGCTCGGGGTCCTCGTCGGTCAGGCCGATCATCACGACCGAACCGCTCCCCCGCGCCCACAGCTCGACCGCGCGGCCGAGCGACGCGAAGAACGGGTCGCCGATGTCGCGGATGACGACCGCGATCGTGCCGGTCTTGCCGCGGCGCAGCATCCGGGCGCTCTCGTTCGGCGTGTAGTTCAGGTCCTTGATCGCGGCCTGGACCTTCGCGGTCAGCTCCGGGCTGACGTTCGGCTCCTCGTTGACCACCCGGGAGACGGTCTTGAGCGCCACGCCCGCCCGGGCCGCGACCTCTTTCATGGTGGGCCGGCGCTGCCCGGCTCCATTGACACCAGTGATACTCACGTCTGGCCCACCCCTCTGTATTAGGACTGCACGACGACCGGGATGATCATCGGCCGGCGACGGTGTGTGTCGCTGACCCATTTGCCGACCACGCGGCGGATGACCTGCTGCAACTGGTACATGTCGTCCACCCCGCTCCCGATCGCCTTCTCGATCTCCGCCTCGATCTTCGGCCGCAACTCGTCGAAGACAGTGTCGTCCTCGGCGAACCCGCGTGCCTGGATCTCCGGCCCGGCCATCAGTTTGCCGGTGACAGAGTCCATCACGGCGATCACCGAGATGAAACCCTCATCGCCGAGAATCCGCCGATCCTTCAGCGAGGTCTCGGTGATGTCGCCCACGGTCGAGCCGTCGACGAACACGTACCCGCACTCGACCTTGCCCGCGACGACGGCTTTGCGGCCGACCAGGTCGACCACCACCCCGTCCTCGACCACGACCACATTCTCGTCCGGTACGCCGGTCTGCCGCGCCAGCTCGGCATTCGCGTGCAGGTGCCGGATCTCGCCGTGCACCGGCATCACGTTGCGCGGCTTCACGATGTTGTAGCAGTAGAGCAGCTCGCCCGCCGACGCGTGGCCGGAGACGTGGACCAGCGCGTTGCCCTTGTGGATGACGTTCGCGCCGTGCCGGGTCAGCCCGTTGATCACCCGGAACACCGAGTTCTCGTTGCCCGGGATGAGTGACGACGCCAGTACGACGGTGTCGCCCGGCTGGATCTGTACTACGTGATGGTCGTTGGCCGCGATCCGCGACAACGCCGACATCGGCTCACCCTGCGAACCGGTCGACACCAGCACGACCTGCTCGGGCGGGTAGTTGTCGAGCTCGCGCATGTCGATCAGCGTGTCGCCGGGCACGGTCAGGAAGCCCAGGTCGCGGGCCACCGCCATGTTGCGCACCATCGAGCGACCGACGTACGCGACCTTGCGGCGATGCTTGACGGCCGCGTCCATCACCTGCTGCACGCGGTGCACGTGCGAGGCGAAGCAGGCGACGATGATGCGCTGCTTCGATGCCTTGCTGAACACGCCGTCGAGCACCGGCGCGATGTCGCGCTCGTGGGTGGTGAAGCCGGGCACCTCGGAGTTGGTGGAGTCGACCATGAACAGGTCGACGCCTTCCTCGCCGAGCCGGGCGAACGCCCGCAGGTCGGTGATCCGGTTGTCCAGCGGCAACTGGTCCATCTTGAAGTCGCCGGTGTGCAGCACCAGGCCGGCCGGCGTCCGGATCGCCACGGCGAGCGCGTCCGGGATGGAGTGGTTGACCGCCACGAACTCGCACTCGAACGGGCCGAAGCGCACCGTCTCGCCCTCGACGACGGTCTGCTGCGGCACGTTGCGGTGCCGGTGCTCCTTCAGCTTGCCCTCGAGCAGCGCCAGGGTCAGCTGCGAGCCGACCACCGGGATGTCACCGCGCTCGCGCAGCAGGTACGGCAGGCCGCCGATATGGTCCTCGTGGCCGTGCGTCAGGACGACGGCCACGATGTCGTCCAAACGCTCCCGGATCGGCTGGAAGTCCGGGAGGATCAGGTCGACACCGGGCTGGTTCTCGTCCGGGAAGAGCACGCCGCAGTCGACGATCAGCAGCTTGCCGTCGTACTCGAAGACCGTCATGTTCCGGCCGACCTCGCCGAGGCCGCCCAGCGGGATCACACGGAGAGCGCCGGGCGCGAGTGGCTCCGGCGCTTGCAGATCGGGGTGCGGGTGGCTCATGCAATCAGTCCTGCCGTCTTCAGATCGGTGGTGAGCCAGTCGGTCTGCTCGCCGGTCGCCTCGACCAGCGGCGCGCGCAGCGTCGCGTGCTCGATCACGCCGGCCAGCTTGAGGGCCGCCTTCACCATGATGGCCCCCTGCGTCCTCGTCATGATCGCCTCGACGGCGGGAACCAGCTGCCGGTCGATGCGTCGTGCGGTGTCCAGGTCGTTTGCGACGACGGCGTCGATCAACTGCCGGTACTGCGGGCTGGCGACATGCCCGACGACGCTGGCGATCCCGACAGCGCCCATCGCCAGCCAGGCAAGGTTCAGCTCATCCGCACCGCAGTAGTAGTAGAGGCCCGAATTGACCAGCACCTTCGTCGTGGCGGCGACATCGCCCTTCGCGTCCTTCACCGCGACGATGCGCGGGTGCTCGGCCAGCGCGAGCAGCGTCTCGGTGGTGATCGGCACACCGGCCCGGCCGGGGATGTCGTAGGCCATCACGGGCAGTCCGGTGGCGTCGGCGACCGCGTTGAAGTGCAGCTTGATGCCCTCTTGCGGCGGCTTGTTGTAGTACGGCGTGACGACCAGCAGGCCATGCGCACCGGCGGCCTCGGCCGCCTTGGCCGACTCCACGGTGTGGGCGGTGTTGTTGGACCCGACCCCGGCGACGACCTTCGCGCGATCGCCGACCGCCTCGAGGGTGGCGCGGATGATCAGCACCTTCTCCTCGTCGCTGGTGGTCGGCGCCTCGCCGGTGGTGCCGTTGACGATCAGGGAATCGTTGCCCTCGTCGACCAGCTTGCTGGCCACCTTCTGCGCCGCATCGAGATCGAGTGAGCCGTCGGGCTTGAAGGGGGTGATCATCGCCGTGGTCAACCTGCCGAAAGGCAGGGCCGTCGAGGCGGTGTCTGAGGTAGAGGACATGGGCTCAGATTACCGCTCCCAGTGCCTCAAGAAATGAGTAGGCCTGGTGGCTGTCCGCTCGGGGGTCCGGGCAGCCACCAGGCTCACTCGTCCTATCGCTGCAGCCTCCGCAGTCGTTACACCTTCCACCAAAAAAATCCGAAAAACTTCCTGCCGGAACTCTCTGCAGTCATCTCCTCACTATCTGTTCACATTTCGGCCCGTCAGGTTCTTGCCATGCCGGATTCCGACAGTGCGGAACGGCAGTTGAAAGGTGAACCGCGGGTGAGACTGAGGCCGTCCCCTACCGCCCAGGAGTCGGCATGAAGAAGTTCCTCGCTCTGCCCGTGGCCCTCGCCACGCTCGCACTGACCGGCAGCCTGATGACCGCACCGGCCCAGGCCGCGCCTGTTCCCGGTGCGGCTGTCGCCACGGCGCCCGGTGATCTGAGCCCGGAGCAGTCGCACGCCTTGCTCGAGCAGCTGGAGGCGAAGCTGCCGGCCGGTTACGAGGCGAAGTTCGCCGCGACCAAGGCCCGGCTCGGGCTGCAGGACTCAGATCTGCAGAAGACCGCCGAGCAGGCGATCAACCCGGACGACTACGAGTGCCCGGCGACGACGCCGGTGACGGACTGGGTCACCGCCTCGATCGCCGACTGGACGCTCGACGACCGGCTGAACGCGTTCATCATTCTGCTGCTCGACCCGATCACCTACGACGCGCTGTTCTTCCCCGAGCCGGCCAAGGGCCGCTTCTACGGGCTGGACGGCGAGTACACGAACACGGTCAAGAACACCTTCAAGGGTCTGCAGGGCTTCTGGGACATCAACTCGAAGGACATCGAGACCGTGCCCGCCCACGGCGACACGCTGCTCGACCAGGGCCGGGTCGCCCGTGCCCTCAGCGCGGCTCACGGTTTCTCGGCGGCCGACGCGGCATCGCTGGCGAGCACGATGGCGACGATCGTGAACCAGCCCAAGTTCGACTTCGGCAACCACCCGCTCTTCACCTTCAACGCGTTCGCCTGG
Organism: Kribbella koreensis; assembly: GCF_039525325.1. NCBI lineage: Bacteria > Bacillati > Actinomycetota > Actinomycetes > Propionibacteriales > Kribbellaceae > Kribbella > Kribbella koreensis. The sequence goes on from NZ_BAAAHK010000006.1 coordinate 20,588, forward strand.
TCGGCCGAGGGCGTCGCGATCCCCGGCGTCGGGCTGCCGAGCGACAAGGTCGTGATGGGCGACGGCGTCCTGGAGGGCTTCCGCGCTCTCGGGCTGGGCGACGTCGCGCCGAAGGCGATCCTGGCGCACGAGTTCGGTCATCACGTGCAGTACGAGCGGCACCAGTTCGACAGCCCGCTGACGGGGGCCGAGGCAACCCGGCGTACGGAGTTGATGGCCGACTCGTACGCGGCCTACTACCTGTCCCATCTCAAGGGCGCGCACCTGAAGTGGACGCGGGTGCAGCAGTACCTGGAGACGTTCTACGACCTGGGCGACTGCGGCTTCAGCGCGGAAGGCCATCACGGTACGCCGAACCAGCGCCGCCGGGCCGCCACCTGGGGCCTGACGCTGGCGACCTTCACCTTCGCCCCGCGCTACATCATCCCGACGGTGACGTTCGGGAAGCTGTTCGACAAGGTCCTCCCCCAGCTGGTCCGCCCTGACGCGACCAGCTGAGTTCCCCTGGTGAGTGTGGCGCGCCGTCCCGATGGTCGGACCCTAGCGGCGCGCCACACTCACTCCCACCGCGTCGAAGACATCCACCAGGAACTGGATCGCACCGGGCAGCAGCAAGACGCCGGCGATGACCAGCACCGGCACGATCAGCAGGTTCTCCACCCAGCCGCCGGTGCGGAAGCGCAACGGTCGCGGCAGGCGGATCTCGTACCAGGTCTCGCCACGGATCGGCAGCGGCCACAACCACGGACAGCCTGATCGCGTGAGGCTGTCGCCCAGGCAGTGCACGAACATGCCGACAGCAACGGCCACGCCGATCCACTTGCCGATCCCATCCAGCCCGGCGTGCAGGTTGTGGACCGCCGACTCCCCTGGCAACCACGTGCCCGCGATCGTCCACGCGCCGGCCGCCAGTACCAACGTCACGACCCAGTCGCCGAGCGCATCAGCGGCCAGTAGCAACCCGACGAGCGCCACGGCCAGTACTGCGCGCCAACCGCCCGCGGCGCCCGCACTCGACGTCGCGAAGCCGAGCCCGATCGCAGCCGCCAGCGTATGACTGGCATGCCGATGCTGCCCCGTGCTGTCCTCGTCCCGCGGCCCCTTCGTCAGCGAGTAGAGCAAGCTCGAGAAAGCCCGCACCACATTCGACACGAACCCGGTGATCGGCCCGAGCAACCGCGACGCCCCGGCGCCCGGATGATCCAGGTCCGGCAGCAACGCATACCCAGCCGTCGCGGCGGCGAACGGCACCACCTCCGCGATCGTCGTCAGCCCGACCAGCGGCGCGACCGCGAGCCCCGCGCACCAACCGGACAACGCATGCGAACGCCCCATCACGGCGCCCCACCCCCATCAGTCGTGAGCCGCCGATTCTTTCAGCGCGGACCGACAGTTCCTCGGCGCCACACGGGCCGTAGTCGCGAGCCGTCAACTTCCCGCCATGCCGGATTCCGACAGCTCCGAACCACCACCGGCGCCTCCGCGGCGGCCAATACTGAGCCGCATCAACCACTCCACCGCCGTCCCGGCGAAGTCCTAGGAGAACCATGAAGAAGTCCCTTGCAGGGTCGGCGATCCTGCTCTCGCTCGTGCTGGCGGGCGGTCTGGCGGCCAACGCCGCTCAGGCATCGACCGCCGGCGTGCAGACCGCGGCGGCCACGCAGACAGTGACGCCCGAGCAGACCGCCGCTCTGGCGGCCAAGCTCAACTCGCTGAGGCCCACCGACGGCTCGACCCTCGCGGCCCAGCTCAACGCTCAGGTGGCGATCGACGACGACCTGAGCGCTGCGGTCGTCCCCACCGCGTGCAACCCGTCCACGCCGGTCCGTGACTGGGCGGCGGCCCAGCGAGCTGACTGGACGGCGGCGGACCAGCAGTTCGCGGACGCCCTCAACAGCTTCCAGCCGCTGCTGCTGGACGCGCTGCTGTGGCCGCAGGACGCCGGGTCGACCTTCGGCCTCACCGGTGAGTTCACCACCGACGTCACCCACACCTTCCGCGACCTCGGCCGGTTCTGGGACATCGACGCGACCGGTATCCGGCTGGTCCCGATGAAGGGCACCATGCTGACCGACCCGGCCCGGATGTACCGGTTGTTCCACGTCGCCTACGGCCTGCCCGATGCCATCTCGACGGCGCTGGCCACCGAGGTCGTGACCACGGTGAACCAGCCGAAGTTCGACTACGGCAACCACCCGTTCTTCAGCTTCAACGCCTTCGCCTACCCGGGTGCGGTCATTCCCGGCTTCGTCATCCCGAAGATGATCGTGATGGGCGACGGGGTGCTCGAAGCCTTCAAGGCGATCGGCTACTCCGACGTCACCGCGCAGGCGATCCTGGCCCACGAGTACGGGCACCAGGTGCAGTTCGCGGACAACCTGTTCACCACCGCGCTCACCGGCCCCGAGGCGACCCGGCGGACCGAGCTGATGGCCGACTCGTTCGCCGCCTACTTCCTCACCCACGCGCGAGGGGACGCCCTTCAGTACAAGCGGATCCAGCAGTTCGACCAGGTGTTCTTCCAGCTCGGCGACTGCGGCTTCACCAACCCGGGCCACCACGGCACCCACACGCAGCGGCTGCGTGCGGTCGACTGGGGCTACAGCATCGTCCGTAGCGCCCCCGACCAGGGCCACATCCTGCCCAGCCGTACCTTCGCCGGCCTCTTCGAGACGCAACTGCCGATCATCGTCGCCTGACGGTCATGGCGGGGCGGAAGTGCTTCCGCCCCGCCATGGGTCAGCGCGTCGGCGGCCTGAACTGGTACGCCGGCTTGGCCTTTGCCGAACGGGTTGCGGGCTGGGCGAACGGGACCTCGTCGGGCTTGCACACCGTGCCCTTCGCGGGCAGGGCGCCGGTCAGTAGGTAGGCACTCGCCTTGCTGTCCGCGCAGGACGACGAGAACAGCGAGGTGTGGCCCCAGCCACTGACGCTGAGCAGCCGGGCGCTGCCGAGGATCTTCGACGTGCTGACCGCGTCCTCGTAGCGAGTGGCCGGGTCGTACCGGTTGCCGATCACAAGGACCGGGTTGGCCGAGCGCTTGGTGAACGGGCCGAGGTACCGGTCCGCATCATGTCCCGGCCAGTTCGCGCAGATGCTCGCCTCCCAGTTCCAGGCGCGACCGAAGTACGGCCACTTCTTGTCCGCTGCCCTGGCTGCAGTGACCCAGTAGGACGCGCTGGCCGGGTTGAGCGAGTCGGTGCACCACACGCCATAGAAGCCTTCAGCGCCTTGCTCGTACGCCGGTGCGGCCAGCGCCGTGCGTGCCGCCTTCACCTTGCTGGCCGACGCGGTGGCGAGCCCCTGGAGATACTCGGCCAGGGCCGGGAAGTCGCCGGCGCTGTAGAGCGCTCCGAGCGTCTGGGAGACCATGTCGGCGTAGGTGACGACCTCGCCGTCGGGCAGCGTGAGCGGGTGCTTGCGCAGCTTGGCCGCGAGTGCGTCGTACCGGGCCTTGGGGTTGCCGGCGCTGAAGGCGCAGTTCGGGCCGCCGAGATCGCAGAGGCGGAGGAACTCCTGCAGCTCCTGGTACGCGCCCTGCTCGCTCTCGAGCCGCGCGTCGACCGGCTTGCGGACCCACTCGAGGCCGCGGCCGGTGGCGTCCGAGACCGGGTCGATGACACCGTCGATGATGAGTGCGCGGACCTTGTCCGGGAACATGTTCGCGTAGACCGAGCCGATGTAGGTGCCGTACGAGTAGCCGGCGTAGGTCAGCTTCTTGTCCCCGACGGCCTGCCGCAGCACGTCCATGTCGCGGACGACGTCCGCCGTCGACATGTGGTTGATGATCGGTCCGGCGTACTTCTTGCAGGACTTGGCGTACGCCCGGTCGAAACCGATCCAGGTCTTCTCCTCGGCCGGCGTCACCGGGAACGGGAAGGGCGCGGTCGCGGCGTCGGCCTGATCCTGCGTCTTGAAGCAGGTCAGCGGAGTACTGCCGGCCACGCCACGCGGGTCGAAGCTGACCAGGTCGAAGCGGGCGCGCACCGCATCGGAGTACAGGCTCTGGCCGACGCTCTGGAGGAACTGGACGCCCGAGCCGCCCGGACCACCCGGGTTCAGGAACAGCGAGCCGATCCGCCGCTTCGGGTCGGTCGCCTTGATCCGGCTGACCGCGAGCGAGATCGTCGCGCCGCGCGGGTTGTCGTAGTCCAGCGGCACCTTCGCCGTCGCGCACTCGTAACCCGGCGCGTTGTCACACGCATGCCAGGCCAGCTTGGGGATCGGCGCGCTCTGCACGGCAGATGCCGGTACCACCGTGAGCAGACCGGCGACGAGCGCGCCGGTCGTGGCGAGTGTCTTCCAACGTCGAGCCATCGATGTACCCCCAGTGAGCGGACAGTTGCAGAATTCGGATTCTGCCTCATCCATCGGCTCACGGCGGTGTCATGACACCAACCTGCCCTCAGGCGTCGAAGTCGAGGGTGACCTTGTCACTGGTGGGGTGGGACTGACAGGTGAGCACGTAGCCGGCCCGGATCTCGTCGGGTTCGAGCGCCCAGTTGGTGTCCATCCGAACGGTGCCGTCGACAACTTTTGCCCGGCAGGTCCCGCAAACTCCGCCCTTACAGGCAAAGGGCGCATCGGTCCGGACGGCGAGCGTCGCGTCGAGCACTGCCTTTCCGTGCTCGCCCAACGGGAAGGTCGAGCGACGGCCGTCGAGGATCACCGTCACCTCGGCCGCCTCGGCATCGGTCGTCGTCTCCTCAACCCGCGCCACCGGTGCTTCGTCGCCGACGTGGAACAGCTCGGCGTGCACGTCCTCGCGCGCGACGCCCTGGTCGATCAGCAACTCCTGCGCGCCGACGACCATCGCGTACGGCCCGCAGAGGAACCACTCGTCAACGGACTTCACCGGCAGGATCGTGTCGATCATCCGGCCCAGCCGGTCCTTGTCGATCCGCCCGCTGAACAGTTCGACGTCGGTCGACTCGCGGGACAGCACGTGGACGAGGTGCAGGCGTTCGGCGTACCGGTCCTTGAGGTCGGCGAGGTCGTCGGAGAACATCACCGAGCCGGCCGTGCGGTTCCCGTAGAGCAGGGTGACCCGGCTCTGCGGCTCGACCTGCAGGATGGTCGCGACCAGCGAGAGCACCGGGGTGATCCCGCTGCCCGCGGCGATGAACGCGTAGTGCTTGGCGTGCGCGGGATCGAGTGGCGTCCCGAACCGGCCGAGCGGCGTCATCACGTCGATCGTGTCGCCGACCTTGAGCGCGGTCGACGCGTACGACGAGAAGTCGCCGCCGGGGATCCGCTTGACCGCGATCCGGAGTACGCCGGAACCGGCCGGCGAGCAGATCGAGTAGCTGCGCCGGACGTCGTCATCGGTCCGCCGCACGGTCAGGTGCTGGCCTGCGGCGAACTCATACTCCGCCGCAAGCTCCGCCGGTACGTCGAAGGTGATCGCGACCGAGTCGTCGGTGATCTCGTCGATCGCACTGACTTCGAGCGGATGAAAGCTCGCCCTGCGCCTGGTCATCGTCGTCATCTGGATCGCCTTGCTGCGTTGGATGTTCAAAGGTTTTTGAAGTGATCGAAGGGCTCGCGGCAGGAGTTGCACCGCCAGAGCGACTTGCAGGAGGTGGATCCGAACCGGCTCAGCTCGGTGGTGTCGGGCGAGCCGCACAGCGGGCACCGGATCGTCAGGCTCAGCGACACCGGTCCGCCGACCGCGCGACGGCCGGTCGGCGGGGCGATCCCGTACTCCGTGAGCTTGGCCTTGCCCTCGTCGCTCATCCAGTCCGTCGTCCACGCGGGCGACAGGACCGTCTCGACGCGACCCTTCAGCTGCAGCGAGTCCAGGGTCAGCTCGACCTCGTGCTTGATCAGGTCCATCGCCGGGCAGCCGGAGTACGTCGGGGTGATCGTCACGACCACCTCGTCGCCCTCGTGCCGGACCCCGCGCAGCACCCCGAGATCGGCGATCGTCAGCACCGGTACTTCGGGGTCCGCGACCTCCCCGACCGCCTCGAAGATCGCGGTGTCCGTCACCATTTCGCTCCCGGATGCGAGCGGGCGACGTGCTGCAGCTCGGCCAGCAGGTAGCCGAAGTGCTCGGTGTGACGGCCTTCGCGACCGCCACTGTGCTGGTACGCCGAGGTCGGCCGCTCGCAGGTCGACGCGTCGATCACTTCGGTCACCCGGCGCAGCCACTCCTCCTCCAGCGTCGACGGGTCGACGGCCGCGTCGAGCCGCTGGACCAGGTCGTCGGTGGCGAACAGCTCTGCCGTGTACGGCCACATTTCTTGCAAGCCGGCCTGCATCCGGGCGTGGCTCTCTTCGGTGCCGTCGCCAAGGCGCAGTACCCACTGGGTGGCGTGGTCGACGTGGTACGCGACCTCCTTCACCGCCTTGCCGGCGACGCCCGCGAGGGTCCCGTCGGACGAGCTGCGGAGCTCCTCGTAGAGCAGGTGCTGGTAGGTCGCGAAGTACAGGAGCTTCGCCATGCTGCGCGCGAAGTCGCCGTTCGGCAGCTCGGTGAGCTGGGCGTTGAGGAAGTCGCGCTCGTCGCGGAAGTAGGCCAGGTCGTCCTCGGTACGCCCCGCGCCCTCGACCGTCCCGGCGTACTGCAGCAGCGACCGGGCCTGGCCGAGCTGGTCGAGGCCGATGTTGCCCAGGGCAACGTCCTCCTCGAGCTGCGGGGCGGCCGCGATCCACTCGGCGGTCCGCTGCGCCGCGATCAGCGCGTCGTCGCCGAGCCTGAGTGTGTAGATGAAGAGGTCGCTCACAGGTGCTCGACGCCTTCCGGGACCTCGTAAAAGGTCGGGTGGCGGTACACCTTGTCGGCGGCCGGGTCGAAGAACTCGTCCTTCTCGTCCGGGCTCGACGCGGTGATGTCGGCGGCCGGCACGACCCAGATCGAGACACCCTCCTGGCGGCGGGTGTAGACGTCGCGGGCGTTGCGCAGCGCCATCGTCGCGTCGGGCGCGTGCAGGCTGCCGACGTGCACGTGACTCAGTCCACGACGGGACCGGACGAAGACCTCCCAGAGCGGCTCGATCATGCTGCGGTCTCCTTCTTCAGTGCCTGCTTGGCCGCGTACGCCGCTGCCGCCTCGCGGACCCAGGCGCCGTCCTCATGGGCCTTCACCCGGTGCGCCAGGCGCTCCTGGTTGCACGGACCGTTGCCCTTGACAACTTCGTACAGCTCGGTGAAGTCCGGCTGGGTGAAGCTGTAGTGACCGGTCTGCTCGTCGTAGGTCAGCCCGTCGTCGGGCACCCGGATGCCGAGCACGTCGGCCTGCGGGACGGTCATGTCGACGAACCGCTGCCGCAGCTCGTCGTTGCTGTGCCGCTTGATCCCCCACGCCATCGACTGCTCGGAGTGGGTCGAGCTGGCGTCCGGCGGGCCGAACATCATCAGGCTCGGCCACCACCAGCGGTTCAGCGCGTCCTGGGCCATCGCCTTCTGCGCGTCGGTGCCGTTGCACAGAGTGTGCAGGATCTCGAACCCCTGCCGCTGGTGGAACGACTCCTCCTTGCAGACCCGGACCATGGCGCGCGCGTACGGACCGTACGAGCAGCGGCACAGCGGGACCTGGTTGACGATCGCGGCGCCGTCGACCAGCCAGCCGATCGCGCCGATGTCGGCCCAGGTGAGCGTCGGGTAGTTGAAGATGCTGGAGTACTTCTGCCGGCCCTCGTGCAGCATGTCGAGCAGGTCGGCGCGGTCCACGCCGAGCGTCTCGGCAGCGGCGTACAGGTAGAGGCCGTGACCCGCCTCGTCCTGGACCTTCGCCATCAGGATCGCCTTGCGGCGCAGCGACGGCGCGCGGCTGATCCAGTTGCCCTCGGGCTGCATGCCGATGATCTCCGAGTGCGCGTGCTGCGCGATCTGCCGGATCAGGGTCTTGCGGTACCCCTCGGGCATCGCGTCGCGCGGCTCGATCCGGCCGTCTGCGTCGATCGTCGCCTGGAAGCTGTCCATGGGCCGAGCATAGCCGACTTGTGACACTTTTTCTGCAGATCGGACGACAAGTGTCACAACGGTGGCTTGGGGGTGCTACCACCACCTTCAGGTGTGGGCTCAGGCCACTGGGTCCGACGCCGCCGCGGCGACAGGATTGTGGACAACAGCTCAACCCCTCCACAATTCTTCGAAAGGGATGAATCCCCGTGACGCAGCTCATCACCTCGCAGCCCCCGGTGACCGACCACCGGGGCCCGGTCACCAGCGCCGAGCGCGCGCTGGCGCCGGATCTGATCCGCGGCGCGATGCTGCTGCTGATCGGCCTGGCCAACGCCGCCAACTTCGCCTTCGCCGGCTCCCCCGGCCTGAACGGCACCCCGCACGGCCTCGAGCGGATCCTCAACCTCGTCAAGATCACCCTGGTCGACGCCCGGGCGTACCCGGTCTTCGCGGTGATGTTCGGCTACGGCCTGGTCCAGCTGGCCCGTCGCCAGCGCAACTCGGGCGCGACGCCGAGCGGAGTACGCAAGATCCTGCTCAAGCGGAACGCCTGGCTGGTCGCCTTCGGCCTGGCCCACGCGACGCTCCTGTACTTCGGTGACTTCCTCGGCGCGTACGGCATCGTCGGCGTCATCTGCACGCTGGTACTGCTGAATCGCGGCGACCGCTTCCACAAGATCATCCTGTGGATCTGGGGCGCCCAGATCGTCTACGTGATCGTCGCCGCGGGCCTGGCAGCTTCGGCCGTCATCAACTCGGGACCGGGTCAGTCGATGACCAACAGCCCGAACTCGTCGCTGGCCGCCACGAGCTACGGCTCCAGCCTGGTCCACCGGCTGCAGGAGTACCCGGCCCACACCGCCTTCGTGCTCGGCTTCACCGTGATCGTCTGGCTGGGCATCTGGGCCGCTCGCCAGCAGATCCTGGAGAACCCGCTGGCTTTTAAGCCGCTCCTGACCCGGGTGGCCGCGGTCGGCATGGGCATCACCGTCCTCGGCGGTCTTCCGCTCGCCCTGGTCGCCGCCGGCTGGCTGCACGTCGACGAGGCCGCGATCTCGAAGCTCGAGTTCCTGCACAACCTCAGCGGCCAGTACGGCGGCCCCGGCTACATCGCCCTCTTCGCCCTCCTGGTCGGCAAGCTCACCGCGTCGCGCCGCCCCGCCGAACTGGGTCTGCCGGTCCAGGCGATCTCCGCCCTCGGGCAGCGGTCGATGTCCGGGTACCTGTTCCAGTCGGTGTCCTGGATGGTGCTGCTGGCGCCCTTCACCCTCAACCTGGGTCAGCGCTTCGGAAGTACCGGCTGGACTGCCTTCGGCGCCGCCATCCTGGTCTGGACGGTCTCGGTGATCGCCGCCTACCAGATGAAGAAGCGCTCGTACCGGGGCCCTGCCGAGACTGCGCTGCGGAAGCTCGTCTACTGACCCTCCTCCTGGTCCCTTTTGAGCCGCCTCCGGCAGGACACCTACCCGACGGGTGTCCTGCCGGAGGCCTTTGTCGTGGCCTTTGAAAGGATGTCGGCATGAACCACGACGACTTCGGCGTACCGGAACCGGAAAGCCTCACCTCGATGGGCACCACCGAGGACCCGATCGCCGAGTCGAGCGTCCGGCTCGCCCTCCCCGCCGAGGCCGACGCGATCGGCGAAATCCAGGTAGCAGCCTGGCGTCGCGCCTACGAGGGCCTGCTCCCCGCTGACGTCCTGGCCGACCTCAACCCTGCCCAGTTCGCCGCCCAATGGCGAGCCGCCCTGATCGCCCCCGGCGAAGCCCGCAACCGAGTGCTGGTCGCCCTGGCCGGCCGAACCATCGTCGGCTTCGCCGCCATCACCGCCTCCGACGACCCGGACGCCGACCCCCGCCACGACGCCCTGGTCGCCGAACTGGCCGTCGACCCCTCAGCCACCCGCGCCGGCCACGGCTCCCGCCTCCTGAACGCCGTAGTCGACACCACCCGAGCCGACAAGTTCCAACGAGTCACCGTCTGGGTCAACACCACAGACGACATCCTCCGCGCCTTCTACACAGACTCCGGCTGGTCCCCCGACGGCGCCACCCGAGAACTAGACCTCTACGGCGACGAATCAGTACGGGTCAAGCAGGTCCGCCTCCACACAGACCCCTCCACCTCCGAGTAGATGTTCTAGCCCCACCCGCACCCACTCGTCGCACCCACCCGAACCCACCAGCCGCCCGACGCATCGGGCACGCAACTCCAGCCGACCCCCGGGCGATGAATGAGGGGCAACCGCACCCCGTCGCCCGTCGCCCGTCGCATTGACCTGACCTGAACCACGAGCCGATCAAGCCGTTGGCCAAAGCGACTCCAGGCTGCCGAGTGACCAGCGAGCCCGCTCGTACTCAACCCACCCAACGGCGACCGACGCGTTGGCCACCCGCGCGATTCGGGCGGAGCTTCTTGGGGATGGCTCCCCCGGCTGCCGAACATCAACTGGCTTCAGCGTCACGGCCATACCCGGCATATCTCGGGGCATCACGCTTGACCACCTCCTCAGCAGTCGCGAGTCTGCGAGCGACGACTTCAGTGGCCTCCGGCAACGAGAGCCATCTGTCCGGCTGACCTTGCCCGGGTCGGGGACGATCGCGTCACGGCAGTCTCCTCCAGAGCGCACCTCTCGGCGGCGCCCGGCTCGGGGAACATCAGCACCGGTCGCGACCTGACATCTCTGCCTCATGAGAACCTTTTCTCTTGTAGATAAAGGATTCTCGCGTTCAGAAACTGTCGGTGGGGTCGTCTAGCGTTGTGGGTATGGACGACCGGGCGGTGGAGACGATGAGCGGCGACGAACTGCTGTCTGCCTGCGACGCCATCGAGGCCACGATCGAAGAACTCCTGGCGCGCCGCCACCGGGTCCTCCACCGCCTCGACGAGATCAGGTACGCCGAGGAGATCGGTGCCCATGACACGGCCCGGCTGATCGAGAAACGCTACCGCCTCGACCCGGCCGAGGCCCGCCGCCGCGTCCGCCTCGCCCTCGCACTCCCGAAACACCCCACCGTCGCCGCCGCCCTCCCCACCCCCGGCAACGACCTCTCCGACGACGACCTCCTTGACCACACCCTCCGCGGCGACGATCTGTCCGGGGATGACGTGGTGGTGTTGTCGTCGGCGCAGGCTGATGCGATCGTGTCGGCGCTGGAGAAGCTCCCCAAGCGCGCGAATGTGCCCGTGGAAGAGGTTGATGCGGCGGCTGGCGCGATGGTGCAGGCGGCCCGGTACATGAGTCCTGGTGATCTGCGCAGTATGGGTGAGCAGGTCCGCAACATCCTCGACACCGATGGCCCCGAACCGCGCGAGGATGCGGCCAGGGCCCGTGAAGAGGTGTGGGTGAAGAAGGCCGACGACGGCGTCAAGTTCGGTGGCTACCTCGCCGGCGAGAACGCCGAGAAACTCCAGACCGTTCTGCAGGCCGGTGCGAAGCCGCACAAGACCGACGAGGGCGAGCAGGATCCGCGGTCGCGGGGCAAGCGTCAGGCCGATGCGCTGGTGGATGTCTTCGATATCGCGTTGGCGTCGGGTGATCTGCCGACCCGGGGTGGGATCAAGCCGCATATCGCGGTCACCATCAGCCTGAACGATCTGCTGGAGGCGGGTCGGCAGGCGACCGGGGATCTGACCTACGGCGACGGTCTGTCGGCGGGGGCGATCCGCCGGTTGGCGTGTGATGCCGGGATCATCCCGATCGTGTTGGGCTCGGACAGTCAGCCGTTGGATGTCGGCCGGGAGTTCAGGTATGTCACCAACGGTCTGCGTAATGCGTTGAACCAGCGCGACAAAGGCTGCGTCATCTGCCACGCCCCACCCATCTACTGCGACGCCCACCACCTCATCAGCTGGCAAGACGGCGGAGTCACCAGCCTCGCCAACCTCGTCTTGCTGTGCCGGGTGGATCACAACTCGCTGCACGACGGCCACTGGACCATCACCATCGTCAACAACCAAGTCCACGTCACCCGCCCCACCTGGGCCGACCCACCACCCCGAAACACCGGCCGAAAACTCAACCAGCCCAGCACCACCCCCGCCACCGCACCCGCGCCGACGGCCACTACCCCCTGGCCGCCATCGATCACAACAGCTGACCGACCACCCGCAGCGACCACCACCGCCCCCATACCGCCACCATCCACCACGGACACCCAGCCACCATCCGGCACGGACAGCCGAGCACCATCCGCCATGGACGGTCGAGCACCATCCAGCACGGGCGCCCGGTCATCATCCGGCACGGACGCTCGAGCACCATCCGGCACGGACGCCCAACCATCAGCCGTCGGGGACACGTCGCCCGCGGCGCGGGACGCTGCCCCGTGGTCTTCACCGCCCTCCACGAACTCGACACCTGCGACGTCAGATAATGCCTCCTGGGCTCGAGCCGCCAGCGGTGAGACGACAGTCCCGAGCCCTGACACCAATCCTCCAGCCAGGCCCGGATGGCACTGGTCCTATGTCCACGACATCGGCTGGATCGACCCAGAGGACGCAGCGGCCACCGACCCGTGGGGAGATCACAACGCCAAATCGCAGCCGCCGATCGTCGACAAGTTGCAGCCCGACAGCCGCAACTCAGACGAACCGACGCCCTCTGCGGACACCACGCCATCAGCACGGCTCACTATCACCGGCAGACCATTTGCCGGTCCGGACAAGGCGGACTTCGATCCTTGGGTCGACAGCGCCTAGCACCGACGAGCATCGGCTCTCATAGTGGCGTCGCCGTTAGCATCGACGCTGTGCCGTCGGCGGCTACTTGGCCAGCACGACCTTCCGCTGCATGGTCCGACGCGACCCGATGGCGAGGCCGGATTCGTCGACATCAACTTCAACGGCTGAGCTGTTTCGCGCGACGAGGAAGAACGAGCGGGGCCAAACCATAGCCCGGCAGTGATCCGCTCCCCTTGACCAAGGCGGTCCACACCAGCTTGTTCGGGTGGGCTCAAAACTCCAGCCCGACGAGCGAGCACGAGCAGAACCAACCGCCAGCCACCCCACCCACCCTCGACCAAGACAGCCCACACCAAACAGCTCGGGCGGGCCCAAAACCCCAGCCCCACGAACGAACACGAGCAGAACCAACCGCCAGCCACCCCACCCACCCTCGACCAAGACAGCCCACACCAAACAGCTCGGGCGGACCCATAACTCCAGCCCCACGAGCGAGCACGAGTAGAGCCAACCGTCGGCCATCCCACCTGCCCTTGGCCAAGGCAATCCGTGCCAGGTGGTTCGGTGGGCTCAAGACTCCGGGGCGACGAGCGAGTACGGGTTGGGGGCAATTCATCACTCGGCGGTGTTGAGGGTGAAGCGGCGGCGGTAGTTGCTGGGGGTCAGGCCGGTGCGGCGTCTTAGTTGGATTCGTAGGTTGGTCGCGGTGCCCAGGCCGGATTGGCGGGCTACTGCGTCCAGGCGGATTTCGCCGGCTTCTAGTAGGCGGCAGGCTAGGGAGACTCGTTCGGCGGTTAGCCAGGCCAGGGGTGTTGTGCCTAGTTCTGCTTGGAAGTGGCGGTGGAGGGTTGCTTGGCTCATGGCGGCGTGGGCAGCGATGTCGGCGATTGTCAGAGGGCTGGCCAGTTCCTCGCGGATCCAGGTGAGGAGCGGGGCCAGGGACGTGTCGGCTACGGGCGGGACGGGCTGGTCGATGAATTGGCGTTGGCCGCCGTCGCGGTGAGCCGTGTAGACGAGTCGGCGGCTGACTGCGTTGGCGACTTCGGCGCCGTGGTCGCGGCGGATCAGGTGGAGGCCGAGGTCGAGGGCAGCGGCACTGCCGGCAGCGGTGAGGACGTTGCCTTCGTCAACGAACAGGACGTCGGGTTCCAGTTTGACCTCGGGATACATGGCGGCGAAGAGGTCGGCCCAGCGCCAGTGCGTGGTGGCGCGGCGGCCGTCGAGCACCCCGGCCGCCGCGAGGGTGAAGGCGCCGGTGCAGAAGCTCACCAATCGCGCTCCGCGCGCGGCGGCCCGGCGTACGGCGTCGAGAACTTCCGGCGTCGGCGGTACTTCGGGGTCCGGGCGGTTCGGCACGATGACGGTGTCCGCGTCGTCGGCCTGGTCGAGTCCGGCGACCCCGGTGAGCTGGAAGAAGCCGCTGTGCATGCGGACGGCCGGCTCCGGCGTACAGAGGACCAGTTCGTACCACTCCCGCTGCAGCTCCGGCCGCCGCAACCCGAACAGCTCCGTCGCCACCCCGAGCTCGAACGGATTCGAGCCCTCGCCGACGATCACCACGACCTTGTGCGGCCGCGCCGGTCCTTGCGAGGATTGTTTCGACATGTGTTATTCCTAGCACTCACGCGATCGGAACGCACCTGGCGAGGATGGTTGCGTGACCAACGAACCGATCGACCTCCGCGCCGTACTCGCTACTTTCGACGACCTGTGGAATCCGCGGATCGCCGCGCGGATCAACGACTACGACATCCGCGTGACGCACGTGAAGGGCTCCTACATCTGGCACGTCCACGACCGCACCGACGAGCTCTTCCTGACGCTGGACGGCGACTTCAACATCGCTGTCCGCGACCCCGACGAGCGGGTGATCAGCCTCCCGGCCGGCTCACTCTTCGTGGTACCCAAGGGCATCTACCACCGGCCCTTCTCCGATGGCGGCGCGCAGATTCTCGTCATGGATCCGGCCAACACGCCCACCACCGGCGATACCCACGACCCGCTGCCGGACCACATCCAAACCCACACCGGCATCGAGCTCTAACCACCCCGCCCAGCCGCCGCGCCACTCCCGAGCCGGCCTCCACCGCCAGCACGACGAGCCCGCAATGGGTGGCTCGAACACCAAACGGCGACCTGGGACATGCTGTGACGTGTTCAAGGCAGCCACAAGGTGTTCAAGGTAGCCAGAACCGGCCTTCGCCGGGCGGGTGACGTGGCCGTACGGGCGTGGCCGGCGGTGCGGGCGGGTGACGTGGCAGTGCGGGCTGTGGCGGCAGTGCGGGCCGTGGCTGCGGTGCGGGCGGGTGATGTGGCGGTGCGGGTTGGCGGGTGGGGTCAGGCGGGCTCGAGGGCGTTGGCGGCTTGGAGTAGGAGGGTTTCGTAGATCGACGGGTTGTCGGCGGTGGCGATCGGAAAGCCGGTGCCGTAGGCGTCGGTGTAGTGGACTTCCACGCCAGGGTTGGCGGCGTTCGTACCATCGGCGAGGAACAGGTGAGGGCTGCATTGGACCGCGTCCGTCTGGGACACGGCGAAGTCAGCCATCACCAGCTTCCGAGCACGGCCGTCGTCGAGTGCCTCCGCCAGTTGCTCGACGTCGACGACTCCCGTCTCGGCAGCAACCTCCAGCAACACCGACCGCAAGCTGATGCACCGACTGTCGACCCAGAACGCCTTGCGCAACGCGAGATCCAGCGCCTCGCTCGCGGCAAGCCCCTGCTCCTTGGCCGCCTGCACAGCCTCCAGCGCCGGCAACGTAGTCGTCGGATAGGTCCAGTCGGGCGCCTGCCACAACTTCCACCCAGCCTCCGGATCAAGCCGCCCGATCGCCGACACCTCCGAATCGGTCCCCGGCCGCGGACTGCTGTGCCCGTTCAGCAATTCCAGCGGGAACGCATGGTGGTCGAACGCCACCCGCCCTTCCAACCCCAGCCGAGAACGCGTCGCATGCAGCCGATGCACGGCCAGATGCGCGAACGAGCACCAGATATCGGAGTACACGACGATGGTCCCCGGCACGACAGCAACAGTCATCAGTTTCCCCTTCAAAACAACGGAAAACCCACCGTACCACACAACTGGACCACAGTCCGTTTACTGCCGGAGTGATTGAATGGGCGGGTGACTCCCACCCACGAGGTCGTGACCGCGGACGGCCGGACCATCAGGTACTGCCTGTACGGCGATGAGGCCGGCCCACCCGTCATCGCCCACCACGGGACGCCCGGGACTCGATGGGAACGCCCGGACGTCATCACCGCGATCGAGCAAACCGGCCTCCGGCTACTCCTCCACGGCCGCCCCGGCTACGGCTCCGACCGGCAACCCGGCCGAACCGTCGCGGACGTCGCGGCCGATGTGGAGGTGCTCGCCGACGTGATGGGCTGGAAGCGATTCGCCGTCACCGGCTTCTCCGGCGGCGGCCCGCACGCCCTCGCGACCGCCGCACTCCTCCCCCACAGGGTGATCCGCTGCAGCACCGTCGCAGCCATCGCACCACCTGGCACCACGGCCTTCGGCTCGCTCGACTGGCCGGCAGACGCCGTTCGCGGAGAACCGTTCCTCCGCGACCAACTCGGCCGCCGAGGACCAGAGCTCCTGCGAGAGTTCGCCACCGGAGCACCAGATGGCGGGCGGTACGAACGGATGCGGGCGGCCTGTGTTGACGGGCTGGATGGGTGGATCGATGACTACCTGGCGTTGAGTAAGCCGTGGGGCTTCGAGTTGCGCGACATCGGCGTACCGGTTGAGGTCTGGTTCGGATCGGAGGATGACAATTCGACGCCGGCTCACGCCGAATGGCTGGTGACGACCATCGCCGGCGCGAAAGCCCGCATGTACGACGGCGGTCACGACCCCGACGACACCACCCAGCGACAGGTCTTCACGGCGCTACACAGCTAGCTCGGGCCGGTACTTGGTTAGTGGAGGTGGTGTTGGTGGCCTACTGCGTAGGCGTCGGTTAGCCAGTTGGTTACTTCGGTGTCTACGTCTGCGGGGGTGTGGAGGCGGAAGGCGTGGAGGATGTTGTGGGTGGAGTAGACCTCGATCTTGGTGAAGCGGGGGCTGTTGAGTTGTTCGGCCAGTACTACGTGGCCGTCCAGCCAGTGGAGGCGTGGGGTGAAGGCGGCGAAGCTCATGCGGACGTGGAGGGCGATGCGGGTTTTCTCTGGGAGGACTTCAACGGGGCCAAGGGCGCGGACTACCGCGACGACGCGGTCGAAGGTTTCGCGGACTGTTGGGTCCTTGCCGGTGAAGTGGGTGTCGAGGTCGCCTAGCGGGCGGCAGGTGTGGGTCTGGTTGCGGTTGGCGAAGGTGCGGCCGCAGGTCGGGCAGGTCCAGAGCGGGTCCATCAGGCCACGCAGAACTCGTTGCCTTCGGGGTCTTGCATGATCAGGTGGAAGCCGTCGGGTTCGTCCAGCGTCTGGGAGATCGTGGCGCCTAGTGCGGTCAGCCGTTGGGTTTCCGCGGTGATCTTCGTCCGGCGGTCTGCACCGGAGAGGCCGGGGGCGACTTTGATGTCGAGGTGGAGGCGGTTCTTGCCGGCCTTGGCTTCGGGGACCTGGAGGAAGAAGATGTCGGGGCGGTCGCGGTCCTGGTCGACCAGGGTGCGGCCGGTGGGGCGTTGGTCGACGGGGATTCGTTGGGCGTCGGCCCATTCGTCCCAGGTGGTGAAGCCGTCCGGGACCGGCATCGGGAAGTCGTAGCCACCGAGCGCTTCCATCCAGAAGCGGGCGACCAGGTCCGGGTTGGCGCAGTCGAAGACGATGTGCAGGTCGAAGCCGGTCATCCGACAAGTACCCCAGCACGGTCGACGAAGGCGGTCGCGTCGGCGCGGTAGAGGAAGGCGGTCGCGTCGGCGCGGTCTTGGTCGATGGCGGTCATGTTGTGGCCACGTTGGCGCGGTAGAGGTCGCGGAGTAGGCAGATCTCGGCGCCGTGGTGCATGGTTTCGCGGTTGAGGTGGACGATCAGGGACAGCATCGAGTCGTTTGCGTAGGGGCCGCCCTTGAGGCCGAGGGGTGCGGCGAGGCCGGCGTCGTCGAGGTTGCGGATCGCGTCGTGCCATTTGCCGTACCAGAGGTCGAGGAAGGCCAGGCCGGCGTCGGCTGTCACCGGGAGGTCGGTCGGACGATGGCGTGGATCCCACATCGGGGCGTCGAGCGTGTCGTCGAAGAAGGTGTTGTAGCGGGCGGCGAAGCAGCCGACCGCGATGTGCACCAGCCGCCAGGCGATCGTCGGCACCGGCGGCGGTGACGGCTCGGGATCCTCGATGTCGAACACCACTTGACCGTCGGGCCCGGCATGCACCGTCCAGCTGGGTTGCGCCGGCGCCCATTGGTACTCAGCGTCGGTCATGCCCTCCAGCCGTGGCCGCAGGTGGAAGTCCCAGTAGAACTCCAGCTGCCCGATCACCAAATCTCCACAGTCACCCATGCGACCGACCCTAGAACCACCCACCGACAAATTCATCGATAAGCCCGGGCCTGTACTTCGAACAGCTCCGCGTACCGTCCCCGCGCCCCCACCAAGGCCTGGTGACTCCCGACCTCCACCACCCGCCCCTGATCCATCACCACGATCAGATCAGCCATCCGCACCGTCGAGAACCGATGTGACACCAGCACCGTGATCCCGCCCGTCTCCGCAGCCGCCACCCGCGACGCCTCCGCGAACCGTTCGTACAAGGCGTGCTCCGCCTCGGGATCCAGCGCCGCGGTCGGCTCGTCGAGCAGCAGCACCAGTGGTCGGTCGCGCAGAAACGCCCGCGCCAACGCGAGCCGCTGCCACTGCCCGCCCGACAACTCCGAACTCTCCGAGAACCGCGTCCCCAATTGCGTCTCCAGCCCGCGCGGCAACTCCTCAACCAGCTCCAAAGCTTCCCCACGCACCAAGGCAGCCTTCAAAGCCTCCTCGTCATCGAGACGAGCAAGGTCGCCGACCCCGACCACGAGACGCGCGCTGAACTCGTACTTGACGAAGTCCTGATACCCCGCCGACAACCGCTCCCGCCAAGCCACCGGATCGATCGTCGACAACGGCACGCCGTCCACCAGGATCGAGCCGCTCGTCGGGTCGTACATCCGCGACAGCAACTTCACCAGCGTCGACTTCCCCGCCCCGTTCTCCCCCACCAGCGCCACGCTCGTCCCCGCCGGGATCACCAGACTGACCGAGTCGAGCACCGCAACGTCCGTCCCCGGGTATGCGAAGGACAGGTCGCGCAACTCGATCCCGCTGACAAGCCGAACAGGCGCCGCCCCCACACCAACCACCCGCTCAGGCGCCGGCGTCGCACCACCCAGTCGGTCAGACGCCGACCCCACACGACCCACCCGGTCAGGCGCCGGCGTCGCGCCGCCCTTCCAGGAATGCGACGACGCGTAGTCGCGCAGCCAGCGATACCGACCAAAGCTCCGCAGCGCGACCCCGACCCGGCTGACCCCGTCCCCCGCCTCCGACGCAGCGCCATCGACCTGTGGGGCAAGCAAGACCACCAGCGCAAGATCACCCGGTGACGCCGAGCCGCGTCCCGCCAGCACGATCAGGTAGACGACAGCGCCGAGGTATGCGAGCCGGAAGATCGTCTTGGCCAGCGTGACGACCGCCAGCCCGCGAACCATCGCGCGCCGCTCACCGGCGTACATGGTCCCGGACAACGACCGGATCCGCGAGAGCAACGTGGGGCCGAGGCCGAAGACCCGCAGCTCGGTCGCCGCACGTGGCTCGCGAGCCAGCTCACTCAGGGAACGCACCAGCCGGCCATACGGCTGCATCCGCTCCATCGTGTCCTGCATCCACTTCGAGTCGAGGCTCGCGGCCCACACCTGCCCGAACGCGAGCACGAGCAGAACAGCGAAGATCGGGTGTACGCCGCTGAGCATCGCCACCACCAGCACGATCGTGACGCCGGTCGAGATCAGCTGGAACAACACCAACGCGAACCACCCCAGCTCGCGCGCGCTGTCACGCAGTTGAGACAGCCGATCCGCGACATCCGGCCGCTCGTGCTGCTCGATCCCGGGGATGTGGGTGGTGATCCGCAGGATGTCGGACAGCACCCAGCGCTCGACGCGGTCCGCCCCCGCGCTCTCCAGATACCCATCCACCGAGGTCCCTGCGAAGGCAACGGCGAAGGTCGCGAGTATGACCACGACGCCCAGCCGGATCGGCCCTTCACCAGCACCGCCGACGCCATCGACGATCAGCTTCACCCCGTACGTCCGCACCGGCGCGATCGCCGCCTGCAGGCAAAGCATCACCACCAGCGCGGTCGAGTGAAACGGCGCCGCCCGCAACCCCGTCATCAACCACAACCCCACCGTCCGCACCTGCTCACGCATCCGGGGAACCTCCCAGGTAGCGCTCAGCCTGCAGCCGGAACAGCTGCGCATAGCGCCCGTCGCCGGCCAGCAACTCGGAATGCGTCCCCGCCTCAACGATCCGCCCGCCGTCGAGCACGCAGATCCGATGCGCGTCGCGAACCACCGAGAATCGGTGCGAGATGATCAGCGACGTCAACCCGCGAGTGAGATCCAGGTACTCCGCAACGAGCCGCGCCTCAGCCCGGACATCCAACGCCGCGGCCGGTTCGTCCAGCACCAGTACTTTCGCCCCGCCCTGTACTGCGAACAGCGCCCGGGCCAGCGCGATCCGCTGCCACTCCCCACCCGACAGATCCGCGCCGCCCTCCCAGGCCTTGTCGAGCACCGTGTCCCACCCAAGCGGCAGCCCGTCGATCAGGTCGTCAACTCCAGCCCTCGACGCCGCACGCACCAGACCGGTGTCGTCGTCGTACTGCTCGATCCGACCGAAGCCGATGTTGTCGCGGACCGACAGCGGGAAATGGACGAAGTCCTGCACGATCGCGGCGACCCGCCGTTGCCAGCTCTCCAGCGCGGCCGGCGAAAGCGTCGCGAGGTCCACCCCGTCGACGGTGATCCGCCCGCGGGTCGGCTGGTACGTCCCTGTCAGCAGCTTCACCAACGTCGACTTGCCCGCCCCGTTCACCCCGACCAGCGCCAGCGCCTCACCACTCCGCAGCTCGAGGTCGAGCCCGTCGAAAACATCGTGATCGCTGCCCGGGTACCGGAAACCGACCTGCTCGAACCTGATCCCTTGCAGCGGCGCCAGAGCCAAATCCGCCTCGGCAGCACCCCTTTCCGGATGCCGTTCGCCGATCAGCACCGGGACGTGCAGCATCGCCTTGTACGCCGTGACCCCACGCCTCACCTGCAACGCCGTGTACGGCGACACGCTCACCGCCAAGGTCAGCATCGCCGGCAGCACCGTCGCCGTTTGCGCGACACCGAGATCGCCCCGCCGGGCCCGCACCGCGACGTACAGAATCGCCGCGGCGAAGACGAGCAGATACCCCGCCAGCGGAATCATCCCGCGAAGAGCGCCCGACCGCCGCGCCCGCCAGATCTCCCGCATCGCGGCCGTCCACTCGGTCCGATACCGATCGACCAACCAGCCGTGCAGACCGAAGACCCGCAACTCCTTGGCACCCTCATCCGTACCCAGCTCAAAGAGGTACTGCGCCCGCCGCTGCTCCTCCGTCATCCCTTGGTACGCCTCGAGCTCCCCGTCGAGCTTCCGGAGGTAGCGCCGCTCGGTCACCAGCACCGCCCCGGCCAGCACCACCGCGACAACCCAATTGAAGAGCGCGCCGACCAAAACCGTCTGCCCGATCAACATCACCCGAGCCGAGAACAACCCGACAACCCGCCCCAGCGAAGCCTCGATCGCCCACCCGTGCCCACCGCGCGCCCGCTCCACCTCATCAAGCACGACCGGATCATCCAGATGCCCGATCCGCCGCGGCGCCAGCAACGGCGAGGCCAGCCGCGGCCACAAGTCATACGCGGCCGACTGCGCGAGCATCCACTGCGCGGTCGACAACACCTCCGGCAGCACCCCGCCCAGCACGAACACGATGCCGAAAGCAACAAACAGTGCCACGAAGGAACCGCCGACCGGACCACCGTCCAGTACGCCGGGCAGCGCCCCCACCACCCGCCCGATCAGCAAGTTGAGCACCGCCGCCGAACCAGCCGACGCCAACGCGAGCACCAACGTGCCCACAGTCGCGCCCGGGACCACCCCGTAGGCGTATTTCAGCAGCATCCGCATCGCCCAGATGCTAGTCCTCCACCGCCGCCAGCTCGGCAGACTTTTCCACAGGGACGATGCGGCCCGGAGTGACGATCAGTACGAAGGCAAGGCCAACCCCTACGACAATCGCGCCGGCGAGGAAGGAGTGCGACATCCCATGCACAAAGGCCTCCCGCACCCCCTCGGCCAAGGCCGGCCCATGAGCACCTAGGCGAGGATCAGCGGCAACCTCGAGACCGGCGGCGGCTGAGTCCTTCACGTGAGTGGCGGCTTCCGGGGGAAGGCCAGCGACCAGGCCGGCCGCGCGGTCGGCGTACGCGGAGTTGAAGAGCGAGCCGAGCAGAGCGATCCCCAGCGCGGCCCCGAACTCACGCGTCACGTCATTGACCGCTGAAGCAACGCCCTGCTTCGCAGGCGGCAGCGCGGACACGATGCTGTTCGTCGACGGCGTCGCCGACAACGCCAGCCCACCACTGAATATCAGCAGAGCGATCAGGAACTGCCAGTACGGCGAATCGGCGCCGAGCCACGCAGCGAGCACGAAGCCGACCGCCATCGACACCAGCCCGGCCGCCATCCATGGCTTGTTCCCCCACCGGGCCGCGAGTCGGGGCGACAGCGAGGACAGCGGCATCACGACGGCGGCCATCGGCAGGAAGCCAAGCGCGGAGCGCAGCGGCCCATACCCGAGTACCAACTGCAGGTACTGCAAACCGACATAGAAGAAACCGAAGGTCCCGAGGAACTGGATCACCAGCGTCGTGAACCCGCTGCTGAAGCCACGCAACGCGAACAGCCGCAGATCCAGCATCGGCCGCTCCCGCCGCAGCGCCTGCAGAACCCAACTGGACAACGCGATGGCGGCCAGCGCGAACGCACCGATCGACAACCAGTGGTCCCAGCCGCGATCCGCCCCTTCGATCAGCCCGAACACCAGCGCACCGATCCCGATCGCCGACAGCGCTGCGCCACCCAGATCCACCGCCGGATCCTCGGCGCCGCGGGTGTCGGGCACCAGCAGCACGATCGCGACGACCGCGACCAGGGCCATTGCTGCGAGCGCCAAGAAGGTCGAACGCCACGAGAACGCCTCCAGCAGGCTGCCCGAGAGCAGCAACCCGAGCACGGCCCCGACACTCGCGAATCCGGCCCATACCCCGACTGCGCGATCCCGCCGATCCGCGGGGAACACGGCCGTGATCGTCGACAGCGTGGGCGGCATCGCCAGCGCTGCGCCGATCCCCATCACCGCCCGGCAAGCGATGACCAGACCAACCGAGCCCGCAAAGGTTGCCACGAAAGCGGCCAAGCCGAAGATCGCGGTCCCGGCGATCAGCGCCCGCCGCCGGCCGAAGTCGTCGCCGATCGCTCCGAACGGCAGGACGAGCGCGGCCAGCGCGACGGTGTAGGCGTCGGCGACCCAGGTGAGCTGGGCGCTCGAGGCACCGAGGTCGAGCGCCAGGTCCTTCAGGGCGAGGTTGACCCCGGCCACCGACGCCATCACGAGGACGACGGTCAGGCAGCAGGCTGCAAGTACGGCGGACGGGGAACGGCGCATGGCTGGGCACTCCTCCAAGTAAAACGGAATCGATTCTTCCGTTTAGTACGCTAGCAGAAGTGGAACCACGGATTCCGGTATTGTGGATGTCATGCCCGTCACTCCCGAGCCCACCCGCCGCCCGCGCAAGGACGCCGAGCGCAACCGGCAGCGACTGCTGGACGCCGCCGGCGAGCTGTTCGTCGAGCGCGGCTTCGCGGTCTCGCTCGAGGAGATCGCCGCCCGGGCCGGCCTCGGCGTCGGCACCGTCTACCGGCACATCGACGACCGGGCCGCGCTGCTGAGCGAGCTGCTCGCGCCGATGCTCGAAGAGGTTCTGACGCTGACCCGGCAGGCGCTGGACCGGGACGATCCGGGGCCGGCCTTCTTCTGGTTGCTGCGCGAGCTCGCCGAGCGGGTCGCGCTCAACCAGGCGATGCGGGACGTACTGCTGGCCGAGATCCCGCCGGAGCCGATGGTGACCCGGCTGCGTGCCGAGTTCGCGCCGCTGGGGACCGAGGCGTTGCGTCGCGCGCAGGCGGCGGGCGCTGTACGGGACGACCTGGACCCGACCGATCTGCCGTTGCTGCTGGCCGCGGTCGGGGCGGTCGAGCTGCGGTTCGGGCGAGTGGCGCCCGGGACCTGGGAGCGCTTCTTCACCTTGCTTGCCGACAGCCTGGCACCGTCGAGGACCAGCACCACCAAGCTGGTGGTCGTACCAATGACCGACGACCAGCTGGGAGAGCTGTCCAGTCCGGAATGACCTTGCGTCCATAGCATTCAAGCGATCCGCGACGAGCCGGGGGTGGTGCTCGACCTGCCCTGTCTGACATGACAGATTGCGACGGTCCGATCACGCTTGGCCATTCCTTGGAGAACGTATGAAGTTCCGTACCCTGGCCGTCGCCCTGGGTATCAGTACCGCCGCACTGCTCGCGATTCCGGGCTCCGGGGCGACCGCCTCGCTGCAGACCGGAACGGAGCGGGTGCAGTCGGGTCCCAACAAGGTGGCCACCCGGTACTTGACACAGAAGCTCGCCTGGACGCAGTGCGGCGACCCGGAGTACCGGACCTACTGCGCCAAGATCACCGCACCCCGCGACTGGTCGAACCAGTACTCCGGCAACGACATCGACCTCGCCGTCAGCAAGGTCACCCCTGCCAGCAAGAGCAAGAAGAAGCCGAGCCGGGTCATCTTCGGCAACCCCGGCGGCCCCGGTGGAGCAGGGCTCGGCATGGCGCCGTACCTGGCCAGTCAGCCCGGCCTCGGCAAGGACCACCTGTACGTCGGGTTCGACCCGCGCGGCACCGGCGACAGCGCCAACGTCACCTGCCAGGGCGCACCCGGATTCACCATGGACGCGCGCGACCGCGACAACGAGAACCTCGGCCTCATCTCGGAGGCCGCTCTCCTCACCCGGCCGTACTGCGAACGCCAGTCCCGCGGTCTGCTCCCCTACGTCAACACCGCGCAGACCGTCCAGGACATCGACCTGATCCGCCGGCTGCTCGGCTACGAGAAGATCGACTGGCTCGGCTACTCCGGCGGCACCTGGCTCGGCGCGTACTACCAGACCTACTTCCCGGCCCACGTCGGCCGCTTCGTGCTCGACTCGAACACCGACTTCACCCGACCGTGGTCGGAGACCTTCGAGGCCCAGCCGCAGGCCTTCGAGCGGCGCTTCCGCGAAGACTTCGCTCCGTGGGCGGCCAAGCACGACGACCGGCTGCAGCTGGGCTCGTCGCCACGCTTGGTGATCAGAACTTATGAGCGACTGCGCCGGGAACTGAAAAAGCAGCCGGCCGTCGAGGAGTTCCTGGACGGGTCGATGAAGATCACCTACGACCAGAACACGCTCGACCAGATCGTCGCCTCGGATATGTATACAAAGATGGATTTCCAGTCACTGGCGCTGGATCTCGCATTTCTCCGGGGTCTGTCCGCCGCGCAGACCGCCGGTGGGCCGAAGGCCGCGCAACATAAGGTCGACGCATTGCCGCCGGCCCGTCAGCAGGAACTCGTCCGGCGGGCGACCAGCGGACCGATCGGCCTGCCGCCGATCGGCCAGGCGTTCGGCGACGACGCGGAGGGCGCGACCTTCACCGCCGTCACCTGCAACGACACGCCCTGGCCGCAGGGCCGGGAGGTCGGCGACGAGCTGGCGGCCGACCTCGGCCCGAAGTACCCGCTGATCGGCTGGTCGATGAACGAGAACCCCTGCTTCTACTGGGATCGGCCCGCGCTCACGATGCCGACGCCGACCGGTAAAGGCTTGCCGACGACGTTGATGGTGCAGTCCGCGCACGACCCCGCGACCAACGCCTCACTGGCCGCCGCGGCGCACCAGCGCTACGCCGGATCGCGGCTCGTCACGATCACCGGCGAGGGCGACCACGGCATCTACGGCGGGGTGAACAAGTGCGCCGACAAGATCGTCAACACGTTCCTCACCACCGGGGTGGCGCCGGCTCGCGACGTCAGTTGCAAGGGCGAGGGAATTCCGGCTCCGTCGGCTCCCTATTCCGGCGACGAGCCCGGCGCCGGCACGCCACTGAACCGGATCGCCGGATTCACCAAAGCGGTCTCCGGATATCTGCACTGAGTGTTATTGACGGGTTCATTTGAATCCGATTCCGAACCGATTTCCAGGCACTCAAAGCGAACGCCTCGTCACGATCCGCGAGATCGCGCCGAGGCGTTCGTTGTCACCCTGCGTTTGTCAGGGCGATGTCAGGGTTCCGTCCCTGTGCCACGCAGCGTGACCACGGCAACCTTGAGTCAGCGCGGGAGATCCGGGCATCGGCTGGGAGGGCCCGATGCTAGGAGACATCGCCGAACGCGGCTTCGGCCGGCTGTGGGGTGGGGGGACTGCCTGGGGGGTCAGACAGAACACAGCCGGCCGGGACCTCGTTCAGCGATGGAGCCCGGCTCCGAGATCCCTCGCGAGGTACCTTCGATCCCCCAGGTCGTGGTGCCTCGCGAGGCTTTTTCTGTGATCAAAGATCACCGATGGCGGTCCAGGTACTGCGCCTGGTAGAGCGACGGCGGGAACAGTCCCGGGCGGTTCGCACCCTCGATGTAGCCGGCCGGCTGGCTGAACGGGCCGTCCCCGGTGACCACTCCCCGGCATCCGATCGCGTAGTTCTGCGCCGTCGGCGGCTTCTGGACGACGAGCTTGGCGGTGCCGGTGTCGCAGTTCCAGCCGACCGAGTGCGAGGTCGCCCAGCCGTGCCCGGTGCCGTAGTCGCCACGGTTGTAGATGCCCAGCGTCAGGTCGACCTGCGGCGCGACATCGCGGTGGTTGTCCCAGAGCAGTCCTTGGCTCCACCGCCGGTGGCCTTCGCTGGACGCGAGCGCGCCTTCCGACGTACCGCGCAGGAAGACGATGCCCGAGGCGCTGCTGGCGCCGTTGGAGATGAACGCGTGCCGGGCCTTGGTGGCGTGGCAGTCGACGAACAGCACCTGCTGGGAGAAGGACTCGCAGTTGAAGTTGTAGCGCAGCCCGCCGGTGACGACCGAGGCCGGATCGAGGGCGCGGCAGTTGCGGACGGTGACCCGGGTCGCCTCGGTGGTCTCGACGCCGGCCTTCGCGAAGTGCAGGAAGGTGCTGTCGCGAACCCACGCGTCCTCGACCTGGCGGACCTTCACGCCGACCCACGCATGCGCCTCGTCCACGTCCGGGTCACCCGCGAACTGGATGTCGATCCGCAGGCTCTCGACCCCGACGCCGGTCACCAGGCCGGCGCGGTCCCAGACGTAGAGGTAGGACTGGGCCAGGTCGCGCCGCAGATGCTCGAAGAGCGGCACGTCAACAGTCACCGTGTTGCCGCGGATCGAGTGGATGTAGCGGTTGTACGTGATCGGCTGACTGTCCACCGTCCAGCCCGCGTCGGTTGCCGTACCGCCGTGATCGACCGCGGTGAGCCAGGCTTCCGTACACGGGTGGATCAGGATGATGTTGTCGCCCTTCTTGAGCGCACTGGCGTCGGCGACCTCGAACGAGCGTGAGCCGACCTGCACCCAGTCGCTGGTGATGTCGGTCCTGGTTCCGGGGACCTGGCCACGCCAGCTGGTGCTGGTACCGCCGCCGAGCACGATCACGTCGCGCGAGACCGGGGTGTTGCCGGTCGCCTGGATGATGGTGTGCCGTTCCGGGTCGGCGCCGTCGCCGGAGCCGCGGAGGACGACGCCCGACTGGTTCACTCGCAGCGTGCCGGCGACGGAGTAGTTGCCGGGGGCAAGTAGTAGGGCGCCGCGGAAACCGGCGTGATCCGGGGTGCGGCCGGCAACCTCGTCGATCGCGGCCTGCAGGTGGGCGGTGTTGTCGCCTTCGATCGGCTTGACCGTCTTGACGGTCCGGACGTGCGGGATCGGGCTGTCGCCGTACTTGTAGCCGGCGTAGCTGAAGTCGGGGATCCGGTTCCCCTCGGCGTCGGCGGTGTAGACGAGCCGGTACTTCGCGTCGTACCGGACCCGCTCGGACTGCCACAGGCCGGTGGTCGACGCCTGCGGAGTCGCACCCGACGCCTGGCTCATGCCGAGCGAGCCTAACGCCGCTCCCCCGACCACTGCTCCCCCGGCTCCGAGCAGACTCCTCCTGCTGAACACGTTCGTCATCGAGCACCTTCCTGATGGGCGGATCAGGCTGCCCATCCTGCGGTGCTGGATCTCCCTTGGCAAGCGCTTACCGGCGTGTCCGGAACAGGTTCCCATCAGATGGAACTTCTGCTACTGAGCAGATCAGAGACGGTTTGAGCGGTCAGGAGTGCTTGAGCCGCCGGGGCCGGGGTAGCCGTCGGCTACTGCGGCGAGAGGGGCGGCCCGGCCGGCGGACCAGGCGGCCCGGAAGGCTCGGCGGTCGAGGGTTTGCTCGATCGCGCGGCGGGTGGCGAGCTGGTCCGGCTTCTCGACCAGCGGCACCGGCGCGCCGATCACCTCGCGGATCCCGTCGGCCGCACCGATCAGGAACGCCGCGTACTCCGTGCGCTCCCGCTGCTGCGCCACCGTCGCCAGCTCCTCCAGCACGCTCGCGGTCCGCCACCGATCGCCAAGATCGCGATGCTCGGCCAAGCTCTCATCGAGCAGATGCACCGCCCGATCCGTGAACCCGCGCCGCCTCTCGACAATCCCCAGCTGGTTCAGCGACCAAGCGACACCCTCGCGAT
Source organism: Kribbella koreensis (assembly GCF_039525325.1). NCBI lineage: Bacteria > Bacillati > Actinomycetota > Actinomycetes > Propionibacteriales > Kribbellaceae > Kribbella > Kribbella koreensis. The sequence continues at coordinate 48,998 of NZ_BAAAHK010000006.1, forward strand.
ACCCGAGCCGCTGCGACAACGCCAGACTCTCCAGCAGCAGATCCTCGGCCTCGGTCAGCTCACCGCTGTACTGCGCGATCGTCCCCAGACTGATCAGCGACCACGCCAGCCCTTCACCATCACCGAGCACCCGGAAGCTGTCCCGAGCCCGCTTGCACCGCCGCGCCCCGATCTCCAGATCCCCACGCAACCAAGCGACGAACCCGAGATGGTTGTGCGCCCAAGACATCCCCGACCGATCGCCCAGACTCTCGAACAGGTCATAGCTCTGGCAATGCAGATTCTCGGCCGTCTCGTAGTCCCCGCGCTCACGCGCCACTCCCCCGAGCCGCTGCATGACAAGCGCAGTACCAGCCGTGTCATCAAGCGCCTTGTACTGCGCCAGCGCCGACTCCAACCGCGTCGTCGCCACCCCGTACTCGCACTGCAGGAACGCCAGCATCCCCGCCCCCAGCGCCGCCTTCGCCTGGTACTGCGGTTCGACCCCGTCCACCCCGGTCAGCGCCAGCGCCCGCTCGAGCCAGTCGCTGCCCTCCGCGTAATGACCGCGCAGGTAGCAGAACAACCACAGCCCACCGGCGAGGCGAACTGGTTCGCCCGCAGTACCGGATCGCAACGACCACGTCATCGCGGCCCGCAGATTGTCGAGCTCACCATCGAGCCGATCGAGCCAGTCCGCCTGGTTCGCACCCCGTAGATGACTCTCGGCCTCTTCGGCGAGCGAGATGTAGAACGCCGCGTGGTGCCGAGCGACCTCATCGGTCCGCCCGGCCGCCGCCAGCTGATCGGCCGCGAACTCGCGGATCACGGCCAGCATGTCGTACCGCGCGATACCCCGATCGCGGCTCACCCGGATCAGCGACTTGTCCACGAGCCGACTCGTCAGGTCCAGTGCCCTCGCGCGCTCCAGCGGACCGGGCACGACCGTCCCGGACAGCACGGCGGCCGCCGCGTTGAGGGTCCAGCCGCCGACGAAGACCGAGAGCAGCGCGAAGAGTTCACGCTCCTGAGGGGTCAGCAGGTCGTGGCTCCACTCGATCGCGCCGTACAGGGACTGCTGCCGCGGCCCCGCGGTACTGGATCCGCCGGCCAGGATGCCGAAGGACGTCTCCAGCTCGGCGGCGAGTTCTTCGACGGTCAGCACGTTGGTGCGGGCGGCGGCCAGCTCGATCGCGAGCGGCATGCCTTCGAGGCGGCGCACGACGCGGGCCACCTGCTCACGTTGCTCGAGCGGCTCGTGTCCGCGTGCGGTGGCCCGGTCGATGAACAGCTTGACGGCGGGTGACGTGTCGAGCTGGTCGTTCGTCTCCGGCAGGGCCAGCGGCTGCACGACGTACACGCTCTCGCCGGCGATCCGCATCAGCTCACGGCTGGAGGCCAGGATGGAGAGGTTCGGGCAGTACTCGAGCAGGGCCGAGCAAATGGTCGCGATGTCGGCGACGACGTGCTCGCAGTTGTCGAGCACGAGCAGCAGGTTGCGCCGGCCGATCTGCTCGGCGATCTCCTGGACCAGCCGGGCGCCGTCGAGCGGGTGCAGCCCAGTCGAGGCAGCCACCGCCGACGCGACCGCGGCCGGATCCGAGACCGGGGCGAGCGGCACCCAGCAGACGCCGTCGTCGAACTGATGCGCGACCTCGCCGGCGATCGCAAGCGCGAGCCGGGTCTTGCCGACGCCGCCGGGACCGCTCAGCGTCATCAGCCGGGTGACGCGTTCGCCGACGAGCCTGCCGACCTCGGTCACCTCGTCCGTGCGGCCGACCAGCTCGTTCGCCGGAACCGGTGCCGGGCGCATCGTCGAGCGGGGGCCGCCGGCGTTGTCGTCGCGGCGGGCTGCCGCGGTGAGCTGGGCGCGATCGGGCGCGCCGAGCCGGAGGGCGTCTCCGAGCAGCCTGAGCGTGTGTGGTCTGGGCGCTCGCCGACGACCTCGCTCGAGCGCCGCGATGGCGTCGACGCTCAGACCGGCGAGTTCGGCCAGTCCCTCCTGTGACAGTCCGGCGTCTCGCCGGTGCCGGCGGAGCAGATCACCGAAACCCGTTGCCTGGGCGTCGTCCGAGCCGCGGCGAGACCCGTCTGAAGGCAAAGGACGGCCCACCCAGTCTCCGACCTCGTCCGTGGCGGTCGCCACGCACACCCCGAAGGTATCCCGATCGGCACCGCGTTGTCAGGCTGAGCCACACCGTTCACAGCCAACTGCCAGGAAACTCCCGGCTTACCGCTCAGTACGGTGCTCGATCGCCGTCCGCATCGACGCCCGGGCCCGTTTCCGGTCGCCGGCCGCGTCGTAGGCGGTCGAGAGCCGGAACCAGACCCGCCAGTCGTCCGGCGCCGCCTCGGCCTCTTCCTTGTACTTCGTGAAGGCGGCGTCCGCCGCGGCCCGGTCGATCCGCCCCGACGGCCGCCTCGGCAGATCGTCGACGGGCAGGCCGCCCGACTCGGCCAGCTCCCTTGCGAGCGCCTCGGTCTGCTTGCCGAACTTGAGTTCGCGCCAGACCAGGTACAGCCCGACGAGCGGGATCACCAGCACTGCGATACCGAGCACGATCGCGACCGGGTCGCCGGTGCCGATCAGGAGGACGCCACGCCAGCCGAGCAGTCCGGCGTACGCGATGAAGACCACCGCGATCACCGCCACTGCGCGTTTGGCTGTCATCTCAGCTGAGGTCCATGAAGTGCTCGAGGCCGACGGTCAGCCCGGGCGTACCGACGATCTTCCGTACGCCGAGCAGGACGCCGGCCATGAAGGATTCGCGATGCATCGAGTCGTGCCGGATCGACAGCGTCTCGCCGACGTCGCCGAGCAGGACCTCCTGGTGCGCGACGAGCCCGCGCAGGCGGACGCTGTGGACGGGGATGCCGTCGACGTCGGCTCCCCGGGCGCCCTCGATGCCGGTGCTGGTGGCGTCGGGGTTCGGTGCTGATCCGGCGGTCTGGCGAGCCTCGGCGATGAGTTGCGCGGTGCGCTGCGCCGTACCGGACGGGGCGTCGACCTTGTCGGGGTGGTGCAGTTCGATGATCTCGACGGATTCGTAGTACGGGGCCGCCTTGGCCGCGAACTGCATCATCAGCACCGCGCCGATGGAGAAGTTGGGAGCGATCAGTACGCCCATGCCGGAGCTGGCCTCGAGTTGGCTGCGGAGGGTCGCGAGGCGCTCCTCGGTGAACCCGGTGGTGCCGACGACGGCGTGGATGCCGTGCCCGATGCACCAGCCGAGGTTGTCCATCACGACCTCGGGCCGGGTGAAGTCGACGACCACCTCGGCTTTCGCGGTGGTGAGCTCGTCCAGGTCGTCACCCTGGTCGAGGGCGGCAACCAGCTCCAGATCGTCGGAAGCCTCAACTGCCTGGCACGTCTGAGCGCCCATCTTGCCCTTGGCACCGAGCACCGCAACCTTGATCATCCGTCGCCTTCCTCGCATTTGCAGATCCGGGGTCAAGGATCTCACTGGCGTCGGCGGCGCCGTGATCAGGGAGTGTGCTTGGCCAGCTCGGCGGTCGGGACGTAGATCTGCAGGTTCATCGTGGTCGCGGGCGGGGCGATCAGTTTGTAGTCGACGGTGAAGTCGAGGCCGCAGGTTCGCAGCGCGTCGATCTCCAGCCGGCCGACCGGGCGGTTGAAGAACAGCAGCGGCTGGCGGTTGCCCGGCCACGGTTCCTTGGTGGAACAGACCTCGGTGATGCCGGCGGCGGTCCGCTCCCGCTCCAGCGGCGCGACCCACGCCTCGCCGAAGGGGCGACCTCGCAGCATCAAGACGATGCCGGCCATCTTGTCGAGCGCGATGATCGGGCGGCCGGACGGTGTCGTGTACGGCTTCAGCAGTTCGTCGAGCGCCTGGTACCTCGCGGCCGTCCCCTTCGTCAGCTTGAGGTCGCCGAGTGACTTGAGGTTGGTCGCGGTGGTGAGGTCGCTGTGCGGCGCGGATCGGTAGGGGTGCAGCACCAGGCCGCCGTACGAGATGGAAGCGACGGCGACGAGCGCGCCGACTGTCGCCAGGGCGGTCGTCGTACGGGCCAGAAGTGGGGCTTTGTCGAGGCTGGTCAGGACGGCGATCATCAGCGCGGCCCAGACGGCGAACGCGTTGAAGCCGATCAGGTAGATCGGGGTGTTGGTCCCGAACGCCTGCACGAACGGCAGCACGGTGAGCAGGCCGAGGATCACCCAGGACCTTCTGTTTTCCTTGCCCGGCGTCCATTGCTTCGACGCCACCGCTACCGCGGCGGTGATGATCGCGACCAGTACGGCGGCCAGCAGGGTGATCTGGAACTTGCTGTTGTTGACCGCGCCGCCGTGGAGTTCGCCCTTGTCGACGGCCTGGTAGACCGACCACGCGAGCCCGGCCGCTGTCAGGAGCCACGCGGCGGCTCGTAGTACCGGCTTGCGGGCCAGTACTCCGACGGCGGCGGCGATGAAGAGCAGGAAGTGCTGCTTGAACGTCTCGCCGACGAGTTTGACGCCGGTGTTCCAATACATCTGCACGAGGGTCGCCGGCGTGTAGGAACTGCCCGCGATGAACCGGTTGACCGCGAGAATGCCTGGAATCGCCACCGTCAACGCCACCACGAACACCTGCACCGCGACGGCGATCCCGGTCGCACCGACCAGCGCCCAAAAGATGCCCCGGGCAACCGCCTGCGACCCTTGCTTGCTGAGCACGACGATCGCGGTGATGACGATGAAGGTCAGCACCACGATCGACGACCACTTGGCGAGCACCATCACGCTGATCACCACACCGGCCAGCGTCAGCGCCCAGATCGGCGGCTTCCGGTCCTTCTCGATCGCGGTCGCCGCCCAGAGCACACACGAAACCCCCGTGAGCGACCCCAGCAGGATGACGTCGTTGTACGCCGGGCTGCTCGGCAACCAGCTGTAACACATGCCACCCGCCGCGAGGATGGTCATGATGCCCGCTGCTTCCCAGAGCCACGTCTTCGGCGCCTCCGGCCGCCGCACCCGCAGCCACCGCATGAAACTCCACCCGAAGAACAGATGCCCCAGGACGATCGTCACCAGCCGGAAGACCCGCAGCCGCGCGATATCCCAGTCCAGCACCTGAAAGATCGGTCCGTAGATGTACTGAATCCCGGTCAACGCCAGCGGATTGCTACTCCACCACCGGTAGGACAGCAGGTAGTAGCCCTCGTCAGTGATGTCGAACCCGTACCCGACGTTCCGGGCCGCCGTCACGATCCACGCCAAACTCACCGCCGAGGCAACCACCAGCCCAGCAACAATCAGCCCACGACCACCCGCCGTGCCCCTCTCATCGCCACCGGCAACCACCTCAACACTCACTGGAGAACCTTAGACCGGCCCGGGCAACCGAGGTCGCACTGCTACTCAGCTCCTGGTCGGCAGGCGTCCTTGGCTTCTTCGTCCGAGGAGCATGACGACCCAGATCGCCTGGTACATCGCCATCACCACCCCGATGTCTGCCCCAACAGGCATCCGGTACCCACCTGCGGCCCGCCTACTGCTCCCCACCCGCAACGTCAGCTCGGTAAAGCACCTCACCCGTCCGGGGCTCGACAACCCGCACAACATCCTCGGTGAAGAAGAACTCGATCGGCATGCCGTCGACGAACGGACTGATGTTCGTCGTCACGTGTGCGTACTCATCGCCGAGGTCATAGCCCCAAGCGATGTTGAGCACCCTCAACCGCTGCCCATCCCGCAGCACGACCTCCGACAACTCCCCATCCCGCCCGTTGAACAGCTCGATCAACGCCTCATCCACCGGCTCCGGCTGCTCATCGCTCACCTGAAGAGTCTGCACTCTCATTGCGCTGGCCGCCCAGGCGCCGGCCCAAGCACCCTGACCGTCGCAACCGGACCGACCGCCTGGAGACCCGGACGTCAGCCGCGATCCCGCCAAGTGCCGAGGGAGTCGATCGCCGCGTCGATGAAGTCGCTGTCGACGGACTCGTGCTCGATCGTGCTGCGGTAGTAGATCGGCCCGATGGCCAGGGCGGCCGCCGACCGCGCCGCGATCCGGAGCCGGACCTCGCCGGCCGCGACCGCGTCGTCGAGTGCCTGCGCGAGACGCTCGGACAGAACGCCGGCGAACTGGCCCCGGCGGCTGTCCATGCCGGGATCCCACAGCGCGCTGTTGGCCAGCGTGGTGGTGACCGCGCGCACGTCGTGCAGTTCGAGCTGCCGCGCGATCGCGGTGAGCTCGCCATGGAGCCAGTCGCGAACCGGCTGGGTGGGAGCGTCGAAGAAGGGCATCGGCACCGTGGCCATCGCTTCGGCGAGGAGCTGATCGACTCGCGGCCAATGCCGGTACACAGTGGCGCGCCCGACCCCCGCGCGCGCGGCGACCTGAGCATGCGTGACCGCAGCAGGGCCTTCCCCGATCAGCAACTCCCGGGCCGCGGCGAGGATCGCCTCGGCGCTTCGATGGAAACGCGGATCGCTCTCGGTGGTCACCCCCTCAGTTTATGAGACAACTTGACTCATAGTCGAGAAGGACGCACCATGAATCTATGAGACAATCTGTATCAGAGAAGAGGCTGGTCGTCCTCGGAGCGACCGGAGGTACCGGCCGGCAACTCGTTGCCGCCGCCTTGAAGCGAGGACACCGAGTCACGGCCTTGGTCCGCCGGGCGGGATCGTTCGACGCCGCTACCGGACTGGTCGAGCACGTGTGGAGCGACCTCGGTGACGGCGGCTCCCTCGCTCGGGCACTGAGCGGGGCGGACGCGGTGATCAGCACTCTCGGCGGAGCGGCCAAGGGGCCGACCACGGTCTGCACGGACGCGATCCGCACCACCGTGCCGGCGATGACGCTCGCGAAGGTCACCCGATTGGTCGTTCTCAGCGCTTACGGCGTACTGGAGACGCATGACCGGTCGTTGTTCTCGCTGGCGGTCTGGGCCGGTGTCGGCGACAAGATGAAGGACAAGGAGTCCATGGAGCCGCTGATCACCGGCTCCATGCTGGACTGGACCATCGTGCGGCCGCCGATGCTGAAGGATGCCCCCGCCACCGGCAGGTACCAGGTCGGGGAGAACCTTCCGATCCGGCTGTGGGACTCGATCGGCCGGGCAGACCTCGCAGGATTCCTCCTTCGCGAGGTCGAGGACCCCCGATTCGTCCGCAAGTACCCGAGGATCCACCGATGACCGCGCCCGTCGACGTCGACGTCGACCTGTCCGGCCGGCTGGCCGTGGTCACCGGCGCGACCGGCGGAATGGGCCGGGTCATCGCCGTAGAGCTCGCGCGCCGGGGCGCGAGCGTGGTCAGCATCGCCCGGGATCCGGGGCGTGCCGACAGTCTGTACGCCGAAATCGCGGACCTGCGCGGACGAGTCGAAGTGATCGCCGGCGATCTGTCCAGCAGAGCGGGACTGACCTCCGCCACCCAGGCGATCCGCGATCGCCACCAAACGGTTCACCTGCTCGTGAACAACGCGGGCGCACACTTTCCCGACCGGCGCCTGTCCGTCGACGGAATCGAGCTGCACCTCGCCGTGGACTACCTTCCGGCGTACGCGTTGATGACCCTGCTCACCGATCAGTTGCACCGCGGCCGGGCACGAGTGGTGAACGTCGTCTCCGACACTCTTCGCGACACCCGTCAGCTCAAGCTGCCGGGCCCGGCACGACCGCCCGTACTCCGGGTCGACGACCTGCAAGACCTCACCCGGCTCAACCCGCCTGACGGATTCGTCCCCTTCCAGGCGTACGCCCGAGCGAAACTGCTGACCGTCATGGCCGGCTACCAGCTGGCCCGGGAGTGGGCGCCGGCCGGAGTGACCATCAACGCGGTCCATCCCGGGATCGTCGCCACCAGCATCATCGACGATCTCGTTCCCCCAGCGCTTCGACCGTTCCGCTCGCTGATCAGGCGCACCATGCTCACCCCCGAACAAGGTGCTGCCGCGGCCCTCCGCCTAGCCATCGACCCGGCGCTGGACGGCGTGACCGGCCGCTACTTCGTCCGCGAAACCGAGACTCCCACTCCGGCCATCTCCTACGAGACCACCGCTCAGACCCTGCTGAGAACGATCACCGACCAATTCCTCCACCAGCCCCAGCTCGAGGATCCTCGGGTCCGGGCCGATGCGGACTGAGCTTTCAGCCCTGACGCAACACGTAGACGATGGGCGCGCCCGCTGATTACGGTCGGCGACGACTACACCGCAGCGAGCAAGTACAGAGGAGATCGAATGCGCTTGAGAAGAAGCAGAAAACGAGCGGCCGCGTCCGCCCTGATGCTGATCGCCGCAGCGGCCCTCGTCCCGATGGCAGCGCAGGCGCCGGCACAAGCAGCCCCACGGTCGCGACCGGAACGACCGCCTGGACCCCGGACATCTCCCCCATGTTCGACGGCGAGTTCGTCTGGCGGGACGTAACGAGCGCCAACCGCAACGAGAAGCTCGCCATCTGCGCCGCCGCGAACGGAATCGCCTGCGTCTCGGTAGGCCAAGGCGACGGCCGGCACAGCATCTTCCACCTGTTCAGATGCGAGACCCGCACCCTCTCCAACTTCATCGACGCCCTGGCCGTCAAGAACCACCAGACCGGCGGAGTCCAAATCCACTTCTGGGGCCCCCACAAAGAAGTCTGGATCAAACCCGACCCCAACATCCTCTGGACCGTCCCCGACAACTACACCTACGACTTCGAACACCTCGACCTCTGCTGACACCAATCGACCCGGCACGTGAACCACGGTGTGAGCGCCGGAGGAGGGAAGGCGCCGGGTGGGTGAGTTGCTAGGTGGTGAGGGTTGTTGTGTAGGTGGATTGGGCTTCTTCGGCGTAGTGGCAGGCCACCGTTTGGCCGGTGGGGAGTTGGCGGAGGTCGGGGACTTCTACTGAGCAGCGGGGTTGGGCTTGGAGGCAGCGGGTGTGGAAGCGGCAGCCTGAGGGGGGTGAGACGGGAGAGGGTGGGTCGCCGGCCAGGACTATGCGTTTGCGGCCTTGGCGGGCCAGGCCGGGTTCGGCGGAGAGTAGGGCTTGGGTGTAGGGGTGGGCTGGGGCGTCGTAGACCTGGTGGTGCTCACCGAGCTCAGCGACACGGCCGAGGTACATGACGGCTACTCGGTCGGATACGTGGCGTACGACGGATAGGTCGTGGGCGACGAAGATGATGCTCAGGCCTAGTTCTCGTTGCAGGCGCATCAGGAGGTTTACCACCTGGGCCTGCACGGAGAGGTCCAGCGCGGAGACCGGCTCGTCGCAGAGCAGTACGTCAGGGTTCAGGGCGATGGCGCGGGCGATTCCGATTCGCTGGCGTTGGCCACCGGAGAACTGGTGCGGGAAGCGCGTCTCGTCCTCGGCACGCAAGCCGACTAGCTCCAGCAGCTCCCGCACCCGGGCACGGATGTCGAGGCCGCGGGAGACGTCCGGGTGCACCTCGAGCGGCTCGGCGATGATCTCGCCGACGCGCATGCGCGGGTTCAGGCTGGAGTACGGGTCCTGGAAGACGACCTGTACGTTCCGCCGCCACCGTCGAAGCTCGCGGCCGCCCATCTTGCTGACGTCCTCGCCGCCGTACAGGACCGACCCCGACGTCGGCTTCTCCAAAGCGGCGAGCAGCCGGACGAGGGTCGACTTGCCACAGCCCGACTCCCCCACGATGCCGAGCGACTCGCCACGGCGCAGGACGAGATCGACGCCGTCCACCGCCCGCACCAACGTCTTCTGGCCGAAGGAGAACGCCGGGCTGATGTCGTAGTGCTTGACCAGATTGGTTGCCAGCAGCAACTCGTCACTCATCAGACCGCCTCCTGTGCGGGGACCGACGTACGGCGGATGCAGGCAGCGTCCCGACCCGGCGCGATCGTCAACAGCGGCGGCACGATCTCCGCACACTCCGAGACAGCCTCCGGGCACCGGGTCCGGAAGGCGCAACCCGACGGGATGGCCCGCAGCGAAGGCGGCGTACCGGGAATCGTCGGCAACTCCTGACCCTTCAGATCGGCCGACGGCATCGACCCCAGAAGCCCTTCGGTATAAGGGTGCAGAGGCCGCTCCAACGCGGCCGCAGTGGCAGCCCGCTCGACCACATGCCCGGCGTACATCACCACCACGTTGTCCGCGACATCCGAGACCACCCCAAGGTCATGCGTGATCAGCACGACCCCCATCTCCCGCTCGGCCTGCAGATCCTCGATCAACTCCAGGATCTGCGCCTGCACAGTCACATCGAGCGCAGTCGTCGGTTCATCAGCGATCAGTACGTCGGGATCCAGCGCCAGCGCCATCGCCAGCATCACCCGCTGCCGCATCCCACCCGAGAACTCATGCGGATAGTCATGCACCCGCTTGGCAGCAGCCGGAATCCGCACCTGATCGAGCATCTCCGCCGCCCGCTTCATCGCGTCCGACTTCGACATTCCCCGATGCACCCGGTAACACTCGGCGATCTGCCTCCCGACCGATTGCACCGGATTCAAAGCAGACAACGAATCCTGGAAAACCATCGTGATCCGGTCCCCGACGATGCGGCGCCGCTCCTTCACCGTCATCGCGATCAGATCTTCCCCCCGGTACTTCGCAGTCCCGGAAACGATCCGCCCCGGCGGCATCTCCAAAATCCCCGTCAGCGCCTGGGTGGACACACTCTTCCCCGAACCCGACTCCCCCAGGATCGCCAGCGTCTCTCCGGCCCGGACCTGCCACGACACTGCGTCAACAGCCCGGACCGGCCCATGCGGAGTATCGAACTCCACGCTGAGGTCGTCGACCTGCAGCAGTACCTCACCCAGTTTCGGGTTGTCCGTGGTCATCGGGCCTCCCGGTCTGGACTGAGGAGGCACGATGACCCCTCGCGGCGGAGGCGGGACATCAACAGAGTCATCGCATCAACTTCGGGTCGAGGGCGTCGCGGATCGAGTCGCCGATGATCATGAACGAGATCGTCATCGTCGAGATGAACAGCGCCGGCCAGATGAACAGATGAGGTGCGTCCCGGTACGACGCCGCGACGCCGAACTGCGACCCCCACGAAATGGACGGCGGCTGCAACCCGACGCCCAGGAAGGTCAGGATCGCCTCCAGCCCGACCAGCCCGCCGACCCCCAAGGTCGTTGTCGCCAGCAACGGCGCCATCGCGTTCGGGAACACGTGCTTGCGCAGGATCCGCAACGGCGGCACTCCGACCGACCGTGCCGCCAGCACGAACTCCCGGTTCCGCACCGAGAAGACCGTCGAGCGCATCAACCGCATCCCGAGCGGCCACGACGTCAGCAGGATGACGCCGACGATGATCCAGATGCTCCGGTTGGGGACCGAGTTGAGGACGACGATCAACGCGACCAACCCAGGCAAAGAGAACAACACGTCCGCGGTACGGGAGATCAAGTTGTCCACAAAGCCCGGAAAGTACCCCGCAAGCAAGCCCAGAATCGCCGCGATCAAGAACCCACCGATACTCGCCACGACACTCACCAGCACCGACGGCCGGGCACCGTAGATGACATTGGCGAAGTAGTCACACCCCTGTACGTCGAAGCCGAACGGATGGCCAGGAGCCCGCCCCTGCTGCGACTTGCCCAGCTCACAGAACCGCGGATCCGTCGCAGTGAAGATCCGCGGCACCGCGGCCATCAGAAAGAACGTCAGCACGAGCACCGTACAAAGCACGAACTGCGGTTTCCGCAGCAATGCCCGGAGCAACTCGCGGTTCGACAGCGTCCGCGCGCCCAGCTCCAGGGCCTCGGACTCGAAGATCGCCTGCGTCTCAGACATTGCGCACCCTCGGATCGATCGCGCCGTAGATGATGTCGACGATCAGGTTGACGGCGATGAACATCACGAAGGCCAGCGTGGACAGCAACACGACCACGCCACCTTCTTTCAGCTTGATCGCCTGGAACATGAACTGGCCGAGCCCCGGCAGGTTGAAGATGCTCTCGGCCAGCAACGCGCCGGCGAAGATGCCGCCTACGTCGACGCCCATGAAGGTCACCATCGGCAGCAACGCGTTCGGCAGCACATGGCCCCACAGGATCCGCTGCTCCCCCAACCCCTTCGCCCGGGCGGTCTTCACGAAGTCGGCGTTGGCGGTCTCGACGATCGAGGTCCGGGTCAGCCGGGCCAGACCGGCGAACCCGGTCAGACCGATACAGATCGCGGGCAGCAGGTACGACGTCGGATAGCCGTGCGCGATCCCTGACACCGGCAACCACTTCAGCTCGACGCCGAACACGTACTGCGCAGCGAAGTACACGACCAGCAGCGGCACCGCGAGGATGAACAGCGTCGCGAGCAACAGGATCCGGTCGACCGCGCCGTTGCGCCTGAACCCGGCGTACAGACCGAAGAGCAGGCCGGCGATCCACTGGATCACCAGCCCCATCGTGGCCAGCTTGAGCGTCACCGGGATCCGCAGCCGCAGCTGGGACGCGATGTCGGCGCCCGCGAACGTAGTACCGAAGTTGCCGGTGAAGATGTCCTTCATCGACAGCAGGTACTGCACCACGAACGGGTCGTCGAGGTGGAACTGCGCCCGCTTGGCCGCCATCACGGCCGCCGGGATCGGCTTGTCACCAGCCAGTTCGCGCAGGGGGTCCCCGGGCATCGCGAAGACGAGCGCGAAGACCCCCAGCGTGACGATCAGGCCGATCGGCACCGCCGACAGGATGCGGCGGACGACGAACCGGGTCATTTGAACGTGGCGTAAAGCGGCTGTACGCCGGTGTACTTCGAGACCCGCGGCTCGATCTTGGCCGAGTGCAGGAACGCGTCCTGCTTGGCGTACAACGGAATCAGCGGCATGTCCTCGAGGGCGATGTCCTCCACCTGCTGGTAGAGCTTGATCGCGGCCTCCGGGTTCGGCTCCGCGTCGCCCTTGGCCAGCAGCGCGTCCAGCGCGGGGTTGCTGTAGTGGGCGAAGTTCGCGTCACCGGTGGTCTTGAACATCGGCGTCAGGTAGTCCTCGATCGACGGGTAGTCGTGACCCCAGCCGCCGAACCGCAGGCCGTCGAGCTTGCGCTGCTGGGCCAGCTCGGTGAGCTCGGAGCCGACCTTGCCGGTGTACTTGACCTCGAGCCCGAGGTTCTGCCGGAGCATGTTGCCGATCGCCTCGGCGAACAGCTGCCCGGTCGCCGACGTGGTGTTGTAGTTGATGTTCAGCGGACCGGAGAAGCCGCCCGCCTCGGCCAGCAGCGCCTTGGCCTTGGTGACGTCGAAGCTGCAGTACTTGCAGGCGTCGGCGCGGTAGCCGTCGATGTCCGGCGAGATCAGTCCGTTGGACGGCGTCGCCAGGCCGACCAGGTCGGCGAGCGCCTTGCGGTCGATCGCCTCCGAGAACGCGTGCCGCAGCTTGGGATTCTTGAACCGCTGGTCCCAGGCCGGCATCACCAGATAGTTCGCGCCCGAGCTCTCACCGGTCACCCAGCCGTCCGGGGCGTCGGTCTTGAAGGTCTTGATCTTGGTCGGCGGGACACCGACGAAGTCGACCGTGCCGGCCAGGAACTCGTTGTACGCCGTGTCCGCGTTCGGGATGAAGCGGAAGGTGATCGCATCCGCCTCGGGCGCGTTCGGGCCCTTGTAGCCGTCCCACTTGGCCAGCTTGATGTCTCCGCCGTTGCTCCAGTCACCGTCCAGCTTGAACGGCCCGTTGCCGATCGGCTTGCGCTTGTACGCGTCCGGGTCCTTGCGCACCTCCTCGGGCAGCGGCGCCAGGCCGAGGTACTGCAGGGTCAGCCCGAACTGCGAGAACGGCACCTTGAGCTTGACCGTGAAGGTCAGGTCGTCGACCTGCTTGAGGCCGCTCATCTCCTTCACCGAGGTCGGCTTCGGGGTGGCGCCCTCGGCGGTCGGCGGGTTCAGCGCGTCGTACCCCTCGACCTTGGAGAAGAAGCCGTTGTTGTCCCAGGCGTTCGAGCCCTCGGCGGTCAGGTTCCAGCTGTCGACGTAGTCCTTCGCGGTCAGCGGCTGACCGTTCTGGAAGCTGTTGCCGGGCTTCAGCTTGATCGTCCAGGTCTGGCTGGTCTTGTCCGGGGTGACGGACTCGGCCATCACGTTGACGACCTTGCCGGTGTTCGGGTCGGTCGCCACCAGCGGCGCGAACATCGCCTGGGCGACCTGGATCCCCGGGCTGCTGTTCTCGTTCAGCGGGTTGATGAAGTCGAGCGGATCCGAAGCGAGCGCGATCACCTCGCTCTTGGCGCCACCCGTCCCCGAACCACTGCCCTTGCCGTCGCCACAGCTGGTGAGCACCAGTGCGAGACCGAGCGTCACCCCCAGAACCCCAGTGACTCGTCGCACGTCGAACCAACTTCCTCGGCGGAGGGCCGGTAGGCGGAATAGCCGCCATGTTGGCTGGTCGAAACTGGCCATGTCAACGTTGTCAGCGACAAACGGGAGGCAAGTAACAAACGCGTTACCTTGACGAGACCTCAGAGCACCCTGCGCACACTCCGCCTGCAAAGGTCAAGAACCCACCCCCAATTACCCCAAGTCATCAGACCTCAGCGAGCCTCGTCACGCTCCGTAGACTGCCCGTCGAAGATCTCCGCGAACCGCCCTTCCGGTACTGCGAACAGCTCCGCGTAGCTGCCCTTCTGGACCACCCGGCCCTCGTCGATCACGTAGATCCGGTCCATCTCCCGCAACGTCCACGCCCGATGCGACACCACGATCGTGATCCGCCCGGCCCTGGTCCGGCTCAGCTCGCCGAAGATCTCCCGCTCCGCCTCCGCGTCGATCGCCGAGGTCGGCTCGTCGAGGATCCAGATCCCCGCGTCGCGCAGACAGATCCGCGCCAACGCCAAGCGCTGCCACTGCCCACCCGAGATCCCCCGCCCACCCCACTGCTGCCCAAGTTGCTCGTCCAGCCCCAGACCGCGGGTGAATGCGCCCGCCTCGGCCGACTCGAGAGCCGCCCGCACATCCTCGTCCGGTACGACGTCCGCCGGCGACCCGAGCCCAACCGACTCTCCCAGCGTGAACTCGAACTTCCCGAACTCCTGCACCAACATCCCGAAGTGCCCAAGTCGCTCGCCCTCGCTCATCGTCGCCGCATCGACCCCGTCGATCAGTACCCGCCCCGCGTCGACGCCGAGCAGCCCGATCAGCGCGTTGATCGCGGTCGTCTTACCCGCGCCGTTGACGCCGACCAGCGCGATCATCTCGCCCCGCTCAGCCCTTAGCGACACGTCCCTCAAGGCCGGCTCGGCAGCGCCGGGGTAGGTGAAGCTCACGTTCTCCAGGCAGACCTCGCCGACACCGTGCCTGACCGTCTGAGTTGATGCAGGCGGGACGCTCGCCAGGAAACGCCTGTAGATAAGGGCTTGTGGAGCCGCCGTGATGATCGTCCCGAACGCATATCCGCAGGTCCTGATCGCGTTGAGCCCCGAGATCGTGCCCGCCACCGCTGCGGCCGCCCCCGCTCCCGATGCACCGCCCAGCACCAGCGCAACCAACGCTCCACCGAACAGCAATGCTGTGGCGAGCGCCGCTGCGAGCTCCACCAGCATCGCCTTGCGAACCATCCGATCGAGCACCTGAGTCGCGTCGCCACGATGAGCCGCAACCAGCGCCGCCACCTTCCGCCCGGACCCCAGCACCGCCAGCTCAGTCCCCGGCCGTTGCTGCACGAGCTGCTCGGTCGCGTAACTCGCCCGCCGATCAAACGCCGCAACCTTCGGCCACCCATCCGCCTCCATCTGCGAGATGACCGTGAACCCCAGAACAGTAGGCACCAACGCAGCCACCACAAGGAGCCCAGAGATCGGGTTGATCGCCCACACGACGGCGCACAGCATCACCGAGGTGACGGCGGCGCCGAGCACTTGGAGAGTCCGGCCCGGGACGTCGTCCATCACAGCCGTCGCCGTCTGGCTCGCCTCCAAGTCGGTCACCACCTCGGGCCGGGCCAGCATGCTGGGCGTCAACCGCGCGGCGGCGTACGCGAGGTCCGAGCGGTAGCGCAGGCGGAGTCGCAACGCCATCCGCTGGGTGGACGACAACGCGACCTGGCCCAGCGGATACATGACGCCGACGACGGCAGTAAGCCCGGCCAACGCGAGCCACGGATCGGTGCCGATGTCATCGATCAGGCCTTCCAACAGAACGACCTGAGCAGCGGGCAGTACTGCCTGGGCAAGGAGCAGGAGGGAGGCAATGGCGAGCCAGCCAGGAGTGTGGCGGGCGGCGTCGCGGAGGGCGGCACGAGCGGTGCCGAGGGAGTCCAGCACGAGATCCTCTTTCGCAGAAGGGCAGGCGAGATCTCACCGGGGTGAGATACGTCGGCCGCCAAATGCGATGAGATTCCGTTCAGAGTGGAACCCAGAGGCAGATAACGCTGTGACGCAACGAACCGCAGCCTACCAATCGGCAGGCCGCGGTTCGAGGGGTCAGACGGTGAAGAGGGTCTTGTCTTTGAAGGGGCCCATGACGGTGAGGGTTTGGGCGCCGGCGTAGAGGTCGGCGGCCAGGGTGGTTACGTCGTCGAGGGTTACCGTGTCGATGCGGTGGAGGATCTGGTCGACGGTGGGGAGTTCGCCGTAGACGAGTTCTGCCTTGGCGATGCGGGTCATTTTGGCGCCGGTGTCTTCGAGGCCCATGACCACCGAGCCGCGCATCTGGCCTTTGCCGCGGAGGAGTTCGTCGGGGGTGATGTTGCCGTCGGCAATGTTCTCCAGTTCGGCGCGGACCACCTCGAGGACCTCGGGGGCCTTCTTCGGCAGGCAGCCGGCGTAGACGCCGACCATGCCGGAGTCGGCGTACGCCGAGCCGAACGTGAACACCGAATACGCCAGGCCGCGCTTCTCGCGCACCTCCTGGAACAGCCGCGACGACATCCCGCCACCGACGATGCCGTGCAGGACGCCGGCGGCGTACCGGCGCTCGTCGTTGCGGACCAACCCAGGCATGCCCAGCACGAGATGCGCCTGCTCGACGTCGCGGTAGTGAACCTCCACTCCCCCGTACGTCGGGACGCGACGCTTCGCCTCAGGTCGCACCGGCGCCGGCTCTGCCTCAGCAGTCATCCAGTGCCGCTCGAACGCCTTGCGCACCAGCCGGACGACATCGGAGTGCTCGACGTTGCCGGCCACCGAGACGACGATGTTCTCGGGCAGGTAGCGGCGGCGGTACCAGCCGCGGACCTGGCGAGGCGTCAGGCCGGCCACCGATTCCGGCGTACCGGTGATCGAGCGGCCGAGTGGGGTCTCACCCCACAGTTGCTCGGCGAACAGGTCGTGGATGTGGTCCGACGTCTCGTCGGCGTGCATCGCGATCTCTTCGTCGATGACGTCGCGTTCGCTCTCGATATCGGCTTCCGTCAGCGTCGCCGAGGTGATCATGTCGCAGATCACGTCGACCGCCAGCGGCAGGTCGGAGTCGAGCACCCGGGCGTAGTAGCAGGTGTACTCCTTGCCGGTGAACGCGTTCATCTCGCCACCGACGGCGTCCAGCGACGCCGAGATCTCCATCGCGTCGCGCCGTTCGGTGCCCTTGAACAGCAGGTGCTCGAGGAAGTGCGTCGCGCCGGACAGGTGGACCGGCTCGTCGCGCGAGCCGACGCCGACCCACACGCCGAAGGTGACCGAGCGGAAGCCCGGTACGGACTGGGAAAGCACGCGGAGCCCGGAGGGCAGGACGGTCCGTTTGACCGGACCGCCCTCCTCCGGGCTCAGCAACGTGCTGGTGATGGCACGTGTCACTCGGCGGGAGCGACCTCTGCGTCATCGGCCTTGGCTGCATCTTCAGAAGCAGCCTTGGCTGAATCTTCATCCAGGACCGGGATCAGCGACAGCTTGCCGCGGTCGTCGATCTCGGCGATCTCGACCTGGAGCTTCTGGCCGACGGACAAGATGTCCTCGACGGCCTCCACCCGCTTGCCACCGGCCAGGCCGCGCAGCTTCGAGATGTGCAGCAGACCGTCCTTGCCGGGGAGCAGGGAGATGAACGCACCGAAGTTGGTCGTCTTGACGACCGTTCCCAGGTAGCGCTCGCCCTTCTCCGGCATGGTCGGGTTGGCGATCGCGTTGATCATCGCGCGCGCCGCGTCGGCCGAGGGGCCGTCCGTCGCACCGATGTACACCGTGCCGTCGTCCTCGATGGAGATGTCGGCACCGGTCTCGTCGGTGATCTGGTTGATCATCTTGCCCTTCGGGCCGATGACCTCTCCGATCTTGTCCACGGGGACCTTGACCGAGATGACCCGCGGCGCGAACTCGCTCATCTCGCCGGGTGCGTCGATGGCCTTGGCCATCACGTCGAGGATGGTCAGGCGGGCTTCCTTGGCCTGGGTCAGCGCGCCGGCCAGCACGCTGGCCGGGATGCCGTCGAGCTTCGTGTCCAGCTGGAGGGCCGTGACGAAGTCCTTGGTACCGGCGACCTTGAAGTCCATGTCGCCGAACGCGTCCTCGGCGCCGAGGATGTCGGTCAGCGCGACGTACTCGGTCTCGCCGTCGACCTCACCGGAGATGAGGCCCATCGCGATACCGGCGACGGGGGCCTTCAGCGGCACACCGGCCGAGAGCAGGGACAGCGTCGAGGCGCAGACCGAGCCCATCGAGGTGGAGCCGTTCGAGCCGAGCGCCTCGGAGACCTGACGCAGCGCGTACGGGAAGTCCTCACGCGACGGCAGGACCGGCACGAGGGCGCGCTCGGCGAGGGCGCCGTGGCCGATCTCGCGACGCTTCGGCGAACCGACCCGGCCGGTCTCACCGGTCGAGTACGGCGGGAAGTTGTAGTTGTGCATGTAGCGCTTGCGCGTCTCCGGGGAGAGCGTGTCGAGCTGCTGCTCCATCCGGAGCATGTTCAGCGTGGTGACACCCATGATCTGGGTCTCGCCGCGCTCGAAGATCGCCGAACCGTGCACCCGCGGCAGCACCTTGACCTGCGCCTTGAGCGGACGGATGTCGGTCAGGCCACGGCCGTCGATGCGGACCTTGTCCTTGAGCACGCGCTGGCGGACCAGCTTCTTGGTGAGCGAGCGGAAGGCTGCGGACAGCTCCTTCTCGCGACCCTCGAAGTCGGCGGCCAGCTTGTCGACCACGGCCGCCTTGACGGCGTCGGTGGCGTCCTCGCGGTCGTGCTTGCCGGCGATCGTCAGAGCCTGCGACAGCTCCTCGGTGGCAGCGGCCTCGACGGCGGCGAACGCGTCGTCTTGGTAGTCCGGGAAGACCGGGAAGTCACCGGTCGGCTTGGAGACCTTGGCAGCCAGCTCGGACTGCGCCTCGACCAGCGTCTTGATGAACGCCTTGGAGGCCTCGAGGCCCTGGGCCACGACCTCTTCGGTCGGCGCCTGCTTGCCGGCGGCGACGGCGTCGAACGTGCCCGGGGTGGACTCGGCCTCGACCATCATGATCGCGACGTCACCGGAGTCGGTGACGCGACCGGCGACCACCATGTCGAAGACGGCGTCCTCGAGCTCGGTGTGGGTCGGGAACGCGACCCACTGCTTGTCGATCAGGGCGACGCGGGTGGCGCCGATCGGGCCCGAGAACGGCAGCCCGGCGATCTGGGTGGACATCGACGCGGCGTTGATCGCCAGCACGTCGTACAGCGTGTCCGGGTTGAGCGCCAGGACCGTGATGACGACCTGGATCTCGTTGCGCAGGCCGGAGACGAACGACGGCCGCAGCGGGCGGTCGATCAGCCGGCAGGTCAGGATGGCCTCCTCGGAGGGACGGCCTTCGCGACGGAAGAACGAGCCCGGGATGCGACCGGCGGCGTACATCCGCTCCTCGACGTCCACCGTCAACGGGAAGAAGTCGAACTGGTCCTTGGGCTTCTTGCTGGCCGTGGTGGCCGACAGCACCATCGTGTCGCCGTCGAGGTAGGCGGCGGCGGAGCCGGCGGCCTGCTGGGCCAGACGGCCCGACTCGAAGCGGATGGTACGGGTGCCGAAGCTGCCGTTGTCGATGACGGCTTCAGCGAACTCTGCGCCCTCCATGGGCGCGTTTGTGGATCCCGACACGGGATACCCCTCTCGTCACTTGAGACGACTGTGAGGCGCGAGTCTCCCGGGGTGTGCCGGTCTTCGATCGAGGCCCGCGGGTGCTGCGCCTGGTGTTGCCGCGCTGTCCCGAAAGCCACTACCGAGGACCGGTCGTCGGCCGGTACGCGTCTCGCGTCGTCTCGTTGTCGTTGATTATTCAGTTGTTCCGCACGGTCGTGCGGTGCTCCGCGCTGTTGCACGGATACGCGAGAAGCGGCCACCCGGAACGCGGTGGCCGCTTCTCACGACGTCATCGGCGAAGGCCGAGCCGCTCGATCAGGGACCGGTAGCGGTTGATGTCCTTCTTCGACAGGTAGTTCAGGAGCCGGCGACGCTGGCCGACCAGGAGCAGCAGACCACGACGGCTGTGGTGGTCGTGCTTGTGCTCCTTCAGGTGCTCGGTCAGATCGGCGATCCGGTGCGTGAGCAGCGCGACCTGGACCTCGGGGGAACCGGTGTCGCCCTCGGTCAGGGCGTACTCGCCGATGATCTTCTTCTTCGCCTCAGGATTGGCTGACGACACGTAGTGATCCTCTCGATGTCCGTTGCGCGGCGCACCGGGGCTTAGGTCACCCGGGCACTCTCGATCCGCGGCCGTTCAGACGGCAGCGCCCAGGATATCAGTCCGTGGACGCGTCACCCTAATTCGTGACCCCTAGCGAGTGTCGCTTCGGGTCACTGGGTAAGGATCCGGCGTGCCCCGTCGACGTCGAGCTTCATCTGGACCAGGAGGTCGTCGATGGTGTCGAAGCGGATCTGGGTGCCGCGCAGGCGGGTGACGAAGTCGATCGCGACCTTCGAGCCGTACAGCTCCAGGTCGTCGCGGTCGAGCACGTACGACTCTACCCGGCGGTCCATCCCGTCGAAGGTGGGATTGCTGCCGACGCTGATCGCGGCCGGCAGCGGTTCGGCGTACTGCGGAGCGCCCGGAGCCGGTTCGAGGACGGTCAGCCAGCCTGCGTACACGCCGTCGAGCGGAACCGCCGCGCCGGGCAGGGCGGGGATGTTGGCTGTCGGGTAACCGAGTTCGCGCCCACGCTTGTCGCCCTCGATGACGACTCCGGTGACCCTGAGCGGCCGTCCGAGCGCCTCGGCGGCCCCTTCGACGTCACCCTTGGCGATCAGGTCCCGGATGTACGTCGAAGACCACGGCTGGGCGTCACCCGCCAGGCTCAGGCCCTCGACCTGGAACCCGGCCGCCGCACCGGCCGCGACGAGCGTGTCGACGTGTCCCGCGGCCTTGTGGCCGAAGCGGAAGTTCTCCCCCACCACGACCGCCTTGGCGTGCAGGGTCTTGACCAGGACCTTGTCGATGAACTCTTCCGGCGACCAGTTCGACACGTCCTTGTCGAACGGCAGGATCAGTACGGCGTCCGCGCCGGCCGCGCCGAGGAGCTCCGCCCGCTGCGTCGGCTCGCTGATCATCGCGGGAGCGTGGCCGGGGCGTAGTACCGCCATCGGATGCGGGTTGAAGGTCATCGCGACCACCGGCAGTCCACCGAGCTCGGCGGCCCGCGCCTTGGCGTGCCGCAGTACCTCCTGATGACCGCGGTGCACGCCGTCGAAGTTGCCGATGGTGACGACCGACGGCCCGAACCCCGGGTCCACCTCGCCCAAACCGTGCCAGACATGCATGGCAGAAGGATTCCACGTGACCGGTCGAGGTGTATCAACAGGTCCCATCGTCACCCCTTGTAATCGGACGGTGACTCAACTTAGATTGGGCCCGCACTTCTTTCGCACCCTCGGAGGTTCGGTGAAAGTTCAGCGTCTCGTCGCCGCCTGCAGTTCGGCGGTACTGGTCGGTTCGATGTCCCTCACGAGTACCGCTCAGGCTGCCGCCCCGGCCTTCGCGCCCGTCGTTTTCAGCAAGTACGTCGCTCTCGGTGACTCCTACTCCTCGGCGCCGCTGGTGCCGCTGCCCGACATCCTGTCGCTCGGCTGCCTGCGGTCGTCCAACAACTATCCGAAGCAGCTGGCTGCTCAGCTGCGGGTGACGTCCTTCACCGACGTCAGCTGCGGTGGCGCGGACACGACGAACATGACCCAGCCGCAGAGCACGCCGCTCGGGACGTTCCCACCGCAGTTCGACGCGCTTCGGCCGGACACCGATCTCGTCACCGTCGGGATCGGTGGCAACGATTTCGGAGTCTTCGGAGACATCACCGGGACCTGCCCGGGGCTGCGCGCGGCCGATCCTGCCGGGGCGCCGTGCAAGAAGCACTTCACCGTCGACGGCGTCGACACGCTGGCGGCGAAGATCACCCAGACGCAGGCCCGGATCACCGAGGTGGTGAAGGGGATCAAGCTGCGCTCACCGCGCGCGACCGTAGTACTGGTCGGGTATCCGAAGATCGCGCCGGAGAAGGGTGTCTGTCCGGCGATCCTGCCGTTCTCCGATGGCGACTACGCCTATCTGTATTCGGTCGAGCAGAAGCTCAACCAGGCGGTGTCGGGCGCCGCGGCGGCCGGCGGGGCTGTGTATGTCGACACCTTCGGGCCGTCCACCGGGCATGATGCATGTGCTCCTGATGGGCAGGCGTGGATCCAGGGCAAGGACATCAACCTGCTCCGGGCGCTGAACTACCACCCTCGATACGAGGGGCAGGCGGGCGTGGCGTCGCTGACCTACAAGAAGCTGACCGGTACGCCGACGACCATCACCGCCGCCGAGCAACTGCGCTGGACGACGGAAGCCCGCGAACTCAGCCGCAAGGCTGCTCTGTCGAAGTCCACCCCGGCCGTCAAGGCCACCCTGAACCGCCTACGGACCGGCGCGCAACGCTGACCCTTTCCAATCCGTACGGCGGACACCGGACCGGCCCCTTTCACGCGGGGGACCGGTCCGGTGCTCATTCCGGTGCTCGATTCCGGGGCTCGTGTCGGATCATGGTCGGGCTGTTCGTTGCGGGGGTGAGAGAGGTTCCGCGGATGGGAAGGGTGTTATGAGACTTCTACTGACTTCTGCCGGTGTGGGGAACGACAGCATTCGGGCTGCGTTGGCCGAACTGCTGGGCAAGCCGATCGAAGCGTCCAGCGCGCTGATCATTCCCACGGCTCTGTATCCCTTCCCTGGTGGGGCAGGGATGGCGCGGCGGGCGATCGCCGGCGAGGGACCTGGGCGGTTGGCCGACCTGGGCTGGAAGTCGTTGGGGGTGCTGGAGCTGTCGGTACTGCCGAGCATCGACGAAGAGGCTTGGGTACCGGCGGTCCGGGACGCTGACGCCTTGCTGGTGTGTGGCGGGGATCCCTTGTTTCTCGCCGACTGGATGCGGCGGTCCGGGCTCGCTGAGCTGCTGCCTACGTTGCGCTCCGAGGCGGTCTATGTGGGGGTGAGCGCCGGGAGTATCGCGACTGCGTCCACCTTCGTTGAGACGTATACCGAGCCGCCGCGTGGAAGCTCGGTGCCGCTCGAGGAGGTCGTCTTCGAGGGTGACGTCTCACGGCTCTTGGTCACTGGGCAGGGCGTTGGGCTGGTCGACTTCGCGGTGATCCCGCATTTCGAGCACCCGCAGCATCTCGACGCTTCGCCGGCCAACGCCGAGACGTGGGCGGCGCGGATTCCCGTACCGACGTACGCGATCGACGATGCGTCCGCGATCAAGGTCGTCGACGGTGTGGTCGAGGTCGTCTCCGAGGGGCAGTGGAGGCTGTTCTAGAGCATGCGGTCGAGGGAGCGGTGGATGTAGCCCATCGTCTTGTCCCGGCCGGCCGCGAAGGACGGGTTGACCTGGGCCATCCCGGCGTACCAGAGCCCGAAGGCGACGTACCGGGTGGCGATGAAGTCGTCGAGGTGTGTGAGGTCGGGCAGCTCGCGGTGGTGCGCGTACCCGTCGATCAGCGCCGCGCGGTATTCGGGGTAGTCGTCGCGGTGGTGGTTGTCCCACAGCGGTACTGCGAGGTCGTAGAGCCAGTAACCGAAGCCGCAGTCGTCGAAATCGATGATCCGCACGGTCTCGCCGTCGAAGAGCGCGTTGTCCAGATGCAGATCGGCGTGGATCAGCCCGAAGCCGTCTGCTCGCTGGCCAAGCTCCTTCATGACTGCTTGCATCCGCCGCGCGACCTCGTCGAACTGGGCGTTCACTTGCGCCGGCAACAGGTCCCAGCAGTCGGCCGCGGACACCCCGCCGTACTCCATCGTGTTGCCGAAGAAGGACTCCCAGTCCCATCGCATCCGCGTGAATCCCTTTGGTGGAGTCCACCCCGAAGCGTGCTCGTGCAGCCGCGCAAGCACCCCACCCAACCGCCGGAAATGCACCGCCTTCGGATGCGCGGATCGAATCCGCCCGCCCTGCCACCCCAGCACCGAACAGACCCGCCCATCGACGACGGCCGTCCACTCCCCCGAACGCGTCCGAACCGGCGACGGCACACTCGACTCCGTCTCCCTACCCAACGCCGCCAGCCACTCCAACTCCGCCGCCACGGCGACCCTCGAATCAACCCCCAGCCCATGCCGGTTGGCCCGATGCACCCGCATCAGAAACCGCCCGTCCACGGAGTCAACCCGGAACGTCGTGTTCTCCCCATGAGCGATGAAGGAAAGCCGCGGCTCGACAACCGGATACTCCGCCAAGGCTTGCCTGGCCGACCGCCGGATACCCGCAACCTGAGCCCGCTCCGACACCAGTTCAACCATCCCGGCAGCGTATCGACGCCCCCACTACCCCACCACGCATTTCCCACCGTCCACCCACACCGCCGGCGCAGCTCCGCCACCCCGTACGCATGAAACCTGCCCAATCAGGCAAAACGGAGGGTGCGGACGTGGGTGGGGTTAGCGGGGGTTGGTGATGCGCCAGGTCAGGTAGTGGGTGAGGGCAGTGGGGACGTCGTACTCGGGGGTGAAGCCGGTTTCGGTGGTGAGGCGGGTTATGTCCAGGTAGGGGTCGTCGCCGGGGCCGTCCTGTCTGCCGGGGATGACGTCTAGGTCGGCGTCGGGGAAGGCGGACTGCAAGGCGTCTGCGACCTCGCGGTTGGTGGTTCGGCGGCCGTTGGAGATGTTGTAGATGTCGTGTTGCAGGGTCGGCGCCGTCATCAGCAGGGCGATCGCGCGGCCGGTGTCGGGGGCATAGGTGTTGTCGCCGCCGTCGCCGGCGTAGACGGGGCGCGGCTTCTCGCCGCGACGTAGGGCGCTGACGCACGCCGGGATGGGATTGAACGGTGATTCCGGATCCATCAGCGGTCCCCACGTACCTCCGATCCGGAGCAAGACCGGCTGCACCCCGGTGCCCTGCAGGCTGTGTGTCACCAGCGGCTCGACAGCCTTCTTGAACGCGATGATCAGATGCGGATACTCCACATTCACCAGCGCAAGCTCTTCATGCCAAGGGATCTCCGGCCGCCCCAGATAAACCCCAAGGCTGCTGGCAACCGCAAACCGCCGCACACCCCACGCCCGCGCGGCATCCAGCGCATTCAGCAGCCCCGTCAGGTCAGTACGGAAGTAGTCGACCGCATCCTCACCAGGAATGGTCCCCGCAAGATGCACGATGCCGGTGACCGCATAACGCTTGCCAAGGGCAAATAACGCCTCCCGGTCAGTGACGTCCAAAGTCTCCACAACCACCCTGCCCGCCAAGAACGATGGCACCTCCGTACGCCGGTACGCCGTAACCACCACCTCCTCCCCGAGCTCCACCAACGCACGAGCCGTCTGCGCCCCGATCATTCCCAACCCACCGGTCACAAGAATCATCGAACGACCTCGTAGTGAAGATGCGTCACACCGTCCGCCGGTACCGCCTCCACCAGCCGCAACCCCACATGCGAAGGCAACGACTGGAAGAACCGCCGGCCCCCACCCAGCAGAATCGGCACCTGATGCAGGACCAGCTCATCGACCAGCCCGGCCTCGAGCGCCGCCGTCACCACCCCACCACCCATCAGCGCCACGTCCTTCTCACCGGCCACCGACCGCGCCGCCGCGACGGCATCCACGATCCCCGTCGTGACCACGGTCTGCCGATCGCGCTCCCCCGGGATCGGGCGATGCGTGAGCACGACCAGAGGCGCGTGAGGATGCGGCGTACCACCGTTGATCCAGCCGGAGTCGTCGTACGTGTTCCGCCCGGCGAGGCTCGCCCCGACCCGCCCGGCGAACGCGTCGAACACCCGCGCACTCGCCGCACTCAACGTGAACCCGTCGAACTCCTTGCTCGGCGTATCGCCGTCGAAGTACCAGTCGAACAGCATCGTCGCGTCGCCGAGCCCACGCCCCTCCCCCGGATCGCGCCCGGTGATGTACCCGTCGACCGACACCGACAACGCACTGAAGACCTTGCTCATGACACTCCCTGGAAGAAGGTGAAAAGCCGGTCCGGGTCGTATGCGTCCTTGACCGCCACCAGCCGTGAACAGTTCCCTGCGTGGTACGCCGAAGCCCAGTCGCCAAGCGCCGGGTCGGGGAAATTGGGGTACACCCGTCCAGAGCCGTCGACATGAGCCGTCGCCCACGAATCGTCGACCCACGGATCGTCCACCGCGCCGATGTGTTCGAGCAGAAAGCGTTCGCCCCGATGAGCGAACGCCGTCGCATCCTCGGCGACCCGGTTGTACGCCCCACCCATCGCGGTGAAGGCGATCTCCCGGCCACCCTTCGCCAGCTGGGCCAAGAGCGACGAGACCGTGCCCGCGGACATCGAATGCGAGAAGAACTCCGACCGCATCCGTACGGCGGGAACACCCCGCGGATCGGCGAACGTGCTCTTCAACCGATGAAACGGCAGCCCGGCCCGCAACTCGATCGAGTCGGCCGAGGACACGAACGGCTGCAGCAGTTCGCGAGTCGGTCCCTCGCCCAGCAGAGAGGCACCGAACAGCGTCGCCTCCATCGGTACGCCCGGCTCCGACGCGACGCTGAGGTTGACGGTGAGCTCGTCCGGGGCGTCCGGCGCCCACGCCTGCCAGGCCGACACGACGTCCTCGAGAGCACCACCCGACCAGCGCGCCTCGACGCGGGTCGCCAACGGCTCGGGGACGGTGGCGAACCGCAGTACCGTCACCACCCCGAACTGCCCGCCGCCTGCACCCCGCAGCGCCCAGAACAGCTCCGGCTCGCGATCCTCAGCGCAATCCACGACGCTGCCGTCCGCCAGCACAACCTGTACGCCGATGAGCCGATCGCAGGTCAATCCGTACCGCCGCCCCAGCAACCCGATCCCGCCGCCGAGCGTCAACCCGGCGATCCCGACCGTCGGCCCACACCCCGCCGGCAAGGTCCGCCCGTACGAATGCAGCGTCGAGTACACCTCCGCCAGCCGCGCACCGGCCCCGATCGTCGCAACCTCACCCACCACCGAGATCCCACCGAGCCCCGACAGATCAACCAGAACCCCATCCGTCGACGACCGCCCGGCAAAACAATGCCCGCCACCCCGAAGCGCCAGTCGATCACCGGTACGACGCACATACCGAACCGCACTGACGACATCCGAAACCGACCGACACCGAATCACCAACCGCGGCCGCACGTCCCGATAAGCACCATTGACCGGCCGCCGCACATCGTCATACCCCGGCGATCGAGGCCAGAACACCTCACCATCCAGGTTCGCGGCTAGATCGGTCACGACGCCGAAACTACGAGCAGCACCCGCCCCAGGTCTTGAACAAAACGTGCATCGCCATCAGCGCGGATCCCGCTGAGGTCGGCGGGGCGGTGGGCGGTCGCAGGGCGGAGGACGGGGCGGTGCTGCGGCTGGCGACGAGCGGATGGGTGTGCGTCAGGCCCGGAGTAGTTGGGTGGTGAGGGTCGGGGGGCGGGTGGCCAGGAAGGGTTGGTAGGAGGCGGAGTGGTCGTGGCCGCACCGGCAGCGTTCGAGGTCGCCGCCCAGGAGTTGGGTGGGGGTGAGGCCGGTGAGGCGGAGGCATTCTCGGCTGAGGTGGGCCTGGTCGGCATAGCCGGCGTCGATTGCCAGGCCGGCCATACCGTCTATGCCGCGTCGCCCGCTGGGGGTGGCGCCGGCTTGAGCGAGGGCGAGGAAGCCTTGGAAGCGCAGGGTTCGCTGGAGGACCTTGGGAGTCATGCCGACTGTCTGGAGGCAGCGGCGGCGGAGTTGGCTCGATGACAGAGCCAGGTGGGTCGCGAGGCTGTCGATGTTGACTGGGCGCCAGGGCATCAGCGCTCGTACGGCTGCGCTGACCAGCGGGTCGACGGCGCCGGTACGCCGGAACTGCTGCAGGAGCTCGGCTTGCAACAAGAGCAGCCCGCGTTCCGGCGTACCGGCTGAGGCGACTGTCTCGACGAGGCGGTCGGCCGAGTTGCGCCACAGTTCCGCCAGGCCGAGCCGCTGATCCACCAACTCGTCGAGCACGGTCGGCAGCGGCGGCGCGGTCCCCGGATGGAATCGCATGCCGACGATCGTCGTGTTCGGCGGGATGACCTCGACCTCGGGACCGGTCAGCGGGCCAACCAGTTGCGGTCGGCCACCGATCGGGAAGTGGATCTCGACGCCGCCGGTGGGCAGATGCCGTTGCACGTACGCCGTACCGCCGGTGCGCTGGATCCACACCGTGCGCACCATCGCCGCCAGCTCCGGCAGCGGCGGATGCTCGACGTAGGACTCCACAACCGCATCCTCGCACCCGAAAAGGCCGCCGCCGGGGCAGCCGCAGAGTCAGACCGAAGGGCCGGCCGAAGAGCGACAGGACCGAGGTCGGACCGGGTACGCCGGCGTCAGAGGAGTGCGCTGGTGAGGCTGGTGAGCGCTTCGCCGAGCGGGAGGTTCACTCGCACTGCGGCGTACGGGTCGCCGCGGGTGATGCCCTGGTTGATGATCAGGACGGGTTTGCCGGCCTTCGCGGCGTACCGGACGAAGCGGAAGCCGGACATGACGGTCAGCGACGAACCGAGGACCAGCACCGCGCGGGCGTCGTCGATCAGCCGATAGCAGCGCTCGACCCGGGTCTTCGGCACGTTCTCCCCGAAGAAGACGACATCCGGCTTGAGCAGCGGCGACCCACAGTTGGTGCAGTCGACCAGGTGGAAGTCCTTGACAACCTCATCAGGCAACTCCACATCGCCGTCCGGGTTGATCCGCGTCGCCTGCGCGTCGAAGACCGGGTTGGCGGAACGCAGCCGCCGGTCCAGCTCCTCGCGCGGCGTCGTCTGCCGGCAGTCCAGGCAGATCACCCGGTCGAGATTGCCATGCAACTCGATCACGTCCCGCGCCCCGGCCGCGCCATGCAGCCCGTCGACGTTCTGGGTGATGACGCCGTCGACGTACCCCCGAGCCTGCAACGCCGCCACGGCCCGATGCCCCGCGTTCGGATCGGCCCGAGCGATCGTCCGCCACCCCAGGTGACTGCGCGCCCAGTACCGCTGCCGCCCCGCCGCACTCCCCACGAAGTCGCCGTACGTCATCGGCGTATGAGTCCGCAGACTCCCCGTCTCACCCCGATAATCCGGAATCCCCGACTCAGTGGAAATCCCGGCCCCACTCAGCACCACAACTCCCCCACCACCGACCACCTCGGCAACAGCCGCAACATCCGTCACCCCAGGCGCAAGCGACAGCACATCAGGCCCAGGAGACCAGCTCAGTGTGGGACGGGAACGCACCCCTCAAGAGTACGTCGCCCCGTGATGGCGGCGTCCGACTCGGGCTTCGGGTGGGCCGGCGGCAGCCGGTGCATACACAACTCGACCGGCAACCGGTTACCTCGGCGGGTCGCGACGACCGGCGAGGGTTGTGTATGCGTGGCGGCCCAGGCTGAGACGCGGGAGCGGAGCGCAGACCGCACGGATAAGATCCGGGGAGTTTGCTGAAGCGGTTTAGGGGAGGGTGATGCTGGACCGGTCCGAGTCTGCGCTGGGGATCGTCTTCGGGTCGAAGGTCTACCGGGCGTCGTTCCTCGCCTTGCTGATTGCCGGGATCGGGATGTCGGCGGCGACGCCTCAGCTCACGCTCTTCCTCGTCCGGGAGTTGCATACGCCGTTGCCGGTGGCTGGGTTGTACTACGTGACGAACCTGGCGGCACCGGTCGCGGGGTATCTGGTCGGGCGACTGTCGGATCGGACTCCTGAGCGGCTGTTGTGGTTTCGGATCTGTGCGCTGGTCGGGACGGTCGGGTGGCTCGCGATGGCGGCGGCGAACACCGTCTGGCTGCCGTTCGTGATCAGCGCGGTCGCCTTGAGCGTGTCCGGTGGGTCGATGGCGCAGCTGTTCGCGGCCTGCCGGGACGAGTTGAGCCGCCACCCGACGAAGGCCGACAACCGGGTCGTCGCGACCGTCCGGATGGCGTTCGTGATCGGGTGGATGATCGGGCCGGTCGCGGGCAGCTGGTTCGGTGGGGAGTTCGGGCTGCGCGCGCTGCTCGTGGCGACCGCGACCTGTGTCTTCGCGCAGATGATCCCGCTCGGCCGGCAACGCGTGGAGCGGTACGACGACGTCACGCTGATCCCGCGCTCGACGGGCCGGCGGCAGATCGACCACATGATGCCGCTGCTGGTCTTCACCGCGATCTGCGTCCTCGCGATGACCGGGGACACCATCAAGTTCGGCTACCTCCCGATCTACATGGCCGAACAACTCCATGTCTCCGACACCATGCGCGGCGCCGTGATCGGGATCCAGCCCCTCCTCGAACTCCTCCTGCTCCCCCTCGTCGCCCGACTCGCCGACCGCTTCGGCGGCCTCAAGGTGATGACCGCCGGAGCAGCTCTCGGCCTGGCCGGCAACCTCGCCTACGCAACCAGTACTTCCGTAGTGGCCCTGTTCGTCGGCCAAGCACTCACAGCCGGCCTCTGGGCCTGCGTCGGCGCACTGGGCGTCTCGATCGCCCAGCACCTCTACCCCGAAGGCGTCGGCACAGCGTCCGGTATCTTCCTCAGCTCCATCCCCGTCAGCTCAGCCATCGGCGGCGCGATCGGCGGCCTGGGCGTGGCAGCCATCGGCCTCCCCCACGTCTTCTTCCTCCCGGCCGCCCTGACCACGCTGTCCACCATCGCCTTCGCCGTCCTCAGCCGGCGCGCCGACGCCCCTGCGACCTAGGCGACCCTGCGACCTAGGCGACCCGAAGCACGATCTTGCCGCTCGCCGCGTTGGTCTCGCCCCGCCGATGCGCATCGGCCGCCTCGGCCAGCGGGAACACCGAGTCGATCTCCACCCGCAGCCGGCCGGCCTCGACCAGGTCGGTGATGGCGGTCAAGGCGAGCCGGTCGGGCTCGACCAGGGTGAAGTCGGCCTGGATGCCCCGCCGCTTCGCCTCGGCCGCCGCGTCCTCCTCGACGTTGAGGATCGACACGAGTACGCCGCCGTCCTTGAGGACCTGTACCGATCGCAGGCTGGTGTCGCCCGCGATCGGGTCGAAAACCACATCGACCGGGGACTCACGGAGTACGGAGACAAAGTCCACCGAGCGATAGTCGATCACCTCGTCGGCGCCGAGTGAGCGAACAAATGAGTGCTTGGCCGCACTCGCCGTGCCGATCACATAAGCGCCGAGGCTCTTGGCGATCTGCACCGCCAGATGCCCGACACCGCCCGCCGCAGCATGCACCAGCACCCGCTGCCCAGCACTCAACCCGGCAGTGTCGACCAGCCCCTGCCAAGCGGTCAGCGCAGCCAGCGGCAACCCCGCTGCCTCCTCGAAGCTCAGTACCGCCGGCTTTCGCACGAACTGCCGCGACTGCGCAACGACGTACTCCGCATAGCCACCCGGCAGCACCGGGAACTTAGGCATCCCCAGCACCTCGTCTCCCACCTTCAGCCAGGTCACCCCACCCCCGACCGCCTCCACCACACCGGCCACGTCATAGCCCAGGATCAGCGGAAAGTCGCCCGGACCCACCCGCCCGCCGGACGCACGGGCCTTCCAGTCCGTCGGGTTGATCCCGGCCGCATGGACCCGCACCAGGATCTCGGTCAGCCCCGGCACCGGCCGCTCCACCTCCTGCAACTGCAGAACCTCAGGCCCACCGATCCCCCGCGCCACCACCGCATTCATCGTCGTCATACAGCAGAGTCTTTCGGCGATCCAGCACGCTGCCTACTGGCCTGATGGACATCATGTGAAACTATCGGGCCATGTCCGCACCCCCGCACCGCGTCGCCGTCCTGGCGCTGCCGGGCGTCGTCCCGTTCGAGCTGGCCATCCCGTCGAGGATCTTCGGCGGCGCAGTCACGGCAGAAGACCAGAAGCTGTACGAGGTGGTCACCTGCACCATCGACGGCCAGCCGGTACGCACCGCCGAGGACTACTCGATCACCGTGCAGCACGACGCGTCAGTCCTCGCCACCGCCGACACCGTCGTGATCCCACCCACCCGTCTCCTCCACGACATCGTCAACACCGACGGCCTGCTCGACGACGACGTACTGCGTGCCCTCAAGCACCTCCGCCCCGGCACCCGGCTCCTGGCGATCTGCACCGGGGCCTTCGTACTGGCCGCCGCCGGACTCCTCGACGGCCGCCCAGCCGCGACTCACTGGGCCGAGGCGGAGGAGTTCCAGCAACTGTTCCCCGCAGTACAGGTGGATCCGATGGTGCTCTACATCGACGACGGCGACGTAATGACCTCCGCCGGAGTAGCGGCCGGTATCGACCTCTGCCTGCACGTCATTCGCCAGGACCACGGCAGTGCCGTCGCGAGTTCGGTGGCCCGAGCATGCGTCGTGCCGCCTAGGCGCGACGGCGGGCAAGCGCAGTACGTCCGCCGCCCGATCCCGCCCGGTCAAGACGGCGGTACTGCGGCCACCCGAGCCTGGGCCGCCGAGCAACTCGGCCGCCCACTGAGCCTGGTCGAGCTAGCCGCCCACGCCCGGATGAGTGTTCGGACCTTCACCAGAAGATTCCGCGCCGAAACCGGCGTGAGCCCCGGCACCTGGCTAGCCATGCAGCGCCTCGACTACGCCCGCCAACTCCTCGAGGACACCGACCTGACCGTCGACCAGATCGCCGACCGCACCGGTCTCGGCAGCGGTACCAACCTGCGCCAGCAGCTCCGCGAGACCGCCGGCGTCTCCCCCACCACCTACCGCCGGACGTTCCGCACCTCCGAACCGCGCGCCTCGATTCAAGGATGACCGCCGTGGACACCTTGCGCCGGAACAACGTCGTCGTCACGGGCAATCCGGACGGGCGGACGGTCGTCCTGGCCCACGGGTTCGGCTGCGACCAGAACATGTGGCGCCTGACGGTCCCCGCGCTGGCTTCGGAGTACCGGGTCGTGCTCTTCGACTACGTCGGTTCCGGGCGATCGGAGTTGGCGGCCTTCGACGAGACGCGTTACTCGACGCTCGGCGGGTACGCCGATGACGTGGTCGAGGTCTGTGCCGCGCTCGACCTGACCGACGCCGTGTTCGTCGGCCACTCGGTCAGCGCGATGATCGGCGTACTCGCTGCCCAGAAGGCACCCACCAGGATCGGCGCCCTCGTGATGGTCGCGCCGTCGCCGTGCTACATCGACGACGGCGACTACAGTGGCGGCTTCACCGCACAGGACATCGACGAGCTGCTCAGCTCGCTGGAGTCCAACTACCTCGGCTGGTCCGCTGCGATGGCACCGGCGATCATGGGTACGCCGGACCGCCCCGAACTCGGCGAGGAGCTGACCAACAGCTTCTGCGCCACCGACCCCGCGATGGCTCGCGTGTTCGCCCGTACTACGTTCCTCTCCGACTCGCGCGCCGACCTGGCCGGCGTACGGGTGCCGACCCTGATCATCGAGTCGGCCGAGGACCTGATCGCCCCACGCCAGGTCGGCGCGTACGTGCACTCGACCGTCGAAGGCTCGACCCTCGTCACCCTCGACGCGACCGGTCACTGCCCCCATCTTTCGTCGCCCGAGGCAACCAACAGCGCCATCGCCGCCTTCCTCGCGACGCTGCGATGAGCACCGACGACGAGGTCTACCCCTGCGGCCATCTCACGACGACGATCGACGGCACCATCGTCAGCGTCAACAGCACCGTGCTCGGCTGGCTCGGCCTGGACCGCGACGCCGTGGTCGGACAGCTCCGGTTCGCCGACCTGCTCAGCGTCGGCGGCAAGCTCTACCACGAGACCCACTTCGCTCCCCTGCTGCGCCTGCAAGGCGAAGTCGCCGGCGTCGCGCTCGAACTCAGGCGCCAAGACGGTCAGCGGATGCCCGTGCTCGTGTCGTCGGCAGTCCAGCCCGACGGCCGAGTCCGCACCACCGTCTTCGACGCCCAGATCCGGCGCGCCTACGAAGAGGAACTGCTCCGCGAGCGCCAAGCAGCCGAACAGGCCCACCACCAAGCCGAGCTCGCCCGCAGCCAAGCCGAGGTCGCCCGCGGGCAAGCCGAAGAAGACCGCGCCCGGCTCCAGGACGCCCTGGCCGTGCTCCAGCAATCCTTGCTACCGGCAACCATGCCGACCGTGCCCGGCGTGACCACCGCGGCGTACTACCACACCGCCTCACCCGACGAGCTCGGCGGCGACTTCTACGACGTCTTCGCCCTGGACTCCGAACGCTGGGCCTTCTTCCTCGGCGACGTCTGCGGCAAGGGGCCCGCCGCCGCAGCCGTCACCTCACTGGCCCGCTACACCTTGCGCGCCGCCGCGATGCACAACCCGGCGGCCGCACTGAGCACCCTCAACGAGCTCCTGTACGAACGCTTCTCCAGCGGCGACCTGCGCTACTGCACAGCCGTCTTCGGGACCCTGCTGAGCGACTCCGAGACCGGCCGGATCGCCATCCGGTTCGCATCCGGCGGCCACCCGCCACCACTGCTGATCCGCGCCGACGGCACCTGCGAATACCTGCGCAGCCCCGACGGCACCCTGATCGGCATCCTGCCTTCGTCGCAGTTCCCGCAGACCGAAATCACCCTCGACCCAGGCGATCTGCTCCTGCTCTACACCGACGGCCTGACCGAGGCCCGCGTCAACGGCCAGCGGGATCTGTACGGTCCGGAAGCCCTCCGCGCACTCGCCCGCCAGTACGCCGGTACGTCACCGGACGCGCTCGTCGCGGCACTCTCCGAAGTACTGGCCGGGTTCGGTCCGCGACTCGCGGACGACACCGCGTTGCTGGCCCTCGGAGCGCCCGTCCGCTGACGCAACGGTCTGGGCCTCAATTCCGCGCCGCCCGGCCGCGTTGGGGGTAGGGCGGTGCATGATTGCGCCATGGATCAGTACGCTCGGCTCTCCGATCCCGGGGACCTTCAGGAGGCCTTCGGGGCGGATGCCTTCGCCCGTCTCGCGGTCGAGCTGCACGACGCGGACGGGATGGCCGAAACGGTCGAGTCGGTCGTCCAGTTCGCACTGCAGGCCGAGGCGTGCTCGTACGCCGGCGTCACGCTCACCCTGCGAGGCAGCCGGGAGATCGCCGCGGTGACCGACCCGGTGGTCACCGCGATCTACGAGGCCCAGTCCGAGCTCGGTGACGGCCCGTTGCTCACCGCAGTCAGCCAAGGGGTCACGGTCCACGTCCGCGACACGGCCACCGAGACCCGCTGGCCGGCGTTGATCGACCAGTTCACGCAGTACGGGATCGGCTCGGCCCTGCATGTGCCGATGTGGTCCGGCGAGCAGCTGATCGGCGTACTGTCCCTGTTCAACACCGAGCCGCACGCGTTTTCCGTGGACGACGAGGCGATCGCGCACATCCTGGCCCGGCACGCCTCGGTCGCCGTCGCCTCCACCCGGGACAGCGAGACGATGGCCGCGGCCGTCGACGCGCGCAAGCTGGTCGGGCAGGCGATGGGCATCCTGATGGAGCGCTTCGACCTCGACGACACCGCCGCCTTCGAGATCCTCAAGCGCTACTCGCAGCAGAACAACGTCAAGCTGCGCGACGTCGCCCAGGAACTGGTCGACACCCGCAGGCTGCGCGGGGGCGTCCGGTGACCGACGACCTGCTGTCCCTCGAAGTCCTCGATCGCGGCTCGGACGTCGTGATCACGGTCTCCGGCGAGCTCGACTTCGGCACCACCGCCCGCTTCCTCACCGCAGCCCAGCCACTGGCCGAGGCCGGCCGCTGCGTCATCCTCGACCTCGCAGACCTGATGTTCTGCGACTCGAGCGGCCTCGGCGCCCTCGTCAGGCTCCACAAGCTGGCCGAGGACGCCGGCGGCACCCTCTGCCTGGCCCGCCTGCGCCCACAACTCGAGTCGACCATCCAGCTGACGATGCTCCACCGGCTGCTCGTGATCCGCGCCGACGTACCTGCGCTTTGAGCCCCTCTGCCGCTGGACCCGCCCCTCCGGGTGATTCAATTCCCTCGTGACTGAGACGGAAAAGGCCGCAGGCGGTAGCCGGACGCTCGCGAAGGCGGCTCTGATGGTGGGCGCGCTGGGCGTGGTGTTCGGGGACATCGGGACGAGTCCGATCTACGCGGTCCAGACGGTCTTCAACCCCGAAGACCCGCACCCGGTGCCGGTCACCACCGGCAACGTCTACGGCATCATCTCGCTGATCTTCTGGTCGGTGACGATGATCGTCACCATCAAGTACGTGCTGCTGGTGCTGCGCGCCGACAACGACGGCGAGGGCGGCATCCTGGCGATGATCACGCTGATCGGGGGCAAGGCCGTCCCCGGCACGGCGCGCACGAAGTACATCCTGGCCGGGCTCGGCATCTTCGGCGCCTCGCTCTTCTTCGGCGACTCGATGATCACCCCGGCCATCTCGGTGCTGTCGGCGGTCGAAGGCCTGAAGGTGGTGCAGCCCGGTCTCGACCACCTCGTCGTACCGATCACCGCGACCATCATCCTGGTGCTGTTCGCGGTCCAGCGGCTGGGCACGGCGAAGATCGGGCGCTCGTTCGGCCCGGTGATGATCGTCTGGTTCACCGTGATCGCAGTGGCCGGGATCGGTGGCATCGTCGACCACCCGCAGATCCTCAAGGCGCTCTCGCCGACCTACGCGATCGGCTTCATGACCGGCCACTTCTCGATCGCGTTCTTCGCGCTGGCCGCCGTCGTCCTGGCGATCACCGGCGCCGAGGCCCTGTACGCCGACCTGGGCCACTTCGGCCGGGGACCGATCAGCCGGGCCTGGCTCTTCATGGTCTTCCCGGCCCTCATCCTGAGCTATCTCGGTCAGGGCGCGCTGGTCCTTTCGGACACGAGCAACATCAGCAGCCCGTTCTTCCTGCTGGTCCCCCACTGGGCCCGGCTGCCG
The DNA here is from genome assembly GCF_039525325.1 of Kribbella koreensis. NCBI lineage: Bacteria > Bacillati > Actinomycetota > Actinomycetes > Propionibacteriales > Kribbellaceae > Kribbella > Kribbella koreensis. The sequence goes on from NZ_BAAAHK010000006.1 coordinate 85,994, forward strand.
CTGGTGCTGCTCGCCACCGCCGCCACCGTGATCGCCGCTCAGGCGGTGATCACCGGCGCCTTCTCGGTCGCCCGGCAGGCGATGCAACTCGGCTACCTGCCACGGCTGCGGATCCAGCACACGTCCGAGGAGACGATCGGCCAGATCTACGTGCCGTGGGTCAACTGGGCGTTGATGATCTCGGTCCTCACCCTGGTCTTCGCCTTCGAGAGCTCGGCGGCGCTCGCCTTCGCCTACGGCATGGCCGTCACCGGCACGATCGTGATCAACTCGATCCTGTTCTTCTACATCGTGCGCCGCCAATGGCGTAAGCCGCTCTGGCTGGTCATCGTCGGCGCCGCGATCTTCCTGACCATCGAGCTGCTCTTCCTGGCCGCCAACCTGACCAAGATCGCGCACGGCGCCTGGCTGCCGCTGATCATCGCGCTTACCGTCTTCACCGTGCTGACCACCTGGCAACGCGGCCGGGTGCTGGTGACGCAGCGCCGCGAGCAGCGGGAGGGTCCGCTCCGCGAGTTCATCGACGAGCTCCACGAGTCGTCGCCACCGCTGCAGCGGGTGCCTGGTACGGCCGTCTTCCTCAACCGCAGCAAGACCAGCGTGCCGCTCGCGATGCGCGCCAACGTCGAGCACAACCACATCCTGCACAAGCACGTACTGATCCTGTCGATCGAGACCGACCCCGTCCCGCACGTCGACGTCGCCGACAGCATCACCGTCGACGACATCGGTCACCTCGACGACGGGATCATCCATGTAGCAGCACGTTTCGGCTACATGCAGACGCCGGACGTCCCCGCGGTAGTACGCCTCGCGGCCGAGAAGAGCCCCGAGATGTCCGCCGATCTGCAGGACACCTCGTACTTCCTGTCGACGATCGAACTGGGTCTCGGCGACGCGCCCGGGATGACGCGCTGGCGCAAGCGGCTCTTCATCGCCACCTCCGGCATCACCGCCGACGCGGCCGAGTACTTCAGCCTGCCGCGCGACCGGGTCGTCATCATGGGGTCCCGCATCGACGTCTGAGTTCCACTTCTGCAACTTGCTGCAATGGCTCGTCCGGACCGAACTTCGGTCCGGACGGTGCCGTCCGACAGGCAAGGACGGACCACTCCCTGGTCCGCCACTTCGTCTGGGGGATTACCAGCATGAACAGAAGCGTCGTTGCTGCAGTAACTCTTCTCGCCACCACGGTGCCGGCCACGCAGGCCTTCGCCGCAAGCCCGGAAACCCAAGCAGTACAAGCGAACTGCGTCAAAACCGTACTCAACCTGCCCGCCGACTCGTTGCCCGGATCGAGCCAGGTCACCACCGCGGACCCGTCCGGGCGGTACATCCTCGGTGAGGCCAACCGCGACGGACACCAGCACCCGCAGGCGGTGCTCTGGGTGGACGGCGTACCGCGCTGGCTCGGCACTTCCCTGGCCGGCGCCGAATCGTTCGGCTACTCGGTCATCAAGGGTGGGTTGGTGCTCGGTACCACCTATGGCAGTGACAAGGACGAGTACTGGATCTACTCGGCCAAGACCGACTCGTACCGGATCCTCGATATCCCTGCCAGCCTGAAGTTCCCGATCTTCCACGGGATGAACGCCGCGCAGGACATCGTCGGCCTCAGCTGGGACGAGGCGGCCGGCAAGCACGTCGCCTTCGTCTGGCCGGCGGGTCGTCAGCCTCGCCTGCTCCCGACGCCGGCGGGGGCCACCGTCGAGTACCTCGACGACATCTCCGACGAGGGTCTGATCGTCGGGCGCGTCACTCCCGACGGCGCGTTCGGCGCGACGAGCTACCTGTGGAAGAACTGGAACACCCAGCCGACCGCGCTCGCCGGCCTGACCGAGGGCGACGTCTGGGCCCGCGACATCGAAGGCACGGCGATCGGCGGCCAGCAGTACGCCTCCGACGGCACGACCGGCCTGATCTGGAACACCCGCAACACCCGCATCACCCCGGTCGAGCGGGGCGTCATCGACCTCAACACGTCCCACGATGCCGTCACCGAAGGCATGTGGGGCGCGAACGGCGACTACCCGTCGATGATCATCCGCTCCGACGGCACCAAAATCACCTTCCCCGAAGGCACCATGCTCACCCACATCTTCAACCGCAACACCCAGTGGACAGCAGCCGGGTACGACGTAAGCACCAACACCCTCCAACCCATCGTCTACGCCTGCTAACTACTTTCACCCCCGCCTGCCACCCACCCCGGTGGCAGGCGGGCCCGGCGTTCCCCACACCCGGCTCTCCCCACGCGACGGAGCTGTCTTGCCGAGGAAACCCCTTACGGCATTGGCCAACAGCTCGGTCGTTGACGCGCAACGCGGCTGAGCTGGCTGCGGTAGCGAGCTCGTCTAGGTGCTGTGGAAGGCGGCCGCGAGGCGTTGGGCGCAAAGGGGGGATGCCTCGTTGCACTTCGGAGTACTGGCGGGCGCCTGCTCGCCGTGCTCAGGAGACCAGGCGGTTCTCCCAGGCCCAGATCGCGAGCTCGGTTCTGTTGCGGAGGTTCAGTTTGCGTTGGGCGCTGGAGAGGTGGGACTTCACCGTGGAGAGGGAGACGACTAGTTCGTCGGTGATCTCGTTGTTCGTGCGGCCGCGTGCCACCGCCTTGACCACCTCGGTCTCGCGATCCGTCAGCGGGTTGGCGGCGACCGGTTTGGCGTCGCGGGTGAACTGTTCGAGCAGCCTGGTCGTGACCGACGGGGAGACCATCGAGTCGCCTTGAGCGGCAGCCTTGACCGCCTCGATCAGCAGCCGCGGGCCGGCGTCCTTGACCAGGAAGCCACAGGCGCCGGCACGCAGCGCGGCGTACACGTTCTCGTCGAGGTCGTACGTCGTCACCACCACGATCCGCAGCGGTTCGGTGACCCCCGGGCCGGCGAGCAGCCGGGTCGCCTGGAGACCGTCGACGCGTGGCATGTTGATGTCCATCAGCGTCACGTCCGGCCGCAGCTCGCGCGCCAGCCGGACCGCTTCCGCGCCGTCACCCGCCTCGCCGACGATCTCCAGCCCAGGCTCCGACTCCAGGATCAACCGGAACCCGGTCCGAACCATCGCCTGATCATCGGCGATCAGCACCCGCGTGACCATCAACAGCTCCTAGATCCAAGACCGGTCGCGAGCCAGCGGCAACGCCGCCGTCACCAGCCACCGGCAGTTCACATCGACACCAGCCATCAACGTACCGCCCACCGCCTCGGCCCGTTCCCGCATCCCCACCAGCCCGTACGCCGAACCGCCACCACGCGCCGTCCCACCATGGTTGCCAGCGGCAACCTGATTGGCGACCTGCAGCACGAGCAACTGCCCGTCGAGGCGCGCAGTCACGTCGATCCGCGAAGCCGGTGACCCATACCGCCGGGCATTCGTCACCGCCTCCAACGCGATCCGGTGCGCCACATCGATCAACTCGGCCGGTACTACGAAGTCGCCGCTGCGCAGCCGTACCGACGAATCGTTGCCGCAAGCATCCTTCAACGCGTCCGCAAGCGTCGCGAACGTGTCCGTGCGCAACATCCCCACCAGCCGCCGCATCGCGGTCAGCGCCTCCGTACCGGCCTGCTCGATCTCGACCAGTACGCCGGGATCGTGGCGCGGCGACATCTGCGCGCCCTGGGCGAGCACCACGATCCCCGTCACGTGGTGAGCGACGAAGTCGTGCAGCTCCCTGGCCAGGTTGAGGCGCTCCAGCTCGCGGGTGGTGGTCTGCGCCGTCCGACGGAGGTTGTCGGCGTCACGTAGTACGAGACCAACCCCCGCGCTAGCACCCCACAACACCGCGGCCGGAACCGCGAGTAGCGCCCAATCGGAGTCGACGCCAGGCCGGAGCAACGGGTTGAGCGTGATCGCGATCCCGGCGAGCACCGCCAACGGGATCGCCTCACGAGGCGCCGACCGACGGCAGACCGTACCGACCAGGATGGCCAGCCCGAGAGCCTCGGCGACGGACGGCCGGATGATCTGCCGGTCTTGCGAGGCCAACGTCTGCACGGCGACAACCGTCACGAGCAGGGAGGCCAGCGACGCCGCCGCGGTGGTGAGGACGAGTCGCGGGAACCGGTGCCGGATCAGCACCAGCGTGACGATCGCGCCGCCGATGACCATGGCAACCATCCGGACCGCCAGGATCGCGACATCCCCGACGGGCCGGCCGGCGTAGTTCAGCCAGCCGTCGGCGAACAGTGCCACCCAGAGCACCACGACCTCGACGCCGAACGGCATCCACCGCTGGTGGGCCGGGTGCGCTGGCGTAGTCATGTGCCCAGCATGCCTGGTCCGGTTGGTTGCCGGCGTCAACCGCGAGGGCAGTCGGGTACCTGGCCAAAAGTACGACGCCCGTCGCGTGGGTTCGTCCGCGCGGTCGAGGCTCAGGGCCGACCGCGCGCCCTAGCTTCGAAGTACCGACTCCGAAAGGAACCGAACCATGAACGACAAGCCCGTATGGCCCGCCGACGAACCCTGGTGGCAGTTCACCCCGCGGAACCTCGCCACCGGCTATCTGACCCTCGGCGCCGCCGCCCTGCTCCTCATCTGGAGCGGCACCGAACTACTCAGCGGCACCCCCGACCGCAACCAGACCATCCTCTTCGTCATCATCGCCGTCTGCGGAGTGGCCTTGCTCTTCCAATCCACCCAAGGCCTGAAGAAGCTGCTCCGCCGGCGGAACACCCGCTGATATTTCCGGTGACGCGGGGCCGGCCGAGTTGTTAGCGTGCCCGGATGCCTCTACTGCCCCGATCGACGCCGGCCGCCTCAGGAATGTCGTCCCGGGCGGTCGGCGCGCTGCTGGACCAGCTCGAAGCGCGATCGGTCGAATGCCACTCGCTCATGGTCGTGCACCGCGGCCACATCGTCGCGGAGGGTTGGTGGGCGCCGTACTCCGCGGAGCGCGTGCACCTGCTCTACTCGCTGACCAAGTCATTCACGTCGGTGGCCGTCGGACTCGCGATCACCGACGGGCTGCTGTCGCTCGACGATCTGGTGGTGGACGTGCTGCCTGACCACGTACCGGCCGACGTCTCCGAGCAGGGACGCCGCATCACGGTCCATCATCTGCTGTCCATGACGGCGGGACACGACCCGGACAGTCTCGACGAGGCCTGGCGGCTGGAGCCTGGCGATCTGACGAAGGGCTTCCTGCGCGTTCCCTTCGCCAACGCTGAGGGGACGCGCCACACCTACGACAACTCGACCACCTACATCCTGGCTCGGATGGTCGAGCGGGTCACGGGCCGTGGCCTGCCGGAGTTTCTCGACGAGCGGGTGTTCCAGCCGATGGGGATCGAGGGCGCCGAGTGGGACCGGGTGGCGAGCGGTGCCGCCTTCGGATTCCACGGACTGCATCTCACGACCGAGGCCATCGCCGCGTTTGGCGAACTGCTGCTCCGCGGCGGGGTCTGGCGCGATCAGCAGCTCGTACCGCGCGAGTGGCTGGAGCTGGCGACGAGGGCTCACATCGAGACACTGCCGCTGCCGAACTGGTCGCCGAACCCCGACTTCCAGCGCGGGTACGGCTACCAGTTCTGGATCTCACGCCACGGGTACCACGGGCACGGCTCCTACGGTCAGTACTGCGTGGTCGTACCGTCCCACGAGCTCGTCATCGTCCTCACCGGCGCCGTCGACCCGACAAACGTCGTCCCCGGCCTCTTCTGGGACTACCTCCTGCCTGCCCTGGGCAACCCGGACAGCCCTCAAGACGACGAACTGCTCGCCGATCGCCTGCGAGGGCTGTCCGTCACGCCCGTACCGGGCTCAGCGCACCCGTCTAGCTCGACCCGGGCCACGATCGACGCCTCCGCCGAAAACTCAGCCCTGCCCGACGGAACCGCAGTAGCCATCGAGCCGGTCACCGGTGGCTGGCTCCTACAACTCGGCCCATCCCTCAAGCTCGCAGTAGGCCACAGCGAATGGCGCGAGAGCTCTCCCCTCGGCCGCCCTGTCGTCGCAACCGGCGCCTGGCAGGGCGACACCTTCATCGCCGACCTGTACGTCATCACCACGCCGCACCGCGTCCGGCTGGAGGTCAACGCGTCTAGAGCAGTGGCGACCTGGAGCACCGTGCCCCTGACGACCTCCAATCTCGAGCTACACCTGCGCTCACCCCTGATGACCCGCCCCGACGTCGCCTAGGCGGTCCAGCGCTTGAAGTCCGCTGGAGTCACGTTGCTTCCGCAAAGGATGGTGGCGACGGTCTTACCGGCGTACCGGCCGTCGCTCTCCAGAATCGAGGCAACTCCCAGCGCCGCAGCCGGTTCGACCACCAACCCCGCATGCGTATGAATGAGCCGCATCGCCTCCACGATCCCGGCCTCCGTCACCAGGACCGCGTCATCCGCGACCTCGGCCAGATCCTCGAGTACCTCCGGAATCACCGACCGCCCCGCGACACCGTCCGCGATCGTGTCCGGCGCACCGACCTCAACCGCCCGCCCGGCCCGCAAGGCCAACGTCATCGCCGGCGCCCGCTCCGGCTGAACACAAATCACCTCAGTCCCCCTGGACAAGCTCTTCACCGCGAACCCCACCCCCGAAGCCATCGCACCAGCCCCCAGCGAGATCAGCACCGCGTCAAGCCCGAGCCCCGACTCCGACAGCTCGACCCCGATCGTCGCCGCCCCTTCGCAAGTACCGATGTCCTTGCTGTCCTCAACCAAGTACGCCCCCGTCTCAGCCGCGAACCGCTCAGCAGCCTCCAGCGCCGCCTCGATCTCCCCCTCCACCAGAACCACGTCAGCCCCGAGCGCCTTCATCCGCTCAACCTTCACCGGATTGGCAGCCGCCGAAGCAAAGACCGTCGCCGCCATTCCCCGCCGCCGCCCGCTGTACGCCAACGCCTGCCCAAGATTCCCCGCGCTCGCGCAAACCACCGCACCGGCTCCCGGCAGCCTACTCAGAACGGTCTCCGTCCCGCGTCCCTTGAAAGACCGCACCGGATTCGCCGTCTCCACCTTCAAAACCACCCGACACCCCAACACCTCCCCCAAGGCCCCGCACTCATACTGCGGCGTCCCCCGGAACACCGGATCGATCTGCCCGCGAGCATCGAGAATCCGCGCCAGCTCCAACCGCACCGCAACCTCCCCATCGCCGCCCCGGCCAAGCACCCCACGCTAGCTCTTGTCCAGCGACAGGAGCGGGTCCACACTGCGACTGATGTCGTCCGAGTTGATGCGTGCCGTGGTGACCGGGGTTCTTGCGTTGCTGACCGCCGGGGTGATCGCGCTCGTCAACAGCTGGATCTCCACTCGCGCGGGGATCGACGAGAACCTTCGCGATCAACGGCTCGCGGCCTACCCAGAACTGTGGAAGGCAACCGGCGCCGTCCCACGCTGGCCGCGCACCGAGCCGACGCGCGACCAACTCGAGCAGCTCCACGAGTCGTACCGCACCTGGTACTACTCGAAGGGCGGCCTCTTCATGTCGGAGTCGGCCCGAGCCCGGTACGGCGATGTCCAGGAACTCCTCGACGCCGTACTCCAGCATAAGTCCCCCGACACCTCCGGCCCACTGACCGCCACCGCCTACACCGACCTCATGCTGACCACCAGCGCCCTACGCACAGCCATGACCCAAGACCTCGACACCCGCCGCCGCCGCTCACTACTCCAGCGCTGGCAACGCACCCGCTGGCACCGCAAGGCCGCCGCAGACGCCCAACTCCGAATCAAACAAACCGCCGCATCTCCCTCCCCGTTCAAGCCTCGCTAGCTGACGCTCCTGCTCAGCGGTGGCGGGCGGCGCCGCTCAGCGGTGAGCCGGTGGGGTGGCGCCCCTGTCATCGGGGCCGCCGGGCCTCTTCAGCGGTGGGCCGACGGCGCTGCTCATCGGTGGGCCAGCCAGCCCTCTTCAGCAGCGGGTGGGCGGCGTCGCTCAGCGGTGAGCCGGTGGGGTGGCGCCCCTGTCATCGGGGCCGCCGGGCCTCTTCAGCGGTGGGCCGGCGGCGCTGCTCATCGGTGGGCCAGCCGGCCTCTTCAGCGGCGGGTGGGCGGCGTCGCTCAGCGGTGAGCTGGTGGGGTGGCGGCTCGGCGTACCGGGGTGCCGGTGCGGACCGGGAGGTGGATGGGGCCGCGGATGGTGTTGGAGTTGCGGCGGCGGGTGGGGCCGGTGCGCTGGAGGGTGGGGGCTCGTTCGGCGAGGGTTTGGAGGGCGATGGTGGCTTCTAGCTGGGCTAACGGCTGGCCGACGCAGTAGTGGATGCCGCTGGAGAAGGCCAGGTGGTCGGCGGTGTGCTCTCGGGTGATGTCGAAGGTGTTGGGGTCGGTGAATGCCTCGGGGTCCCGGTTGGCCGCGCCGACAGGGTGACGACGAACTGCCCTTCGTGGACAGGCTTTCCGGCCAACTCCAACGGCTGCAGAGCGAAACGGCCGGTACGTTGCACAGGCGGGTCGAATCGAAGCGTCTCCTCAACGGCCTTCGCCGCCATCGTCGCCGGATCAGCGCACAGTGCATCCCACTGGTCAGGATGATCAAGCAGCGCATTGACCGCGTTCCCAATCAGATTGACCGTCGTCTCGAACCCCGCGACCAGCAGCAGAATGCACATCGGCAACATCTCCGCCGGCCGAATCTGCTCACCTTCCGCCGCCACCAGCCGAGAAATGATGTCGTCGGCCGGCTCCGTCGACGCAGCGCGAACAACTCCGTGAACAACGCCCCCAACTCAGCATCCGCCTTCTGCAACCGAGCCGCATGCGACAACGACTGCACCCCATCGAGCGCACCACCGATGACAGTCCCGTACCGAGCGAAGTTCTCCGCATCCGCCTCCGGGATCCCGAGCAGATTGGTGATCACCGCAATCGGCAACGGCGCAGCCAACCCACTGACCAAGTCGAAGCTCGAGCCGGCCTGGTCCAGCAACTCGTCGACCGTCGCCTCGATCTGCGGCCGATAACCAGCCATCTGCTTAGGACTGAACGCCGGCTGAGCCAGCCGCCGCAAGCGAGTGTGATCAGGCGGATTCATATCGAGGAACGACAGGTCGACCTCGTCAGTGGGCGTATCACCGACCGTGGCCCCGGCCGGCCGCACCCCGAACCGCCGATCCCGAAGTACCAGATCGCAGACGGTATGACTCGTCGTGACCCAGTTCCCCAACCGCGTAGGAACCAACGGCCCCTCTAGGCGGATCCGCTCGTAGATCCGATACGGATCATCCCGCCCCGGCCTGAGCTGCAACAACGCCATCGGATCATTCCGGGCATACCCGACCCAGGCAACGCTCAACCGCTGCCGGTAAAGGCTCGCGGCGAACGACAGCGTCTGACCGACCTGAGCCATTGCAGTCCCTCCGGGCTGGGGAAGTTTGCGCGGGGCGATGATGCTCCAGATTATCCGGGCGAGGTCCGGTCCGTTGTCGTCGACGAACAGGCCAGTACCGGGGCCGTATCAACCGGGCTGCCCTTCTGCCCGATCGGGTAGAAGTCCGCCTTCCCAGGCTGGAATCCGCCTAGCCTTCACGGATGAAGGCGCGGATGGCGGGTGGGGCGTTGGTGCTTGCGTGGACTGGGTTTGTCGTCCACAACTTCGCCGACCTGCCGGGCCAGACCTTCGTCAGCCCCGAGACGCTGCTGCCGTCGCTCGGCTTCGTGGGGATAGCAGTCCTCTGGCTGACGGGTGCGCACCGAGCGGCAGTCTGGGCGGCGCTGGTGTGGGGCGGCCTACACCTGGTCGGTGGCGCATTTCTGAGCGTTCTCCCCCTGCCGATCCTCCCGTTCGACCCAGAGCAGTCGCTACGCCACTACCTCTTCCACGTCCTGTACGGCGTCACCCAGCTCCCGCTACTGCTCGTCGCGTGGCGAAGTCGCCGCACCGACGGCCTCCCCGATCGCCCAGGCGTACTCAACGACAGGACGTAGTCGACGCCATCTAGTGCACCTTGAGCGCAAATGCCGATCCTGCGTACAGCGTCTCGGGGTGCACTACCTGTCGCTAGGTACGCAAACCACCGCACCCCGCTCAACGCTGCGCCCCGCGACGCGTGGGGAGGAAGTACTAGCTGACGAAGACGGCGGTGGGTTTGGCCAGGGGGCCGTGGGGTTCGTACAGGGCCAGGAAGGTGCCGTCCGGGTCGAACATGGCGGTTTGCACGCCGGCTGTCAGCTTCAGACCCGGCAGCGGGCGGCCGGTGCGGATGGCTGCGGCCTGTTCGGCGTCGGCGTCGAAGCGGGGGAAGGTGTCGGCGGCTACCTCGGCGATGGGGAGCATGGTGAAGGACTCGCCCAGGTCTTCCAGGGTGTGCGCGGAGGACATGTCGAAGGCGCCTACGCGGGTACGCCGAAGCGCGGTGAGGTGGCCGCCCACGTTGAGGTCGGCGCCCAGGTCGCGGGCGAGAGCCCGGATGTAGGTGCCGCTGGAGCAGTCGACCGAGATGTCGACTTCGATGCCCCCAGCAACAGTTCGGATGTCGAGTACGTCGTACCGGCTGATCGTCACCGACCGGGCCTTCAACTCGACCTCTTCGCCGGCCCGCACGCGTTCGTACGCGCGCTTGCCGTCGACCTTGATCGCCGACACCTTTGACGGGATCTGCGAGATCGGCCCGCGGTAGGCCTCCACCGCCGCCTCGATCGCCGAAGCAGTCACCGAAGCCAACGCCTCAGGAGACGCAGTGACGGTGATCTCGCCGTCGGCGTCGTCCGTGGAGGACGTGGCGCCGAGCAGGATCGTCGCGTCGTACGACTTGTCGGCCAGCTGCAGATGCCCCAGCAATCGAGTCGCCCGGTTCAGCCCGACCACCAGTACGCCGGTAGCCATCGGATCCAGCGTCCCCGCGTGACCCACCTTCCGGGTCCCCGCCAGCCGCCGCACCCGGGCGACCACCGTATGCGAGGTCACCCCCGCCGGCTTGTCGACGATGACGATGCCATCCGCAACAGACGTGTCCAAAGCAGTGGTACTCGACGCAGCGGACGCGCCTGCGTCCTCCGGAGGGGAGGAGGCAGGCGCGTCCACGGCGTCACTCGTCGTCGGAGTCATCGTCCTCGCGGCGCTTGTAGGGGTCGGCGTCGCCGGCCGGCTTGGCGCCGGCGGCAGCCTTCGCCACCTCGGCGTCGGCCTGGCGGGCCTTCGCCAGCAACTCCTCGATCTGACCAGCGGTCTCCGGTACGGCGTCCAGGTAGAACGCCAGGCTCGGAGCCCGTCGCAGGCCGAGTGCCTTGCCGACCTCGCTGCGGATCAGCCCGCGGGCCGACTCGAGCGCCGCCGCGGTGGACACGCGGTCCTGCTCGCCGCCGTACACCGTGTAGAAGACGCTCGCCTCGCCCAGATCGGCGGTCAGCTTCGCGTCCGTCACCGTGACGAAGCCGAGTCGCGGGTCCTTGACCCGGCGCTCCAGCAGCTCCGCGACCAGGACCTGGATCCGGTCGGCCAACTGCTTCGCCCTTGCTTCACCCATCAGGGCTCACTCCCTCTGTGTCCACGTCATACGTAACGTCCGGAGCGACGGGAGAACAAACCGTCACTCCGGACGTTACTAGGGCAGTACTGCGTACTAGCTGCGGGCCTTCTCGCGCAGCTCGAACGCCTCGACGACATCGCCGATCCGGATGTCGTTGTAGTTCTGCACGGTCAGACCACACTCGAAGCCCTCGCGGACCTCGGAGGCGTCGTCCTTGAACCGCTTGAGCGACGACAGCTCGCCGTTCTCGACGACCACCGCGCCATCGCGGATCAACCGGATCTTCGCGTTCCGCTTGATCACGCCGTTGGTGACCCAGCAACCCGCGATGTTTCCGACCTTCGACGACTTGAAGATCTCCCGGATCTCCGCCTGACCCAGAGTGACTTCCTCGTAGATCGGCTTCAGCATGCCCTTCAGGGCCGCCTCGATGTCGTCGATCGCGGCGTAGATGACCGAGTAGAACCGGATGTCCACGCCTTCACGCTCGGCCAGATCCCCGGCCTTGCCGGCCGGCCGCACGTTGAAGCCGATGATGACGGCGTCGGACGCGATGGCCAGGTTGACGTCGTTCTCGTTGATCGCACCGACACCACGGTCGATGACGCGGAGCGAGACCTCGTCGCTGACCTCGATCCGGACCAGCGCGTCTTCCAGCGCCTCGACCGAACCAGAGCCGTCGCCCTTGAGGATGAGCAGCAGTTCCTGCGTCTGCCCCTTCTCCATCGAGGCCATGAAGTCCTCGAGGGTACGACGTGCGCGCCGCTTGGCGTTGGCCGCCGCACGAGCCCGGGCTTCCCGCTTCTCGGCGATCTGCCGGGCCATCCGGTCGTCCTCCACCACGAGGAACTTGTCACCCGCGCCGGGCACGGCGGTCAGACCGAGGACGAGCACCGGCCGCGACGGCAGGGCCTCCTCGACCGAGTTGCCGTGCTCGTCGAGCATCGCCCGGACCCGGCCGTACGCCGGACCCGCGACCATCGAGTCGCCGACCCGCAGCGTTCCGCGCTGGACCAGCACGGTCGCGACCGGTCCACGGCCCTTGTCCAGGTGCGCCTCGATCGCGAGACCCTGGGCCGGCATGTCCGGGTTGGCCCGGAGATCCAGCGCAGCGTCGGCGGTCAGGACGACGCCCTCGAGCAGGCCGTCGATGTTGATCCGCGACTTCGCCGAGACGTCGACGAACATGGTGTCGCCGCCGTACTCCTCGGGAACCAGCCCGTACTCCGTGAGCTGACCGCGGACCTTGACCGGGTCGGCCGCCGGGACGTCGATCTTGTTGACCGCGACCACGATCGGCACACCGGCCGCGCGGGCGTGGTTCAGCGCCTCGATCGTCTGCGGCATCACGCCGTCGTCGGCCGCGACCACCAGGATGACGATGTCGGTGGCCTGCGCACCACGAGCACGCATGGCGGTGAACGCCTCGTGACCCGGGGTGTCGACGAAGGTGATGGCGCGTTCCTTGCCGTCCACCTCGGTCGTCACCTGGTACGCGCCGATGTGCTGGGTGATGCCACCGGCCTCGCCGGCCACGACGTTCGCGTGCCGGATCGCGTCCAGCAGCTTCGTCTTACCGTGGTCGACGTGACCCATGACGGTGACCACCGGCGGACGGGCCGCCAGGTTGGTGTCGTCGCCCTCGTCGGAGCCGAAGTCGATGTCGAACGACTCCAGCAGCTCGCGGTCCTCGTCTTCCGGCGAGACGACCTGAACGTCGTAGTTCAGCTCGGTGCCGAGCAGCTCGAGGGTCTCCTCGTTGACCGACTGGGTCGCGGTCACCATCTCGCCCAGGGCGAACAGCACCTGGACCAGCGATGCCGGGTCGACGCCGACCTTCTCGGCGAAGTCCGTCAGCGAGGAGCCACGGGCCAGGCGAACGACCTCGCCGTCGCCGTGCTTGACGCGCACGCCGCCGACGGCCGGAGCCTGCATGTTGTCGAATTCCTGGCGCTTGGCGCGCTTGGACTTGCGACCACGACGGGCCGGACCACCCGGACGACCGAAGGCGCCCTGTGTTCCGCCACGGCCACGGTTACCCGGACCGGGACGACCGCCACCGCCACCACCGGGGGGACCGCTGGGGCCACCACCCGGACGGAAGCCGCCGCCACCGCCGCCACCGGGACGCGCGCCGGCACCGGCACCGGGACCACCGGAACCGCCGCCGGGACGGCCACGGCCGCCACCGCCACCAGGACCACCCGAACCGCCGCCGGGACCCGACGGACGGCCGGTGAAGGTACCGGCTGAGGACTTCGGCATCATCGCCGGGTTCGGACGCGGTGCGCCCGGTACGCCACCCGAGGGACGCGGACGGTCGGAACCGCCCGTACGGGCCTGCGGCGGCCGCGGCGGCATACCCGCCGGGCTACCACCCTGGGCCGGGGCCGCCGGAGCGCCACCCGGACCCGGACGCGCGCCACCGCGCTGCATGCCCTGGGTCGAGCTGAAGGGGTTGTTGCCCGGACGCGGTGCGCCCGGACGGCCACCACGGTCGCCACCGGGAGCTCCCGGACGCGGAGCGCCACCCGGACGGGGGGCACCACCGGGACGCGGAGCGGCACCCGGACGCGGAGCGTTGCCGCCCGGACCGGCCGGACGCGGCGCGGGACGGTCACCTGTCGGGCGCGGTGCTGCCGGACCGGGACGCTGACCGGCCGGAGCCGACGGCGCCGCGGAGGCGGCCGGAGCCTGTACCTCCGGTGCGGCCGGGGTCTCCACCGGAGCAGCAGGGGCAGCCGGCGCCGGAGCAGCCGGAGCCTCGGCAGCCTTCGCCGCCGGAGCCTCGAATGCCGGAGCAGCCGGGCTCTCCTGGCGCGGACCAGGCTTGGGGCCAGGCCGCGGACCCGGACGGGCCGGGGACGGCGCGGAGCCAGCCGGACGGGCCGGAGCCGGTGCCGGTACCGACGTGCTGGTCTCAGCGCTGGCCGGAGCCGGGCTCGAGGCGGCCGGGGTGGCCGACTCGGTGACCTCTGCGCCGGACGTGGCAGTGCTCGCGGCGGTCTCGACCACCGTGGGCTCAGCCTTGACCGGAGCGGCCGGGGCCGGGGCAGCCGGTGCGCTGCTCTCAGCGCTCGGCGCCTGCGGCGCTGCCGGGGTGACCGGAGCGGTCGCCTGCGGCGCTGCTGAGGTGCTGGCGGCGGCCTTCTTGGCCGCGCGCTTCTTCGGCGGGTTCTTCTCGAACTCCTCCGCCAACCGTCGGACGACGGGTGCCTCGATCGTCGAGGACGCCGATCGGACGAACTCTCCCATGTCGTTCAGCCTGGTCAGGACGACCTTGCTGGTAACTCCGAGCTCTTTCGCGAGCTCGTAGACTCGGACCTTTGCCACTACTCTCCCTCTGGTCCGAGCCTTGGGGGCGCGGACCGTTAGTTGACGTACATGCTCATCGCATTGCACTCATCGTTCGACACTCATCGAGTGGTCATGAGTCGATGACCCGCCTTCATGTCTTCACGGCCTGGTAGGCCATGGGCGGCCGGGCGGCCGCTCGCTTTGCTGCAACTCATTGCTTACCGCTCCACCTGTGCCCTCACAAGCGAAATATCAAGCGGACCCTGGACCTTGAAGGCCCGTGGGAACGCCTTTCGCCGCTCGGCCAGGTCGAGACACTCGGTCACCGGGTGCAGATGCGCCCCGCGGCCGGGTGCCCGATGCGCGGGATCCGGGAGGACACGTCCTCCGGAAACCGTCATCCGCAGCAGATCAGCCGGACTGTCCCGCTTCCGACACCCGATGCAGGTACGTTCCTGAACCTTCTCAGGGCGCGCGTCTGCAGTGTGAATCTTCAGTTCCTCAGGGTGTGGTGACGACTCAGTCGACCGACCGAGAGATCAGTCTACCTTCTCGTTCTCACGAGTCACATCCGTATCCGGCCGGATGTCGATCCGCCAGCCCGTGAGCCGGGCCGCCAGGCGGGCATTCTGCCCCTCTTTGCCGATCGCCAGCGAGAGCTGATAGTCCGGTACGACGACCCGCGCGGCGCGTGCCGCGGCGTCCACCACCTCTACCGACGAAACCTGTGCCGGCGACAGCGCATTCCCGACGAACGTCGCCGGGTCGTCGCTGTGATCGATGATGTCGATCTTCTCGCCGTGCAACTCGTGCATGATGTTGCGCACCCGCTGGCCCATCGGGCCGATGCAGGCGCCCTTGCCGTTCACCGACGGGTTCAGCGTCCGGACGGCGATCTTGGTCCGGTGCCCGGCCTCGCGCGCGATCGCGGTGATCTCGACGGTGCCGTCGGCGATCTCCGGCACCTCGAGCGCGAACAGCTTCTTGACCAGGTTCGGGTGCGTCCGGGAGACGGTGATCTGCGGGCCCTTGAAGCCCTTGCGGACGCCGACCACGTAGACCCGCAGCCGGGAGCCGTGCTCGTACTTCTCCCCCGGCACCTGCTCCGGCGCGGGCAGTACGGCCTCGATCTTGCCCAGGTCGATCATCACCGAGCGCGGGTCGCGGCCCTGCTGGACGATGCCCGACAGGATGTCGCCCTCCTTGCCCGCGAACTCGCCGTACCGGACCTCGTCCTCGGCGTCGCGCAGCCGCTGCAGGATGACCTGCTTGGCCGTGGTGGCCGCGATCCGGCCGAAGTCGGCCGGCGTGTCGTCGAACTCGCGGGCGACCGTGCCGTCCTCGGCGAGCTCCTTGGCCAGCACGGTGACGTGCCCGCTCTTGCGGTCCAGCTCGACCCGGGCCTGCGCCTGCGCGCCCTCGGTCCGGTGGTACGCCACCAGCAGCGCCTGCTCGATCGCCTCGACCACGATGTCGAACGCGATGTCCTTCTCACGTTCCAGGGACCGCAGGACGGCCATGTCGATATCCATCAGTTCTCCTCTACCACGCCGTCAGCGGCGGATTCTGCTTCGTCGTTGCCGGCTGGCCGGTTGAACTCGATCTGGATCTTGGCCTTGGTGAGGTCGCCGTAGGCGATCGTCCGCGGCCGGCCCTTGACGTCCAGTACGGCCGCCTCGTCGGTGGCCGAGGTGATCCGGCAGGTCACCTTGCCGCCGGCCACCAGGGTGACCTCGACCAGGCGGGAGACGTTGCGCCGCCAGTGCCGCGGCAGCGTGAGCGGCCGGTCGACGCCGGGGCTGGACACCTCGAGCGTGTACGCGCCGTCGCCCATCACCTCGTCGGCGTCGAGCGCCTTCGAGATGGCCCGGGTGACGTCGGCGACATCGTCCAGGTTGATCCCGCCGTCGCGGTCGACCAGCACCCGCAGGAGCCGGCGCTTGCCGATCGGCGTGACTTCGGCAGCCTCCAGGTCGCAGCCGAACTGGGCGACGAGCGGCCGCAGGAAGTTTTCGAGGCTCTCGGGGTCCGTGTGGTCAGTCCTTCGGCTCACAGGTAGACCTGCCTCTCTCTCCAGTTGTGACGCCGCGTTCTGCAGCGCCGTGCGCCCCGGCGATCCGACCGAGGGCAGTAGCCCACCATATCCGGCCCACCGAAGTGGCCGAGCACGTACCTCCGTTCGGGATAGGGTTTCGGCCTATGCCGAACGATCCTGAGCCCCTCACTCGCTGGTCGGCAGCGCTGGTCTCCCGCCGGGCCACGCTGCGGACGGTTGCCCTGTCAGCCGGTACTACGGCCCTGCTCGCAGGGTGCAAGGACGACCCAGGTGGCGGGCCGGCGGCCGGCGGCGACTCCAAGAGCACCAAGGGCCCGGACGGCAAGCCGGAGCCGAGCACCGACCCCGCAGTGGTCGCCGCCATGTCAGCGGCGGCCGGGCAGGTGGCCCAAGTAGCCCAGCGGCTCACAGCGGCCAGCAAGCTCTACCCTGCGCTGCGCACCCAGCTGACCACCGCAGCGAAGTACCACGCTCAGCATCTGGCGAAGCTCAACGAGGTGTCGGGGGCCGGTCCGGCCACTGCTCCCCCACTGCCCGCCCTTCCGAAGGGGTCCGAGGCCGCGATGGCCGACCTGGCCACGAGGGAGCAGAAGCTGTCCGTCGCCCACGCGATCGCCGCGGCGAAGCTGTCCGGGCCTAACGCCCGCCTGCTGGCCATGGTTGCCGCCGCCGAGAGCCAGCTGGCGAACTCCCTGACTGTCACCGCCAAGAAGAAGCAGGCCGCCCGGTGAGCCAAGTTGATGCCCTCCAGTCGGCGCTGGCCGGCGAGCACGCTGCCCTGTACGGCGTGGGCGTGGCCGGCGGCAAGCTGAACGGGGCCAAGTTCCGGGCCGCGGACGAGCTGTACGAGCAGCACCGCCGGCAGCGTGACAAGCTCGCCGCCCTCCTCACGGCAGCTGGCGAGACGCCGGTTGCCGCGGAACCGGCGTACGACCTGCCCCTGGCCGTGTCGACCCCGCAGACGGCGAGCAGCCTGATCCTGCTGATCGAGCGGCGGCTGGCGGCCGTGTACGCCGACCTGGTCGAGGGTGCCGAGCAGGACCAGGTCCGGGCGCTGGCGATCCAGACGCTGATCACCACGGCGACGACCCAGCTCAACTGGGGTGGCGCACCGGTCGCCTTCCCGGGCGCCGTCTGAGCCGTCTCGTCACCAAGGGTTAGCCCGTACGACACCGGCGTACGGGAGACTCCGGCGCATGAAGCTGGGACAGCTGGCGAGCGGGCGGCGGCGGTTGGCGGCGTACTGGGGTGCTGCGGCGATCCATGTCGCGGCAGTTGCCGTCGACATCAAACTGCTGAAGCAGACGAGCAAGGTGACGCTGATGCCCTTGCTGCTGTCCTGGACGCGTACGCAGGAGGACATCCCACCGCTGATCCAGGCAGCACTGCTCGCGTCGGCAGCCGGCGACCTGCTGCTGGAGACCGAGCTGCAACTGGCCGGGATGGCCGCCTTCGCCGCAGCGCATGCCTGCTACCTCGCCGTGTACCTGACCAAGCCCGGCGAGAAGTCGTGGCGGGTGCTGGCGGCGTACGGCGCGTTGTGGGCAGCCCTGATCGCCCTGCTCTCCAAGGACCTCGGCTCGCAACGGGTCCCTGTTGCGGCCTACGCATTGTTGCTCACAGCAACCGCTGTCGCCTCGGGCTGGCACGACAAGCGCAGCGGCCTCGGCGGGGCGCTGTTCCTCGTCTCCGACGCGCTGATCGCGATGCGGATGGCCGGTCGCGACTTCCCCGGACGCGGCGCGCTGGTGATGTCCACTTACGCCACTGGCCAGTACCTGCTCGCTTCTGGTGCCAAGGCACAATCGGGGGATGGCCAAACGAACGCCCTGCCCCTGCGGCCTCGACGCCGCCTACGCTGACTGCTGCGGCAGCATCCACGAGGGCCGGACCCAGGCCACTACCGCCGAGCGACTCATGCGCTCGCGCTACTCCGCCTTCGCAGTACGAGACGCCGGCTACCTCCTCCGCAGCTGGCGCTCCACCACCCGCCCGCGCGAACTCCACCTCGAAGACGACATCGAGTGGACCGGCCTGGAAATCCTGAACACCACCGACGGCACCCCCTTCCACACCGAAGGCACCGTCGAGTTCCGCGCGAACTACCTCGCCGCCGGCGAACCCGGCGACCAGACCGAGAACAGCCACTTCCTCCGCGAGAACGGGCTGTGGGTGTACGACGGCCCGGTCAGCTGATCAAAGCGGTCGCCGGCCGTGCCTCGGGGCGGGGGGCACGGCCGGCGGTGGCGGGGTCGGTCAGCGGCGGCGGCGCCAGGGGCCGGTGATGGCGTAGGTGATGCCGGGGGTGTAGATGTTGAAGAACATCGTGCGGCCGTCGGCGGAGAAGCCGACGCCGGAGAGTTCGCCGTACTCGGGCGCCTCGGGGGTGCCGTTGTTGACCCGGTTGCGGGCGAACTTGAAGACCTGGCCGTCCTCGGTGGTGCCGAGCAGGTGCTGGTCGCCGAGGCCGTCCTCGCACATCATCAGGCCGCCGTACGGCGACATGGTGATGTTGTCGGGTGAGTCGAACTCCGGGTTCGGGTCGGTCGGCACCGCGCGCTTGAAGATGAGCTCGAGCCGCAGCGTCTTGCGCCGCGGGTCGTACTTCCAGACCTGGCCGTTGTGCTCCATCTTCGGCCCGAGGCTGGTCAGCGCGAACGACGACACGAAGTACACGCACCGGTCGAGCACACCCCACCAGGCGCCTTCGAGCTTGTAGCCACCCGTGATCGGCTTGGCGAAGTCCTGCGCCCGCACCGACTCGCTGGTCGCGAGCGGATCAGGTACCTTGACCCACTCGACACCACGCAGCACGGTGCCCGCCTCCTGGATCACCGAAAGATCCGGTACGCCGGCCACGCGCATCGCCTGGAGTTCGCCACCCGCCCGGAGACTCCCCCAGCCGCCGCGCGGCCGGTTGGGCAGGAACCGGTAGAACCCGCCGAGCGGCGCCACGAACGCGTCCTCGGTCTCGTACACGATCCCGGTCGCCGGATCGATCGCGACCGCCTCGTGCTGGAACCGGCCCATCGCCTTCAACGGCACCGGGTTGCGGTTGCGGCGGTCGTCGTACGGATCGACCTCGAAGATGAAGCCGTGGTCCTTGGTGTAACCCTTGACGCCGGCCTTGTCCTCGGTCTCCTCGCAGGTCAGCCAGGTGCGCCAGGGCGTCTTGCCGCCGGAGCAGTTGATCGCCGTACCGCCGAGGGCGATGTACTCCTTCTCGAGGTGGTTGTGCCGGTCGACGATCAGCGTGCTGTTGCCGCCGCCCGCGCCCGGGTCGTACGTCCGCTCGGCCGGCCCTTTGACCGGGATCGGCGCGTCCGGGTAGCACTCGTGGTTGCGGACCAGCCGCGACCCGCCGTGCCGGTCCGGGAAGGCACCCATCCCGTCGAACCGGCTCGGGACCAGCCCGCCGTCGGGCCGGGTGGCGCCTTCGCGCGACAGGATCTTGTAGCTGAAGCCCTTGGGCAGGTCGAGCATGCCGGCCGGGTCCTCGACAAGCGGCCCGTAGCCCACCTTCGGGCCGGACGTACCGAGCGCCGGCTCGGAGGTGTAGAGCGCATCGACCGACCCCACCACCCCGACCGCAACACCGGCCGCAGCGGCACGAGCGACGAACTGACGTCTGGACAGGGGGCTCTCGATGGTCACAGGCGGTCTCCTTGTCAGCACAAGCAGTGGTCGCCAGTGAACCTACGGTGAACGCCAGTCGAACGGCAAGAGAACGCGTGTCAGGAATCGCTCTGTGAGCGCC
This sequence comes from Kribbella koreensis, assembly GCF_039525325.1. Lineage (NCBI taxonomy): Bacteria > Bacillati > Actinomycetota > Actinomycetes > Propionibacteriales > Kribbellaceae > Kribbella > Kribbella koreensis. The sequence continues at coordinate 106,505 of NZ_BAAAHK010000006.1, forward strand.
CGCCCCGCTGCCAGCGACGGGCGGTGACCGTCATCGCCACTCCGCCGGTCAGCCCGTCGGCCGCGGGGCGGATCACATCGGCTGCCTCGGAGGGCGCGGCGGCGACTGCCGCGACGATGCCGATGGACTGCGAGCCGTCGTCCTCGACAAGCAGCGCCACGAAGCTCAGCCGGTCGTCCTCGAGCAGCGACGGGGCCAGCTCGGTCAGGTCGGCCGGCTCCCACTCCGCGGTCACCAGGGCTCGCGGAGCGTCGTCCGGCCGATCGACCAGTACGACGGCTCGCGCGATCGTGAGCGGCTGGTAGTAACCAGCCGACCAGTAAGGCTCCTCGTAAGCGAACCGCTCAGCCGCCGCACGATCCGCGACATCGACGACATGCACACTCCCCGTGTGCTCCTCGCCGTCATCCGACAACGTCGGCCCGCGCAGGATCAGCCGATCGGCGAACCGATCCATATAGGACCAGTGCGCCTCGGACAGCTCGATCAGCCCGTCCAGGACATCCGGCTGATCCGCGCCGTGGACGTAGTACGGCACTAGAAGGACCGGATCCAGTTGGCCAGCAGCTCCGCGCCCGCGTCGCCCGACTTCTCCGGGTGGAACTGGGTCGCGGTCAGCGGCCCGTTCTCGACCGCGGCGACGAAACGATCACCGCCGTACTCCGTCCAGGTCACCGTCGGGGTCACCGAGGCCCGGGTGTCGGTGAGATGCCAGTCGCGGACGCCGTACGAGTGGACGAAGTAGAAGCGTTCCTTCTCGATCCCGTCGAAGAGCTTCGTCGTACCGTCGACCGTGACCGTGTTCCAGCCCATGTGCGGGACCGGCTCGCCACCGAGCGGTTGCAGCCGCTCGACGATGCCGGGCCATTGCTCGCAGCCCTCGGTCTCGACGCCGTGTTCGATGCCCTTGGCAAACAAGATCTGCATGCCGACGCAGATGCCGAGCACCGGCCGGCCACCGGTCAGCCGGCGGTCGACGATCTCGTCACCGCGGACCGCCTTCAGTCCGTTCATACAGGCCTCGAAGGCGCCGACGCCGGGGACCAGTAGTCCGTCGGCGTTCAGTGCCTGGTCGAAGTCGCTCGTCACCGTGACGTCGGCGCCGACCCGCTGCAGCGCGCGCTCGCCCGAGCGGATGTTGCCCGAGCCGTAGTCGAACAGCACGACCTTCTTAGCGGTCACAGTGCCAACCTCACAGGGCGCCCTTGGTCGAGGGAATGCCCGGCTGCCGTGGGTCGAGCTCCGCGGCATCCCGCAGCGCCCGCGCGAACGCCTTGAACTGCGCCTCGACGATGTGGTGCGGATCGCGGCCGGACAGCACCCGGATGTGGATGCAGATCGCCGCGTTGAAGGCCAGCGTCTCGAACACGTGCTGAGTCAGCGAACCGGCGTAGTCGCCGCCGATGATCGCGTACACCTGTCCGTCGGGCTCACCCGTGTGGACGCAGTACGGACGGCCGGAAAGGTCGACCGTGCAGTGCACGAGCGCCTCGTCCAGCGGTACGGTCGCGTCGCCGAAGCGCCGGATGCCGCGCTTGTCGCCCAGCGCCTCCTTCAGCGCCTGGCCGATGCCGATCGCGGTGTCCTCGACCGTGTGGTGCGCGTCGATCTCGAGGTCGCCGACCGTGTTCACGTGCAGGTCGAGCAGCGCGTGCTTGGCCAGCGCGTTGAGCATGTGGTCGTAGAAGCCGACGCCGGTGGAGATCTCCGCGCGCCCGGTGCCGTCGAGGTCGAGCTCGACGAGCACCTTGGACTCGCTGGTCTCCCGGTCGACCCGGGCCGTGCGACTCATCCGCGTCCTCGCTTCGCTCCGGGCGCGGATGAGGCACCAAGGGGGCTGTGCCTTTTGATGAGCTCGCTCCGCTCTCTCATAGTGACCTTCCTAGATCGGTCTTGAGCACCTTCTCCAGCGAAGCGCGGAAGGCGGCCATCTCGGCACCGGTGCCGATCGACACCCGCAGCCAGCCGTTCGGTCCGGTCTCGCGGATCAGTACGCCGTCGTCCAGCAGCGACTGCCACACCGCGTGCCGGTCGGCGAAGGTGCCGAAGAGGACGAAGTTCGCATCCGAATCGACCGCGCGCAGCCCCTGCGCCCGCAGCCACTCCACTGTCTCATCGCGCTCGGTCCGCAACTGGCCGACCCGGCCGAGCAACTCGTCGGAGTGCCGCAACGCGGCCCGCGCGACCGCCTGGGTCACCGCCGACAGGTGGTACGGCAGCCGGACGATGCGCAGGGCATCGACCAGTTGCTTGCTCGCGGCAAGGTACCCGACGCGGGCACCCGCCAGAGCGAAGGCCTTGGACGTCGTCCGGGCCACCGCCAGATTGGGGTACGACGGCAACAACGTGACCGCGCTCGGCGTACCGGTACGCCGGAACTCCGCGTACGCCTCGTCGACCACCAGCACCGCGCCGATCGCGGCTGTCCGGGCGGCGACCGCTTCGACCAGCTGGATCGGCAGCGCAGTGCCGGTGGGGTTGTTGGGTGAGGCGAGCAGGACGACCGACGGCCGGTGTCGCGAGATGGCCGCGAGCGCTTTGCTCTGGTCGAGGGTGAAGTCCTCCGAGCGGCGACCGGTGACCCACGCGGTGTTGGTGTCGCGGGCGTACTCCGGATACATCGAGTACGTCGGGGCGAACGACAGCGCAGTACGGCCTGGTCCACCGAAGGCCTGCAGGATGTGCAGCATCACCTCGTTGGAACCGTTGGCCGCCCACACCTGCTCGGCCGTGAGCTGGGCACCGGACTCCCGGGCCAGGTACGCCGCGAAATCGGCGCGCAGGGCAAGGAACTCGCGGTCGGGGTAGCGGTTCAGCCCGCGCGCCGCCTCGGCCACCGACGCGGTGATGTCCGCGACGATCGCCTCGCTCGGCGGGTACGGGTTCTCGTTGACGTTGAGCAGGACGGGGACGTCCAGCTGCGGCGCGCCGTACGGCTCGAAGCTCTTCAGCTCGTCGCGGATCGGCAGCCCATCGAAACGGCCCATCAGTCCTCACTCTTGAAGCGCACCGACACGGCGGCGCCGTGCGCAGGCAGATCCTCGGCCTGGGCGAGCGCCACCACGTGCCCTGCTACCTCTTGCAGGGCCTCGCGGGTGTAGTTCACGACGTGCATCGCCTTCAGGAAGCTGCGCACGGACAGGCCGGACGAGTGGCACGCGCAGCCGGCGGTCGGCAGCACGTGGTTCGACCCGGCGCAGTAGTCGCCCAGCGAGACCGGCGACCAGCCGCCGACGAAGATCGCGCCGGCGTTGCTGATCTGCAGCGAACGCTCCTCGGCGTCGACCGTTTGGATCTCCAGGTGCTCGGCCGCATACGCATCCACAACGGCCGTGCCCTGGTCCAGGTCATCGACCAGTACGACGGCCGACTGCTGGCCGCCGAGTGCTTCCGCGACTCGCTCGTGGTGCTTGGTCTGCGGCACCTGGATGGCCAGCTCGGCCTCGACAGCCGCGGCGAGCGTCTCGCTCGGGGTGACGAGCACGCTGGCCGCCATCGGGTCGTGCTCGGCCTGGCTGATCAGGTCGGCGGCCACGTGGGCCGCATTGGCGGAGTCGTCGGCCAGTACGGCGATCTCGGTCGGCCCTGCCTCGGAGTCGATCCCGACCTCGCTCTGCACGAACCGCTTGGCCGCGACCACGTAGATGTTGCCCGGCCCGGTGATCAGGTTGACCTTGCGGCAGCCCTCGAAGCCGTACGCGAACCCGGCGATCGCCTGCGCGCCGCCCATCGCGTACACCTCGTCGATCCCGAGCATCGCGCACACCGCGAGCACGGTCGGGTGCGGCAGTCCGCCGAATTCCTTCTGCGGCGGCGATGCCAACGCCAACGACGTGACCCCGGCTACCTGTGCCGGTACGACGTTCATCACCACGCTGGACGCCAACGGCGCGCGGCCGCCGGGCACGTAGAGCCCGACCCGCTGCACCGGCACCAGCCGCTGGGTCACCCGGCCACCCGGGGCAGGCTGCGACTCGACGTCACTGCCCCGCTCGTCCAGGCTGACCTCACGCACCCGCCGGATCGACTCCTCGAGCGCGGCGCGGACCTCTGGATCAAGCTCCTCCAGCGCCGTCTTCAACGCCTCGGCAGGGACCCGCAACTCCGCCACGGCCACATGGTCGAACTTCTCGCCGTACTCCCTGATCGCCTCGAGCCCGCGATGACGGACGTCCAGGCAGATCGGTCGGACGACGTCGAGGGCAGCCTCGACGTCGAACACGGCTCGGGGAACCAGGGCCTGAAGGTTGAGAACCTCTCCAGCAGCCACTCGGCCCCGCAGGTCGACGCGGCGAATCATGAGCCTCAGTCTAGTGGTCGGCTCCCCCGGCCCCCGCGCGCCGTCTACTGCGCGGACCACGGCGGCGAGTGGTTGCCACGGGCATGCCTGACGATCCCCCCTCAGTCGCGAGCAGGTGCTCGGTGCGAGGTGCCGTGCCGGGTGCCGCGCAGCACGAGGGGGGATCGTCAGGCATGCCCTAGGCTCAATGCCATGGACTCCCGCCTGCCGCTTCTCACTGTCGACACAGTGATCTTTCCTGGGCTGGTGCTTCCTATCCCGGTCACGGACGTCCAGGGGCGGTCGGTGATCCGGGATCTGGTCGAGAACGGCGGCGAGATGGTCTGCGGCGCAGTCGCGGTCCGGGACGGGTACGAGCTGGGCGACCGGGTGTTCCGGTCGCTGTACGGCACCGGCTGCGCGGCGACGATCTCGGAGATCTCGCTCGACATCGACGACGACGGCCCGGTCGAGGTCACCCTGACCGGCAACCGGCGCTTCAAGGTCGCCGAGCTCGACAGTGGCGGCGACTACCTCGTCGCCGACGTCGAGTGGCTTGACGAGGAACCAGGCGACGACCCCCTCGGCACTGCGACCGTCGCGGTCGAGCGCTTCCGCCGGTACGCCGCTGCCGTCAGCGAGATCTCGCAACCCGGCCTGCACATCGGCGCACTCCCCGACGAGCCCGGCACTCTCTCGTACCTGATCTCGGCCGCGATGACGCTGGTCACCCCCGACCGCCAGAAGCTCCTCGAAGCCCTCGACACCACCACCCGCCTGGCCCAGCTCGTCGGCCTCCTCGACACCGAGCTGGCAGCGATCACCGCCCTCCCGTCCCTCCCCGCGATCGACCTCGCCTGGGCCGACATGTCCCCCAACTGAGGTCGGTCACGGTTCAGGCTCGATCGCCTGCGTAGGCCTCGTAGTTTCCACACTCTGCGGTGATCTCGGCCGTCGCTTGCGCCGCGGCGAAGAAATCCTCGGCCAGCGGCGAGATGCGTGAGGCCGCCATCGCGAGGCACACCTGGTCAGGCGCGAGCTCCGGGATGGATACGTAGCCGATGTCCGGACGCGAGTAGAACAGCGTCTCCGAACGCGCCACGAACGAGATGCCCCGGCCGGCCGCGACGTGCTCGAGTTTCTCCTCCACGCCGCGCACCCGGAGCCCGGAGTCGGGGTGTGGGCGCCTGGTGGGGTGCGTGCTCGGGCCGGCATGCCAGACCAGCGGCTCACCGGCCAGGTCGGCCTCGGTGACCTCCTCCTTGCCGGCCAACCGATGGCCTGCGGGCAGTACCACCATGAGCGGCTCGGCGTACAGCGGGATCACGCGCAGGCCGGTCTCGTCGATGGGCAGCCGCACATAGCCGACGTCGATACGGCCGTCCAGCAGCATCGGCGCCTGGTCGTCCCATTCGATCCGCTGCACGTCCACGACCACGTCCGGATGCCGGGCCTCGAACGCCTGGGCCGCCGGGATGACCGGGATCCCGGTCCGGAAGCCGACCGCCAGTCGCCGGCTGCCGTGGGCAGCCACGGTCACCCGGCGGCGGACCGCGTCCGCCGAGGCGAGCAGCGGACCGGAGTCGGTCAGTAGTTGCCGGCCGGCGTCGGTCAGCGCCACGCCGTGGCGGTCCCTGGTGAACAGCGCCGCGCCCAGATCCTTCTCCAGCGCGCGGATCTGGCGGCTGAGGGCCGGCTGCGCGATATGCAGCTCTTCAGCGGCGCGGCCGAAGTGCAACTGCTCGGCGACGGCGAGGAAGTAGCGCAGTTTGCGCAGGTCCAGATCCATGACGCCTCCCGTCTCCGGTGATGCCGCCAAGGTATCACCACGGCTGAAAGAGGTCTTGGACACCAACTCCGGTCAATGGCAGCCTCAATATGCAACTTCAATGAAATCGATTGTGTTTTTGCAGACCACAGGAAATGAGAACACCTTATGAGTAGCATCACCATCATCGGCACCGGGAACATGGCGCGGACGATCGGCACGCTCGCGGTGGCGGGCGGTAACAGCGTCGAGGTCATGGGACGCGATCAGTCCAAGCGCGACGACCTGGCCAAGGCTCTGGGCGGCGGCGCGACGACGGGCGAGTGGGGCGCCGTCCCGGCCGGGGACATCGTCATCACGGCTCTCCTGGCCGACGGTGTCGTACCGGTCGTCGCCGAGTACGCAGACGCCCTCGCGGGCAAGGTCATCGTCGACATCAGCAACCCCTTCAACGCCACGTTCGACGGGCTCGCCCACGGTGCGGAGACCTCGATCGCGCAGGAGGCCGCCAAGGTGGCCCCGGCCGGCGCCAGCGTGGTGAAGGCGTTCAACACCATCTTCCGCAACGTCTTGGAGAAGGGCCGGCCCGACGTCTTCATCGCCGGCGACGACGCGCCGGCCAAGGCGGGCGTGGCGGCGTTCGTCGAGAGCCTCGGGCTGCGCCCGCTGGATGCCGGCGGGCTGAAAATGGCGCACTGGCTGGAAGGAATGGGCCTGGTCACGGTGAGCCTGGCCGGAAACGGGGTCGGCCACTTCGACTTCGCCCTCGGCGTCAGCGAATTCACCGGCTGAACGCACCCGTACCGCCATTCTTTTCGCCGCATCATTCACAAGGAGCAGTAGCGTGCGCGTTTTCGTCACCGGCGGGACCGGCCATTCCGGTTCGTACATCATTCCCGAGCTGATCGCCGCCGGGCACGAGGTCACCGGCCTGGCCCGGTCGGACCCGGCCGCGGCGGCACTGTCCGCGCTCGGCGCCAAGGTGCGTCGCGGCGACCTCCAAGATCTCGACGGGCTGATGGAGGCAGCCGCCGACTCCGACGGCGTCATCCACGTCGCACACCGCCAAGACCTGCTTCCGTACGGCGGGATGGACGCCGTATCAGCCGCAGAACTCCCGATCATGCTCGCGTACGGCGAGGCGCTCGCGGGAACTCACAAGCCCCTGGTCGCGGCGGGAAGCATCGGATCGTCCGGGCAACTGGGCCGGCCGGCCACCGAGGAAGACCCCGCCCTCCCCGTCGGCGACGAGCACAAGGGCACTCTGCGGGTTCGCAACGTCGTGGAAACCGCCGTCCTCGACCTCGCCGAACGCGAAGTCCGGTCGTCGGTCGTACGGATCGCCAACATCGCCCACAGCACCACCGACCAGGCCGGCTTCCTCCCCACCCTGATCGCACTCGCGAAAGAAAAAGGCTTCGCCGGCTACCCCGGAGACGGCTCAAACCTGTGGAACGCCGTACACATCCGCGACGTCGCCTCCCTGTTCCGCCTGGCGCTGGAGAAAGGCCCAGCCGGCAAACACTGGCACGCAGTCCAGGATGAAGGCATCCCGCTCCGCCAGATCGCCGAAGCCATCGGCAACCGCCTGGGCCTGCCCGCCGTAAGCATCCCCCTCGACGAACTGATGCTGCCGGGCTACTTCGGGTTCCTCGCGAACATCGTCACGCAGAGCTACCCAGCATCCAACCTCATCACCCGCCGGACCCTCGGCTGGGAGCCCACCCAACCCGGCCTGCTCACCGACCTGGACAACGGCCACTACTTCCCCACCGCCTGACGGCTGGGTGATCAGAAATATTCCTTGACAGGAATATTCTCCACGGGGAATGCTATGGGTCATGGACGCACTGATCACCGCACTTGCCGACCCGGCTCGGTGGCGGCTGGTGGAGTTACTGGCCGAGCGGCCGAGGTCAGTGGGAGTGCTGGCTCAGCTTGCGGAGGCGCGGCAGCCCCAGACGACCAAGCATCTACAGACGCTGGAGCGGGCCGGGGTTGTCACCTCGGAGCGCACTGGGCAGCGGCGGGTCTATGCGCTGCAGTCCCATCCGCTGCGGGAGCTAGCGGCCGCGCTCAACCGATTGGCCGACAGTGCTGACCAGGTCAGCGAGAGCTTCGATCGACACCGGCTCAGCGTCGACGCTGAGCGGCTCGCCGCCGAAGAGGCCGGCTGGGCCGATGGACGGGCCTTCAGGTTCGTACGGTCATTGCCGGCGTCTGCCGAGCAGGTATGGCGGTATCTGACCGAGGTCGAGCTGCTGGCTCAGTGGTGGGCGCCGGAGGATCTTCGGGTTTCGGAGCTCGTCTTCGAGGCGCGACCGGGTGGGCGGGTCGTACTGGAGTACCGCGACGCGGAGGATGCCGACGGCTCCGACCAGGTCGCGGGCCGTTCCGAAGGAGTCGTCACCGACGTGCGGGCCGGCGAGCAGCTCGCTTACCGCAACTCCCCTGTGCTGCCTGACGGAAGTACCGCCTTCACCGCTCACACCGGCTACACGCTCCGGCCGTCCGACGCCGGGACCGAACTGGAGGTGGAGCTGCGGATCACCGACAGCACGATCCAGTCCGCCGACTTCATCGCAGGGATCGAGCTCGGCTTCGGCCAGAGCCTCGACAAGCTCGCGGCGACCCTCGCCGCCACCACCCCAAGGAGTGCGCAATGACCCGTCTGGTGACCGCGAACCTCAGCCTCTCCCTCGACGGCCGCTACAACGGCCCCGGCGGCCCGTACGACCTGGCCGCGATCGTCCCGTACGCGACCACCGACGTGGCCCGCGACCACCTGACCCGCCTGCACGAGAACGCCACCACGGCAGTCCTCGGGCGGCTCAACGCCGAAGGATTCCTGGGCTTCTGGCCGACGATCATCGGCAACCAGGACGCCGACCCGCGCGATCGCGGCTACGCGCAGTGGCTCGTCGACACCGACAAGGTCGTCTTCTCCACCACTCTCACCGAGGCACCCTGGGAGCGGACCCGCCTCGTGAACGGCCCCGTCGCGGACGTCGTCACCGAGCTCAAGGCGACCGGCGAGGGCGAGATCCTGGTCAACAGCAGCGCCAGCATCATCAAGGCACTGCTCGCCGCGGACCTGCTCGACCGGCTCTACCTGATGGTCACCCCCGAGATCGCCGGCGGCGGACAGCGCCTGTTCGAGGACGGCGTACCGGCGACGAAGTGGGCCGTCACGCATCAGGAGACCGGCAAGCTCGGCGAGCTGGCGATGGTCTACGACCGCGTGCGGTAGAGAATTGAATCCCAGAACGGTATGGTTCTGGTATGAGCAAGCAGATCACCGTACGGCTGCCGGACGAGCTCGTCGAGTTCATGGACCGGTTGGTTGATGACAACAAGGCGCCCAGCCGGGCGTCGGTGGTCGCGCGCGCGATGGAGCGGGAGCGCCGGCGTGAGCTGGCCGAGCGGGACGCCGCCATCCTCGCCGCCCACGGAGACTACGAAGACCTCGACGGACTGGCGGTCGCCGCCGGTGGGACCGTACTGACCGACCTCGACTGATGCGGCCACTGCACATCGCCCGGCTGGACAAACCCCGGCCGGTCGTCGTCCTGACCCGCGAGCTGATCCGGCCGCGACTGACCAACGTCACCGTCGCCCCGATCACCAGCACCATCCGCGGCCTGTCGACCGAGGTACTGGTCGGCGCCCAGAACGGCCTGGATCACCCCAGCGCGATCAGCTGCGACAACATCCAGACCATCCCGAAACTCCAGCTCGGCCGCCTGATCGGCTACCTCCTCCCCGACCAGGAAGCAGCCCTCGCCGAGGCAATCACCCTCGCCTTCGACCTCGAAGGCGATCTGTAAGAGGTCAGCCGAGTTTGCTGACGTCGCGGACGGCGCCCTTGTCGGCGCTGGTCGCCATGGCGGCGTAGGCGCGCAGTGCGGCGGACACCTTGCGATCGCGCGCCTTCGGGGCGTAGACACCGCCGAGCGCTTCGCGGCGGGCAGCCAGTACGTCGTCGGTCACCAGCAACTCGATCGACCGGCCGGGGATGTCGATCCGGATCCGGTCGCCGTCCTCCACCAGCGCGATCGTCCCGCCCGACGCCGCCTCCGGCGACGCGTGGCCGATCGACAATCCCGAAGTACCGCCGGAGAAGCGGCCGTCGGTGATCAGCGCGCAGACCTTGCCCAGCCCACGACCCTTCAGGAACGAGGTCGGGTAGAGCATCTCCTGCATCCCGGGACCACCCTTGGGCCCTTCGTACCGGATGACCACCACGTCGCCCGGCTTGATCGCCTTGGCCAGGATCTTCTCGACCGCCTCTTCCTGCGACTCGCAGACCACGGCCGGCCCCTCGAAGGTCCAGATCGACTCGTCGACGCCGGCCGTCTTCACGACACAGCCGTCGACCGCGAGGTTGCCCTTCAGCACCGCCAGCCCGCCGTCGACCGAGTACGCGTGCGCCGCATCGCGGATGCACCCACCAGCCGCGTCGGTGTCCAGCGTCTCCCAACGCTCGGACTGCGAGAACGCCGTCGCCGACCGCTTGCAACCAGGGGCCGCGTGCCACAACTCGACCGCCTCGGCCGACGGTGATCCGCCGCGCACATCCCAGGTCTTCAGCCAGTCGTCGATCGAGGCGCTGTGCACGGTGTGGATGTCCTCGTTCAGCAACCCGGCCCGGTACAGCTCGCCGAGGATCGCCGGGATGCCACCGGCGCGGTGCACGTCCTCCATGTAGTACGTGCCACCGGGAGCGACGTTCGGCGCGACCTTCGCCAGGCAGGGCACGCGACGCGAGACGGCGTTGATGTCGTCCAGGTCGAAGTCGACCTCGGCCTCTTGGGCTGCCGCGAGCAGGTGCAGGATCGTGTTGGTCGAGCCGCCCATCGCGATGTCCAGCGCCATCGCGTTCTCGAAGGCCGCGCGCGACGCGACGTTTCGCGGCAACACGGTGAGGTCGTCGGTCTCGTAGTACCGCTTGGTGATCTCGACGACCGTCCGGCCGGCGTTCTCGTACAGGGCTTTGCGGGCGGTGTGGGTGGCGAGCACCGAGCCGTTGCCCGGCAGCGCCAGGCCGATCGCCTCGGCCAGGCAGTTCATCGAGTTGGCGGTGAACATGCCCGAACACGAGCCGCAGGTCGGGCAGGCGTTCTCCTCGATCCGCAGGATGTCGGCGTCGGAGACGTTCTCGTTGACGGCCTCGGACATCGCGTCGATCAGGTCCAGCTTGCGGACGGTGCCGTCGACCAGGGTGGCCCGGCCGGCCTCCATCGGGCCGCCGGAGACGAACACGGTCGGGATGTTCAGCCGGAGCGCGGCCATCAGCATGCCCGGGGTGATCTTGTCGCAGTTCGAGATGCAGATCAGCGCGTCGGCGCAGTGCGCCTCGACCATGTACTCGACCGAGTCGGCGATCAGGTCGCGGGACGGCAGGCTGTAGAGCATCCCGCCGTGGCCCATCGCGATGCCGTCGTCGACCGCGATCGTGTTGAACTCGCGGGCGATCCCGCCGGCCGCCTGGATCGCCTCGGAGACGATCCGGCCGACCGGTTGCAGGTGGGTGTGACCCGGGACGAACTCGGTGAAGCTGTTCGCTACCGCGATGATCGGCTTGCCGAAGTCCTCTCGGGCGACGCCGGAGGCCATCATGAGGGCACGGGCGCCCGCCATGTTGCGGCCGTGGGTGACGGTACGGGACCTCAGTTCAGGCACGACGATCTCTCCAAATCCACTGGCGAACGACTGCTTGTCATGGTGCCACTCCAGGTCCAGATGCCGAAACGCTGGTCCCGTATACCGGGAATGCGGCTGGTCGGCAGCACGTATCTTGGGCCTGTGGACGACGCAGAGCTGGTACGAGCGGCCCAGTCCGGCGACGTCGCCGCCGTCGGCCTCCTGCTCGCCCGGCACCGGCCCGGGATGACCGCCGTCGCGATCAGCATGCTCGGCTACGGCCCCGACGCCGAGGACGCCGTCCAGGAGGCGGCGACGGTCGCGCTGGCCCGGATCGGCGACGTCCGGGACCCGGAGGCGGTCGGGCCGTGGCTGCGCCAGATCGTTCGCAATGCTTGCCGGATGCAACTACGCGCCAGGCAGCCGTTGCCGCTCGACGAGCACCTCCACGCGGTACCACCGTCCGCCGAGCCCGATCCCGCCCAGCTCCTGGAGCAGCACGCGTCCCGCGACTGGGTGTGGCATGCGCTGGAACGCTTGTCGCCACCCCTACGACTCGTGGTCATGTTGAGGCACTTCAGCGGCGTCACGGCGTACCAGGACATCGCCGCCACCTGCGGAGTGCCGGTCGGTACCGTCCGCAGCCGGTTGTCCGAGGCCCGCAGCAAGCTCTGCGCGAGCCTCCTGGCGACAGCGGACGACGCGTACGGCGACGTGTCGGCACTCGCCTCGGTACGACGCCGCCAGGTCGAGGACGTCCTCGTCGCGGCGCAACGTGGCGACCTGCCCGACGTGCTGGCCGCGTCCTGGTCACCCGAGGCGGAGTTCGTCTTCTCGGGCGGCCTTCACCTGAAGGGCTTCGACGCCTTCGTCAAGGGGATGGACCACGACATCGACCTCGGTGTCCGTGGGCGGATCACCAACGTCGTCGCCAGCCATGACCTCACGGTCGCCGAGATCGACCTGATCAACCCCGCCCACGACCCGTACCACTGCCCGCCGGCCGTCGTCTGGGTCCAGCAGCTGAGCGACGGCCTGGTGCAGAGCTGCAGGTTCTTCCACGCCAGCCGGGCCGGGCAGGCGCACGCCATCTCAGCGTGATCCAGCTCACAATCAAACGATCGAACTTCGACCGTCCTCCTGCATCCTGTCCTCGTGAGCACCCTTGACGCGGAAAACCCACTGGAACGCTTCGCGCTGGCCTCGGCGGCCCGGGAGTCGCTGGCCGCCTGGACCACCGGCGCGCAGGTCCTGACCCTGATCACGACGCTGCGGGACCGTGGCTGGACGAAGTACCTCGCCGAGCCGCGCGACCTCGAGACGCTGGCCGAGTTCTCCGGCCTGCCGCCGGCCCGGCTCGCCGACATCTTGTCGGTGCTGGAAGCGAACGGCATCGTGCGGCAGCAGGATGGGACCGTTCAGCTGACCCGGCCGTTCGAGGCACTGGCCGCGGACGACTCCTACATCGGGCTGGACGAGCTGCTCGACCACTCCGAGGTGATGTCCCGGCTGATCCGTACGGCGGCCGAGGGTCCCGGACCGCTGCCGTTGACCGAGCCCGATGCCCTGGTCGTCGCGCGCGCCCTCGGCGGAAAAGCCACCACGGTCACCCGGACCCTGTACGAGCAGAGCTTCCTGCCGAAACTGCCTGAGGTGAGCGAAGCAATCCGTGCCGGGCGCTGGCTCGACGTCGGCTGTGGTGTCGCCGGAGCGACGCTGACGCTGGCCACTCTGCTCCCCGAGTTCCGGGCGGTGGCGATCGAACTGGTTCCTACCGTGGCCGCTGAGACTCTGCGCCGGGTGAAGGAGCACGGCGTGGCCGACCGGGTCGACGTCCGCTGCATGGACGCGCGGGACTTCGACGAGCCGGCCTCGTTCAGTGGCGCGTTCTGGGCTCAGCCCTTCTTCCCCGAGCCCACCCGGGCGGCGACGCTCGCGGTGATCCTGCGCTCGCTCAAGCCCGGTGGCGTGCTCGTCCTGCAAGAGATGGAACCGCCCGAGCCCGATGAGTCCGACCGGCCCGCGTACTCCCTGCGGAAGCTGGTCGCGCAGGGTCAGGAGGTGCCGTTCGCCCGGTCCGCGGAGGACCTGGCGGCCGAGGCCGTCGCGGCCGGCTTCGAGTTGGTCCGGCTGGCACCGACGGACTTCGGCCGGATGATCCTGGTGCGGCGGCCGCTGAGCTGAACTTTTTGTCCACGGCCGGCTTTAGCCTGGGCAGATGGAGGGCTTCGAGTACCACGTGCGCAGGGCGCATCCCGCCCTGCGCCCGTACCTCGGCGACCTCACCGGCTATGCGTACCGGGGTGCGCCTCTGGAGCTGCATCGCGGCCTGCCCTCGCGGTACCTCACGATCGTGATCAGCCTGGACGAGCCGCTCGGTGTCGCCTGGCCGGACGAGCCGGTGGAGAAGTTCCAGACCCTCGTCGGCGGGCTGCACTCGACCGCAGTCCGGATCGCCGACTCCCCCAACGTGGCCGGCATCCAGCTCGCGCTCACGCCGGCCGGGTCGCGAGCGCTGCTGGGGCTGCCGTCGGGTGAGCTCGTCACCACGATCATCGACCTCGACAAGCAGCTCGGAATGCCGGCACAGGAGCTCGGCGAGCGGCTTCGCGCGACGCCGCACTGGCATGAGCGATTCGACCTCGTAGAGCGGCTGCTGCTCGAGGCGTGGCGGGACGAGCCGATCGGCGCGCCACGGGCCGAGCTCGGCTGGGCCTGGCGACGGCTGTGCGAGACGGCGGGCGGCATCGGCGTACAGGAACTGGCTCAGGAGGTCGGGTGGAGCCGACGGCATCTGACCGAGCAGTTTCGTGCGGAGTACGGATTGGCGCCGAAGGTCGCATCACGGGTCCTACGGTTCGAGCGGGCGGTCCGCTGGTTGAAGGCGAAACCGCAGACCAGGTTGGCGGATCTCGCGGCTGATCTCGGGTACGCCGATCAAGCACACCTCACTCGCGAATGGCACGCGATCGCAGGGTGCTCGCCGCGGCAATGGATGCTCGAAGAGCTCCCATTCGTCCAAGACGACGCGCGGACCGAGGTCGCAGAGTCGGGGGTATGAACACGACGACGAACGACACCGTGATCGGGGTCTGGCCGACGCTGGTCTACCGCGACGGCCAGGCCGCACTGAAGTTCCTCACCGAAGGGCTGGGGTTCACTCTGGCCGCCTCGTACGCCGGGGTCGCCGAGGGCTCGATCTCGCACGCCGAGCTGGCCTGGCCGGCCGGTGGTGGCGTGATGGTCAGCTCGGTCGACCGCAACGCCGAGCCGAACGAGTTCGACCACTTCGCCGGGCAACGGCAGTCGGTCTATTTGGTCTGCGAGGACCCCGACGCGGTGTGGCCCAAGGTGATCGCGGCGGGCGCGACCGTAGTACGGGAGAGGCGTTCCGAGGACTACGGGTCGTACGGATTCAGCGTGGCTGATCCGGAGGGCAATGTGTGGAGCATCGGGACCTATCGCGGTGAGATCGGCGCGTTGTCCACAGGGGGCCAGCAGTGACTGCGGGAACTCCGTAGAATCGCCGGGTGACAGAGACGAGCCAGCCGCTGGACGACACCTCGAGCGAGGCCTTGCAGGTCTTGCACCGAGTGTTCGGGTACGACTCGTTCCGGGGTGAGCAACAGGACATCATCGAGACCGTCGTCGGCGGTGGTGACGCCCTGGTGCTGATGCCGACCGGTGGTGGGAAGTCGCTCTGTTACCAGATCCCCGCCCTGGTCCGGTCGGGCGTCGGGGTGGTCATCTCGCCGTTGATCGCATTGATGCAGGACCAGGTCGACGCGCTGACGGCACTCGGCGTCCGGGCCGGCTTCCTCAACTCGACGCAGGACTACGAGCAACGGCGCGAGGTCGAGCAGGCGTTCCTGTCCGGCGATCTCGACCTGCTCTATCTGGCGCCCGAGCGGCTCCGGGTGGAGGCGACGACGCGGCTGCTCGACCAGGGCAAGATCGCGCTGTTCGCGATCGACGAGGCGCACTGTGTGTCGCAGTGGGGGCACGACTTCCGGCCCGACTACCTGATGCTGTCGCAGCTGCACGAGCGCTGGCCCGACGTACCGCGGATCGCGCTGACCGCCACCGCGACCGAGGCGACGCACGCCGAGATCGCCACCCGGCTGAACCTGAAGTCGGCGAAGCACTTCGTCGCGAGCTTCGACCGGCCGAACATCCAGTACCGGATCGTGCCGAAGGACAGCCCGCAGAAGCAGCTGCTCGATCTGCTCCGCACCGAGCACGCCGGCGATGCCGGCATCGTCTACTGCCTGTCCCGCAACAGCGTCGAGAAGACGGCGACCTTCCTCACCCAGAACGGCATCGAGGCCGTCCCGTACCACGCGGGTCTGGACAGCCGGGTCCGCGCGAAGAACCAGTCGCGGTTCCTGCGCGAGGACGGGCTGGTGGTCGTCGCGACGATCGCCTTCGGGATGGGCATCGACAAGCCGGACGTCCGGTTCGTCGCGCACCTCGACCTGCCGAAGTCGGTCGAGGGCTACTACCAGGAGACCGGCCGGGCCGGCCGTGACGGCCTGCCGTCGACCGCCTGGCTGGCGTACGGACTGCAGGACGTCGTCCAGCAACGCAAGATGATCGACACCTCCGAAGGCGACGCGGCCCACCGTCGCCGGCTCGGCACCCACCTCGACGCGATGCTCGCGTTGTGCGAGACGGTTCAATGCCGTCGGCAACAACTCCTCGCGTACTTCGGGCAGACCGGTGAGCCGTGTGGCAACTGCGACACCTGCCTCACCCCGCCGGAGTCGTGGGACGGCACCATACCGGCGCAGAAGCTGCTCTCGACCGTCTACCGGCTGCAGCACGAGCGCAACCAGAAGTTCGGCGCCGGCCAGGTGATCGACATCCTGCTCGGCAAGACCACCGACAAGGTCAAGCAGTTCCGGCACGACGACCTGACCGTCTTCGGTATCGGCACCGAGCTCAAGGACACCGAGTGGCGCGGCGTCATCCGCCAACTGCTCGCGCAACGCCTGCTCGCGGTCGAGGGCGACTACGGCACGCTGCTGCTCACCGAGGACAGCGCCGAGGTGCTCGGCCGCCGCCGCGACGTGATGATGCGCCGCGAGCCGGAGCGGGCCGCCCGATCCAGTTCGCGGTCCAGTGGCGGCAAGAAGAAGGCCGTTGCCGACCTCGCTCCGGAGGCCGAGCCGATCTTCGAGCGGCTGCGCGCTTGGCGTGGCGCGGTCGCGAAGGAGACCGGCGTACCGGCGTACGTGATCTTCCACGACGCGACGCTGCGGCAGATCGCCACCGACCTGCCGGGCAGCCTGGCCGAGCTGGGCAAGATCAGCGGCGTCGGCGAGAACAAACTCGCCAAGTACGGCGAGGGCGTACTGGAGGCGCTCGCCGCAGAGTAAGCGGCCGCGATCGCCTGCCCACTACCGGGCCGTTCATCGCGGTCGGCAAGCAGCAGGTCGACCTGCCCGGTCATTTCTAGGCTGAATCAGCGACGGTGACTGGGGCTTGGGGTTCGAGGTCGGGTCCTGAACCGATGCCCTGCTGGTCGGGGGTGAGGGCGGCGTCTTGATCGGGTCCGTCGTCGAACTGATGCTTTACGGCGGCGGTCAGGAGGTCGATTTGGCGGTCGAGGGGCGGCTGGCGGTCGAGTGGTGCCACGGTTTTCAGGTCGGTGAGGGCGGCGAACAGCCGGCGTGGGATCTGGGGTGAGGCGGCGCCGGCCAGGCGGAGTTCGTCGAAGACGAGCCGTACGTAGCCTTCCCAGCTGAATACGCGCTCGATCAGGCGGACGTCGCCCGCCGCGTCGCGGTGGCGGCCGGTGGGGAAGGTTCGGGTCGCGAGCTGGCGCAGGCTGTCGTGGAGCCGATCGATCACCATGACAGCGGTGGTGGGGTCGTTGAAGGGCGTGGCGATCCCGCGCTCGGCGATGTCGACGAGTTTGCGGAAGCCGTAGGCGGGGTCGTCGGAATGGGTGCGTTCGGCCGCGAGGACGACGAGGTCGGCCAGGTACTCGCGGTCGAGGCGGACGGGGTGTCCGTGGATCCGGAACAAGGGCGCTCCCGCGGGCACGAAGTCACCCATCATCGGGACCAGCTCGAGCACGCTGTCGGCTTCCTGGGCGGCGGCGACCAGGGCGGGGTAGTCGAGCTGGACCACGATTCCTGGTTCAGGCGACACCACGAGGTCAGGCGGGATCGACACGACCTCGTCTGATGGATAGAGCCGGTCGATCTGTTCGTGGAGGTCGTCGCCGACCAGGTCGATCAAGCCGGCGGCGCGCAGCGAGTCCCCGGCGTGGTGGATGTAGAGGAACAAGGCGGCGATGCTGCCGAGCATCAGCAGGTAGGCCACCAGGACCGTCAGCCCGGGTACCGTGCCGTCGCCGATGGCGTCCACCTCTCGCAGCGCGAGCATGGCGAAGGTGAAGGTGGCGGCGAACAACCCGTACGCGAGTTGGCCGGCGCGATCCTGTAGCAGGGCTCGCACGATCCGCGGTGAGAACTGCCCCATGGCGAGCTGCACGGCCACGGTGGTGACGGTCAGCACGAGTGTGGTCAGCGTGACCATCGCCGATGCGATCGTGCCGAGGATCGCCGACACCGCGTCGGGCTTGCCGGTGATACTGATCGGGATGAGCCGGTCGCCGACGGCACGGTCGATCGCCACGGTGATCAAGGACAGCAGAATCGCAGCCAGCACACAGAGCAGCGGAACGATCCACATCTCCACGCGCAAGCGGTGGCGGGCGCGCAGCGACAGCATTGACGATTCCTCTCAGTGGGCGAGCTGAGTGCCCTTGCCGAGACGCAGGCCGAACCTCTGTCCGGCCCGCGTCCGCGGGATCAGGCCGGAAGCTTCGACGCGAGGATGTCGACGTTCTCGATCGCGGGTGCCACGGTGAACAGCTCGTCAGCGCGCTTCCCGAGCGCGGTCCCCACGCCGCCGGCCAGGTGCGCCTGCCGGCCGGCATCGTCGGGGAACACGTCGAAGATGCCGAACGTGGACGCGTCGAACTGGACGGCGAACCAGGCCCGGGTATCGGGCTCCTCCTCGACGATCGCCTGCGCGTCGGTCAGGAACTGAGCCACCTCCGACTCCTTACCCGGTCTTGCGTGTACGCGGAGCAGCAGGCCGACTCGTACCATGATTCTTCCTCAGAACTGGTGTTCGCTGGTGCCCGGCACCATCGGCCGGCCATGTACGTTCTCCAACGGAGAACAACCCCTGGTACCCAAAAGGTGCACGAACATGCATGGACGAGCATGAGCAATCTGACGAGTTCGTACGACGAGCTGGCCGACGCCTACCACGCGACCATCGATCCGGACGGTGCCGGCCTGGACGATCCGACCTTCGACGAGCTGGTGGGTGATCCCCGCGGCCAACGGGTCGCGGCGGTCGCCTGCGGGCAAGGACGGGAGGCGCGCCGGCTGGCGGATCTCGGCGCGCAGGTGGTCGGCATCGACGCCTCCGCGCCGTTGCTGGCCCATGCCCGGTCACTCGAACAGCAGACCCCGCGCGGGATCGAGTACGTGCACGGCAACGCGCACGACCTCCAACCGCTCGCCGACGCCTCGTTCGACGGCGCCGTCTGCTACATGGCGCTGATGGACATCCCCGAACTCGAACCGACACTGCGATCGGTCGCCCGCATCCTCAAGCCCGGCGGTTGGTTCGTGGCCGCGATCATCCACCCCTGCTACAAGCCGCCCGCCCACGGCGAACTGATCGACCACATCGAAGGCACCTACCGCCGGATCGCCGGCCGGTACTTCGAAGAAGGCCCGCACAACAGCCCGACCCGCTGGGAGATCCTGCCGCGGGTCTCCTACCACCGGACGCTCTCCACCTACATCAACACTCTCGTGGGTTCAGGGCTGCAGATCGAGCGGACGGCTGAGCCGGTGGGCAACACACCGGTCTGGAAGGAGGCCGCCCAGGTGATCTTCTTCAGCTGCCGAGCAGCGGCTGCAGAGCGGTGATCAGTTCGGTGACCACGCCCTCCGGTTGCTTGTTGCCGTCAGCAAGGATCACGGCGACGGAGACCTTGCGGGACGGGACGGTGACCAGCAGGCTGGTGTAGTCGGGCAGTACGCCGCGGTGCCCGTACGCCGTACCGATGCCGTAGATCTCCGAGAACAGCATCGTCCCGAGGCCGTACTCGCCGTCGCCGGCCGTCATCTGCTGGACCAGGTCGGCCGGTACGACGCGATCGCCGTACAACTCATATCCCCAGCGGGCCACGGTCGGCGCGTCGGCGGCGAGGCCGGCGTTGGCGGCCGACAGGCTCGCGACCGCGCGGCATGGTGTGTACCCGTCGACAGCTTTCCCGCAGACCGGGTTGCGGTCCTCGGCGAGCGGGGCGGCCGGCTTCTGGCCGTCCTGGAAGGCGGCGCGCTGCAACCCGGCTGGCTTGGCCAGGTCGCGGGTGAGCACGGTCGCGAGCGGTTCGCCGGTCACCTTCTCGATCAGCATGCCGAGCAGGACGTAACTGGGATTGCTGTAGTCGTAGCGGACGTCCGGTTTCGTCGGCTCGGCCGTGTCGTAGGAGAGCGCCTGCTCCGGCGTCCAGTGTTTGCCGGGCGCGGCTTTGATCGCGACGTCCATCTTGGCGTAGTCGTCGGCCAGGAAGTTCGGTACGCCGGAACGCATGCTGAGGTGTTGCCGCACGGTCGCGTTGTTGGCGGTCAGCTTGTGCTTCAGGTACTGCGACAGCGGGGCGTCGAGGTCGACCTTCTCGGCCTTCGCGAGCAGCATCACCTCCGAGGCGACGAAGGTCTTGGTGATGCTCGCGACGCCCATACTCGTCTGCGGGGTGAGCGCAGTACCGGCCGCGTCCTTGCCGGCCGCGCCCGACCAGATCCACTTGTCAGTCACCACTGCTGCGGTGACGCCACGGGAGCCCGACTCGGTCGACGGATCGCTGATCACCTTCGCCAGCACGGCCTGCAAGGCCGCCGCCTTCGCTGGGTCGAGCACGGTCGTCGCTGGGTCGGGCAGCATTTGCCCGCCGGCGTCGGTGAAGGTCGAGTTCGGCGCCGGTGACGAGTTGCCGTCCGGCGAGCAACCACCCACCAGCACAGCCATCGCCACCGCGAACACCACCCCAGTCCTCACCATCAACAGATCGTCTCGTGCCCCGAGGGTCACGTCGAGGCCCGATCGGGCAGCCCCTTGGGCTAGGCGTTCTTGAGTTTGCGCCAGCCGCCTGCGCGGTTGTTGGCGATGATCTGGCGGAGCATCGCGGTCAGGGCGGGCTCGTTGATCGGGTCGTTCTCGTGGAGGGAGATCATCCGGGCGGTCTTGTTGTCGTGGCCGCCGGTGATGATGCCTTCCGGGTCGGGGACGATCGCGCCGTCGTACAGGAAGATGTTGACGTGCGTCTTGGCGGCCAGCAGCGCGCAGACGTTGCCCTGCAGCACGAAGTACGGCTGGACCGTGCGCTTGATCGTCTCTTCGAGTTCGGGGTCGGCCGCGTGCACGAGGTCGCGCACACGGTGGCAGATCTCCTGCTGCCAGTCGGGCAGCTTGTCGATGTACTCGTCGACCCGCGGGTCCTTCTCATAGCTCATCAGGTGCTCCAGGTGAGTCCGATCGCGATCTCCGCGAAGTCATGGATGGTTCGGGCCCGCCGGCCGGCGCTCCAGGCCAGGCAGACGTGGTTCGGGCCGATGTCCTCGATCGGCACCGCGACCACGTCCGGGCGGGTGTAGAAGCTTGCGGTGGAGAGTGGCAGCACCGAGATTCCGTTGCCGGCAGCAACGTGCTCGAGTTTCTCCTCGACGTTGTGGAAGACCGGTACCCGGCCTGGCCGCCGTTCCCGGAGCTCGACGGCGATGTCGCGCCACTCCGGTACGGCGTCCGGGTCCTGCAACAGGTGATCGTCGGCGAGGTCGCTGATCCGCAGCGACGACTTGCCCGCGAGCCGATGGTCGGTGGGCAGCATGACCACCCGCGACTCCTCGAACAGCGGGCGGACCGTCAAACCCTGCTGGTCGATCGGCAGCCGGACGATGCTGACGTCGGCGCGGCCGTCTCGTAGTACCTCGACCTGGTCGTGCCACGACGTCCGGAGCAGCTCGATCGTCAGCTCCGGGTACTGCTTGGTGAACGCGCGCACCGCCGTCGTGACGGTGATACCCGGCATGAACCCGATCGTGAAGGTGCCCGCCGGCCGCGCGGCCCGAACCACCCGGACCCGGGCCGCCTCGGCCGCGGCGAGCAACGGACGGCCGTCCTCCAGCAACTGCCGGCCGGCCTCGGTCAGCTCGGTCGCCCGCTTGGTACGGACGAACAGCAGGACCTTGAGCTCGTCCTCCAGCGCCCGGATCTGCCGCGACAGCACCGGCTGGGCGATGTGCAACCGCTCCGCCGCGCGGCCGAAATGCAGCTCCTCGGCCACCGCGACGAAGTACCGGACCTTGCGCAGATCGACGTCCATTACGCCACCTCCTGATACCTGCAGGGTATTACTCCTGGGTCAGGTAGAGCCGGTTGCCGTCCTGGTCGGTGAAGGTGAACATCGGCGGCACGCCCGGCCAGGAGATCAGCTCGCTCGTCTCCACGCCCTGCTCGCCGAGCGCCGCGTGGGCAGCCGCGGCATCCGTCGTGGCGAGCCGGATGCCTGTGTCGACGCCGGTGTCCGACGCCTGTAGCAGCGCGATGGTGGTGGTACCGCCCGGCAGACCGACGACGAGCCAGCGGCCGCCGAGCTGTGGCAGCGGCGCGTCCCACAGCTTCTCGAAGCCCAGCTTCCGCTCGTAGAACTCCAGCGCCCGGTCCTGGTCGCTGACGGGGATCGAGATGGTCCGGACTGCGGTGATGTGAGGCATTTTCTGGTCCTTCCTAGGTGTCTTTACCCCTAGGTAGAGACTGCTTGCCGGATTTCGACACGATCCACCGATGAGTTTTCGCGGGCTCGCTCGTCTTGATGGTCAAACCCCACCAAGGAGGCGGAACGATGGCGAAGGTCCTGTACCACGTGACGATGTCCCTCGACGGTTTCATCGCCGGCCCGGAGCACTCGATGGAGTGGATGAAGGCGGCCGGCAGCGGCCCTCAACCGGAGGGCATGGAGGTGGCGAAGACGTCAGGCGCCGCGCTGGCCGGGCGGAACGGGTACGACGCCGGGCGCCGGGTCGGCGGCGAGCTGTACGGCGGCGCCTACGACGGACCGATCTTCGTACTGACCCACAACCCACCCGCCGACGAGCCGAACCCGGCGTACACGTTCGTCAGCGGCGACATCCGCCCAGTCGTCAAGACCGCCCTGGAGGCGGCTGACGGCAAGGACCTGCTGATCCTCGGCGGCACGGTAGCCGCCCAATGCATCGAAGCCGGCCTACTCGACGAACTCTTCATTCACATCGCCCCCATACTCCTCGGCCAGGGCATCCCACTGTTCCGCAGCACCGGCCCGCTCGTTTCTCTCGAACCGATCTCGATCACCCAGGTCGGCGCATCCGCCAACCTCCGCTACCGCGTCCTCACCTGACCTCACCCGGCGGCACCTCATTGAGATAGGCCTCAAGGTCCGGCTCACCGGTGAGCAGGTGCCGAACCCAAGCAACCCGCTCATTCTGAGCGAGCGCCAGCTCCCAGACGCAGCCGGTCGCGAAGGCGGGCATGGGTGTGATGGCGGTCGGCTGGTCCAGTGGCGACCGGAAGTACGCCAGCGAGAGGTCTACGTCGCTGCTCCACCAGTAGATGAGCAGGAAGTTCGCTGGGCGGGCGCGGTGAGCGATGACGAACGCGGCTCGGCCTTGGGAGTCGGCCGGCAGGGTTGCTTCTGCGAACATACGTGCGGCCTGCAGCAGTACAGGGTCTGGTTCTCCTTCAACCGCCAAGCCGTAGAGCTTCGTCGGCCAAGTACCGAGCATCTCCACGCCATAGTGCGTGACGGGACGTGGGCTGTGGCTGGCTGGCTGCATCCAGCCAGGGTGCATTGTTCGAGGGTCTTGAACGACAAAGCCCGGACAGCCGCTGGGGCTGTCCGGGCTTTGTGGGGTTGGGTTACTTGGCTACGACCCGCAAGGTGAATTCGCCTTGGCCGTCGCCGGTTACGCGGCTGGTCAGGCCGGCGGAGCGGAGGGCGGCGTAGTCCTTGTCGCGGCCGATCTCCTCATCCAGCGAGCCGATCGAGGCGAAGTCGACGTAGCCGACCAGCACGGCGCCGGACGTGTCGGGGACCGCCTGCTTGAAGCTCTCGGACTGGCCGAGGTTGCCGCCCTTGAGGACCTGATCGGCGTAGTCCTGATCGGTGGCGATGACGAGCGTCTTGTCGTCCTTCGCCTTCTTGATCGGGATCTCCCCGACCGGCGAGTGGGTCTGGATCAGGTCGGTCACCTTGTCGACGACCGCCTCGGCCTTGGCCGGGTCGGTCTCGATCCGGGCGGCGATCTTCGGGCCGTTGCTGCTGTCCTTGTCGACCGCGACCGACAGGTTCTTGCCCAGCAGCGGCTTCAGGTCGTCCGGCAGGACCAGCCCGTACTCCTCGGTGAAGCCCTTCGTCAGCTCGGGCAGGTTGAGGCCCGCGCCGGACTTCTCCAGTTGCTTCCAGACCGTGTCGACCAGGTTGGCGCCGTCGGACAGCGTCAACGCGGCGGCCGTGGTGTCGGGCAGCTTGGCGATCTGGTCACCGGCGTTGGCCGAGTTGACCTTGATCGACTTGTCGCCGCGCGCGATGCCCTTCAGCTCGACGTACTGCGAGTCGAACCGCAGCGCCGCGGCCGCGCTCCCCTCCGGCAGCGCGGAGCTCTCCGAGGCCATCCCCTTGGGAGCCAGCGCCGACAGCCCCTTCAGGTCCGCCCACATCGAGACGAAGCCCTGCTCGCCGAGCGCGTCCATGTCGGCCTTGAAGGTGGCGTTCTCGGACAGCGGGCTGTCCTTGCCGGCGGCAACGGCCGCGTCGACGGTCGCCTGGTCCTCGGACAGCAGCACGTAGCCTTCGGTGAACACCCGGCCCGGCTTCTTGTCCTCTCCTGCGAACAACTTGTCCAGCCCGGCGTTCGCCTTGTCCTCGTTCTTCACCTCGACCGCGACGATCGCGTCCGGCTCCTCGCCGTCCTTGCCCGGCACCGCGGCGGCACCCGCGCGGTCACCCAGCCACGGCTTGATGTCCTTGTCGAAGTCGACGTCGGCCAGCTCGTCGTCGGAGTCCTTCTTGATCAGGTCGAACAGCTTCTGGCGCAGATCGTCCTTGTCGCTCGTCAGCCCGATCTTCTCCTTGGCCGACGGGAACTTCAGCATGAACCGGACGGCGGCGACCTTCTGGCCGGCCGACGGGTTCAGGTCGACCCGCGCGTAGGCAACGGCGTTGCCCGGCAGCACGTCTGCCGGCTGCCCGCCACCAGCGAGCTTGCCGTAGGCGAAGATGCCACCACCGGCGACTACTGCGACGACCGCGACCCCTGCGATCAGCGGGATCAGCTTGCCGCGCTTCTTCGGCTCAGGCTGCCACTCCATGGTCTCCGGCGAACCGTACGGCGGTTGCCCGCCACCGCCATACCCCTGCTGCGGGTAGTCCGGCGACCCCGGCTGCGGCCACAACTGCCCACCCTGCGGCGGCTGCTGTCCGTACTGCCCCGGCTGCGCCTGCCCTGCGCCGTACTGCGGCTGCCCGGCCCCGTACTGCGGGCCCTGCGGCTGCTGCCCGTACTGCGGGAACGGCTGCCCCTGCGGCGGCTGCTGACCATACTGCGGGCCCTGCGCCGGCGGCTGACCGTACTGCGGCCCCTGCGGCGGCTGTCCTGGCTGGCCGGGCTGCGACCCGCCGTACGGCGCGCCCTGCGGCGGCTGGCCGCTATAGCCTGGTTGCTGGCCCTGCGGAGCGTACGGATTGTGCTGCGGCTGGCCGCTGTATGGCCCCTGCCCGCCAGCGGCACCCGGGTGGTGCCCGCCGGTCGGCGGATTGGTGTCGTCAGACATATGCCCCCCTCACGTCGCCGGTAGCCTCACCACCGGCCGAAACAGGCTAATGCACCTGCGGTGACGATTCTGACGCGGCAGATACCGATCCGGTTGCAACAGGATCTGCACGCCAGGTGGAGGCGGCGATGATGGCCGCGGCGAGCGCTGCGCCCACCAGCCAGGCGGCCAGCGGTGTCCAGGTGTGCAGCTCCAGCGGAGCGTCCAGCAGATCCCCCGGCTTGGCCGTCTCCAGCCGCGCCTGCAGCGGGTCATGCCCGAGCAACATGCCGACACCCCAGGCGACCCCGGAGCCCAGCGCCGACCCGAGTACGACGATGCTGACCGCCCACGGACCGTAGTTGCGCAACCACCAGAACAGCAACGCGCCCAGCACCAGGGCGGCCAGGAACCCGATCGCGGTGAAGGTGCCGTCAGGTCCGAAGACCTTCGTCATCTGCTCCTCGCCGAGCGACCCGCCGTTCTCGTCCACCGTGTACTGCGCGAGCGGCGAGAACTGCTGCCACGCCCACCCCGCGATCGCCCCGGCGACGAGGAACACCCCGATCGTCACCGCGATCGCCCGGCTCCACGGCAACTTGGGTTCCTCAACCACTACCGGCGTACCGAAGGGCGCTTGGCCATAGCCCTGTCCGTACGCTGACGGACCGAGCGGGTTCTCAACTGGCTGACTCACGTGGCAAGTGTTGCAGGTCCCGCTAGCCGGCCAGGCACGACGGGCCCAGCAATGCCTTCAGGTCCGCCATCAGCGACGAGGTCGGGGTCACCCGGAATCGGTCGCCGATCCGCATCACCGTCGTCTTCTGCCGCGCCTGCAACCGCAACTGCACCTCGGTCATGCCCGGGTGCGACTGCAGCACGTCGCGGAGCTGATCGACCACCGGCGGCGTACACCGGTTGACCGGCATGGTGATCACGACCGGGCCGCTCGGTCCCTCGGTCAGGTCGGGCACGGAGACCTCGTCACCGCTCAGCTCGACCCGGTCCTCGCGCCGGCGGATCCGGCCCTTCATCAAGATGATCGCGTCGTTGCTCAGCAGGTGCGCGTGCAACTGGTACGCCGAGGAGAACATCATCACCTCGATCGAACCCTCGAGGTCCTCGATGGTGACGATCGCGTAGATGTCACCGCGCTTGTTCACCTTGCGCTGGACCGCGGTGACCAGACCGCCGATCGTCACCCTGCTGCCGTCCGGCCGGTCCTCGTCGGCGAGCAACTGGCCGATGGTGCAGTCGGTGCCGTTGGTGAGCACGTGCTCGACGCCGAACAGCGGGTGGTCGGAGACGTACAGGCCGAGCATGTCCCGCTCGTGGGCGAGCTTGGTGGCCTTGTCCCACTCCTCGATCTCGGGCACCCGGACGGTCAGCCGGCTGTTGCCGTCGGCCTCGGTCTCGTCGTCGTCGCCCATCGAGAACAGGTCGAACTGGCCGTGCGCCTCGTTCCGCTTGAGGTCGATCGCCTCGTCGACGGCCTGCTCGTGCACCGCGACGACCGCGCGCCGGGCATGACCCATCGAGTCGAACGAGCCGGCCTTGGCCAGCGACTCGATCACCCGCTTGTTGCAGACCGGCAGCGGCACCTTGTCGATGAAGTCGACGAAGTCGGTGAACCGGCCCTCGGACTGGCGGGCCGCGACGATCTCGGCCACCACGTTGACGCCGACGTTGCGGATCCCGGACATGCCGAAGCGGATGTCGGTGCCGACCGGGGTGAAGTCGGAGTCGGACTCGTTCACGTCCGGCGGCAGCACCTTGATGCCCATCCGGCGGCACTCGTTCAGGTAGATGGCCATCTTGTCCTTGTCGTCCTTCACGGACGTCAGCACAGCGGCCATGTACTCCGCGGGGAAGTTCGCCTTCAGGTACGCGGTCCAGTACGAGACCAGCCCGTACGCCGCCGAGTGCGCCTTGTTGAACGCGTAGTCGGAGAACGGGACCAGGACGTCCCAGAGCGCCTTGATCGACTGGGCGGAGAAGCCGTTGGCCTTCATCCCCTCGGAGAACCCGACGTACTCCGCGTCGAGCACCTCGCGCTTCTTCTTGCCCATCGCCCGGCGGAGCAGGTCCGCCTTGCCGAGCGTGTAGCCGCCGAGCTGCTGGGCGATCGCCATGACTTGCTCTTGGTAGACGATCAGCCCGTACGTCGTCCCGAGGATCGGCTCCAGCGCGACCGCGAGCTCGTCGTGCGGGTAGCTGATCTCCTGCTGCTTGTTCTTGCGCAGCGCGTAGTTGGTGTGGCTGTTCGCGCCCATCGGGCCGGGCCGGTAGAGCGCGCCGACGGCCGAGATGTCCTCGAAGTTGTCCGGCTTCATCAGCCGCAGCAGCGCCCGCATCGGGCCGCCGTCGAACTGGAAGACACCGAGCGTGTCACCGCGGCCGAGCAGCTCGAAGGTCGGCTTGTCGTCGAGGCTGCGGCCGAGCGCGTCCAGGTCCAGCTTGATCCCGCGGCTGGCCTCCACGTTCTTGACCGCGTCGTCCATGATCGTCAGGTTGCGCAGACCCAGGAAGTCCATCTTGACCAGGCCGAGCGTCTCGCAGCTCGGGTAGTCGAACTGGGTGATGATCTGGCCGTCCTGGTCGCGGCGCATGATCGGGATCAGGTCGATCAGCGGCTCGCTGGACATGATCACGCCGGCCGCGTGCACACCCCACTGGCGCTTCAGGTTCTCCAGGCCGCGGGCGGTGTCGACGATCTTGCGGACGTCGGCGTCGGCCTCGTACAGCTGACGGAACTCGCCGGCCTCGGAGTACCGCTTGTGCTGCGGGTCGAAGATGCCGGACAGCGGCACGTCCTTGCCCATCACGGCCGGCGGCATCGCCTTGGTGATCCGGTCGCCCATCGCGAACGGGTAGTCGAGCACCCGGCCGGCGTCCTTGATCGCCTGCTTGGCCTTGATCGTGCCGTAGGTGACGATCATCGCGACCCGGTCGTCGCCGTACTTCTCGGTGACGTAGCGGATCACCTCGGGGCGGCGACGGTCGTCGAAGTCGATGTCGAAGTCGGGCATCGACATGCGCTCGGGGTTGAGGAAGCGCTCGAAGATCAGGCCGTGCTGGAGCGGGTCGAGGTCGGTGATCCGCATCGCGTAGGCGCACATCGAGCCGGCGCCGGAGCCACGACCGGGGCCGACCCGGATGCCGTTCTCCTTGGCCCAGTTGATGAAGTCGGCGACGACCAGGAAGTAGCCGGCGTACCCCTTCGAGGTGATGACCTCGATCTCGTACTCCGCCTGCTTGCGCACGTGGTCGGGGACCCCGGCGGGGTACCGCTTGTGCAGGCCGGTCTCGACCTCGGCGACGAACCAGGACTCCTCGTTGTGGCCCTCAGGGCAGGGGAAGCGCGGCATGAACCGGCCCTCGCCCTCGGTGAAGCTCACGTCGCACTGCTCGGCGATCAGCAGTGTGTTGTCGCAGGCCTCCGGGTAGTCCTTCCAGACCTCGCGCATCTCGGCCGCGGTCTTCACGTAGAACTCGTTGGCGTCGAACTTGAACCGGTTCGGGTCGGACAGGGTCGAGCCGGACTGCACGCAGAGCAGCGCCGCGTGCGCGACCGAGTCCTCGGGCTTGGTGTAGTGCAGGTCGTTGGTCGCGACCAGCGGCAGGCCGAGCTCCTTGGCCAGCCGCAGCAGGTCGCCCTGGATGTCGCGCTCGATGCCGAGCCCGTGGTCCATCAGCTCGCAGTAGTAGTTCTCTTTGCCGAAGATGTCGCGGAACTCGGCGGCCGCCTTGATGGCCTCGTCGTACTGCCCCAGCCGGAGCCGGGTCTGCACCTCGCCGGACGGGCAGCCGGTGGTCGCGATCAGGCCCTTGCCGTAGGTCTGCAGCAGCTCGCGGTCCATCCGGGGCTTGAAGTAGTAGCCCTCGAGACTGGCCAGCGACGACATCCGGAACAGGTTGTGCATGCCGCCGGTGTTCTTCGCCAGCAGCGTCATGTGCGTGTACGCACCGCTACCCGAGACGTCGTCGCGGCCGGAGTTCGCATCGCCCCACTTGACCCGCTTGCGCTCGCTGCGGTGGGTGTGCGGCGTCAGGTACGCCTCGACGCCGATGATCGGCTTCACGTCGTACTTCTTCGCGGTCTTCCAGAACTCGTACGCCCCGAAGACGAATCCATGGTCGGTGGTCGCGATGGCCGGCTGACCCATCTCCTGGGCCGTTTTGAACAACTCGTCGATCCGCGCGGCGCCGTCCAGCATCGAGTACTCGGTGTGCACATGTAGATGCACGAAACTGTCGCTGGACGCCATGTCTTCGCAGACCTCCCAGAGGCGTGAATGAGTGGAACTGCGCCAGCCTATGCGGGGCCATGGACAGTCTTTGAATCGGCTCACCGAGGGCTGGACTCAGCGCCCGATATCCGTTCGTGGACGACACCACTTCACACCAGTTCGCGCCGCTGTCCGTCCACCACGAGCGCCTGCCCGTCACGCATCTTGAGGTGCCTGACGCCGCTGCGTTCGTACAGCTCGACGACCTTCTCCAGCAACTCCGTCTCCGGGTGTCCCGGCGAGTTGAGATGCGGCACGATCGCCTCGTCGAGCACCCCGAGGCCGTCCCAGACCACCTCGCCGTCGACGTCCCCGACGGGATCACACAGCTCCAGCCCGCGCAGGCTCGGGGCCAGCACGCAGCAGCCGGCGCTGTACCCCGCGTAGACGACGGTCTCCGAGGTGATCAACCCGGGCAGGATCAGATCTGCGCCACTGGTGGCCATGGCGGCCCGGAGTACGAAGACGTTGCCGCCGCGGACCCATAGACCGTCGTACTCCGCGAGGCGCGCGCCGAGGTCCTGGCCGGCGCGGGCGCCGCGTTCGGAGTACGAGCGCAGGTCCAACTCCTCGGGGCGCAGTCCGAGGTCGCGGAGCCAGGTGAGCTCGGCGGCGACTTCGTCGCGGCGTACCGCGGGATCCTCGGCGTCGATGGCGTTGCAGATGACTGCGACCCGGCCGGCCTCCGGGAGTAGGGCGACCAGGTGCTCGGGGTGGTCGCCCAGCCGGAAGGAGGACAGGTACAGCTTCATCGCTACTGGTCGGCGGCGAGTTTGTTCAGTGCGTTGTCGAGGTCGGCCGGGTACTCCGAGGTGTACTCGACGTACTCGCCGCTGCCGGGGTGGGTGAAGCCGAGGCGCATGGCGTGGAGCCATTGGCGGGAGAGCTCGAGGCGTTCGGCCAGGACCGGGTCGGCGCCGTAGGTGAGGTCGCCGGCGCAGGGGTGGCCGATGGCGGACATGTGGACGCGGATCTGGTGGGTCCGGCCGGTCTCCAGGGTGATCTCGAGGAGGGTGGCGAAGCGGAACGCCTCGAGCGTCTCGTAGTGGGTGACGCTCGGTTTGCCGCCGGCTACCACGCCGAACTTGTAGTCGTGGTGGGGGTGGCGGTCGATCGGGGCGTCCACGGTGCCGGTGAACGGGTCGGGGTGACCCTGGACCAGCGCGTGGTAGATCTTCTTGACCGTGCGCTCCTTGAAGGCGCGCTTGAGCACGGTGTAGCTGTACTCCGTCTTCGCGACCACCATCAGGCCCGACGTACCGACATCGAGGCGGTGGACGATGCCCTTGCGCTCGGCCGCGCCGCTGGTGGAGATGCTGAAGCCGGCGCCGGCGAGGTGGCCGATCACGGTCGGGCCGGTCCAGCCCGGTGACGGGTGGGCGGCGACTCCGACCGGCTTGTCGACGACGATGATCTCGTCGTCGTCGTGGACGATGCGGAGATTGTCGACGGTCTCCGGTACGACGGTGATCTCACCCGGCGGCGCTGGGAGCTCGACGTCGAGCATGACCCCGGCGGAGACGCGGGCGGACTTCAGCGCCGGCGAGCCGTCCATCTGGACCAGGCCGGACTCGATCATCTCGGCGGCCTTGGTCCTGGAGACCCCGAAGAGGCGGGACAGTGCGGCGTCGAGCCGCTCACCGGCGAGGCCGTCGGGAATCATCACCGTGCGTGCGTCGCCGCTCACTTCTTCCCCATATCTTTCGTACCGTCCAGCCGGATGCCGCGCAGGGTCTGGATCACCAGCAGGATCGCCGCCGAGGTCACCGCCATGTCCGCGACGTTGAAGATCGCCCAGTGCGGCGTCTGCAGGAAGTCGACCACATGCCCGTGGAACGGCGACGGCTCCCGGAACACCCGGTCCGTGATGTTCCCGATCGCCCCGCCGAACAGCAGCCCGAAGGCCACCGCCCACCCGATGGACCCGAGCTTGCGCGACAGGTACACCACTCCGACCGCCACGATGATCTGAATCGCACTGATCACCGGCGTCAGATTCGACCCCAAACTGAAAGCCGCTCCCGGATTCCGGATCAGATTGAACTTGAGCAGAGAGCCGATGACATTGACCGGCTCCCCCGGCGTCAGATGATGCAGAGCCAGCACCTTGGTCAACTGATCCAGCCCAAGCACCAGCAGACCGACCGCGGCGAACAGGCCGATCAGTCGAGGGGAACGGGACGGCGAGGAACCGGCCGACTCGAGGTCGGCCGGTTCCGGCTTGGGGTCTGGTGAGTCGTCCGCTGGCAGGTCGGACGGTTCGGGGTTGCTCAGCGGCGTTCTTCGCGTTCTTTGCATGACACGCACAGTGTCGCACGCGGGAACGCCTGCAACCGACCCTTGCCGATCGCCTTGCCGCAGCTCTCGCAGACGCCGTAGGTGCCGTCGTCGATCCGGGACAGCGCCCGCTCGATCTGGTCGAGCATGTCGCTCGCGTTCCGGGCCAGCGACATCTCGTGGTCGCGCTCCAGCGTCGTCGACCCGACGTCGGCCTGGTCGTTGCCGGCCCCGTCGCCACCGTCGCGGAGCAGCCCGACGATCTCCTGCTCGGCGTCGCGGATCTCTTCCTTCAGGTGGATCGCGTCGGCCTCCAGCTCACCGCGCAGCTCCTCCATCTCGGCCGCGGTCCACGGCGTCTCGCCGTCCTTGACGGTGAAGTTCTCGGCCTTCTTCGCAGGCACCTTGGCCGGTGCAGTCGCCGGACTGCGGTTCTCGTTCGTCTTCATGGCCACCCTCTTCGTCGGAGTCTGCTTGGCAGCGGCCTTCTTCGCTGAAGGCTGGTTGGCCGGTGCCTTCGTGGCGACCGGTTCGGCGGATTGCGCGGCACTCTTCGAGGCCGCGGCGGGACGTCTGGGGGCGGACTTCTTCGGAGCCGATGTAGCCATGGTCGACTACCCCCTGCCTTCGTCGGAGACTGAAGCGGACTGGTCGCAAGACAGTAGGTCACGTGAAGGCCACGTGCCAGCCCGACGCGCAGACCGTGGACATACGGTAGTCGGTTCTTCAAGCCCACTCGATGTTCCGCGCGTCACAGCCGCGTCTCGGAGCTTCTTCAGGCAAGCAATTGCTTCAGTTTCGGCACCGTCTCAGCAACCCGCACGAGCATTGTGGGGGACGGATCCCGTCCTGACCAGCGATTAACGATTCGTAGCCGGATGGTACGGAGTCGTACACTGGCCCGGCACACCGCAAGGCAGTGATGGGGCGATCACCCCGGAGCCGCCGGAAGAACGGTCCAT
This sequence comes from Kribbella koreensis, assembly GCF_039525325.1. Taxonomy (NCBI): domain Bacteria; kingdom Bacillati; phylum Actinomycetota; class Actinomycetes; order Propionibacteriales; family Kribbellaceae; genus Kribbella; species Kribbella koreensis. The sequence goes on from NZ_BAAAHK010000006.1 coordinate 139,607, forward strand.
CACGGACTCACTAGACCCGGCAGCGGAGCGTAACGAAGTGGGCAGGTCCCCAGGGACCGGCCAAGGAGGGTGGTACCGCGGAGCCCGGCGACGACGCCGAGGCCTCGTCCCTTCGTCCGGCAGGCACGACGCTCGACGAAGGAACGAAGGAAATGGCGGAGAACCCCACCACCAACGGTTGGCTACAGATCCCGGCGCAGGTCGATCTGCCGGCGATCGAGCGCGACGTGCTCGCGCACTGGGACGAGCAGGACACCTTCGCGAAGAGTCTCGAGCAGACTGCCGGCGGTGAGCCGTGGACCTTCTTCGAGGGCCCGCCGACCGCGAACGGCATGCCCGGCACGCACCACATCGAGGCGCGCGTCTTCAAGGACGTGTTCCCGCGCTACCGGACGATGAAGGGCTTCTCGGTCGAGCGCAAGGCCGGCTGGGACTGCCACGGCCTGCCGGTCGAGGTGGCGGTGGAGAAGGAGCTCGGGTTCAGCGGCAAGAAGGACATCGAGGCCTTCGGGATCGCCGAGTTCAACGCCAAGTGCCGCGAGTCGGTACTCCGGCACGTCGACGCCTTCGCCGACCTGACCACCCGGATGGGCTACTGGGTGGACATGGAGCACCCGTACCGGACGATGGACCCGGAGTACGTGCAGTCGGTGTGGTGGTCGCTCAAGCAGATCCACGACAAGGGTCAGCTCGTCGAGGACTACCGGATCACTCCGTACTGCCCCCGCTGCGGCACCGGCCTGTCGGATCACGAGCTCGCCCAGGGCTACGAGACAGTCATCGACCCGTCGGTCTACGTCCGCTTCCCGCTCACCTCTGGCCCGCTGGCCGGCAAGGCGTCGCTCCTGGTCTGGACGACGACCCCCTGGACGCTGGTGTCCAACACGGCTGTCGCTGTGCACCCGGACGTCGACTATGTGGTCGCCACCGACGGCAACGAGTCGCTGGTCGTGGCTGAGCCGCTGGTGAGCGCGCTGGGCGAGGGCTGGACGGTCACTGACCGGTACGTCGGACATGACATGGAGCACTGGACGTACCAGCGGCCGTTCGAGCTGGTGGAGTTCACTGAGGCGGCGCACTACGTAGTACTGGCCGACTATGTGACCACTGAGGACGGTACTGGTCTGGTGCACCAGGCTCCTGCGTTCGGTGCCGACGACCTCATCGTCAGCCGCGCCTACAACCTCCCTGTGGTCAACCCGGTCGAGTCGGACGGCACGTTCAAGGCTGACGTGCCGCTGGTCGGCGGGCAGTTCTTCAAGAAGGCCGACGAGGACCTGGTCAACGACCTGCGCGACCGCGGCGTCCTGTTCAAGCACGTGCCGTACGAGCACCCGTACCCGCACTGCTGGCGCTGCCACACCCCTGTCATGTACTACGCGCTGCCGTCCTGGTACATCCGCACCACCCAGGTGAAGGACGCACTGCTCCGGGAGAACGAGAAGACCAACTGGTACCCGGACTCGGTCAAGTGGGGCCGGTACGGCGACTGGCTGCGCAACAACATCGACTGGGCCGTCTCCCGCTCCCGCTTCTGGGGTACGCCGCTGCCGATCTGGCGCTGCGCCGACGACCACCAGGTCTGCGTCGGCTCGCTGGCCGAGCTCGGCGAGCTGGCCGGGCGCGACCTGAGCGCGACCGACCCGCACCGGCCGTTCGTCGACGACATCACCTTCGCCTGCCCGACCTGTGGCGAGGAGTCGACGCGGGTCGCCGAGGTGATCGACGCCTGGTACGACTCGGGCGCGATGCCGTTCGCGCAGTGGGGCTACCCGTGGGCCGAGGGGTCGCAGGAGAAGTTCAAGAAGTCGTACCCGGCGGACTTCATCTCCGAGGCGATCGACCAGACGCGTGGCTGGTTCTACACGCTGATGGCGATCGGCACGCTGGTGTTCGACGAGTCGTCGTACCGCAACGTCGTCTGCCTCGGGCACATCCTGGCCGAGGACGGCCGGAAGATGTCCAAGCACCTGGGCAACATCCTCGAGCCGATCCCGCTGATGGACAACCACAGCGCCGACGCGGTGCGCTGGTTCATGGCGTGCTCCGGCTCGCCGTGGAAGGCGCGCGGCATCGGGCCGAACGTGCTCAACGAGATCGTCCGCAAGGTCATGCTGACCTACTGGAACACGGCCGCCTTCCACGCCCTGTACGCCCGGTTGGCCGACTGGTCACCGACGGCTGCCGCTCCCCCGGTGGCCGAGCGCTCGGTGCTCGACCGGTGGCTGGTCAGCGAGACGCACCGGCTGGTCCGCGACACGGACGAGGCGTACGCGGCATACGACACGCAGAAGCTCGGCGCTCTGATCAGCCAGTTCGTCGACGTGCTGTCCAACTGGTACGTACGCCGCTCGCGCCGCCGCTTCTGGGCGGGCGATGCCGGCGCACTGGCCACGCTGCACGAGACGCTCGACGTGCTGACCCGGCTGATGGCGCCGCTGACCCCGTTCGTCACCGAGCGGGTCTGGCAGGACGTGTTCCGCCCGGTCACGCCGGGGCTGGCGGAGTCGGTGCACCTTGCCGCTTTCCCGTCGTACGACGCCTCCGTGATCGACGACCGGCTGGCGACGCACGTGTCGATGGCTCGGCGGGTTGTCGAACTCGGCCGGTCCGCGCGGGCCGAGGCGAAGGTCCGTACCAGGCAGCCGCTCGGCCGCGCGCTGGTCGGGTCGGCCGCGATCGCCGATCTGGACGACGAGCTCCTCCGCGAGATCGCCGAAGAGCTCAACGTCGGCACGGTCGCGCCGCTGTCGTCGGCCGGCGAGGACCTGATCGACTACTCGGCGAAGGGCAACTTCCGCGAGCTCGGCAAGCGCTTCGCCAAGCAGACCCCGGTCGTCGCGGCCGCCATCGCTGCTGCCGACGCCGCGGGTCTGGCCGCGGCGCTCAAGGCCTCCGACACGGCGACCGTCCTGGTCGACGGCGAAGAGGTCCAGGTCAGCGCCGACGAGGTGCTCTTGTCGGAGCGGCCGCGGGAGGGCTGGTCGGTGGTGAACGAGCAGGGCGAGACCGTTGCCCTCGACCTCGAAATCACCCCCGAGCTGAAGCAGGCCGGCCTCGCTCGCGAGGTGGTCCGGACGTTGCAGGAGGCCCGCAAGAACTCCGGCCTCGAGGTCTCCGACCGGATCACCGTCTGGCTCACCAGCACGGACTCGGAGCTTTCCGATGCCCTCGGCAAGCACGCGGACGAGATCGGCCGCGAGGTCCTGGCCACCACCCTCACCCAGGCGGCTCCCCCGGCAACGGACGCCCTGACCACCGGAACCGACGACGACCTGGGCCTGACCTACTGGCTCACCAAGGCCTGACGCGACGATCGGGGTAACCGGGGTTGCCGATACGCCAGCCGGCCACTGACAGCTCTTCGGCCCGCCGACGTCAGCATCACGCCGGCGGTACAAGAACCCGCCGGCGAACGGCGTTCCTTCGGCCGCTGACGCCCTACAGGTCGCCAGCGGCCGAATAACCCGCCAGCCGGCGCCCGATCAGGCCGGATCAGGCCGGATCAGGCCGGATCAGGCCGGATGAGTCGGTTCGTCGCGGGGCGGATCGCCGTGCATGCACAACTCCCGCTGACTGGCCCGACACGCCAGGGGTGAGCGATTGCTCGGGGGGTTGTGCGTGCGTGGGGGGGGGTCGGGTCGTTGCTGTTGGCGACTGATTGCGGAGGGGTTAGGTGGGTGGGCGGACTTGGCGGGACTTGAGGGCTGGGGTTGCGTTGAGGTGGTGGAGGGCGTCGATCAGGAGTTGGCGGGCGGACTCGACCCGGTCGGGGCCCAGTGCCTTTTGGAGTTCGCGGTCGATGGCGGCTCGGTGTTTGCGGGCAGCGGCGATGATCGCCTGGCCGCGAGGGGTGAGGGTGACGAGTTTGGCTCGGGCGTCGGTGGGGTCCGCGGCGCGGGAAAGGTAGCCACGCGCTTGCAGGTCGGCGACCGACTTCGAGGCGGCTTGCTGGGTGACGCCCAGGAGGTCGGCGAGAGTGCTGATCGTCACAGGTGCGGTGACCAGATGCTGGAAGATCACGCCGTCGGCGAAGCGTGAGTCCTCGAAGCCGTCGACGGCCAGGCGGCGCTGGAGTTCGTCGGCGAGGGCCCAGCCGGTGAAGAGGGAGGCCAGCGAGAGGTCGGCATCGGCGGGGTCGAAGGCTGCCATGCCCAGAACTGTACAACCATGGTTGTGCATCGGATAATCTACAACCATGGTTGTGGAAAATGTGCAGAAGGAGTTCATCGAGGTGGCGCACCGGATCGTCTGGTGCACGGTGGCGACGGTCGACCGGCACGGCCGGCCGCGGTCACGGATCCTGCATCCGTACTGGGAGCTCGACGGCGACCAGCTGGTCGGCTGGATCGTCACCAGGCCGACTCCGGTCAAGGTGGCCCACCTGGCCAACTCGCCGTACCTGAGCTGCAGCTACTGGGATCCGAGCCACGACACCGCGTTCGCGGACTGCCGGGCGGAGTGGATCGACGACGTGCCGACCCGGCAACGCGTCTGGGAGCTGTACCGCGATGCCCCCGAACCACTGGGGTTCGACTTCTGGTCCGTCTTCGCGGACGGACCGCCGAGCGAAATCGTCTCGCTCCTGAGACTGACGCCCTACCGGCTGCGGATCACCGATGTCGCGACGCTCAGCGGACAGAAGGCCCCACTCAGCTGGCCGTGAATTCCGGCGGCCGGCAGTGGGGACCCTTAGTCACGAAAGAACAACCCTGAGTCAGAAAAGTCCGGACATGACAAAGAGGCGGTGCTGCCGGATTAGCACCGCCCCTAGTCACGCCAAAGACCAGGTACTACGTCACTACAGGTTAGTGCTTAAACGCCGTGGCCGTGAGCCTGGGCGCGGGCCTCCGGGCGGAAGCCGTTGCGCGGGCTGAGCGTGTCGTCGCCGTTGCCGAGCGCCTTGAGCTGCTCGGTGAAGTACGTCTTCAGGCGGCTGCGGTACTCACGCTCGTACGCGTGCAGGTCGTCGATGGTGCGCTCGAGCTGACCCTTCTGCTTCTCCAGCGTGCCGAGCATCTGAGCACGGCGCTCGGCGATCTCGCCGTCGAGCTTCTCGGCCCGGGCGCGAGCCTCACCGGTCATCCGGTCGGCCTTGCCCCGTGCCTCGTTCTCCAGCCGCTCGGCCTTGGCGCGGGCCTCGCCGATGATCTTGTCGGCGGTGTCCTTCGCCTCCTGGACCAGGTCGTCGGAGTGCTTGGTGGCCATCTCCAGCAGCCGCACGGCGGAGCTGGAGGCGTCGCCGACGGTTCCTGCTGCCGCAGCAGCCCCCGCGGCGGCTACAACCGGAGCGACGACTGGCGGCGGCTCTTCCTTGGGCTTCTCGACGACCACGGGGGCCGGCTTGGGCTGCTGCACGACAGGCGGCAGGGCGGCGGTCTGGTCGACCACCGGGCGGTCCTGCCCACTGCCGGCGCGCTGGGCCGCGGCAAGCTTGGCCCGCAGCTCCTCGTTCTCGGCGAGAAGTCGCTCGAGCTCTGCTTCGACCTCGTCGAGGAAGGAGTCGACCTCAGTGACGTCGTAGCCCTCCCGCAATCGGACGGGCGTGAACTGCTTCGAGCGGACGTCATCCGGCGTCAGCGGCATCTTTCACCTCGTTTGTCTGTGTCTTGGCGGAGTCGTCGTGGCCTGGACCTCGGCGACTCAGTAGATCACGTTATCGCTTCGTTGTGTTCTGGCGGAATCCGGGCGGGCGATAACGGTCCCCATGGTCGGTGTTTCCGGGCGGCTCCTACCCAGCTGGTCGCATCCTCACGCTTGTCGTCACGGCTCAGATCGACCGGATCGCGGTGGAGTTGATCGACATCGCCAGCGAGACGAGGACGAACAACATCAGCATCGACAGGTCGACCCGGATGCCACCCGCGCCGATCGGCGGCAGGATCCGGCGCAGTGGCCGGAGAAACGGATCGGTCACCGAGTAGATCAGCTCGAACAGCAACAGCAGCGGCCCTTTCGGGTGCCATTGCGGCGCGAACATCACGATCAGGCTGAGGACGAACCGGGCCACCAGCATCAGGAAGAAGGCGAGCAGAACCCAGCTCAGAACACCGAGGACGAGCACGAGAGCATCCATGTCAGACAAGAGTGTAGAAGACGGCCGAAGCCACGTCCTCAGCTCTGGTTGTAGAACCCGTCGGCGGCGATCTTTTCCTTCTCCTCCGCGGCCAGCGTCACGTTCGGCGGGCAGACCAGGAAGACCTTGGTGGTGATCCGCTCGATCGAGCCCCGGCAGCAGAAGATCAGCCCGGCGGCGAAGTCCACCAGCCGCTTGGCGTCCGCGTGGTCCATCTCGGTCAGGTTCATGATGACGGGGGTACCGTCGCGGAAGTGCTCACCGATCACGCGCGCCTCGTTGTAGCTGCGCGGGTGCACGGTGGTGATGCGGGCCAACTCGGTAACCTCCGGGGATGAAGCGGTGACGCCACGTCGATCTGGAAACTTGCTGACCGTGCCGACCTGCTGCTCGGCGCCGCGATCCGGCACCGGCGCGGTCTCGTCGGACTCCCCGTCGACGGCTTCTTCGTCGTACTCGTCGTCGTAGCCGTCGTCGTACTCGTCGTCATAGCGCGCGTTGTACCGCTCGCCGTCCTCGACCAAGCCGAGGTACACACCCATCTTGCGCAACGCGCCGCTCATGGCCCTCCAGCCCTTCGGTCGAGTCTCGATGTCGACACTAGCCCAGAGGAGTACGTGTACCGAGTAATGCGCGCCCGAGCCGAACGTGTGTCGCCCCACGCCTGATCGCGGCCTCCAGATCGCCGCTCATCCCAGCGGAGATCCAGTCCGCGCCCGGATGTTCGGAGCGTAGCCGGGACGCTACTGCTTCCAGGCCGGCGAATGCCTCGTCGGGATCGGACCCGAGCGGCGCCACGGCCATCACACCACCCAGCTCCAGCCCGTCAGCCGCGGTGACCTCAGCGGCCAGCGCCGGTACGTCGGCAGGCGCGACGCCACCGCGGCTCATCCCCGTCGCCACCTCTTCCCGCCCGTACTCCGCCAGGCTCACCTGCAGCAGGCAGCGCAGGACCCGGCCTTCGTCGACTGCAGCCCGGGACAGTGCCGTCACCAGGGACGACCGGTCGACCGAGTGCACCACCGAGGCGTTGCGGACGACCGAACGGGCCTTGTTCGACTGCAGCTGGCCGACGAAGTGCCAGGTGACGTCCTGGCAGTCGGGCGCCTTGACCTTGAGCTCCTGTTCCCGGTTCTCGCCCAGGTCCCGTACTCCGAGCGCCGCCAGTGCCCGTACATCGCTGATCGGGAAGGTTTTGGTGATCCCGATGAGGGTGACCGCCCCCTCAGGCCTCCCGGCCGCCACACAGGCCGCCTGGATCCGCTCACGTGCCGCCTTGACGTTGGCGCTGAGCTCCTCCTCCCGGGTGCCGGTCACGCGGCGGCCAGTCTCGACGGCAGCCTGATCAGGCCGGCCATCCGGCCGCTGACGGCGCCTTCACGGCGGTACGAGTAGAGGTTCTCCGACTCGATCGTGCAGGCGGTCGCCTTGACGACGGTGCAGTCGAGCTCGGCCAGCTGGGCGGCGACACCGGCGGCGACGTCGATCGACGGGGTGCCCCAGCTCGTCTCGGCGTACGAGGCCGGGACACGCTCGGCGACCTCGGCTCGCATGTCGGCGGGGACCTCGTAGCAGTTTCCGCAGGCGTACGGGCCGAGTACTGCGGTGATGTGCTTGGCTCCGAGGGCGCGCATCGCCTTGACGGTGGCCGGTACCACCCCGACGTACAGGCCTTTGCGGCCCGAGTGGGCGGCGCCGATCACGCCATTGGTCTGGTCCGCGAGGAGGACGGGGAGGCAGTCGGCGGCGCGGACGCAGAGCACGACATCGGACTGGGTGGTCACCATCGCGTCGGCGCGCGGGCGCGGGTCGATCGCGATGTCGCCGGGTCCGACGACGTGGACGTCGGGGCCGTGGACCTGGTTGACCCGGATAACCCGCTCCGGCGCGACCCCGAACTCGGTCGCGACCAGCCGGAAGTTCTCGGCGATCGCTGAAGCCTCGTCCCCCTGCGCACTCCCCAGGTTCAGTTCCCCGTACGGCGGTTGGCTCGCTCCCCCGAACCGATCGGTGAAGGCGAAGCGGACACCATCTCGAACCTCGTCATAACCGAACACATTCAAAGGCTATCCGTCCGCCGCGCCCACCTGCTGCGCAGGCGGGCGCGGCGGACGGGGAAGAGCGAGGTGCGCGCGCACAGCGCGGAGTGGGAGCCGGGTCGAGGGTCAGCGCGGAGCGTCGGCGTGCGCGGGGGCGGCGCTCAGTGCCTCGCGCGCTTCGCGCGCCTCGTCGGTCAGCGCGCGACGGGCGGGGTCGGTGGGGAGGGCGAGGACGTGGTCGAGGGCTTGGCTGTAGGCCTCGTTGAATGCGCTTGGGGCGGGGAGTTCCAGGTCGGGGATGACGCCGGTGCCTTCCCAGTTGGTGTGGGAGACGGGGTTGAGGGCGCGCTTGATCGGGATGGTGGCTTCGAGGTGGGGGTGGAGTTTGAAGCCGTCGCGCGGGTGGGCGCCGCCGCCGGTGCGTTCGCCGATGACGGTGGCGCGGCCGAGTTGCTGGAGGTCGTAGGTGAGTTCCTCGGCGGCCGAGAAGGTGGTCGAGCTGGTCAGCACCCAGATCGGCTTGGTACCACCGAAGCGCGGCCCGGGCAGGTGCGGAATGGTCCAGAACTGGCGGACCGTACCGTCGGCGGGAGTGACCAGATCGTTCAGGTGGACCGGCTCGCCGTCGAAGAAGTGGCTGCACAGGAACGTCACCATGTCCGGCGAACCACCCAGGCAGCGGCGCAGGTCGATCACCAGCGCATCAGTTGCCGACAGCAACGACATGGCGGCGCTCACGGCGGCACCGGCATGCGTCGGATCGAAGATCAACGGGCGGATCTCGAGTAGACCAATGTTGCCCGCCAGCCGCTCCACCCGGGCCATCCCGCCCGCGGTCAGCTCGGCATGCCGGCGCCACGCCGCGTCCTCGGCGACCGGATCGGTCTCGTCGACCACCTCGTCGACATGGAACTTCAGCCGCAGGTGGCGATCCTGGTTGCCCTCCTGCAGGTCAGCCGTCACCCGGGCCGCCAACTCCTCGGGCTCGGCCAGGGCGTCGTACCGCCCGTCCGCCGCGGCCGCTTTCAGGCGGGTGGCGATCTCGGCGCCGACCTCGGGGAACACGTAGAGCTCGCTGACCAGGGTCGCGAGCCGGTCGATCAGTTCGGCAATCTCGTCTGTGCGCATGGCGAGGATTCAAACACCCGGATTGACAAAGCGTCAAGAACCCTTGACGCTTGATCCATGACCGACGAGATGGTGGACCGGCTGGAGATCTCCACCGCGGAGCAGTTCAAGGCGCTGGGGCATCCACTGCGGCACAGACTGCTGTTCGCGCTCGGACAGGAGGCGGCGACGATCAGCCAGCTCGCGACCTCACTCGGTACGGCGAAGGGCAACGTCGCCCACCACCTCGGCGTACTGCGAGACGCCGGCATGGTCCGCGTCGTGGAGACCCGCCAGGTGCGCGGCGGGACCGAGCAGTACTACCGCCGCGCAGCGAAGCTGTTCGACTTCACCGGCGAAGGCGAACGCGCCAACACCGCCGTCACCCTCCAGGCGGTCGCAGCCGAACTGCAGTCAGCCACCGGCCGGCCGATGCTGAACCTCCGCAACGTCCGCCTGACCGAGACCCAGGCCGAGGAACTCCAGGCCCGCCTCGACGAAATGGTCCACAACCTCGTGGACGCCGGCCCGGGCGAAGCCCGCTACGGCGTCCTCGTCTCGGTCTACCGCCCCCAGCAGCCCGAGCCGACCCCACCCAACTGAAACCGGGTCGGCGCCGGCTGATCGCCGGCACCGCCCCGGTGCACCACAAGTTGTCCGCTTACTTCAAGAAGTCCGGGATGTCGAGGTCGTCCTCGTCGTTGTCCGGCTTGCGCGGCTGACGCTGCGGAGCGGGCTGCGAGGACGGTGAGTTCGACGGGCCGGTGGTCGGCCAGCTGTGCTGGGTCGGCTGGGCAGACGGTGCCGGAGAGGCGGGCGTGTGCGGCACCGGCGGCTGGCTCGACGGCTGGCCGGTCGGCTGCGCCGTACGGACCGGCTCGCCGCCCTGCGGCCGGGCCGAGTGCGTGGTGCCCCGCTGCTGGTCCGTGTTGGGCACCGGCACGGTGTCGTCGGTCGGCGTCCCCGCCGGCGGCTGGTAGCTCGGCGCAGGCGACCCTGCGGTCGTGCCCTGCCCGAACCCGCCCTGGCCCCCGGCGCCCTGGCCGGCAGTCCCCTGCCCGAAGTTCCCTTGCCCAGCGGCGCCCTGGCCAGCAGCTCCCTGACCATTAGCGGCCTGGCCGCCAGTGTTCTGGTTGGCGGGCTCAGCAGCGGCCGTCGTGTTCGCCGGCGGCGTGCCGTAGGGCGGCTGGTTCGCCGGCTGCTGGGCCTGGGTGTGAGCCTCGGCCTGGGTGGCGCGGGGGATCCCCTGGGTGGCGACGTCGCCGCCGGCGGCGGGGAGCTTGTTCTGCGGGCGGGCCTGGTTCATCGCCTGCTCGCGGCGCTTCGGCATCCCGCCGTCGAAGCCGGCCGCGATCACGGTCACCCGGACCTCGTCGCCGAGCGCGTCGTCGATCACGGCGCCGAAGATGATGTTCGCGTCGGTGTGCGCCGACTCCGAGACCAGCTGGGCGGCCTCGTTGATCTCGAACAGGCCCAGGTCGGAACCGCCCGCGATCGACAGCAGGACGCCGTGCGCGCCCTCGATGCTTGCCTCCAGCAACGGAGACGAGATGGCCGCCTCGGCCGCCGCCACCGCGCGGTCCTCGCCGCGGGACGAGCCGATCCCCATCAGCGCCGAGCCGGCGTTGGACATGACGGCCTTGACGTCGGCGAAGTCGACGTTGATCAGGCCGGGGGTGGTGATCAGGTCGGTGATACCGGAAACACCCTGCAGCAGCACCTGGTCGGCCTGCTTGAAGGCGTCCAGGACGGAGACGGCGCGGTCGGAGATGGTGAGGAGGCGGTCATTCGGAATCACTATCAGGGTGTCGACTTCTTCACGCAGGGCGGAGATACCGTCCTCCGCCTGGGTCGCGCGGCGCTTGCCCTCGAACGAGAACGGCCGGGTGACCACACCGATGGTGAGCGCGCCGAGCGAGCGGGCGATCCGGGCCACCACGGGCGCGCCGCCGGTACCGGTGCCACCGCCCTCACCCGCCGTGACGAAGACCATGTCGGCGCCCTTCAGCGCCTCCTCGATCTCCTCCGCGTGGTCCTCGGCGGCCTTCTGCCCGATCGCCGGGTTCGCGCCGGCGCCGAGGCCCCGGGTCTCCTCCCGGCCGATGTCGAGCTTGACGTCCGCGTCGCTCATCAACAGCGCCTGGGCGTCGGTGTTGATGGCGATGAACTCAACGCCCTTCAGACCGTGCTCGATCATCCGGTTGACGGCGTTGACGCCGCCTCCGCCGATGCCGACGACCTTGATGAGTGCCAAATAGTTCTGCGGTGCCGCCACGTCCGCGCCTCTCGCCTCGTTCTGTTCCCGTTATGGCCAGTTGGCCGTCCGAGCTGCGCCTGCCTCGGACCCTCCCGTCCGCCGATCGCTTCGACGACGGAAAAGCCTTTACCTCAAGTACATGATTAGAGTTCTGTCAACCCTAGATTCCCTCGAACGCTACGGGAGACGCTCCGGCAATGTCCACGCGCCTCGCCGCCGGTACCACGATGTATGCCCGATGTGGGCACGGTCACTTCTTTTCCCCTTTGGTGACAGGGAGATCGGGCGCCGAGACGTCGTAGACCTTCGCGTCCCGCTTCATCAGCACGCTGAGTACTTCGGCCTTTCGCTCACTGTCATCGGCGCTGCCCCAGACCACCTTCACGTTGGACCCGAGGTTGAGGGTGATCGAGTCCGGCGAAGCGGCCGAGATCGAGTTCACCTGCGCCCGCAGCGTCTCCGGCAGAGCCGCTGAAACCTTCACCACCGAACTGATCGTGACTTCCCGCCGCGTCCCGACCACCAGCGCCTCGGGCAGATCCACCGGCCGGGCCGGCACCGTCTTGAAGGCCACCCCGGTCGCGTCGACCAGCTCGAAGTTGCTGCCGTCGGTGACGACCACCACCGGCACCCGCTCGGTCACCACGATCTTGAGCTGGTTCGGCCAGGCCCTGGTCACCTGTGCGTCCGCGACCGACTGGATCGTCCGCACCCGGTCCGCGATCGCGGTCAGGTCGACCTTGGCCAGCGGCGTTCCCAGCGGTGCCGCGGCGACCTGGGTGATGGTTGCCACCGGCACCGTATCGGCGCCGGCCACCTTCACCCCGGAGACCGCGAGCACTGACGAGAAGTAGAACAACCAGGCGATCACCCCGGCGAGCAGGACGACCACACCGCCGGCCGCCCAGGGCAACCAGCCGCGCCAGCGCACCAACCGCTGCCGGCGCGCGAACCGCTCCTGTGCCCGGGCAAGGTCAGTGCTCTGACTCATCTCACCACCGCATCCGCGAACTCACTCCGCAGCCGCCGCCGCGAGCGCGGCCCGCTCGGCCAGCAGGCCGAGCACCTCGGGTCCGATCAGCGTCACGTCGCCGGCACCCGCAGTGACCACCAGGTCACCCGGCTCGGCCAGGTCGGCGATCACCTGCGGTACGGCGGACCAGGACGGCTCGAACCGGACCTGATCCGGCTTCAACGGAATGTGGTTGGCGATCAGCGCACCGGTGACGCCCGGCTCCGGGTCCTCGCGGGCCGCGAAGATGTCCATCACGACGACCTCGTCGGCCAGCGCGAGCGCCTCGGAGAACTGGGTCGCGAAGATCCGCGTGCGGCTGAACAGATGCGGCTGGAAGCAGGCGATCACTCGCCCCTCCCCCGCCACGGTCCGGGCGGCGGCCAGATCGACGGCTACCTCGGTCGGGTGGTGGGCGTACGAGTCGAACACCCGCACACCGTCCTCCTCACCCTTGAACTCGAACCGCCGGCCGGTGCCGGTGAAGGCAGCGAGCCCCTCGGCCAGGTCGGCCGCGGACAAGCCCAGCCCGAGTCCTACGGTCAGCGCCGCCGCCGAGTTCAGCGCGTTGTGCTTGCCGGCCTGCTGCAGCTTCACCGCCGGCAGCTTCCGGCCGTGGAACACCGGCACGTACGACTGGGTCGATCCACTCGCGACCAGCTCGGTCACCCGGGTGTCCGCATCAGGCGATTCCCCGTACGTCCGGACGTCGATCCCCTTGGCGCGGGCGAATTCGACCAGCTGCCTCGCGCCGGCGTCGTCGTAACAGACGACCATGAAACCGCCGGGCAGAACCCGGTCGCAGAACTGCTCGAAGGCGAGCCGGTAGCTGGCCTCGTCGCCGTAGTTGTCCAGGTGATCCGGCTCGACCGAGGTGACGATCGACACCTCGGGGCTGTAGGTCAGGAAGGACTTGTCGGACTCGTCGGCTTCCGCGACGAACAGGTCACCGCTGCCGTCGTGGGCGTTCGAGCCGGACTCGTTCAGGTTCCCGCCGATCGCGTACGACGGGTCCGCGCCGCAGTGCTGCAACGCGACCGTGAGCATCGACGTGGTGGTCGTCTTGCCGTGCGTACCGGCGACCGCGATCGTCCGCCGGCCGACCATGACCGAGGCCAGGGCGGCCGCTCGCGGCAGGATCGGGATGCCCGCGGCGCGCGCGGCGACGACCTCGGGATTGTTCTCCCGGATCGCGGTCGAGACGACCACGGTGTCCACCTCGGCGACGTGCTCGGCGGCGTGGCCGACCCAGCAGGTCGCGCCGAGCGCGCGCAGGGCGCCGAGCACCTTGCTGTCCTTGCCGTCCGAACCGGAGACCTCGATGCCGCGCGCGGCCATGATCCGGGCGATCCCGGACATCCCGGCGCCGCCGATGCCGATGAAGTGCACCCGGCCGAGCTTCTCGGCGGGTAGATGGCTGTCAGGTGCGGTGACGATCACGAGGAAGACCTCACCACATCGAGGATGATCCGCGCCAACCGGTCGTCGGCGTCCAGCTTGATCAGACCCTTGGCTGCGTTGGACATGGCTGTCAGACGCTCGCGGTCGTGCAGAAGTTGCGGCACGGTGGCGCGAACCCAGTCCGGAGTCACCTCGGCGTTGTCGACCAGCAGGCCACCGCCGGCCTCGACCACGGCCTTGGCGTTCTGGCGCTGCTCACCGTTACCGTGCGGCAACGGAACGTAGATGGCCGGCAGGCCGACACCCGACGCCTCGGTGACCGCGTTCGCACCCGAGCGGCAGACGACCAGATCGGCGGCGGCGTACGCGTAGTCCATCCGGTCGATGTAGTTGAGCACCCGGTACGGATACGGCCCGGTCTGGGCGACCTCGAGGCTGTTCTTGGAGCCGATCGCGTGGATCACCTGGACGCCGGCGGCGAGCAGGTCGGCCGCGGCCCCGCCGAACGCCTCGTTCAGCTGCCGGGCGCCCTGCGATCCACCGGTGATGAAGACGGTCGGCGCCTCCGGGTCGAGCCCGAAGAACTCACGCGCCTCGGCCCGCAGCGCGGCCCGGTCGAGCGTCGAGATGGCCCGGCGGATCGGCAGCCCGACGTACTGGGCGTGCGGCAGGTCCGTGCCGGGGAAGGAGGTGATGACGTTCTCGGTGCAGTAGCGGGCGGCGAACTTGTTCGCGATGCCCGGGGTCGCGTTGCCCTCGTGCACGACGATCGGCGTCTTGCGGCGCCAGGCGGCGACGTACGCCGGGGTGGACACGTACCCGCCGAAGCCGACCAGCACGTCCGCCTTGGCCTCGTCGAGCACCTTGCGGGCCGCGCTGACCGAGCTGAGCATCTTGCCCGGTACGGCGAACAGGGCCGGCGTGGGCTTGCGCGGCAACGGGACGGGCGGAATCAGCTCGAGCCGGTACCCGGCCTCGGGCACGACCCGGACCTCGAGTCCGCGCTCGGTCCCGAGGGCGAGGATCTCGACCGTCGGGTCGATCCGGCGCAAGGCGTCGGCGGTAGCGATCAGGGGGGAAGTATGGCCGGCGGTACCACCACCGGCCAGGACGATGCTCGGCACAGCTTTCAACGCTCCCGCGTGTTCTCACGGCCAGTACGGCCAGGTGTGCGCCACGAAGACATCCACCCGAATCGGGGCCGCCGGATCTCCTTGAGAGCGGCCTGCGCGCCGGGTTCGGCCTTCGCGAAGGACAGCAACATGCCGATCGCGATCAGCGTCGGCAGCAGTGCGGACCCACCGTACGACAAAAGCGGGAGCGGGATACCCACGATGGGTAGCAGTCCGATCACGGCGCCCAGGTTGACGAGCGTCTGGGCCATCAGCCACACGGTGATTCCGGCGGACGCATAGCGGACGAAGGGGTCCGAATTGCGGGTCGCGATCCGGACGCCGACGTAGGCCAGCATCAAGAACAGGGCCAGCACGGTGAGTGAGCCGATCAGCCCGAGCTCCTCGCCGATCACCGAGAAGATGAAGTCGGTGTGCGCCTCGGGCAGGTTGCCCCACTTCTGCCGGCTGTTGCCGATCCCGACGCCCCACCAGCCACCGGTGGAGAGCGCGTAGAACGAGTGGTACGCCTGCCAGCCGACGCCACCGGGGTCGGCCAGCGGGTTGGTGAAGTTGAGCAGCCGGTCCATCCGGTGCTGCGCGGTGGTGACGAAGTACGCCGCGATCGTGCCGACCACCACGATCGTCGCCACGAACAGCCGGGTGGGCGCGCCGACGATCCAGATCATCCCGATCATCACGGCCATCAGGACCAGCGCCGTACCGAGGTCGTGCTGGCCGACGACGAGCGCGATCACCAGACCGCAGACCGGCACCATCGGGACCAGCAGGTGCTTCCACTGGGTGAGCAGTTTCTGCTTGCGGGCATAGAGATCCGCGCACCACATCACCAGCGCGAGCTTGGCGAACTCACTTGGCTGCAGCTGCAGCGGCCCACCGAGGTTCAGCCAGTTCGTGTTGCCCTTGACGCCGACGCCGAGTCCCGGCACGTAGGTCAGGACGAGCATGAAGACCGATCCGAGCAGCGCGATGTACGCCAGCATCCGGAAGTGCCGGGGCGTCATCCGCGAGGCGACGTACGCCATCGGCAGACCCACCCCGACCCAGATCAGCTGGCGGTAGAAGATCGCGTACTGGTTGCCCTGGTTGGCCCGGTACGACAGCACGCTGGACGCGGACAGCACCATCAGCAGCCCGAGCACGAGCAGCAGCCCGGTGGCGCCGAGCAGGATGTGGTACGACGTCAGCGGCCGGTCGAGCACGTCCTTGATCGCCGCCAGCCACGGGCGTTCGGTCGCTGCGGTCCTGTCCTTCGACTGCCCCTTGGACGGTCCACCCGGCTGATCCGTGATCGTCGTCATGCGATCACCTCCGGATCAGTTGTCGCCCAGCCGCAGTACGGCTTCGGCGAAGGCGTCTCCGCGGGCTCCATAGTTGGCGAACATGTCCCAGGAAGCGCAGCCGGGCGCGAGCAGCACGGTGTCCCCCACCTGTGCCAGCTTCGCCGCCTCCCCCACCACGGTCTCCATGGCTCCAGTGTCCGTCGCCTCCACGATGATCACCGGGACATCCGGCGCGTGTCGGGCAAGTGCTTCGGCGATCACGACCTTGTCCTGGCCGAGCAGTACGACGCCGCGCAACCGTTCCCTGGCAGCGATCACCAGCTCGTCGAAGGTCGCGCCCTTCGCCTGCCCACCGGCGATCCACACGACCGGGTCGTAGGCGAGCAGGGAGGCCTGCGCGGCGTGCGGGTTGGTGGCCTTGGAGTCGTCGATGTAGTTGACGCCGGCAACCTCGCCGACGGTCGCGATCCGGTGCGCGTCCGGGCGGAACACCCGCAACCCGTCACGGACCGCTGACGCCGGTACGCCGAACGCTCGGGCCAAGGCAGCGGCCGCGAGCGCGTTCGCGACATTGTGCGGTGCGGCGGGCGTGATGTCGGCGAGGCTGGCGATCTCGAGGGCTGAGCTGGCTCGTTGTTCGACGAAGGCTCGATCGACCAGCAGGTCGTCGACCAGGCCCAGCATCGAGATGGCCGGCGTACCGAGGGTGAAGCCGATCGCGCGGCAGCCCTCGATCACGTCGGCTTCCTCGACGAGCTGTTCGGTCGCGGGGTCTGCGACGTTGTAGACGCAGGCGACCTGGCAGTTCTCGTAGATCTTGCCCTTCGCGGTCGTGTAGGCGTCCATCGAGCCGTGCCAGTCGACGTGGTCGGGCGCGATGTTCAGGACGGCGGCCGAGTGCGCCGACATCGAGTCGGTGAAGTGCAACTGGTAGCTGGACAGTTCGACCGCGATCACGTCGTACGGCTCGGGATCCATCACGGCTTCCAGCAGCGGCAGCCCGACGTTGCCTGCGGCAACTGCCCGGTGGCCGGCCGCGGTCAGGATCGAGGTCAGCATCTGGACCGTCGTGGTCTTGCCGTTGGTACCGGTGATGCAGAGCCAAGGGGCCGCGTTGGCGGGATCGCGCAGGCGCCAGGCGAGCTCGATCTCACTCCAGACGGGGATCCCGCGCTCGACGGCGGTCGCGAGCAGCGGCGCGTGGGGCGGGATGCCGGGTGACGTGACGACGACCTCGACGTCGGCCGGCAGTCCCGCAGTACTGCCCTCGCCGAGGTTGATGTCGGCGCCCAGTGTCTCGAGGATCAGCGCCTTCTCGCGCAGCGCCTCGTTGTCGCGGTCGTCGAGGACGGTGACGTGCTCGGCGCCTGCCTGCAGCAGGGAGTCGGCGCAGGCGTAGCCCGCGGTACCGAAGCCCAGTACGACGAAGCGCGTCGTCGCCCAGCCGTCGTCGGTCCGTGTCGTGAGGCTCATCCGGCCACCCATTCCGCATAGAACAAGCCGAGACCCATCGCGACGCACAGGCCGGAGATGATCCAGAACCGGATCACCACGTTCACCTGTTCCCAGCCGAGCATCTCGAAGTGGTGTTGCAGCGGCGCCATCCGGAACAACCGTTTCCCGACGCCGCCGGTCTTCTTGGTGATCTTGAACCAGCTGACCTGCAGGATCACCGAGGCGGTGATGATGACGAACAGGCCGCCGAGCAGCAGCACCAGCAGCTCGGTCCGGGTCATCACCGCGAAGCCGGCCACCGCGCCACCCAGCGACAGCGAACCGGTGTCGCCCATGAAGATCTTGGCCGGCGACGCGTTCCACCACAGGAAGCCGAACAACGCGCCGGTGAGGGCGGCCGCGACCACCGCCAGGTCGAGCGGATCGCGGATCTCGTAGCACTTCGAGCCCGGCGCGGTCGCGCAACTCTGGTTGTTCTGCCAGATGCAGATCAGCGTGTACGCGCCGAACACCATCATCGACGCGCCGGTCGCCAGACCGTCCAGGCCGTCGGCCAGGTTGACGCCGTTCGACATGCCGGCGATCAGCAGCAGGATCCAGATCACGACCAGGACCGGCAGCAGGTGCAGCCACTCGATGTCGCGGATGAACGAGATGAACGGCGAGGCCGGCTTCTGCCCGCGCTCGTCGGGGAACTGCAGGGCCAGTACCGCGAAGGCGACCGCGACCATCGTCTGGCCGGCCAGTTTCGCCTTGCTGCGCAGGCCCAGGCTGCGCTGCCGGAAGATCTTGATGAAGTCGTCGAGGAAGCCGACCGCGCCCATCCCGGCGAACAGGAACAGCACCAGCAGCGCCGAGGCGCTCGGCGCCCGGCCGGTGAAGATCTTCGCGGCGAAGTAGCCCACGATGGTCGCGACGATGAAGACCGTGCCGCCCATCGTCGGGGTGCCGCGCTTGGTGTGGTGCGAGGTCGGGCCGTCGTCGCGGATCTCCTGCCCGTATCCACGGCGGGCCAGCAGGGTGATCGCCCCGCGGGTTCCGACCAGCGTCAGCACCATCGAGATGGCACCGGCCAACAGGATCGAGATCACTGCGAAGCCTCCTCGAGCAGGGCGGTCGCCAGCCGGTCCAGCCCGACGAATCGGGACGCCTTCACCAGCACCACGTCTCCCTGCTGCAATTCCTTGCGAAGCAACTCGAGTGCTTCGTCGAAGCTGTCGACGTACGCCGACTCGTTGCCCCAGGATCCTTCCAGCGAGGCGCCGAGGTGGATCGGGCGGGCCCCCTCACCGACGACCACCAGCCGCTGCACGTCCAGCCGGACAGCCAGCCGGCCGATCGCGTCATGCTCCTCGGTGTGGCTGTCCCCCAGCTCACCCATCGGGCCTAGCACCGCCCAGGTCCGCCCACCGCCGGCCTGCCCTGCTCCGGCCTGCCCTGCTCCGGCCTGCCCTGCGCGGCTCCGGCCGATCGCGACCAGCGCCTTGAGCGCCGCGCGCATCGACTCGGGGTTCGCGTTGTACGCGTCGTTGATGATCGTCACGCCGTCCGCGCGCTCGGTCACCTCCATCCGCCACTTCGACGCGGCGGTGGCAGTGCTGAGCCCCTCCGCGATCTGGGCGGGAGTCAGCCCGACCGCCTGGACGGCGGCCGCCGCGGCCAGCGCGTTGGCGACCTGATGCTCCCCGACGACCTGCAGCTGCACCGCGTGCTGTTCGCCGCCTAGCTCCAGCGTGAAGCCCGCCCGGCCCAGCGCGTCGAGCTCGACCCCGTTGGCCCGGACGGTCGCCTCAGGTGCCTCGCCCCAGAACACGACGTTCTCGCTCGTCCGGGCGGCCATCGCGGCGACGCGTGGGTCGTCTGCGTTGAGTACGGCGGTTCCGCCCGCAAGTACGGCCTCGATCATCTCGCCCTTGGCGGCGGCGATCGCGTCCTGGCTGCCGAACTCGCCGATGTGCGAGTGGCCGACGTTGAGCACCAGCCCGACCTTCGGCGGCGTGATCCGGCACAGGTAGGTGATGTCGCCGACATGCCGGGCGCCCATCTCCGCGACCAGGAAACGCGTGGTCAGGTCCGCCTTCAGCGAGGTCAGCGGGTGGCCGATCTCGTTGTTCATCGAGCCGGCCGCGGCCACCGTCGAGCCGTACGGCGCGAGCAGCTGGGCGATCAGGTCCTTGGTGCTGGTCTTGCCCTGCGAGCCGGTCAGGCCGATCACGGTCAGGTCGGGCAGCTGCGAGATGACGTATCTCGCCAGTTCGCCGACCGCCGTCTGTACGTCGGCGACCACGATGCACGGGCTGCCGTCGACCGGCCGCGTGGTGATCGAGACGGTCGCGCCGGCAGCGGTCACCGCTGGGACGTAATCGTGCCCGTCGACGTTCGCACCGGCGAAGGCGAGGAACAGGCCACCCGCGGTGATCGCGCGGGAATCCCGCTCGACGCTGCCGTCGACGATCGCGGCGGGATCGACCCCGGCCAGCTCACCGCCCACTGCTTCGGCGATCTGGGCACAACTGAGGGGGATCACACTGCTGCCTCTCCGGTCGCCGCGATCAGCTCGCGCACGGTCTGCCGGTCGTCGAACGGGTGGATCACGCCGCCGACGTCCTGGCCGGTCTCATGGCCCTTGCCCAGCACCACCACGGTGTCGCCGGGCCCGGCCAGCCTGATCGCGGTCGCGATCGCCTGCCGACGGTCGCCGACCTCCTGCAGATCCACGGCGGGAACTGCGGCCCGAGCGCCTTCGATCGCCGCGGCACGGATTGTCGCCGGGTCTTCGCTGCGCGGGTTGTCGTCGGTGACGATCACGACGTCGGCCGCGCGGGCTGCGGCAGCGCCCATCGCGGGCCGCTTGCCGGGGTCACGGTCGCCGCCGCAGCCGACTACGGCGAAAAGCTTGCCCTTGGTGGCGGTACGGGCTGCTTTGAGTGCGAGCTCGACCGCGTCAGGCGTGTGCGCGTAGTCGACGATCACGCTGAGACCGTCGGCGCGGCTGAAGGTCTCCATCCGGCCCGGTACCGCGGCGTGCTGCAACCCGGCAGCGATCGCCTCGGCCGGTACGTCGATCTGCCGCAGCATCACCGTCGCCAGCAGCGCGTTCGCCACGTTGAAATCGCCAGGCAGCCCGATCTCGACGGTCAGCGCCTCGTCCGGCCCCTGGATGTCGATCACCGTCGTCCCGTGCTCGGACTGGTGCGTGCCGCCGACGGTCCAGTCGGCGTCGCGGGTGGTCGAGACGGTCACCAGCGGAACAACCGTCTGCGCGGCGAGACGGCGACCGTACTCGTCGTCGATGTTCACCACGGCCAGGTCGCAGCGCTCCGGGGTGAACAGCGACGCCTTGGCGGCGAAGTACTCCTCGAAAGTCTTGTGGAAGTCCAGGTGGTCCTGCGTCAGGTTGGTGAACCCGGCGACCGCGAACCGCGCGCCGTCCACCCGGCCCATCGCGAGCGCGTGGCTGGAGACCTCCATCGCGCACCAGGCGACGGCCTTCTCCCGCATCACCGCGAACAACGCCTGCAGATCGGTGGCTTCCGGCGTCGTCCGGGCGCTCTTGACCGCCTCGTCGCCGATCCGGGTCTCGATCGTGCCGATCAGCGCGGACCGGCCGAGAGTCTTCAGCACCGAGTCGAGCAGGAAGCTCGTCGTCGTCTTGCCGTTCGTACCGGTGATTCCCAACAGGTGCAGCCCGCTCGTCGGCTCGCCGTAGATGCGGCTGGCAACGGCGCCGAGCACGTCGCGCGGCTTGGCCACCACCAACACGGGCAGGCCGGTGGCTCGGGCCCGCTCCTCCCCCGCTGGGTCAGTCAGTACTGCGACAGCGCCGGCCGCCTGCGCGTTGGCGGCGAAGGCAGCTCCGTGGGTCACCAGGCCCGGCAGGGCGGCGTACAGGTCGCCCGGGTGGATCGACCGGGAGTCGAGTGACACACCGGTCACAGAGACGTCAGCGAGGTCCGTCGAAGCGCTGGCTCCGGCGGTCTGGACGAGGTCGGCGAGGCCGACCGGCACGGTCCGTTGCGGCCTGATCGCGGCAACGGCTCCGCCTGCGGCGGTTGGGGTGGACACGGGCCCAGAGGTTACCGCTCCGGACCCGGTGACACCTACCTGACCCGGCGTCACCAGGTCAGCGGGACGTTGGGCTGCTTCGCGCCGGTCGGCGGTACTGCGTACTTCTGGAGCGCGTAGCTCATCACGTCGCGGAACACCGGACCTCCCTGGAAACCACCGCCCCGCCCATTCGTCGGGTTCTGCAGTACGACGTACGTAACGAAGCGCGGGTTGTCTGCAGGGGCGAATCCGGCGAAGGAGGTCGCCCACTTGCAGTACCCCTCGCAGCCCTCGCCGGTCTCCTGCGCCGTACCGGTCTTGCCTGCGACGCGGTAGCCGGGGATGGCCGCCTGGAGCGCGGTACCGCCGTCAGCGGTCACCGACTCCATCATCGTGGCGACCTCCTTGGCAGCGGTCTCGCTCACCACCCGGCGGGACGGGCCGGCCGGGTTGGGGATGTCGTTGCCGTTGGAGTCGACGTAGTTCTTGACCAGCTTGGGCGGTACGTAGACACCGCCGTTGGCGACAGCGTTGACGGCGGCAGTCATCTGTACGGCGTTCACGGCAAGGCCCTGCCCGAAGGCGACCGTCGAGCGGGTCAGCTCGGGCCACTCGTCGCCCTGCGGCATCACGCCCCGGCTCTCGCCGGGGAAGTCCAGGCCGGTCGGCTCACCGAAGCCGAAGTCGTGCAGGTACTTCACGAACTGCGGGATCGGCATCTCGCGGGAGGCGATGATGGTGCCGACGTTGGACGACTTGGCGATCACCCCGGCGATGGTCAGCTTCAGCACGCCGTGGTCGAAGTGGTCCTTGATCTTGCGCCGCTGCACGGTGATGCTGCCCGGCACCTCCAGCTTGGTGTCGAGCGAGATCTTGTTCGCGTCGGCCAGCGCGGCCATCGTGACGACCTTCTGCACGCTGCCCGGCTCGTAGACCTGCTCCAGCGCGTTGTTCTTCAGCGACTGGCCCTTGAGCGGCTTGTTCGGGTCGTAGCCGGGGTAGTTGGCCATCGCGACCAGCTCGCCGGTCTTCACGTCCATCACCACGACCGTGCCGGACTCGGCCTTCCACTGCTTGACCGCTTCCTCGATCCGCTTCTCGGCGAACCACTGCAGGTCGGAGTCCAGGGTGAGCTGCGCGCTGACGCCGGGCTTGGGCTCCTCGACGGTGTGGTCGGCGTTCGGGATCTTGTTGCCCTTGGTGTCGACCTCGTACATCGCCTTGCCGTCGGAACCGGACAGCTTGTCGTTCAGCCCGTACTCCAGGCCGGCCAGGCCCTTGCCCTCGTCGCCGACGACGCCGACCACGCTGGCGCCGACCGAGCCGAGCGGGTGGCTGCGGATCGGGTCCGACTCGGTGAACAGGCCGACCAGCAGCGGCGCCTTGGCCTCGGCCGGTTTGCCCTTGTTCTGCTCGTTGATCGCGGCGTTCTGCTTCTTGATCTCGGCCGAGATCTGGTTCCAGGTCTGCGGGCTGACCTGGTGCGCGAGCAGCACGTAGCGCTTCTTCAGGGTGAGGTCGGCGTAGAACTTCGCGTACGTCGTACCGGGGATCTTCGAGGTCAGCAGGCTGGCCAGCTGGGCCGCGACCGGTGCGGTCTGGGTCGGGTCGGCGGTGATCGCGACGGCGTCCTCGGAGACCGACAGCGGCACGCCGTTGCGGTCGAGGATCGCGCCGCGGGTCGCGTGCAGTACGAACGGCTTGGTGTTCTCCTTGGTCGCGGCGAGCGCGTAGGAGTCCGGGTCGACGCCCTGCAGCAGGATGAGGCGGCCGGCGAACAGCGACAGCACGAACGCCATCACGCCGAACGTCATCCGCAGCCTGAGCGCGGGACGGCCGAGCTTCAGCGTGCGCGGCGGCTTCTTCACCCGCGGCTTGCGCGGAGGACGCCGGTTCTGCGGCGGCCGCTTCCGCGGTCCCCCGTTGGCCGGGCGCTTCCTTGCTGGCTCACCCGTACGCCGAGGCGCCGCCCCCGCCCGCACCGGACGAGCAGCAGCAGCCTTCTTGGCAGTACGCCGAGGCGCGTCCCCACCCACCGGACGCGCCTTCCGCACTTCACCGCTACGACCGACAGACTTGCGAGGCTCTCCCGTGGCCTTGCGAGGTCCAGCAGCCTTCCGCCCCTCAGCACCGGGCCCTGCCCGGCGAGGCGTACTGCCGCTATCCCGGGCGGCCCGCTGCCGCTTCGGCGGCTCGCCATCGCCCGCAGACGTCCTCCGGCCGCCTGCGGCTGGGCGGGAGGGACGCGGTGGCTCACCGCTCGCCGCGCGGCGGCTGCTGCCGGACTCGCCTGCAGCAGGCCTTCTGGGGCGGGGTGTGTTGGAGCCGGTGCTGTCTGTAGTGGGGCGACGGCGCGGCGGGGTGGCTCGGCGCGGGGGTTCCCGGCCGGGGTCGCCGCCACGTTTGCGTGGCGGTTCGCTGCCCCGTCGCTCCGTCATCCGATCATCCCCCGGTCGTCGTGTTGGCCCCAGTAGTCGCGGGCTTGTTCGTAGTCGCCGGCTTGTTGTTCGCGGGCGGCTTGGTGCTGTTCGCTGGCTTGTTGGCCGTCACCGGCGGCTTGTTGGCGGTCACCGGCGGCTTGGTGCCGGTCGCTGTGACCGGTGGCTTGGTGGTGGCCGGCTTGACGGGCGGCTTCGGTACGACCGGCGTGTTGGTCGCCGGGAGCGCAGGGCCGAACATCGCCTTCGCCGTACCGGCCTTGCCCTCCGCCGGTACGCCGAGCACCTTGCCGTCGGAGAGCCGCAGGAAGACCGGGTTCGGGTTCGGCACCATCCCCATCCGCACCGCCCGGTCCGCCAGGTTCTGCGGCGCCTCCAGCGTGCGGACCTGCTTCTCCAGCTGCTCCTGCTGGTCACGCAGCTGATCAGCCTGGTTGTTCAGAGCGGTCACCTGGAACGTCCCACGCTGCAGCTCGGTGTTGAGCAGCAGCAACCCGACCAGACCGGCCGCGAGCAGCGCGACCACGAAGATGACGAACGGCATCCGCGGCGGCCGGAACGGCGCACCGTAGACGACCCGGAGCTTCGGCTCCTGCTTGACCACCGGCTGCGCGGGAGTGACCCGTGCCTTCGACGGGCTGAACACAGTGCTCATCAGGCCACCAACCCCTTCTCGCGTACGCGCTCCGCCGCTCGGACCCGGGCCGATGCAGCCCTCGGGTTCTCCGCGACCTCTTCCTCCGTCGGCTTCTCCGCTCCACGCGTCAGCAACTTGAGGTATGGCTCATGCCCCGCCGGAATCACCGGCAGGTCGTCCGGTACGTCGCTCTTCGCGCCGGCCGCCAGCACCTGCTTGGCGATCCGGTCCTCGAGCGACTGGTAGCTCATCACCACGATCCGGCCGTGCAGCGCGAGCGACGCCACGGCAGCAGGCAGGGCGCGACGCAGTACCTCGAGCTCGCCGTTGACCTCGATCCGCAACGCCTGGAAGGTCCGCTTCGCCGGGTGTCCCCCGGTACGCCGGGCCGCCTGCGGGATCGCATCGCGCACCAGCTCGGACAGCCGCGCGCTGTTCGTGAACGGCTCGGTCTCGCGGGCCTTCACGATCCGGTCCGCGATCCGGCGGGAGAACTTCTCCTCGCCGTACTGGAACAGGATCCGGGCCAGCTCGGCCGAGCTGTACGTGTTGAGG
Source organism: Kribbella koreensis (assembly GCF_039525325.1). Taxonomy (NCBI): domain Bacteria; kingdom Bacillati; phylum Actinomycetota; class Actinomycetes; order Propionibacteriales; family Kribbellaceae; genus Kribbella; species Kribbella koreensis. The sequence continues at coordinate 165,047 of NZ_BAAAHK010000006.1, forward strand.
ATGTCCGCGGCCGTCGTCGGCGCGGTGCTGTCCATCCGCATGTCCAGCGGCGCGTCCTGCGAGTACGCGAAGCCGCGGTCGGCCTCGTCGAGCTGCATGGAGGAGACACCGAGGTCGAACAGGATGCCGTCGATCGCCGGGATGCCCAGGTCGAACAGCACCTGGGGCAGCTCGTCGTACACGGCGTGCACCAGCGTCACGCGTTCGGCGTACGGGGCGAGCCGGTCGCCGGTCAGCCGCAGCGCCTCGGGATCGCGGTCGAGGCCGATCAGGCGGATGTCGGGGAAACGCTGCAGGAAGGCTTCGGCGTGTCCGCCGAGTCCGAGGGTGGCGTCGACGAGGACGGCACCGGGGTGCTGCAGGCCAGGGGCGAGCAGGGCGACGACGCGGTCGAGCATGACCGGGACGTGGCGTCCCTCTGCTCCGCGCTCAGCACCGTCCATCTCGACCCCTCCATAGCTTTACCTGCCGGCCTTGCGAATCGTGCGAGGGGCGGTGGTGGAGCAGAGTGGAGCGGAAATCGTCCGGTCAGATCGCGGGTTCGCCTTCCGGGGAAGTACCTGATGCCTTGGCGCCGGGGAAGTGGCGCCAACACTCAGGTCGGAAGTCGGACCCGTGATCTCACCGGACGATCCGGTGCTACCTCGGGCTGTCAGAAAATGCCGGGCAGTACCTCCTCGGACAGGTCGGCGAACGCCTGCTCCTGTGCCGCTGAGTACGTGTTCCAGTTCTCCGTGTTCCAGATCTCCACCCTGTTCATCGCCCCGATGACGACACAGTCGCGATCCAGCCCTGCGTAATCGCGAAGCATCGGCGGGATGGTGACCCGGCCCTGCTTGTCCGGCACCTCGTTGGAGGCCCCGGCGAACAACATCCGTAGGTAGTCCCGAGCACCCTTGTTGGTGATCGGAGCCTGCTTCAACTGCTCGGTCATCTGCACGAACTCGCTTTCCGGCCACACGGACAGCGACCGCTCCTGTCCCCGGGTGATCACCAGGCCTTCAGCCAATTCGTCGCGGAACTTCGCCGGCAGGAACAGTCGGCCCTTGTCGTCGAGCTTGGGGAAGTGCGTTCCAAGGAACACGCTCCACCTCCCCGTTGCGGACTCTCCGTCTCAGGTCGAGCTTGTTGTCCACCATTTCAGTACCACTGCGCTCCACCTTACTCCACTTTGCCCCACCGTCAACCAGATTCGCCCCGTTTCGCTCCCCCGTACGCTGGAGGTCACGAACCGGCAACAACGGGTGAGGGCGATTGAGATGAACGCCGAAACGACTGGTAACGAAACGCACGGAGATCTAGGCCCGACCCCTACGCCGGGTCAGAATGAGTCGGCCAACAACCAATGGGGAGGACTCAGGGTGAGCACCACCGCGACCAGCTCGGCCATGGAATTCGACGAGCTGACAGAGGTGGCGGGACGGGTCCGCCGAGCCATCGAGACTGTGATCGAAGGCAAACCCGATGTGGTCGAAGTAGCCGTCACCGTGCTACTGGCCGAAGGACATCTGCTGATCGAGGACGTGCCCGGCGTCGGCAAGACGATGCTGGCCAAGGCACTGGCCCGGTCGATCGACTGCACCGTGCGCCGGATCCAGTTCACGCCGGACCTGCTTCCGTCTGACATCACCGGCGTGTCGGTCTTCAACCAGGAGAACCGCGAGTTCGAGTTCAAGCCGGGCGCGGTGTTCGCGAACATCGTCGTCGGCGACGAGATCAACCGCGCGTCGCCGAAGACCCAGGCCGCGCTGCTGGAGTCGATGGAGGAGCGCCAGGTCACCGTCGACACCACGACGTACCAGCTCGAGGCGCCGTTCATGGTGATCGCGACGCAGAACCCGATCGAGATGGAAGGGACCTATCCCCTTCCCGAGGCACAGCGCGACCGCTTCATGGCCCGGCTGTCGATGGGCTACCCGGAGCCGGCCGCCGAGCTGCGGATGCTCGACGGGCACGCCGCCGCCGAGCCGCTGGAGTCGCTGCAGCCGGTGACCGACGGACAGCAGATCCTCCGCCTGGTGAAGACAGTGCACTCGGTGCACGTATCGGAGTCGGTGAAGGAGTACGCCGTCGCCCTGGTCGGGGCCACCCGCCGCTCGCAGGAGCTGCGCCTGGGCGCCAGCCCGCGCGCCACGCTGCACCTGATCCGGGCCGCCCGGGCCGCTGCCGCGCTGGACTCGCGGGAGTTCGTCCTCCCGGACGACATCCAGGAGCTCGCCGTACCAGTCCTCGCACACCGGGTACTACCGGCCGCCGAAGCCCACCTCGGTGGACGTGGCGCGGCTGACATCATCTCTGGGCTCGTGGCCTCGGTGCCGCTGCCCCGCACTCGTCGGGACTGAGACATGCGGCAGGCTTTGCGCGGACTGACCACCCGGGGGCGGGCGTTCGTCGCAGCCGGGATCACTGCTTCTCTTTGTGCGCTGTTGCTCGGCCAGAAGGACCTGCTGCGTGTCGGCATCCTGCTGGTCGCGCTGCCGCTGGTGGCGGCACTAGTGGTCGGCCGGACCCGGCTGCGCCTGCAGGTGCGGCGCAGCCTGGCTCCGGACCAGGTACCGGTGGGCACCCAGTCGACAGTGGAGCTGACGCTGTCCAACCAGGGCCGGATGCCGGCCGGACTGCTGCTGCTCGAGGACCGCATTCCTTATGTACTAGGGCACCGCCCGCGATTCGTCGTCGACCGGGTCAGCCCGAACTGGAGGCGCACGGTCACCTACCCGGTGAAGTCCGACGTGCGTGGACTGTTCCAGGTCGGCCCGCTGATGCTGACGGTCGCCGACCCGTTCGGGTTGGTGGAGACGAGCCGGACCTTCACCCGGAGCCAGCATCTGCTGGTGACGCCACGGGTTTACCAGCTTCCCGAAGTACGGCTGGGAGCTGATCGGGCGGGGTCCGGCGAGAACCGGCCGCGGGCGATCGCGTCGGCAGGAGAAGAGGACGCGACTGTGCGCGAGTACCGCGACGGCGACGATCTGCGCCGGGTGCACTGGCGGTCGACCGCGCGGCGTGGGGCGATGATGGTGCGCCGGGAGGAGCAGCCCTGGCAGAGCCGGTGCGCGATCTTCCTGGACGCCCGGAGCATCTCGCACCACGGGCACGGGCCGTCCTCGAGCCTGGAGTGGGCGGTGAGCGCCGCGGCCTCGGTCGGTACCGACCGGATCCGGCGCGGCTATGTCACCACCTTGCTCGGCGGACCGACGACGCTGTCGGCGATCAGCCACCGCAACTCGACGGCGATCCATCATCCGCTCACCAGCCAGCAACTGCTGACCGAGTGCGCGACGGTGGAGGAGCACAAGTACGCCGAGATCGGCCCGCTGCTGACTGTCGACCGGCACATCCAGGAGCCGAGCCTGGTGGTCGCGATCGTCGGCGCCTGCAACACCGAGGACGTCACCTCGCTCAACCGCTGGCGGACCACCCAGGCGACCGGGGTGGCGCTCTTGCTCGATGCGGCAAGCTGGTCGGTGGGCGCGGAGGGCACCGAGAAGGCCGCCCGGCTCACCGCGGCCACTGATGCCACCGAGAACGATCTGCGCCGCAACGGCTGGCGAGTCGCCAGAGTGCAGCGCGGAGACCATCTCCCGACCGTGTGGTCCACCCTCGGACTACGGAGCGGAAGGATCGCATGACAGGCCATGTGAGGATCTCGATCGCCGCCTGGGTCGCGACCGTGCTCGGGGCGCTGGTGCTGACGCCGGTGTTCTCCGGGCCGTTCCTGTTCATCAGCGCCTTCTTCTGCGCGATCGTGACCGCGGTCGGGATCGGGCTGCAGAACTGGCGGGCGCCGCGCATCGTCGTACCGATCGTGCAACTGGTGGTGCTGATCGAGCTGATCTCGCTGTCGTTCCTGCACAACACGATGAAGTGGGGGCTGGTCCCGTGGAAGGCCACGGCGATCGCCTTCAACGATCAGATGGTCGACGCGATGGACGCCATCAACCGGTACAGCGCGCCGCTGCCGTACGACCGGCACCTGTTGCTGTTCGCGTCGACGGTGATCGCCTTTGCGGGGTTGCTGATCCACCTGGTCGCCGTACAGATCAGGCAGGCTGCATGGGCCGGTCTGTTGCTGCTGACGATGTACACGGTGCCTGCGGCGACCGTGCACGGCGGACTGCCCGCGTTGCTGTTCATCCCGCCGGCAGTCGGCTACATCATCTTGTTGTCTGCGGAAGGGCGGACCAGGCTCAGCCGTTGGGGGCGCCGGATCTCCGGGGTCTCGCACCTGGACGCGGCCGAGCCGATCGAGGCCTCCGCGCTCGGCCAGGCCGGGCGACGGATCGGGCTGAGTGTGGTCGCGTTGGCCGCATTGCTGCCGGCGTTGATTCCCGCTCTGCCCGAAGGCGTGATCGGCAACGGCTCAGCCGGTGGTGGCGGGTCGGGTAGCGGCGCGATCGTCTCCCCCAACGACACCATGCTCGACATGGGCAAGAACCTGAAGCGCGGCGACAACGTGACGGCGCTGACCTACACCGGCGGCCCGCCGGAAGGCGTCTATCTGCGGCTGACCGCGCTGGACCTCTTCGACGGCAACACCTGGCGCAGGTCGGATTCGGGTGAAGGCCAGAAGATCGGCAGCGGTCCGTTGAGCCCGCCGCCCGGCTACACCGGCGACCTGAGCAAGGTCCCGGAGAACAAGCTGAAGATCCAGGTCAGCCGCAGCTTCCGGTCCCAGTTCGCGCCGGTGCCGTATCCGTTGCGGACGATCTCGCTGAAGAAGAACTGGAAGTTCGACGCGAGCACGCTGGACGTGCTGTCCACCAACGGCAGCGTCGTCGGCGGCCAGGACTTCAACCTCAGCTGGTACGACCTGAAGCCGACCGCGGAAGAGCTGAACGACAGCGTCCCCGGCGGCGAGCCCGACCAGACCACCAGCGACGTCCCGGCGCGGACCCCGCCGAAGATGACGGAGCTGGCCCGCTCGATCACCGCCAAGGCGAACGGCAACCACTACCTGCAGGCGACCATGCTGCAGGACTGGTTCCGCGGCGGCGACTTCACCTACAGCACGGCGACGGACAGCTCGAGCGGCATGCGTGCGCTGGAGAAATTCCTGTTCCAGGAGAAGACCGGGTACTGCGAGCAGTTCGCGACCGGGATGGCGCTGCTGGCCCGGACACTCGGCATTCCGGCCCGGGTCGGGATCGGCTTCCTGCCGGGTACGACGGGCAAGAACAACCAGCACATCGTGAAGATGCACGACATGCACGCGTGGCCGGAGCTGTACTTCGAGGGCAGCGGCTGGGTCCGCTTCGAGCCGACTCCGTCGGTCCGGGCCGCGACCACGCCGAGCTGGAGCAACCCGGCCAACATCACCCCGAGCAACCCGACGACCGCGCCGACCACGGCGCCGACGACTCCTGGCTCGACCGTCGACCCCGAGAACCCCCGGCTGCCCGGCGAGCGCAACCTGCCCGGCGAGAGTGGCCTCGCTCCGGTCGGCGGCGGCAACTGGTTCACCAACGGCGGCGCCAAGATCATCGGCAGCTCGCTGGCCGTGATCCTGCTGCTCGGTGTGCCGTGGCTGGTCCGCACGCTGACCAGACGTCGCCGCTACAGCCGCGAACCGAGCCGGATCGGGATCGAGGGCTTGTGGGCCGAAGTCCGCGACACTGCTCGCGATCTCGGCCTGGACTGGTCGGAGGTCGCAACACCTCGGCAGCTGGGCGACTGGCTGATCACCCAGGTCCCGGAGGAGACGCAGCCTGCTGCCCTCCGCCTGGCCCGCGGCGTCGAAGCCATGCGGTACGCCGGCCTCGGCGACTCGTTCCCCGACCTCCGCCCCGAAGCCGAGCAAGTCCGCAAGGCCCTCTGGCAAGACGTCCGCTTCTTCCGCCGCCTCCGCGCCCGGCTCCTCCCACCGTCCTGGCGTTGGTACCTCAACCGAGGCAGCTCCGAAGCGTCCGACCTCCTGGACGAATTCGACCTCCTACTAGCCCGAATCCGCTCCGCCCTGACCCCCCACCGCACCAGCCGCCACACCGGCTAGCCACCACACGCGCAGCCTCCTCGACAACACCTGCTTTCACCCGCCCGCAGGGAACTGGACCACCAGCCATCTGGTGGGCGGGTGGAAGCTAACCCAGCCAGGCACCAACTGGCAGCCGACAGCGCAGGCCGGCCGTGCGTACGTAGTACTGGCGTAGACAGAACCACACCCGGCGCGGGCGCGCGGGTGTGGCTCGGGAACGGCTAGAGGCTCAGAGGTCCTCGTCGCGGCGGCGGCGCCAGCGGTCTTCCATCCGCTCCATGAAGCTGCCGGACGAATCGTGTCTGGTCCGGTGCCGTTTGGACTGCGGCGGAGGCGGCGGCAGGTCATCGCCGTCGCTCGCGTTGCTGATCCGCTTCATGCTCAGCGCCGCGATGTACAGGCAGGCGACCATCACGACGAAGCCGATGACTCCGATGATGGTGTTGGGGATGATCGCGCCGGCCATCAAGATGGCAATACCCAGCACGAATCCAACGCCGGCAAGCACTGCCCGGCGCTTGTAGTACAAGCGCACATTGGTGCCTCGCATGGCGGAAACAAACTTCGGGTCTTCCGCAGCGAGGGCACGTTCGAGCTGCTCGAACTGGCGCTGCTCTTCTTCCGAGAGGGGCACCGTCGATCCCTCCATGGTGAGCGCGATCTCGATAGGCCGAGTCCAGTCTAGGCCGACCATGCGGTCCACGAAACCCTGACTGCCTGTCCCGCGCGTCACGGTCCGGCAACTCCGCACGGTAACCGCTGCTCCGGCACCGGTTTCAGCGCTGGAAGGCAGGTATTCATCCGGCGTGTCGCCGCCATCCGGACACAGCAAGTAATCAACTTCCGAGCAGCACGCAATGCCCCGAAAGGCATTCCCGACCGGCTCCACCAACTAGTACGAACGATTGACCCAGCCAACCCGCAGAGGCCGGCCGGCGTCAGCGGGTGGCGAGGATGTGGAGTTGGGGGGCGAGGGCACGGAAGGCGGGGTGCTGGCTGGCGGCTCGCTCGAGCTCAGCTAGTGCCTCGGGGGCACCTGGCTCGGAGTCGACGAAGGCCGCGGGGACCAGGTCGGCGAACGTACGCACCCCATGCACGGTGTGCACCATGAAGCCGGCCTCGGCCAGCTGGGCGATGATGCCCGCCTCGTCGAAGCGCCGGGGCATCGGGTCGGTCGGACCCCAGCGCCCGTCGGCGTCCTGCAGCGCGACGCGAGCTTCGGTGAGGTGGCCGGCCAGCGCGCGAGCCAATACGACGGCGTTGCGCTGGGCAACCAGGAGGCTGAGTACCCCGCCTTCCCGTAGTACGGAGGCCATCGCCTGCAGCGCCTGAACCGGGTCGTCGACAACCTCGAGCACGCCGTGGCAGAGGACTGCGTCGGCAGTCGACTCCCCCGCGACCTCAGGGAGCTCGGCGGCATCGCCTTGAACACCACGGACGAGCTTGCTCACACCCTCGTCGGCCGCACGCCGTTCGAGCGAGGCGAGCGCATCGGGGCTGGGGTCGACGACGGTGACGCGGTGCCCCTCAACTGCTAACGGGACAGCGAATCCACCGGTACCACCGCCGAGATCGACGATGTCCAGACCTGCTCCGGGGTCGATACGAGCCCGGCCCGCAAGTGCCACTCGCAGAGCCTCGGCGACCAGCGCCGTTCGCACCGAGCGCCGACGTCGGTCGACCATCCTGAAGCCCTTCTCGCGACAACACCACTTCGAGCCACACCCTACTGGCCGAGCACCGACCCTCCTCACCACCACCGCCTCTTCACCGGCGGCGGCACAACCTTCAAGGGCGACGAGACAGCAACTCGCCGAGCCGCTCGACGGCTTCCTCGGCCTCTTCGACCATCAACTCGGCAACCTCCACCGACCGTTCCGCAGTCGCCCCGACGAACGTCGCGTTGCTCACCGCCGTCGCCCACGCCGCCCCCGTCGCCGCCAGCCACTCGTCGATCGGCGTACCGGCCTCCTTCATCCAGGCTTCCTTGTACGCCGCCATCCCGGCCCTCCGCCCGGCCATCACCACATCGAGCATCCCCGGCCCGACCCGCGCACTCCCCCAGTCGATCAACCGCGGCGACGGCTCGCTCGCGATGACGTTGTCGCCGTACACATCGCCGTGGATCAGCGTCGCCGGCAACACCTCCAACCCGAGCAACAGCCGCTCCTCCTCAGCAAACCGCGCGAGCATCTCGAGCGCACGATCGAGCACCGCATGCTGTCCGTGCCGAGCTACCGCCTTGGCGATGCCACCCGGCGCAAACCCAGTGAACGCCGATCGCAGGAACTGCTCATCGACCTTCGGGATCTCAGCCGGCAACTCATCGACCCGGCCGAGGTGTCGCAGATGTAGTCGTGCCAGCGCGGCGTACACAACCCCTGGCGGCTCGACCGTCCATCCGATCGCCCCGCCAACCTCGAACGGCACCACAATCCAGGGCCCGTCCTCATCGACACCGCGGTCGATCAACTCCGGGAACACCGGGTCCACAACATCCAAGCTGCTGAGCGCAGCCACCTCACCCGCCGTCGCTCGCTTGGCAACCACCTCGACCCGACAGGAGCACTCCCCTGTCCGGTACAAGATTTCGACCCGCTCGATCACCCTCGCCGTCGCGCCACCGGTGAGTGCCACCCGTCGCCCGATCCCGACGACGACCGCGTCGCCGCCCAGCCAGTTCTGGATCGCTTCGCGGCGGATCGGCGGCGGCTTCACCCGGCCGAGCGTAGGTGCGGTCGTCCATCGACCGACACCGGTTTTCCCGCGACCGCCCGGGCCAAGGATCATGGTGGCCATGGCGTCAGTACCGGAGCTTGTCGATGTGGTTGCCTTCGGCGCCGACCCGACCGGGCGGGCCGACTCCGCGCCGGCGGTCGCCGCAGCGTTCCGGCACGCCAAGACGCTCGGCCGCCCGGTACGGATCGTCCTCTCCGAAGGCACCTTCCAGCTGTATCCCGAGCAAGCGCAGACGCGTGAGCTGTATGTCTCCAACACCGTCGGCGCCGACCAGCGCTACCGCGAGAAGAAGATCGGCCTCCTTGTCGAGGACATGCACGACGTCATCGTCGACGGGCGTGGCGCGAAGCTCATCTACCACGGACTGCAGACCGCGTTCGCGGCGATCCGTTCGACGGACGTGACCTTCACGAACTTCTCCTTCGACTACGCCGCCCCGAAGGTTGTCGACGTCACGGTCGCCGACGCGGGCGTGACCGACGGCCGCGCGTACCGGGTCTTGTCCGTCCCCGCCGGCAGCCCGTACGAGGTAAACGGCACTCACCTGACCTGGCTCGGCGAGACCAGCCCGGCCACCGGTACGCCGTACTGGTCAGGCACCGACGGACTCGAGTACACCCAGATCCACGACCCGGCGGCGCAACGCACCTGGCGCGACGACAACCCGCTCTTCACCGACGTCGCCGGCCTGCTCGATCTCGGCGACGGCCAGATCCGCATCGACTACGCGACGGCCGCGCGACCGGACGACGCCGGCCTCGTCTACCAGATGCGGCTGATCGAACGCGAGGAGCCGGGCGCCTTCATCTGGGAGTCGTCGAACGTGATCCTGCGGTCGATCGACGCCCACTACCTGCAGACGTTCGGCGTCGTCGGGCAGTTCAGCGAGAACATCACCATCGACCAGGTGAACTTCACGCCCGACCCGGCTTCCGGCCGTACCACCGCCTCGTTCGCCGACTTCGTCCAGCTGTCCGGCATCAAGGGCGACATCACGATCACCGACTGCGTCTTCGACGGCCCGCACGACGACCCGATCAACATCCACGGCACGTACCTCGAGGTCGTCGGCAGACCGGCACCGAACGCGCTCGCCCTCGGCTACGAACACCCGCAGACGGCCGGCTTCCCGCAGTTCTACCCAGGCGACGAGGTCGAGTTCGTCGACAAACTCACCATGTTCCCGCTCTCCGCGAGGGCCGTGGTCGTCGCTGTCGACGGGCCGAGCGGGATGGACCATGCGAAACCGCTGACCACGATGACCGTCACCTTCGACCGGCCACTGCCCGACGATGTCGAGATCGGCAACACCGTCGCCGAGAACATCACCTACACGCCGTCGGTCGTCATCTCCGGCAACGTCTTCCGCAACGTGCCGACCCGCGGCGTACTCGTCACGACCCGCAAGCCGGTACTGATCACCAGCAACCGTTTCGAGGCGATGTCGATGGCCAGCATCTTCATCTCCGCGGACGCCTACCAGTGGTACGAATCGGGCTCGGTCACGGACGTCACCATCCGCGGCAACACGTTCACCAGGCCAGCCGATCCGGTCATTCTCATCGAGCCGACCAACCGCGACGTCGACCCCGCCAAGCCGGTGCATCGCAACATCACGGTCACCGAGAACACCTTCGACGTCGGCGACCTCACCCTCGTCAACGCCAAGAGCGTCGCCGGCTTCCACTTCACGACCAACACGATCCGCCCCATCGACGGACCAGGCCGGCCGCCGTACACCGCGCCACTGTTCGTCTTCACCGGTAGTACAGACATCCAGATCGCTGACAACTCGTACTCACATCAGACGAGCGAGGGCCAATGACTCCCCAGGACACCGCCCGCCGAATCATCGACGCCAGCAATTATCTGACCCTTGCCACCGCCGACCACGACGGTCGGCCGTGGGTTTCTCCGGTGTACTTCACCCCCGACGGCGGCATCGACTTCTACTGGGTCTCGCGCCCCGACAGCCGCCATTCCACCAACCTCACCGATCGCCCCGAGGTCGCCATCGTCATCTTCAATTCCCAGGTACCGGTCTTCCACGCCGAAGCCGTCTATCTGACCGCCCATGCCGAACAGGTCGACAACTCCGACCTCGCGCGCTGCACCGAGATCTACCGCGGCCGCCACCCAGACCTGACCACCTTCACCCCCGAACAGCTACAAGCCCCTACCCCCCTACGCCTGTACCGCGCCCATGCCGCAGAAGCCTCCGTACTCCTGAACGACGACGGCCCCGACCTCCGCGTCCCACTCGACCTTCCGATCTAGCGGTCTCCCCCCGCCAGCCAGAGCACCCCATCCCAGGCGAAACTCGACCACCCGGCATCCATCACCCCGCTCTCGACGGCGCTCAACCCAACCACGCGGTCGAAGCCCGGCCAGTTGCAACCGGGGAGGCAAATACCCCCGATTCGGGCCAATCCCCTCCCAAGGTCCCGCGAAAATCCTCCCCACTCGTGTACCCGATGCTGGTGAGGACGCACGAGCAGTGCGGCGGATACGCCCGGGGACACTTGCCCCAGGGGAGCGCTTCGAACACCTGCTGGCCAGCGACTAGGTGACGACGGCCGTGGCCGCATCGCGCGACGTAGGAGCGCCCAGCCGAGGGCGGACGGAAGCACCCAGAGCGGAAGCGACACAGGAGCAGACGCGCCGGGTGCGTGGGGTGAATGCGTGGGGTGGGCATGGGTGAGCGCCCGCGGGACGGGGACCCGCGGGCGCTGATTGGGGTGGAGCGGCGGTTAGCTGGCCTGCATCCAGGGTTGGGCTAGGACCGACTGGGGGTCGGAGGCTCTGGGGAGGACGGGCTGGGTGGTGAGGTTGAGGCTGGACTCGACCAGGTCGTAGAAGGTTTCGGCGGCGCGGACCAGGTCGTCGGCCTCGCGGGTGGTGACGGCTCGCTCGAGGCCGGCTTCGGCGGCGGCGCGCTGGGTGGCGCCGGCAGCGAAGAAGGAGGCCCATTCGCCGAACTCGGGGGCGACCTCGGACAGCAGCACCCAGGCGTTGCGCTGGATGCGGCGGCGGGCGCCGGAGCGGACCGGGCGGGCGCGGACGGCGAGCACCGCGGCCGCGACTCGAAGGGCGGCCACGTGGGCGCTCGAGTAGCGGATCAGGTGGTCGTCGGCCTCGCGGGCCTCGGCGAGCGCCGTACGCGCCCGGGAAAGATCGCGGCTGGCCGAGCCGGCGGCTGCCGGCGAAACCGGTGAAACTGTCATCGGTCCGTCACCCTCTCCAGTTGCCAACGTCCGGAGTCCGGGTCGTGCGCGAGATCGAACATCTCCCGCCGGCCGTGCCGGCCGCACCCCGCCTCCACGCGGTAGACCGCCCGTTGCGGCCCCCAATCCGCGTCCAGCACCCCGACTGCGGCGGACGATCCCGCCACGGCGGTGGCCGTCGCAGCACCCACGCCGGCGCCGATCACGCCACGCTCCCACCAGGCCGCCGTCTCCACCCAGTGGGCTTCGACCGCGCAGACCCGCCACAACCGCCCGCGCCACAGGAATTGCTGTGGAGTCTCGATCCCGTCCACGACGTCTGAACGCACCTCGACGGACTCATCGAACTCCCACATACCGCATCGCCTCCTGTGCGCGAACTTCTTCCCCTGGTCAGCGGCCCGGTGGGTGGGCGCCAGGTGGGGGTCGAGGTCCACCTCGGCGCCCGGCCCACCGGGACCACCGGTTACCGATGCGGCCGCAACTCCGCACCGGAGTCCTTCAGCTGTCCCGATCGCCACTGCCCGCTCTCCCGACGAAACCGGATCTGCGGCAATCGAACATCTGTTCGAACACTGAAAGCGTAACCCTGCCCGTCGGCAATCGTCAACGGGACGTAAGCGGCGGGCGGGCCGCGGCGCGGGCTCCCGCCGCCAGACTGGATCCAGTGCCCGGATCCGCCGGGTGACGGACTGGAGCCGATCGATGCCGAGCACCCGCCGCCGCACCCTGGCCGTCGCCACCGTGGCGGTCGCCGCCGTGGTCGCGGCCGTCGCACTGCCGCTCTTCCAGCCTTGGCGGCTCTTCACCGGCAAGGTGGTCGACGAAGCGCTTCCGGGCGCCGATCCGATCTCCATGACCACATCCTCTGTGCCGCCACCGACAATTTCCGGCGACCGCCGGCCAACCTCCTCCGCGACCCGGCCCAAGACGCCCAGAAGACTCACCTCCGGCACCTTCATCAGCCACGAGCACAAGACGACCGGCACGGTCGCCATCCTCGAACTGCCCGACGGCTCCCGCGTACTACGCCTGGAGGCCCTCGACACCTCCGACGGCCCCGACCTCGAGGTCTGGCTCAGCGACGCCAAGGTGCTCGACGGCAAACGAGGCTGGCACGTCTTCGACGACGGCAGGTACCGCAGCCTCGGGCAGCTCAAAGGCAACCAAGGCAACCAGAACTACGAGATCCCCAACGATGTCGACCTGAAAGCCCTGACCAGCGTCTCGATCTGGTGCAACCGCTTCAACGTCTCCTTCGGCGCCGCCGAGCTGACCTGAAACCAGACAAAGCCAGACCCCGGAATTCATCGAAAACCGGATGTGACCACCCACTCCCCCGAACTACTGTCACCCCATGACCACCGGCAGCGCCTTCATCTCCGCGCGGACCCTGAGCCAGGGCTTCCACGACGAGATCATCCGCCCGCTGCTCGCCGGAATCCCTTACGCCGCAGGCCTCCTCGGCTGGGGCTCGGACGTACTCGGCTACGACACCGAGCGCTCGATGGACCACGGCTGGGGTCCGCGCCTGCACGTCTTCGTCGACGCCTACCAGGTGGACCACGCCACCACGGCGATCGAGACAGGCTTGCCGGACGAGTACCGAGGTCACCCCGTGCGCTTCGGCTGGGACACCCAAGAGCCGATCCACCACATCACAGTCACCACCATCGACGCCTGGCTCGAGGAGCACCTAGGCGTGCTCAACGGCCGCCACCTGAGCCTCCAGGACTGGCTCGTGACCCCACAGCAGAAGCTGCTGGGGGTGGTCGCCGGCCAGGTGTACGCCGATGACGGCCGGCTGCAGGTGGTACGGGACGAGCTCCGGTGGTACCCGGACGACCTCTGGCGCTGGATGATCGCCTGCCAGTGGTCCCGGATCGCCGAGGAAGAGACCTTCGTCCAACGCACGTCAGAGGTCGGCGACGAGCTCGGCTCGCGCGTCGTCGCCGCCCGGCTCGTCCGCGACCTGATGCGGCTCGCCCTGCTGATGGAGCGCACCTACGCGCCCTATACGAAGTGGCTCGGTACCGCGTTCAGCCGGCTCGGCCACCCTGACGGCCTGGATCGCGATCTCGAGGACACGCTCGAAGCCGGCACCCACAACGAACGCGAGCGCGCGCTGACATCGGCGTACCGCAAGGCCGCGATCCGGTTCAACGCGTTGAGGCTGACGGACGCCGTCGACGTGGAGCCGCACCAGTTCCACGAGCGGCCGGCGATCGTGCTCCATGCCGGGCGCTTCGCCGAGGCGAGCCTCAAGGCGGTGAAGGACCAGAAGGTGCGGGAGCTCGGCCTGGTCGGCGCGATCGATCAGTTCGCCGACAACACCGGCGTACTGAGCAATCCCAAGGCCTACCGCAAGTTGATCAGCATCTACGAGAAGTAAGGTTTCGTCCGTGAGCACTCATCCCAATGTCCAGCTGGTGGCCGACGCGCTGGCGG